>CAVVXG010000036.1:0-54893 GCA_963752125.1 uncultured Pseudomonadota bacterium | reverse complement strand
CCTCAACATCGATGACGTCAGGGCGCTCGCCCCCGGACAACAAAACGGAGCGGGCCTGAGAGTTTTGTTCAAGGATGTGCTCGCGGCACCGCAACTGGCGGCAAAACTGCGCGGACTGCTGCCCCATACGCTGGAGGTCACCGACTGGACGCAGGACAACGCAAGTTATTTCCGCGCCACGCGCATCGAGCGGACCATGATGTCCCTCATTCTTTTCCTCATTGTCGCGGTCGCCGCTTTCAACATCGTGGCCATGCTCGTCATGGTGGTCACCGACAAGCGCACCGACATCGCCATCTTGCGCGACTTTCGGTGCCTCCCCGCGCAAGGTGATGGGGGTGTTCATTACGCAGGGCCTGGTCATCGGCTGGCTGGGTGTCGCCATCGGCATGGCGCTCGGTCTTACGATCGCGCTCAACGTTGGCACCATCGAGCCGTTTCTCGAGCACACTTTCGGCTTCCAGATTTTCGACTCCGACGTCTACTACATCACCGCCATCCCATCGGATGTGCGCTGGGAGAACATCGTCGTCATCGGGGTCGCGGCCTTGGTGCTGACCGGCGTCGCCACGCTCTATCCGGCGATTCGGGCCTCGCGCACGGCTCCCGCCGAAGCATTGCGTTACGAGTAGGGTTATGGGTACTCCCTACGAATGGCTGATCGGTACCCGCTACCTGCGCTCGACGCACCGGCGTGGCTTCGTATCGTTCGTCGCACTCGTCTCGGTGCTGGGGCTGGCCCTGGGAGTTGCAACCCTCATCGTGGTCCTCTCGGTAATGAACGGATTCCAACGGGAAATCCGCAACCGCATTCTGAGCGTCACCTCGCACGCAACCATGATGGGCATCGAAGGCAACCTGGCGAACTGGCCAAGCCTGCAGCGCGAGGTGCAACGGCAGCCGGGAGTTGTGGCGACGGCACCTTACATTGAAGAGCAGGCGATGCTTGCCAATGGCGCGCACATCGACGGCGCAACCGTACGGGGTGTCATTCCGGAGCAGGAGGAAAAAACAGACGGGCTTGCGCAGCGGGTATCGCAAGGCACGTTTTCTGATCTGAAGGCGGGCCACTACAACGTGATTCTGGGCACCGCGCTCGCCAAGGACCTGAATGCGCATGTGGGCGGTTCGGTGGTCCTCATCGCTCCCGATGGCATCGCCACCCCGACCGGAGTGGTCCCTCGGATGCGGCGCTTCCAGGTTGTGGGTTTGCTCGACTCGGGCATGTACCAAATCGATCGCAATCTTGTGCTCGTTCATATGAGCGATGCGGCTCGCCTGTTTCGCCTGGACGATCGGGTGACCGGATTGCGGCTCGCGCTCGAGGATCCGTGGCTCGCGCCCACCACGATCCGCAAGGTCGCCAGAGCTCTGGGCGGCAACTTTTATGTCAAGGACTGGACCATGGATCATGAGAGCTTCTTCCGCTCCATCGAGAGTATGAAGAAGATCATGTTTATCATCCTTTTCATGATCGTCGCGGTCGCCGCCTTCAACATCGTCGCCACTCTGGTGATGATCGTGAAGGAGAAACAAACTGACATCGCCATCCTGCGCACCCTCGGGGCCGGGCCGCCGAATGTGCTGCTCACCTTCGCGGTTCAGGGTGTGCTGATCGGTCTTGCCGGCACGCTCCTGGGCGCACTGCTCGGCAAGGTGCTGTCGGATAATCTCGGCGCGATTGTTGGAGCCCTGCAGCGGCTGTTCGACACCCAGTTCATCGATGCCAAGGTTTACTACATCAGCGATCTGCCGACGTATGTCGAAGGTCGCGACGTCCTGCAGATCTGCGGCGTGGCCTTCGTGCTATGCACCCTGGCGACCATCTATCCTGCCTGGCGCGCCTCACGGACCGCGCCGGCGCAGGCATTGAGACATGAGTGAGCGTACGAGTGAGCTTTCGATGACCGCACCCATCCTAGAGGCCCGCAACGTCCACAAGAGTTTCAAACAGGGGCCGGTGACCCTGGAGGTCCTGCAAGGCGTAGCCATTTCGGTCGCCGTAGGTGAGCGCATTGCCATCGTCGGCGCATCGGGCTCGGGTAAGACCACTCTGCTGCAGATCCTGGGCGGCCTGGACCGTCCCACCAGCGGCCACGTGCTCGTGGACGGCAAGGACATTCACGAACAGAGCGAGCAGGAGCGAGGGGCTCTAAGGAACCGCGCATTGGGGTTTGTTTACCAGTTCCATCATTTGCTTCCTGAGTTCTCCGCGCTCGAAAACGTGGCGATGCCACTACTCGTGCGACGCATGAAAGTCTCCGAGGCTCGAGTGCGGGCGCAGCGTCTGCTTGATCGGGTAGGCCTCGGGCGCAGACTCGAGCACCGTCCGGACCAACTCTCGGGCGGTGAGCGCCAGCGGGCGGCCGTGGCGCGGGCGCTCGTGACGGAGCCGAAGATCGTGCTCGCGGACGAGCCGACGGGCAACCTCGACGGCACGAATGCGGAGTCGGTGTTTGCATTGATGCTCGAGCTCAACCGGGAGCTCGGTACGAGCCTCATCGTCGTTACCCACGATATGCGCCTTGCGAGCCGCATGGAGCGGATGTACGCGATCGAGCGTGGAGTGCTGACCGAGAGACCGATGCCGTCGACCGCAGTCGCGGTCTAAGAGCGGGAACTCGAATGGCGCGACGAGGTGCGTCCGCTAGGCGGCCGAGGCCTCATGCCTCGCCCGATACTTCGCCGTGACCCGCCATCGCCAGACCAGCTCCATGGTGAGCCACCCCAGTAACCCGGTCACGATGGCACACGCAAAGCACCCCAGTAGGAACGGCTTCCAGATCGGCTGCAGGCTCGTCTGGAACCAATCCCAGCGCGCCTGGAAGCGGAACGTCTCCGGACTGATCCCCAATAGCGTCGTTCCCACCCGGTAGGCGGTGTAATACACGGGAACGCAGGTCAGCGGGTTCACCAGGAGGGTGGTCCCGTAGATCGCTGGGAGATTGATCCGCCACGAGACAGCCACCACGGCTGCGACCAATAGGTGGACAGGCAAAGGAATGAAGGCAATGGCCAGGCCCACGCCAAAGGCGCTGGTGACCGCTCTCCGGTGCAACGTCCAAAGCCGCGGATCGGCGATTCGGTCCCCGAATAGGCGCAGATACCAGCGTTTCTGCAGGGTGCCCGGGGAGGGGCAGATCTTTTTCAGTAGGCGGCGCGGCATGAGGCTGGACGGGACTGTACCAGAACAATTTGCAAAGAATACGCACAGGATCCGCGAGTACTCTTTTAACGCGCTGACATTCCGGCAGTGTGACGTTTATTCCAATGGCCGACGGATCGTGCGCGAGGTTGCGACTCAGTTCCTTCCCTCACCGCGCTGAGCGCCCCTCATTTTCCGCATGGACGCTCCGTGATCGGGAGCTGGCTCATACACCTTGAGCCTGCAAACGTCGCTATCGCCCGACATGAGTGGTCGCTCGCCTTGAGCATGTACGCCTCTCCGGTATGATGCCGCGTCGTTTGTTGCCGGATCACCGGCGTTTGGGGTCACTGGATGTGGGAAATCGTGCGGGCCGGCGGCCCGCTGATGTGGCCGATTATTCTGTGCTCGATCACTGCCGCGGCCATTGTGCTCGAGCGGCTCTGGACCTTGCAGGACAAGAGGGTGTTGCCTCCGGAGCTGCCGCAGCAGGTGTGGAAGCTGATCGAAGCCAACCAGGTCAACGAAAAGGTCATCACCGCGCTCGAGCACAACTCACCTCTGGGTAAGCTGCTCGCGGCAGGACTTGCGAACCGGCACCGGCCTCGCGAGATTCTCATGGAGCGACTCGAAGACACGGGCCGCCATGTGGTCTATGAGCTCGAGCGTTTTCTCAACACGCTGGGCACGATCGCGGGCATTGCGCCGCTGCTCGGGCTACTGGGCACCGTCACTGGCATCATTCATTCGTTCAACGCCATCCAGGCCGGCGGCATGGGCGATCCGCGCGCGCTCTCCGGTGGTATCGCCGAAGCTCTGATTGCGACCGTGGCGGGCCTTTGCGTGGCCATCCCCTCGCTCATCGCCTATCGGTATCTTCGTGGCCGGGTGGAGCGCATCGTCGTGGGCATGGAAAAGAATGCGATGCGCATGGCTGACGCGCTGGAGGCGGCGCAGGCGCGCGAGCAGCGCACGCCAGGTAGCGCCGCGGCTGTACACGCAGCATGAACCTGAAGCCACGCACTCATGAAGAGCCAGAGATCAACGTCGTCTCCCTCATCGACGTCGTCCTGCTGCTCGTGGTCTTCTTCATGCTCTCGAGCCGGTTTACGGACGAGGGCCGCCTGCGCGTACACCTTCCAACCGCGACAGCGGTTCCGCCCCAGACCCCGAAGGGCGAGCCCCTCGTGGTTACCGTGACTCAGGAGGGCGGCTACCGGGTCAACGAGAAAGATCTCATCAATTCCAGCCCCGAGACCCTGCGCGCGGCTTTGTTGAAGGAAGCCGGCACGAATCGCGCCATCCGCGTAACCATTCGAGCCGATGCGCGTGCCACGCACCAGTCGGTCATCACCGCCATGGATGTGCTGGGCCGCCTGGGTTTCGAGGAGCTCAATATCGCCACCATCAAGGAAGGGCCGGCGGGCAAGCCTTGAACGACTCAGGGGGGAGGGCTTCGACGGCGCCGGCTGCCGAGAGCGGGTGGCGCATCTACAAGCGGCTGCTCGGCTACCTGCGGCCCTACCGTGCCCAATTCATCGTGGGCGTTCTGGGTGGCGTGCTGTTCTCGGTCACCATGTCGGCGTTCTCGTTCTACGCCAAGGTGCTGGGTGATCGCACCTTCGTCAATCGTGATCCAAGCACCATCGTTTGGCTGCCTCTGGCGCTGGTCGGGTTATTCGTGCTGCGCGGCGTGGGCGACTTCACTCAGACGTACTTTATGGGCTATGTCGGCCGGCGGATCGTCAATCAGCTGCGTGGCGATGTGTTTCACCGCATTCTGACTCTTCCCATCGGCTACTTCGATCGCAACGCTTCCGCCACGCTGCTCTCGCGGCTGACCTACAACACCGAGCAGGTAGGCCAGGCGACTACCGATTCCATCGTGGCGAGCTTGCGCAACGCGCTCACCATCCTCACCTCAATCGGCGTGCTGTTCTGGTTCAACATGAAGCTCGCCCTGATGGCGCTGATCCTGGGGCCGATCGTCGCCTGGCTCGTGTCCAACATCAACCGGCGCTTCCGCCGCTACAGCCGCCGCATCCAGGACTCCATGGGCGATGTCACGCGGGTCGCCAAGGAGAGCTTCGAGGCGCCGCGGCTCATCAAGGTTTACAACGCCGAAGACCACATCAACCGCCAGTTCGACGCCGTCAACTCGCACAACCTGCGTTCGAACATGAAGTTGATTCTGACGCGCAGCCTCTCCAATCCGATCGTGCAGCTGGTGACCGTCACAGGCATGTCCTTCGTCCTGACCAAGGCGATCGCGGACGCCGTCCATGGCCAGATGTCCATCGGCGACCTGCTCGGATTCATCGTGGCGCTGGTGAGCATCGCACAGCCTTTGCGGGACCTGGTCGGCGTCGCCAGCGCCCTCCAGCAGGGCATCGCCGCCGCGCAGAGCATGTTCGAGATTCTCGACGAGCCTGCCGAGTTACGCGGCGGCGGCCATATCGCTGCTCGCGTACGCGGGGATGTGGAATTGGCGAATGTGTTGTTGACCTACCAAAGCAGCCAGGTCCCGGCCCTCAAGGGCATCTCTCTCAAAGTCCCCGCCGGACAGAGCATCGCCATCGTCGGCCGTTCCGGTAGCGGCAAGTCCACCATGGTGAATCTGCTACCTCGTTTCTACGACGTGACTGCCGGCTCGGTGCTCATCGACGGGCGGGACGTGCGCGACTACGAGCTGCGCAATCTGCGCGACCAGATTTCGGTCGTGAGTCAGGATGTCGTGCTCTTCAACGACACGATCCGTAACAACATCGCCTTCGGTCGTGATGTATCCGATGAAGCCCTGGAACGCGCGGCCGAAGCGGCGCACGCGCTCGAGTTCATCAGGGAGCAGCGCGACGGATTCAACACGGTCGTGGGCGACCGCGGCGTGCTGCTCTCCGGAGGTCAGCGGCAGCGCATCTCCATCGCCAGGGCCCTTCTCAAAGACGCCCCGATTCTCATCCTCGATGAGGCGACCTCGGCGCTCGACACCGAGGCCGAGCGGCACATCCAGGCCGCCCTGGCGCAACTGGTTCGCAACCGCACGACCTTTATCATTGCCCACCGGCTGTCGACGGTCGAGCAAGCTGACCGGATCATTGTCCTGGATGCGGGTGTCATCCTGGAGACGGGCACGCACGCCGAGCTGCTTACGCAGGGCGGGATCTACGCGCAGCTGCATAGCCTGCAATTCAGCACCTGATCGCTCGGCCATGGAGCAGCGGCTAACGAAGCTCTGGTATCGGGACACGGCGGGCCCTTCTCTGCTGCAGCCACTATCGTGGTTGTATGACGCCGTTATCCGCTTGCGCAGCCGCGCCTATTCATACGGCTGGCTCACGAGCTATCGCGTCGGTAAACCTGTCGTTGTCGTCGGCAATCTCACTGTTGGCGGAACCGGCAAGACTCCTTTGGTCATCTGGCTCGCGCGCCACCTCACCGCACAGGGATTGAAGGTGGGCATCGTCTCACGCGGCTATGGCTCGGATCCCAAACAAGAGCCTCGGCTCGTGGACGCCCGTACAGCCAGCTGGGAGGAGGTGGGAGATGAGCCGGTGTTGCTCGCGCGCGGGACCGGCTGTGACACCGTGGTCGGACGTGACCGGGTCGCTGCTGCACGCCTACTGGTTGCGCGGCATGTCGACGTCATCCTCGCTGACGACGGGCTGCAACACCTGCGTCTCGCGCGACAGTGCGAGATTGTGGTGATCGATGGCACGCGCGGGTTCGGCAACGGACGGGTCCTCCCGGCAGGACCTTTGCGGGAGCCGATCTCACGCCTCACAACCGCCGAGCTCCTTGTGATCAATGGGGCTCCGGAGCACCCTTCGCTCCCGTCCGCCGTAAAAGCCAAAGCTCTGCAGATGACTCTGCAGCCAGGTGACGTCGCGAGGGTAGATGGTAAGGGATCCTTGGTATCACTCGGCGCCTTCCGGGACCGTCCCATTCACGCCGTCGCCGGTATCGGTAACCCCGCTCGTTTCTTCCGCGACCTGCGCTCCTGGGGTCTGGAGGTCATTGAGCACCCCTTTCCCGACCATCATCCGTTCACACCGCAAGATCTGTCGTTCGCGGACGACTTGCCAGTGCTCATGACCGAGAAGGATGCAGTAAAATGTGTCACTTTCTCTGACCCGCGGTTGTGGTTTGTTCCCACCGCGGCCCTGTTCACCGCAGCCCAGGCGGCTGACTTGCTCGCTCACGTGCTGCGCAAGATCGGTCCCCTATGAGTTGACGGAGGTTGGATCTTAGATGGATGCCCGCCTGCTCGAAATATTGGCTTGTCCCGTGTGTAAGGGAACACTCAAGTATCAACGAGACGCGCGCGTTCTCGTTTGCCGCCTGGATCGGCTGGCTTACCCGATACGCGAACACGTTCCCGTGATGCTGGAGGAGGAGGCGCGGCAGCTTGCTGCCGACGATCCTCTCCTGGAACGCTGAAGGCGATCGGCCGCGTGTTTCGGGTTGTGATTCCCGCGCGTTATGCCTCAGCGCGCCTGCCTGGGAAAGCCCTCATGTCCATTGACGGCAAGCCGATGGTGCAGTGGGTTTACGAGCGCGCCTGTGCATCAGGGGCGAGCGATGTGTTGATCGCGACCGACGATCTGCTGATCGTCAGCGCCGGTCACTCGTTCGATGCCGAGGTTGTCATGACCGCGACGAACCATGCATCCGGAACCGATCGCATCGCTGAGGTTGCGCGGCAGCGCGGTTGGTCCGCGGATGAGGTGGTCGTGAACGTTCAAGGCGATGAGCCCCTGATTCCGCCCGGGTTGATCAAACAGGTGGCCGCGCTGTTGGAGGCGCATCCGAGCGCCGACATCGCAACACTCGCCACGCCGATCGACTCGGTGGAGGAGTTGTTGAATCCGAATGCGGTCAAGGTGGTGACCGACACGCAGGGTAGGGCCCTGTACTTCAGCCGCGCTCCGATCCCCTGGCACCGCGATGGCGCTCCGGCGGGCCTCTCGAGCCAGCGCGTATTTACCGGCGCGCGGCGGCATGTCGGTCTCTACGCGTACCGTGTTGGAGCTTTGTTGCGCCTCGCTGCGCTGCAGCCCACGCGGCTGGAGCAAACCGAAAAGCTGGAGCAACTGCGAGCGCTTGAGAATGGCCTCGATATTCGCGTGGCCGATGCCGCCGAGCGGGCCGGTCCGGATGTGAACACGCCGCAGGATTTCGAGCGCGTCCTGGCGATCACCGCTCGAAATTGAGCGGCGCCGCCCCCATGATCGCACATGGGACACAGGACGCGTTTTGACAATTGTTCACAATGCCGATCGAGGTATCCTTGCAAGGTTGCGCGGTCCCGGCGCCGCCGGAACTTGCGCCCCAAATGGCCGTCAAAACGTCAAGTCGGGCGTGGCCGTAGCTGTCAACCGAACCCACGCCGACAGCGTTCTACTACAAGGTAAAGTGCGCAGGATTTAAGGCTCGTGGCGTCGTCGCGAGCACCTCCGCGCAAGGTTCAGGCTCGTGGCGCGCATTGCGCGCTCACGAGCATCATAGGTGGGGCTAAGGCCCTCAGGTGGCTCGAATATGACGATTCGAAACAAACCATTCCTAAGACTTTCGCTGGTCGCCGCGGCTGCCGTGGTCGTGCTGGCGGGCTGCGTGGATGCACCGCCTCCGCGGGCGTATGCGCCACCGCCGCCGCCGGAGAAACCGGTCACGGACGTTTACGCGTATCCGCAGAATAATCAGACACCAGATCAACAGGAGCGTGATCGGTACGAATGTAACGCGTGGGCTGTGAAGCAAACGGGCTTCGATCCGAGCGCCCCGAATGTCCCGCCGCACGATCGTTATCGTGTGGTAGCCGCTGGGCCGGCACCGGGGTCGGGTACCGCGTTCGGCGCGATCGCAGGTGCGATTCTCGGCGCGGCCATTGCGGGTCCGCGTGATGCGGGCGCCGGATTGCTCGTCGGCGCGGTGGCCGGCGGAGCCGTCGGAACCGCTGCTGAGCAGCAGCAACGAGCGGCCGCCCAGGAGCAGGCTGCGAGCATCAACGACGCTCGCACGGCGCAGCAGATGGCCGCGATCGACGGCCGCGCGACGAACTACCGCCGGGCGCTCGGGGCGTGCCTCGAAGGTCGCGGCTACACCGTGAAGTGATCACTACGCAACGTCTACAGGTCCCAATGTCGAGTAGGAACATGAAAGTCAGACCGTCGATTGCAACTTGTGCCGCCGTAGCCGTTGCCTTTGCGCTTGCGGTGGGAACAGCGACTGCGGAGCCCCCACGCTATGGGCCGCGCCCCGGATTCGACCACAGGGATGCCCGCTTCGGTCACGAACACTACTACCCCTCGCGCGGCTACGTCGTCCGCGACCTTCCTCGTGAGCGTGTCGTTGTTGGTGGCGGGCGGTACTTCTATTCGGGTGGGGTCTGGTATGCGCCGCGTGGGCCGCGATTTGTGGTCGTAGGTCCGCCGATTGGCGTGTACGTGCCCGTCCTCCCGGCTTTCTATACCACGGTGTGGTTCGGCGGCATTCCGTATTACTACGCGAATGACACCTACTATCAATGGGCCCCAACTCAGAGTCAGTACGAGGTTGTGACCCCGCCTGGCGATGACAGCGCTGCCCAGCTGCAACCCCCTCCGCCTCCGGCGGGAGCGTCGTCCGCTCCGGGTGCCGACCTCTTCATTTATCCCAAGAACGGGCAGACGGACGAACAACAGTCCACGGACAAGTTCGAGTGTCACAAGTGGGCCAGTCAACAATCCGGCTTCGACCCGACGCAATCCGGCGGTGGCGTATCGGCCGATCAGAATGCGAATGCCCGTTCGGCCTATAACCGCGCCATGGGCGCGTGTCTTGAGGGACGCGGCTATACGGTAAAATAGGATCTGTGAAGGTCCTTTTCGTCTGCTTGGGGAATATCTGCCGCTCGCCGACCGCGGAGGCGGTGTTTCGCGCCGTGGCGGCGCGCGAGGCGCCCGAGCTGCAGGTTGAAGTCGACTCCGCCGGCACCGCGGGTTACCACATTGGTGAGCCGCCTGACGCCCGCATGAGACAGGCGGCGAGTCGCCGCGGCTACGATCTGGAGCCGTTGCGGGCGCGTGTGGTTGAGCCGGGGGATTTCGAGGGTTTCGACCTCATTCTCGCGATGGACCGCGAGAACTTACACGTCCTGCAGAGGAGGGCGCCGGCGAACCGCCGCGATCGAGTGCGCCTATTCCTGGAGTTCGCTCCCGAGGCCCCTGTCACCGAGGTCCCTGACCCGTACTACGGTGGTCCGAATGGTTTCGAGGAGGTTTTGGATCTCGTCGAGGCCGCCGCCCTGGGTCTCCTGCAGCACCTGCGTCAGGCCGCGCGGCCTTAAGACCGCGTTCACCTAACATCTAACTCTTGCGGAAGGACGTTGGTGCGAAAGCGCCCGCTGTCCTCATGCAGGCGTGGCACCGGTCGGCGCCACGCCTGATGACACTACTTACTCGTCGCGGTGGTCGCCCGAGCCCGACGACGAAGGCGCCGACGACCAAACGACGTACGGCTTCGCCGGACGCGCGGGCTCCGGCGCTGAGGAGGGCGCCGACTCGAAGTGCTCTGACGATGACTCGCGCTGGGTTGACTCTCGCGGTTGTGACGGTTCACGTGGCTGAGAGGGTTCACGGGGCGCGGATGCACCGTGTTGCTCTTGCTCTCGCGGTTCCCGCGACGGCTCGTAATCGCTGCGTGTCGCTTCCCGCGGCTGCTGCCGGGGCTCGCGTGGCTCATAGCGCTCGCGTGACTCACTGGCATGTGATTCACCGCCCGAAGACTCTCGAGCCGGCTGCGATGCAAATGTGCCCCCGTGCGATTCTCTTTCGCCGCCGCCCGGCGCATCACCACCGCCGTGCTGTTGGGAGTGTCCGCCGCCGTGCTCAGGGCCGTCCTCATGGCTGTCCCCATGGCCGTGCTCATGATGATAGTCGTGACCGTTGGCTACGTGATGGTCACGGTCTGCGCCACCTTCAGCTCCGGACGACTGATCCGAGGCGTACTCACGGTTTCCACCGCTTGCCTCACCACCAACTCCGTTAGCTGCGGCCGCATCTCTCGAGCCTCCGCCGCCGCGTCGTCCGCGTCGTCGGCCACGTCGTCCCCGACGTGACTCACCATTCCCGCGCTCGCCGCCGCGATCCTGGCTCTCGCTCCGCGCATCCGCAGAGCCCGCCGTGCTCGGCTCGAGACGATTGCCGCTGTCGTCTGGACGATGGGTATCCGTAGCGTCTTGTCGATTGCTGTCACGGCGATTGGTGTCGGCACGGTTGGTATCCGCGCGATTGCTCTCCGCCCGGTTGCTCTCCGCGCGGTGACTGTCGTTCCGATTGCCCTCGCCACCGCGGCCTCCTTCGCTCCGACGCCCTTGGCCTTCGCCACCACGATGTCCTTCCGCGCGCGTCTCATTTTCATTGCGGCGCTCTGTCGAACGCTCTGCGGAACGCTCGCGACGATCCTGATCGCGCCCACGTTCGCTACCGCCACTGCGATGGCGATCACGGCCACCATCGCGCCCGCCGCCGCGGCTCTCTCCTCGTTCACGGTTGTCGCGGCTTTCGCCACGATCACCTCGATCACCGCGATCCCGACGCGATCCTTCAGCGTGCCGATGCCCGCGCGAATGCTCGCGCCGACCATCGCGTCGGCCCTCGCCACGTGACGAGGAGCTACTCGAAGCCGGCTTTACGGCCTCCGGTTCTGCGGCGGGCTGCGGCGCAGGAACGGGTTCGTCCGAGAACAGTCGTTTCAGCCGTCCCCAGAACCCGCTGTTCGCAGCTGGCTCTGCCGGTGGCGGTGCAACTGCTACTGGCGCCGGCTGAGGCGCGACCATTGGAGCTGCGGTGGAGGGCAAAAGCGTGGCCACAGCCGCAGTCTCTGCCGGCGGGCGCTTGTCACGCGCCGTGCCCGGTTCAGCGACCTCAGGCGCGGTCGGCATGAGGTAGCTGACCTGTTTGTTTTCAGGCAGCTCCACCTCATCTTCACGCAGTCGCTTGATCGAGTACTCGGGCGTCTGCATGTGTTCGTTCGGCACAATGAGGAGTTCAGCGTCGCTCTTGTCCTCGAGCGTGCGCAGCCACTCGCGCTTCTCATTGAAGAGATACGTCGCCACATCGACCGGCACCTGCACCATCACCCGTGCTGTCCGGTCCTTGCGAAGCTCCTCGCCGATGAGCCGAAGCACTGACAGAGTCAGAGACTCGATGCTACGGATGCTGCCGATGCCCACACACCGCGGGCACACGATGTGGCTCGACTCACCCAGGGAGGGCCGTAAGCGCTGCCGTGACATTTCAAGAAGGCCGAAGCGCGAGAGGCGTCCGATCTGGATGCGTGCGCGGTCCATCTTCACGGCATCGCGCAGGCGGTCCTCGACCTCGCGCTGATTCTTGGTCGATTCCATGTCAATGAAATCGATCACGATCAAGCCGCCGATGTCTCGGATGCGCAACTGGCGCGCGATCTCGTCAGCGGCTTCAAGGTTGGTATTTGTCGCCGTGGTCTCGATGTCGCCCCCGCGCGTGGCACGGGCGGAGTTGATATCGATGGAGACCAATGCCTCGGTGTAGTCGATGACGATGCTGCCGCCCGAGGGGAGGCTTACCTTATGCCCGTACGCCGATTCGATCTGGCTTTCGATCTGAAAGCGCGTGAACAGCGGAATGTCGTCCGCATACATCTTCAGCCGCCGCTGTGCATCAGCGGGCATGAAGCGTTGCATGTACTCCTGCGCCTTCTGGAAGGCCGCATCGTTGTCGACCAGTACCTCGCCGATATCATCTGAAAGGTAGTCACGCATGGCGCGCGTGACGGCGTCACTTTCGCGAAAGACCAGAAACGGGGCGGGCCGGTCTTTGGCCGCAACCTCAATCTGTTCCCATTGCGTCTTGAGATTGTCGAGGTCCCATTGCAACTCTTCGGCACTGCGGCCGACTCCCGCGGTACGCACGATGGCGCCCATTCCGTCCGGAATCTGCAGCTGGTTCATGACCTCGCGCATCTGGTCGCGCTCTTCGCCTTCGATGCGCCGCGAGACACCACCCGCGCGCGGATTGTTCGGCATCAGAACCAGGAAACGTCCCGCGAGGCTGACGAAGGTCGTGAGCGCCGCACCCTTGGTGCCGCGCTCTTCCTTTTCCACCTGAACGATGAGGTCCTGGCCTTCACTGAGCAGCTCACGGATGTTCATCCGGCCGCCTTGCGGCTGCTGCTTGAAGTACTCGCGGGAGACTTCCTTCAGCGGCAGGAAGCCGTGGCGTTGTGCTCCGTAATCGACGAAACAGGCCTCGAGGGAGGGCTCTACGCGGGAGATCCGACCTTTGTAGACGTTGGCTTTCTTCTGTTCGCGGGAGGGTAATTCGATGCTCAGGTCAAAGAGTTTTTGTCCATCAACTAGCGCGACTCGCAACTCTTCCTCTTGAGTTGCATTCACGAGCATTCTTTTCATGTGCCCCTTCTATTGATTGAGGGGCCGGCAAGTACACGGCGGGAGGCCGCACGGGCGATGATGCCCCGCGGTAGCGAAGATTTCGGATCGTTGACGTCGACAAAGGCTCTCTTGTGTGCACGTCGATGCCCGCCTCAAGCTGCGGCGGTGCGCCGGGAAACCTTCAATGAACTCAACCGAACGGCGCTGCCCCGGACCTCTGGAGAGCTTCACGAGCTCGAGAGTTCAACGAGGCTGGCGCGATCTTGTCGGCCCAATACGATGGCCTCAGTAAAATATTGAGGTCCAACTAACATGCGGCTGCCCGAGCGCTGTCCGCTTCGAGGCCCGCCGACCATTGATGCCTCCTTAGCCGGCGTCGGCAAGGATGGCAGGTGGGAGTATACTCGCAAGACTATTGTAGAAACAATGCCTTACACCGAGGTTGATGTGTCCGAGCAACAAAGCCCCTCTCTAAGTACGGGCGTGAGGCACTTTGAGGTCAGCGAAGACGAGGCGGGACAGCGTCTGGACAACTTTGTGCACAAGCGTCTGGGTGACATTCCGCGCAGCAAGGTTTACCGGGTTATTCGCAAAGGTGAGGTCCGGGTAAATGGCCACCGCGCGGGCCCCGACACACGCTTGGCTGCCCACGACAAGATCCGGATCCCCCCGGTGCGGGTTCGGCCTCCCGAGGAAGTGGGGCGGCCGTCGGCGGATCTGCAAGAGACCCTGCGCAAAGCTATCGTGCACGAGGATGCGAGGCTGATTGTCATCAATAAGCCTTCGGGCATCGCCGTTCACGGGGGCAGCGGGGTCAGCTTCGGCGTCATCGAGGCCTTGAGGGCACTGCGGCCCGATGAGCACCTGGAGCTGGCGCACCGGCTCGACAGGGACACCAGTGGATGCCTCATTGTGGCGCGTAGCGCCGCGGCTCTTCGCACGGTGCACGCTCTGCTTCGCGAGGAGGAAACGACGTTCGAAAAGCGTTACCTCGCCCTCCTGAAGGGGCCTTGGGATCTAGGTAAGAAACGCATTGACGCGCCCCTGCGGACGGACACCCGCGTTGGGGGGGAGCGGACGGTAAAGGTCGACGCCTCGGGCAAGCCGTCTCTGAGCGAATTCCGTCCTACGCAGTTCTTCGGCAGGCGCGCGACCCTGATGGAGGTGCATCTCCTGACCGGGCGCACTCATCAGATCCGCGTTCATGCTCAGCACGCCGGGCATCCCGTGGCGGGGGATGAGAAATACGGGGACCAGGCGTTTAACGAGGAAATGCGCTCACTGGGTCTGAACCGGATGTTCCTGCACGCCCACAGTGTCAGCTTTGACTGGCCCAATGGCGGGGGCCAGTTCAGTGTCAACACGCCGCTGCCGCCGGAGCTGGCGGCTGTGGTGGATAAACTAGCGGACTTGCCTAAGGCAAAGCGCGCGGCTTTCGGCGCCGCGCGTCGCGGATAGCATCATACATTTTCGCCAAAGGGCCCCATCGCACCCAGTCGCACGGTAAGCAGCTCGGCTGCGGTGTGGGCGATGTGCGGCCCCTGCTTGGTGCCGGCTGGCGTAGTCCAGAATGTGCCGGCCTCGCAGACTCGACCGCCAGTCTCGACGGTGCCCGAGAGCACGAGCACAAACTCATCGGCAGGGTGGGTGTGGACCGGAATGATTGTCCCCGCCGCCAATCGTGCGCGGTGAATCGACCCTTCCGGGACAGGTTGCGCGAGCGGTAGAAGCTGCACGCCGGGCAGAAAGTCGAGCGTCATCCAGGTCTGGTCGCCTGGAGAGAGAAAGCGTTGCTCCGTGCTCACAATAACGGTCTCCTTCAAGGTAGTGCGTATCCCGCCCGCCGTAACGCGCTGGCGAGCCAGACGAGGGGCAGTCCGATCAATGCGGTCGGGTCCTTGTTCTCGACGCTCTCGAACAGGGTGATTCCCAGCGCTTCCGCCTTGAATCCGCCAGCGCAATCGAACGGCTTCTCGCGCTCGACATAACGCTCGATTTCCTTCGTCGATAGCGAGCGGAAATACACAGTGGTTGTATCGAGATGTACCAGCCGGACACTGCCCGCGGGCCCAATTACGGCGCAGCCCGTGTAGAACCGCGCGTCCGAGCCGCTGAGGGTCGTCAGCTGCGCGCGGCAGGTCGCCGCATCACCAGGCTTGTCGAGCACCTTGTGTCCCGCTGCCGCGACCTGGTCGCTCCCAATAACCACCGCTGTGGGATGGCGCGCGGCGACCTCCTCAGCCTTGGCCATTGCCAGGCGCATCGCCCGATCGGAGGGGCTCTCCGCCGCCACGTGCTCTTCCCCCACCTGGGGTCGCACTGTCTCGAATGGCAGTCCCAGGCGCTCCAGCAGCATGCGGCGGTACGGCGAAGTGGAGGCGAGAATGAGCGGGTTCATGTCAAAGGCTCAGTGAAACAAGGGCTTAGGCATCAAAAGGATTTTGACTTGGGCACCCTCGATACCTATTATACGCGCCCCATGTCGTCTCCCTGGTCGAAGCCGCTCGATGTCGATCGGCTGTCCGAAGCCGAAGCTGACGTCGATTTTGCCGTTCCGCTCGCCGAGCTTCCCCGTCTGCGCGCGCAACTCGCCAATGTGGCGGGAGAGGTGCATGGACGTGTGCGCTTTCGACGCGCGGCGGGTGTCGCCGTTGCGGAGTTGACGGTGAGTGGCACCGCACGCCTCGTCTGCCAGCGTTGTTTGGAAGCGATGGATGTTGGTGTGGAGGCGGCGACCGAGGTTGGGCTCGTCCCGACTGAGGCCGACGTGAGTCGCGTGCCAGATGAGCTCGAGCCGGTGCTCGCTCCTGACGGTCGCATCAGCGTAGGCGAGCTCGTCGAAGAGGAGTTGCTGTTGACACTGCCGATCGTGCCGCTGCATGAGGACGGCGAGGACGGTAGCTGTGTGGTGGCGGATCCATCACCGCGCGTGCCGGATGGGCGGGAAGAAGAGACACAGAGACCCTTTGCGCAACTCGCCGAGTTGCTGAAACGTAAGTGAAAGTAGCGCGATAGCGCATTTTTAGGCCAGCGTATTTTTTAGGAGTCAGCAGATGCCCGTTCAAAAAAGCCGCAAGACGCCCTCGGCGCGCGGTATGCACCGTTCGCACGATGGCCTCGAGACACCTGCCCTGTCTGTCGATCCGCAGTCGGGTGAGACTCACCTGCGTCATCGCATCACGCCCGATGGCTTCTATCGCGGCAAGCGCGTCATCGAGAAGCCGGTCGAGACCGAAGAGACGGAATGAGCTGTCGGCCAAGTGGAGCCTTCGATTTGCCGATAGTCTCCATAGCGCCTCACCCCTATAGCCCCTGACGCCGACACGGACAGCGTGCTGCCGATCGCCATCGATGTGATGAGCGGCGACCAACAGCCGCGTGAGTACGTCGCGGGCGCTTTGCGCGCACTGCGCGACGACGCGAGCTTGCGTGCTCTGTTGGTTGGCGATGCGGCTCTAGTGGAAAGTGAGCTACACGCTTTGCCCGAAGCTATCCGGGCTCGGGCCGAGGTTGTGCCCTCCACGGAAGTTGTTGCCATGGGCGACTCGCCGCGTGAGGCCATCCGCCGTAAGAAGCATTCCTCCATGCGTGTCGCCATCGACCTCGTCAAGGAGGGCCGAGCCTCCGCTTGCGTGAGCGCGGGCAACACCGGTGCGTTGACTGCCATGGCGCACTTCGTGCTGAAGACGATCCCCGGTGTTGAGCGCGCCGCCATCATCTCGGCCATCCCGGCCGCTCACGGGCACACCCATATGCTCGATCTCGGCGCGAACACCAAGGCGACGCCGGAGCAGTTGTGCCAGTTCGCCGCCATGGGGGCCATCATTTCGCGCGACATTCACGGTCGCGAGGCGCCTCGCATCGGCCTTCTCAACATCGGTGAAGAGGACATCAAAGGGCACGAGGTCGTGCAGGAGGCGCACGCACTCCTGGCGAAGAGCGGACTGAACTACGTAGGCTTCGTCGAGGGTGACGACATCTTTTCCGGAGACGTTGACGTGGTGGTGACTGACGGATTCACCGGTAACGTCGCCTTGAAGACCATGGAGGGTGCCGCTGGCCTGATCGCCGACCGTATGCGGCGCGAATTCAACGCGTCCTGGCTCGATCGGCTCGCGGGACTCGTCGCCCGTCCGGTGTTGCGGCGGGTTGCCGCCGGAGTCGATCCTAGCCGTTACAACGGCGCATGCATGGTCGGCCTTGGAGGGATCGTGGTAAAAAGCCACGGTCGGGCTAATGGCGTGGCCTTCTCGAGGGCTATCGCAACCGCTACCCTCGCGGCTCGCCGTGGCCTCACGGCACACATCGCACAGGCGCTTCAGCACGCAGGTAAGGATCGCTAACTTGATTCATTCGCGTATTACGGGCACCGGCTCGCACCTGCCCGAGAGAGTTCTGACGAACTTCGATCTCGAGAAGATGGTCGATACCACCGATGAGTGGATTCGCACGCGAACGGGTATAGAGCGCCGTCATATCGCCGCGGACGGTGAGACCACGGTTGATCTTGCCGAGCACGCCGCGCGCCGCGCGATCGAGGCCGCGGGCCTGAAGCCCGAGGACATCGACTTCATTGCCTTTGGTACCACCACGCCGGACTTGGTTTTCCCCAACTGCGGCACACTGCTGCAGCAAAGGCTCGGGTGTCGCGGCGTCCCGGCATTCAGCTTGGAAACGGCGTGCGCGGGTTTCATGTATGCGCTGTCGATAGCTGACAAGTATGTGCGCTGCGGCGACTCGAAACGCGCACTGGTGGTCGGTGCCGAAACACTCTCGCGCATCACCGACTGGACAGACCGTTCGACCGCTATTCTGTTCGCCGACGGTGCGGGTGCGGTGGTGCTGGAGCCTTCGCAGCAGGCGGGCATTCTCTCAACTCATCTGCATTCGGACGGCTACTACAAGGACATGCTTTATTGCGGCGCCGGTGTATCAAAAGGTTTCGGCGAAACAAGGCCGTTGATGTCCATCTCCATGGTCGGCAGCGAGGTGTTCAAGGTTGCGGTGACCACCTTGGGCAAGGCGGTGGATGAGACGCTCGCCGCCAACCGGCTCGGTCGCGAGCACATCAACTGGCTGGTACCGCACCAGGCGAACATCCGGATCATCCAAGCGATGGCGAAGAAGCTGGAGCTTCCCCTGGAGAGAGTCGTCATCACCGTGCATGAGCACGGCAACACCTCCGCGGCCTCCGTCCCCCTTGCGCTCGATGTCGCCATCCGCGACGGGCGGATCAAGAGGGGCGATCTGTTGTTGCTGGAGGCGTTCGGCGGCGGGTTTACGTGGGGTTCGGCTTTGGTGCGCTACTGACCCCAAGCGCGCACCGCGATATGCGGTGTTTGTTACGAAATTTTTAGACAAAAAAACGCCGCGCTCACGCGCGGCGTATTTTTTGGATCGTCTGCGCGCTTACTTGGAGATCGAGCGCTTGAACATGCGGTCGATCTTCTCGTTCGTCGCATCCACGGCGGACTGGGCAGCCTGAGCGGCGGCCAGCGCCTGGTTGGCAGTGCTCTGCGCGCCGCTGGCAGCCTGGCTGGCCGACTGGGCGGTGCTGTTGGCCTGGTCAGCGGAGCTCTTCGCGGAGGCAACGTCTGACTGCAGCTTCGAGACCTGCTGCTTCAGGTTGTCCACATCGCTCTGGAGGGGCTTGAGATCCTGACAGCCTGCAAGCCCAGCCACGACTGCCACTGCAGCCACCTTCAAAACGATCGAGTACTTCATAAACGTCCCCTTCTGGGTTGTTGATTCGGGAGGTCCTGGAACGAAAATGCAAAACGGGCAAGCAAGTTTCACGCCATCGTTCGCAGCCCGTAACTGCAGCAAATTTGGCGCTGGAATGCAACTGTAGACAAATTGGTCCGTCTTGAGGTCGCGACAGGATTGTATACACGCGCCATTGGCCTATAAGGGCTGCTCGTAAGTCTAAAAGCACGGCAATGAAGCATGCAGGAACACACCGATTGAGACCTTTCGCGGCGCGTATGGTACGTCATCTGTCTGAACGTTGTCTGAATCATGATGATGGAGGAGGGCGTCCCGTCAGCACTGCGCTGATGCGGTGCATGCTCGACGTCCAACCGAGCGGCAAGCGAGGGAATCCCCAGCGGGACGATGGAGTGCAGTTTGTGCACGCAACGATGTAGGTCGTGCTCAACAGAGCCTGCAAATGAAGCATTACTTACACAGCGGCGTCGCTCGCGTCGATGTGTGAGAGTTTTTCCCGTTTTTTTTGCCGCGCGGATTCTCCACGAAAGCCCGTGCGGCGCACGAAGAGCGCACTCAGGGGGCTTAAGTCCCTCTTGCCTTGCGCTCTAATCTGGATATAATCACAGTAACTGTACGGATGAACAGGTAGGTCCGAAATGTCCGATCTCACCCCTCGCCAAACGCAAATTCTGCGGCTCATCCAACGATTTATCTCGGATACAGGCATGCCGCCGACCCGCGCTGAGATCGCCCGGGAGCTCGGATTCCGGTCCGCCAATGCCGCCGAGGAGCACCTGCGTGCCCTGGCCCGCAAGGGGGTCATCTCACTAGTCCCCGGCACTTCGCGCGGCATTCAGCTCAAGGACACCATGCGCGAGCAGATGGGCCTGCCCCTCATCGGCCGCGTCGCCGCCGGCAAGCCCATTTTTGCCGAAGAAAATTTCGAAGGCCGCTTGCAGATCGATCCCGGATTGTTTCAGCCGCGGCCACATTACCTGTTGAAGGTGACCGGCATGAGTATGAAGGACGCCGGCATTCTCGACGGCGATCTGGTGGCGGTCCATCGCACTTCCGAGGTGCGCAGCCGGCAGATCGTGGTCGCACGGCTGGAGAACGAGGTCACCGTGAAGCGTTATCGCCAGGAAGGCACCGTTGTCTGGCTGATGCCGGAGAACACCGACTTCGAGCCCATCAAGGTCGATCTCAAGGAGGAGCCGATGATCATCGAGGGCATCGTGGTTGGCGTGTTGCGCAGGGGCAGAGCGCAAGGGTTTATGTAAGTCGAATTACGGCAGGGCATGCCGGATGTAAAGCCTGTGGAGCGAACGTGAGACCGGAGGCGCATGGGTCGGAGACACCGTAAAGCGCCCCAAGGCAATCGCTAAGAAGCAGGAACCCGCCGAGGTGAGTTGAAATGGGCAGCATCATTTCAGCCACGGTAGGAATCCTTCGCCTACAGCGGGGGAGGATGTCAATGCATGGTGCTCATGAGCTACCACCCATGTCTAGCCCCGCTGATCTCCCCGCTGGGGATTCCCTCGCTGACCGCTCGGCCATCGAATTGGCCCGGTTGCTCGAGCACCCGGCCATCTGGCGCGGTCGCAGTGCCGCCCGGGTGGAGACGCTGCCCACCGGTTATGCCGCGCTCGATGCCTGTCTGCCCGGCGGAGGCTGGCCTCGCACCGGTCTGATCGAGATCCTGGCTTCCCGCTTCGGGGTCGGGGAGTTGTATCTGCTGTGCCCGCTGCTTGCCGTTCTGGCGCAACGCTCCGCGGCCCGTTGGTGCGTTTGGATCGCACCGCCCCTGGAGCCTTACGCGCCGGCACTCGCCGCGCATGGCATGAAGCTCGAGAAGATGCTCGTGGTTCGTGCCCCCGAGCCACTCTGGGCTTTCGAACAAACACTCGGTTCCGGTGCGAGCGATGTTGCGTTGGCATGGGCGGCGCACGGTCCGGGCGTGCCCGAGATTCGGCGCTTGCAGTTGGCGGCCGAGAGGGGGCGCACGCTCGGTGTTTTGTTTCGTCCGCGCCGTGCGGCCCGAGAGTCCTCGCCTGCGGTTCTGCGAGTCGCCATCGAGCCTAAAGCCGGGGGCGCTCGGATCACGCTCTTGAAGAGTCGTGGCGGTGCGCGCGGTTCGATCGAGGTGGAATGGACGATCAGGAGTTGAATGCATGTCTAGGCGTGTCATTCAGCGAGAAAGCGATCTGAAAGTCGAGGGCGATAAGTTGGCCACCGCGCCAAGCCCCGCGAGCCCCCAGCGTCCGACCCGATCGCCCCCGCTAAAGTCCCTGGCGCCGACACGCTTCCCCGGTGTCACCCCGGTCACTTCCACCGAGCTCTGGGTGGGGGTACACCTGGTGGGCGAAGCCCTAAAACTGGAGCAACTGGCCCTATGCGCGCAACGCTTTACGCCTCGCGTAAGCCTCGTACCGCCGGACGGCCTGGTCCTGGAGGTTGCCGGTAGCCTGCATCTTTTCAACGGCGTGGAGGGTCTTAGCCGCGCTCTGGCGAGCGAATGCGCTTCCCTGGGACTGAAGTCCATGGTGGCTCTCGCGCCTACGCCACTCGCCGCACTGGTGGCCGCGCGTGTAGGTAAGCCGTTCGTCGTTACCGAACCGACGCGTCTGGTCGGGCAGTTGATGCCATTGCCTCTCGCGGCGCTTCGCTGGTCCGAAGAGACGTTGGAGCGGCTCGCACGCATGGGTGTTCGAACCATCGGACAGGCATTGCGTCTGCCTCGCGCCGGCTTCGCGCGGCGCTTCGGCACCGACTCGCTGGCGGCACTCGATCAGCTCACGGGCCGAAGCCCCGATCCGCGCGATCGCTTTCGAGCTCGCGAGCGGTTCCGCCGCCGCCGCGAGCTGAATTACGAGCTCGAAAGTCATGATGCCATTCTCGCAGCGTTGGCGCCGTTGTTGGCGCAGCTGGGGAAATTTCTGGAGGCGCGCCAGTGCGGTGTCATGAAGCTCGAGTGTTTGCTGCGGCACCGGCATGCGCAACCGACGAGTTGTGTACTCGGATTCGCAGAGCCGCTGGCGGATGTCCGTCGACTCACCGAGCTTCTCGAGGAGCGTCTTAGCGCACTCACCCTGCCGGAGCCTGTGCGTGCCTGCGAGTTACGCTCGAGCTCTCTGGTGGTACGCGTGCTTTCATCCAACTCTGTCTGGCAGCCCGGTGAGCATGGTGGCAGCGCCGCCGGCGCCGAGGCCGTGGAGCTCATCGAGCGATTGCGCGCACGGCTTGGACCTGAAGCAGTCTACGGCCTGCAGATGCTGCCAGGACATCGACCGGAGAATGCGTGGAGTGTGAGAGAGCCCGCGGCCGTGACCGGGGCGCGTGCGATGACCGAGCGGCGACCGAGCGGCGAGCGAGGGAACCCCCAGTGGGGGTCAGCGAGGGAATCCCCAGCGGGGATGCGCTCATTGGAGAGCGCCCGGCCCCCGTATGCCGGGTCTCGCCCTCTATGGCTGTTGCCCCAGCCCAAACAGCTTTCCGAACGCGATGGCCTGCCGCGCCGCCGTGGTCCGTTGCGCCTTCTGAGTGAGCCGGAGCGCATCGAGACCGGTTGGTGGGATGGCGGCGACATAGCGCGCGATTACTACACAGCCGTGGATCTTCAGGGCGTACGGCTATGGATTTTCCGCGAGCGAGCTTCGCCCCATAAGTGGTTCCTCCACGGAGTGTTCGGATGAGCCCCGCCATGACATCACAGGACGGCTCGAGCATGGGGTCGCGGCGTTGCCCGTGGGTTTCCTCATTGCGCCGGCGTAGGTGCGACGGAGCGCACTGCCGGGAGTGTTGGAAGGCACTTCGCGCGCGAGAAACAGACCTGTCGGGACATGTATCACCATGAGCCGCGACCCCATGCCAGAGCCCGGCGGACCCATGGGCCAGCCGCTTCGGTATTCGGAGCTGCACTGCATCACGAATTTTACTTTCCTTCGGGGGGCTTCGCATCCGCAGGAACTCATCGAGCAAGCGGGCATGCTCGGTTATACAGCGCTCGCCATTACCGACGAATGCTCCGTCGCTGGGGTCGTACGCGCCCACATGACGGCGAAGGGCAAGCCGCTGAAGCTCATCATCGGCTCGGAATTCCGGCTCGAATGCGGGCTGCGGTTCGTCGCGCTCGCCATCGACCGGCGCGGCTACGGCAGATTATGTCGGCTCATCACGCGCGGGCGGCGCTCGGCGGACAAGGGGGCTTACTTGCTCACGCGCGCGGACCTGGAGGCGCTCGGTCTCGAGCAGTGTTTTATTTTATGGCTGCCGGGCCCGCTGCCCGGCAGTGAGGAGGCGAGCTGGCTGGCCGCACGCTTCCCGCGAGTGCGCATCGCCGTCGAGTTGCTTTGCGAAGGCAGTGACCGCGAGCGCCTCGCGACCCTGCAAGGCATCGGCCGCCAATTGGACTTACGTCTGGTCGCATGCGGTGATGTTCACATGCACTCGCGCGCGCGCCGCAGGCTGCAGGATGCGGTGACTGCGATCCGTCTCGGTGTCCCCGTCGCGCAAGCCGGCTGGCACCTCTATCCCAATGGTGAGCGTTATCTGCGCGAGCCCGCGCGGTTGGTGAAGTTATATCCTCCTGAGCTGCTTGCGGAGACGGATGCCATCGCGCGCGAGTGCCATTTCTCGCTCGATGAGTTGCGATACGAGTACCCGCACGAGATCGTACCGGAAGGCCATACGCCGGCCAGTTATCTGCGCAAGCTTACGGAGGAGGGGGCGCGGCGTCTCTGGCCGGACGGCGTACCCGCGCAGGAACGTGTGGAGATCGAGAAGGAGCTGGCCTTGATAGCCGAGCTGCGTTACGAGGCCTTCTTTCTCACGGTGGAGGATATTGTCAGCTATGCCAGGCGCGAGGGCATCCTGTGCCAGGGTAGGGGCTCGGCGGCCAACTCACGCGTCTGCTACTACCTCGGCATCTCTGCGGTCGATCCGACGCGCGGCGCCGTGCTGCTCTTCGAGCGCTTCATCTCCAAGGAGCGTAACGAGCCGCCGGACATCGATGTTGACTTCGAGCATAACCGGCGTGAGGAAGTCATCCAGTACATCTACAAGAAGTACAGCCGCGAGCGCGCCGCCATCGCCGCCACGGTGATCATGTACCGCCCGCGCAGTGCACTACGCGATCTGGGCAAGGCCTTCGGCTTGAGTCCCGAGGAAAG
Source organism: uncultured Pseudomonadota bacterium (assembly GCA_963752125.1). Lineage (GTDB taxonomy): Bacteria > Pseudomonadota > Gammaproteobacteria > Steroidobacterales > Steroidobacteraceae > 13-2-20CM-66-19. The sequence goes on along the minus strand of CAVVXG010000036.1, from coordinate 30,460 downwards.
CGGCAACCTCGCCCAAGTCATGCAGTGGTGGGATGGAGGCGAGACCATGCCCGAGCGCCTGCGGGATGCGGGATTCGATCCTGACAATCCAGTGCTCGCCCGGTTGTTGCCGTTGGCGCGCGAGCTGGTGTTCTTCCCGGGCTTCCCGCGCCATCTTTCCCAACATGTCGGCGGCTTCGTGATCTCGCAAGGGTCGCTCGAGGAGCTCGTTCCGATCGAAAACGCCACGATGCCCGAGCGCACGGTCGTGCAGTGGGACAAGGACGATCTCAACGACCTGGGGCTGCTCAAGGTCGATGTGCTCGCACTCGGCATGTTGACGGCGCTGAAGCTGGCATTCGAGCTGGTCAACCAACAGCGCGGCACCGCCTACACTCTCGGTAAGTTGCCCCCCGAGGATCCCGACGTCTACGAGATGATCTCCCGCGCCGATACCATCGGCGTATTCCAGATCGAGTCGCGCGCGCAGATGGCCATGCTGCCGCGCCTGCGGCCGCGCAAATTCTACGACCTGGTGATCGAGGTGGCCATTGTGCGCCCCGGGCCGATCCAGGGCGACATGGTGCATCCCTACCTGCGGCGCCGGAACAAACAGGAGCCGGTGGAATATCCGAGCGACGCAGTCAAGGAGGTTCTGCAACGCACCCTGGGCGTCCCCATCTTCCAGGAGCAGGTGATGCAGATTGCCATTGTCGCCGCCGGCTTCTCGCCGGGCGAAGCCGATCGACTGCGACGGGCGATGGGCGCCTGGAAACGAAGCGGTGGCATCGATCATTTCAAGGACAAGCTGCTAAACGGCATGCGGGCCAGTAACTATCCGGACGACTTCGCCCAGCGCATCTACCAGCAGATGTTGGGTTTTGGCGAGTATGGATTTCCGGAAGCGCATGCTGCCAGTTTCGCCTTGTTGGCTTATGACTCGTCATGGCTGAAGCATTTCGAGCCGGCGGCATTTACGTGCGCATTGCTGAACAGCCAGCCGATGGGGTTTTACGCGCCGGCGCAGTTAGTGCGGGATGCAAGGGCGCACGGTGTGGAGGTGCGGCCGGTGGACGTGTGCGTGAGCGACTGGGAGTGCACGCTGGAGCCGCGGGAAGCTGAGGCCGGCGAGTCGGCGGGCGCAAGCCAACGCCGAATACCGCACCAGCCGGCGCTGCGGCTGGGGATGTGTCTGGTGAAGTCGCTCTCCAAAGAGGCCGCGCATCGCCTCATGGAGGCTCGCAGGCAACAGCGGTTCGCGAGCGTGCAGGCTCTCGCCGAGCGAGCTGCTCTCGACCGCGGTGACCTGGAAGCACTGGCGGCGGCGGGCGCGTTCGCCGCTCTCAGTGGCAACAGGCATCTGGCATTCTGGGAAGTGGCGGGCACCGAGCGTGTGCCCTCGCGAGGTGTGCTGGTCCGAGGTGTGTTGGAGCTAGGTGCGAGAACCGGCCCTTCGGCCGAGGGGCAGCCGTTGCTGCCCGCGCCTACCGAAGGCGAGCGCATCGTCGCGGATTACGCCTCCGTCGGGCTGACGCTCGGTCGTCATCCGTTGGCGTTACTGCGTGAGCGAATGCGTAAAAAGCAACTCCTCAGCGCTGATGAGCTCAGGTGTGTGGCCAACGGCAGGGAGGTCCGAACCGCGGGTATCGTCCTGATGCGGCAGCGGCCGCAGACCGCGAGTGGTGTCACTTTCCTCACGCTCGAGGACGAGACCGGGCAGGTGAATGTCATTGTTTGGGAACGGGTGGGCAACGAGCAGCGCCGGGCGCTCGTTGACTCCCGGCTGCTCGAAGTACACGGCGAGTGGCAAAGGCAGGACGAAGTCATGCACCTCATCGCGCGCCAGCTCATCGATCGCACGAAGATGCTCGGCGAGCTGTTGACGCGCTCGCGCGATTTCCACTGAGGCAGCACTTGAGCTGGCCCATTGGGGCTGGCCCGCCGAAGGCAGCCTCAGTCCGTGGCCGCCTTCATTCCAGCGGCGGCAGTTTGCGTTGACGTTTGGAGAGCTTCATCTCGTCGTCATCGACGCCCGATCTCGTAGTCCTCGAAGTCGCTCGTCAGCTCCGCCGTGCGTTTGGCTTCGAGCAGACGCTCGAGGCGGCGCCAGGCCGGATCGCCGACTTTCTGACCACGGCGCTTGGCGAGATCCAGGTCTTTGTTGACCTGATCCAGATCGACGTCGCCTTCTTCGACGACTGGCTCTTCTGCGTCCTCGTCTTCGAACTCGTCGGATTCGCCTTTCTCACTCATCCGGACACCAGGTAGGAAGCTCCCAGGTCATTCGACGGCGCGAACTTAAATCAGATTCGATGACATCCGCAACGTCGTCTTCAATGAATCAGCTGGTTCATCTCGAAGATCGGCAAAAGCATTGCAAAAACGATGCCCATGACGAACAGGCCCATGGTGACAATGAGCAGCGGTCCCAGCAGGCCCGACCATGGCATCCAGCAGCCCATCGAGCTCGCGTTCCTGTGCGATCGCAGCACGTTCGAGCATGTTTTCCAGAGTACCGCTCGACTCGCCGCTGGAGATGAGGTGGATGGTCATCGGCGGAAAGAGTTTGCTCACCGAGAGCGAGCGGCCGATCGCGGCGCCCTCACGGACGCGCGCCGCAGCATCGGCGACGGCATCCCGCATTGGGAGATTCGTTACGACCTCGCCCGAGATGCGCAGCGCTTCGAGGACCGGCACAGAGGCGGCCGAGAGAATGCTGAAGGTGCGCGTGAAGCGTGCGGTATTGAAGCCGCGGGAAAGCTTACCGACGAGCGGCATCCGTAGCTGCAGACGGTGCCACCTGCGCCGGTTGTTCGGATTGCGCAGCCAGCGGTTGAAGAGAAAGATCGCCAGTGCCGATGCCGATGATCAGGTAGAGGCCGTTCGAGCGCATGAAATCGCTCGTGCCGATCAGCGCCTGGGTGATGAAGGGCAGGTTTCCCTTTGCTCGCCTCGAACACGGCGACGACCTTCGGCACGACGAAGGTCATCAGGCCGCACACGATCGCGAAGCACATGACGCTCAACACGATCGGATAGAGCATGGCCGCCAGGACTTTCTGCCGCATGCCCTCGCGACTCTCGGTGTAGTCCGCGAGCCGCTCGAGCACGCTGTCGAGGTGGCCGGCCTGCTCGCCGGCCGAGACGGTGGCGCGATAAATTTCCGGAAAGACCTTCGGAAACTCGGTGAAGCCGTTCGCGAGGGTGTGGCCCTCCATGACGCGGGCTCGCACGCCCATGACGATACTTTGAATGCGCGGCTTCTCGGTCTGCTGCGATACCGCCAGCAAGGACTCCTCCAGGGGCAGTCCGGCACGCACCAGGGTCGCGAGCTGTCGCGTGAACAGCGAGAGGTCAGCTGGCCGAGACGCGTCGTCCGAAGCTGAACGACTTCGACTTCTGGCGCGTCGCTTCCTTCTGCGCCACCTCGTTGACGGCGACGGGAAGAAGCTGCCTCTCGCGCAACATCTGCCGGATGTGACGCGGCGTATCGCCTTCGAGAATCCCGCTCGCTCTTTGCCGCCGGCATCCAGTGCCGTGTATTCGAATGCGCCCATCGTTTATTGGCCGAAAGTCGCCTGCGGCGCTTTCAGCAGACGAAGGCGTGCGGCTTCGTTTGAGGGCCGGCAAAAAGCGTGGTTTTTGCCGGCCGAACGCGGCCACTCGGCGTGGCGATCACGATCAGACATCGCTGTTACGGTGTCTTCATACGTCGCTTGCGGCGTTTCTGGAGATAAGCGGTAGCAACGCATGGGGTGATCAGTCCTCGCGCGTGACCCGCAATACTTCCTCGAGAGTCGTTTCACCGCGCAGCACTTTCGCGCGGCCGTCGTCGCGGATCGACGGTGTCGTCTTGCGGGCGTGGCGCTCGATTTCCTGCTCGCTCACGCCATCGTGGATCATTGTACGCATTGCATCGTCGACCATGATGAGCTCGTAAATACCGGCCCGGCCGCGATAGCCGCCGCCCGCCGAATCGCGTCCGGGGCGATAGAGAACCGGCGAGGGCTCCTCGGGCCGCAGGTTCAGCAGGCGGCGCTCGTATTCGCCCGCCTGGAACGGCTGTTTGGTCTCGGGGCTGAGCACGCGCACCAGGCGCTGCGCCACCACGCCGATGAGACTCGAGGAGAGCAGGAACGGCTCGATACCCATATCGCGCAGGCGGGTGATCGGCGCCGGCGGCGGTGTTGGTGTGGAGCGTGGACAGCACCAAGTGACCGGTCAAGCTCGCCTGTACCGCGATCTGCGCGGTCTCCAGGTCACGGATCTCACCGATCATGACGACGTCGGGGTCCTGGCGCAGGATGGCGCGCAGGCCGCGCGCGAAGGTCATTTCGACCTTGGTGTTCACCTGTGTCTGACCGATGCCGTCGATGTAATACTCGATCGGGTCCTCGACGGTCATGATGTTCTGCGAGTTGTCGTTCAGCCGCTCCAGAGCTGCGTATAACGTAGTCGTCTTACCGGACCCGGTGGGACCGGTGACGAGCAGAATGCCGTGCGGCTTGTGGATGAGCTCGTCGATCAGGCATTCGGTCTTGGGGGGCATGCCCAATGCGCGTGAGGTCGAGCCTGCCGGCCTGCTTGTCCAGGATACGCAGCACCACACGCTCGCCGTGACCCGACGGGATGGTCGAGACGCGGACGTCGACCGCGCGGCCGGCGATCTTCAGGCCGATACGGCCGTCCTGCGGCAACCGCTTCTCGGCGATGTCGAGTTTCGACATGACCTTGATACGTGAGACGACAAGCGGCGCCACAGCGCGCTTGGACTGCAGAACCTCACGCAGCACGCCGTCCACGCGGAAGCGGACCACGAGCCGATTCTCGAACGGCTCGATGTGAATATCGGAGGCGTTTTCCTTCACCGCCTGGGTGAGCACGGCATTGATGAGACGGATGATGGGGGCATCGTCGTCGCTGTCGAGGAGGTCCTGCTCGGGGAGATCCTGCGCAAGATGTGCAAGGTCGGTGGTCTCATCGAGACCCTCGACGGCCTGCATGGCTTCCTGGCCACCTTCGTACGCGCGTTGCAGGAGCATGTCGAATTCAGCTTCCGGAACTCGCTCGAGGCGCACGGGCCGACGTAGGTAGCGGCGCACTTCGGCTATCGCGAGCGCGGTGACGTTCTCACGGCACGCGCATTCAGCGACGCCGTCGACGAACTGCTTCACCACGATGCCATGTCGCTTGGCGAAGGCGAACGCCAGGCGCCGCTCAGGCGGCTGCAGCGTCGTGATGCTTGCCGATTCGGTCTGCGGCGCTTCGGCCTCGTTTCCGGGTACGGCGTTCATCGATGGCCTCCATCCTGCGGCGGCTGCTGCGGCGGATTTGCCGGAGCTGGCGCGGCAGTGTTGTCCGGAGCTGCTGCTCCCGGAGGGGTATTCGATTGTGGCGGTGCCGAGGGCGCCAAGGGTTGCCGGGGCCCGACGCGCAGCCGCTGCCGCTCCGCGGCGTCGTCCGCATCGCGTTTTTGTTCCGCTTGTTTCGCCTGATCTTCAGGCGAAATCGGTCCCGCACCCGCGGGTGGAGCCGGCGGGAGCGGTGGCAGGTGCGCGGGGTGCTCGCCCGGCAGCAGGGGCGGGATCTCGCGACGGTCGATGGTGCGTTGCTGATCCTGCATGTAGTTGTATTTCAGCTCGGTCTCGTAAGCGGTCTGTGCCGCATCACGCATGATCTTCGGCCGCAGGAAGATCATGAGGTTTGATTTGTCCACCGTGTTGAGGCGGGTCTTGAAGGCGAGCCCGATGATCGGGATGGAGCCCAGCAGCGGTACGCGCGACTCCTGCTTGTTGTTGGTGCTCTGCGTCAGGCCGCCGATCACGATCACGCCGCCGTCTTCGACCAGGACGTTGGTGGACACCGTGCGCTTGTTGGTCACCAGGTCGACGGCACCAGCCGGCTTCTGAGCCAGGTTCGAGCTCTCGACGGAGAGCTTCAGCATCACAGAGGTGCCTTCCGCGGAGATCGTTGGGGTCACCTTGAGGATGGTGCCGACTTCCTCGCGCTGAATGGTCTGGAAGGGGTTCACGGCGCCGTTGGTCGCGGTGCCGGTGTTGGAGAATTGGCCGGTGACGAAGGGCACTTCCTGGGCGACCTTGAGCTCCGCTTCCTGATCATCCATGGTCATGGTGGAGGGCGTTGCGATCACGTTCGTGTGCGCGTCGCTCTGGATGGCGCGCAAGACGGCCGCGAAGTTGATCGCACCGGTGCCGATGCGACCCAGACCGAGGGTGGTGCCATTCAATAGGCCGGTGTTCGAGGCCAGGGACTGTGGATTCTCGATCGCGCCGGCGAGATCCACGATGCTCGTGCCACCAACCGGACTGACGAACGCCGCCGCCGGAACATTGGAGTTGCTCTTGCCGTAAGCCGCCCAGTTGACGCCCAGCTCGGCGTCCTTGCTGACGTCCACATCCGCGATGATCGATTCCACCAGCACCTGCGGCCGGCGGATGTCGAGCTTGTCGATGATGGCCATGATCTGGCGCATGATCTTGGGCGGGGCGGTGATCACCAGCGCGTTATTGGCCGGATCGGCCCAGATCATTGAGTTCTTTTCCGCCTGCGCCTGCGGCGAAGCCTGGCCGCCGGGAGCGGCGCCACTGGGACCTGAGGCTTGCGCGATGCCGGTCATCTGCTCCTTGAGCTTCGGCGCGATTTTGTCGGCATTGGCGTAGTGGAGATAGCGCACGCGGGTATCGCCACCGGCTTCCAACGGGGTATCCAGAGTGGCAATGAGTGTGCGGACCCGCAGCCTCTGATTCTGGTCGCCGCTGACCAACACGCTGTTGGAACGCTCGTCGGCGACGACCTTCATGGGCGTGCCGCCTTCGGCCGCGGCGGCCGCTCCCTGGTAGAGCGAGTTCATTACCCGCACGACCTCGGCCGCGGAAGCGTTTTGCAAGGGAACGACCTCGACATCCTGGTCGCCGACCTGGTCGATGCGCCGGATGATCCGGATCATGCGGTTCACGTTATTCGCGCGGTCCGAGATGATCAGGATGTTGCCCGCGGGATAGGCGGCCAAGTGTCCGTACTGCGGAATCATCGGCCGCAGGATCGGCACCAACTGGGCCGCATTGACATTCTTGACGTCGATGACCTGAGTGACGATCTCATCCGAGGTCGCGCTCACGTGATCGGGCAGATCGACCGACGGACTCTGGCGAGCATTGGCGTCCGGGAGGATCTTGACGACGTTGCCGTCCGGAACGGCGATGAAGTTATAGACCGCTAGAATCGACAGGAACGCCTGATAGAAGCCCTCTGGCGACATCGGCGTTGAGGACAGCATCGTCACCTGCGCGCGTACGCGCGGATCGATGATGAAGTTCTTGCCGGTCGCGGCCGCCACCGCTTCGGCAATCTGCGTGATATCCGCATCCTTGAAGTTCGGAGTGATGCGTTGCTGCGGCTGGCCCAGTTGCGTCTGGGCGGCCTGGCCCCGCGGCGCATTTTGCGCAAGCGTGAGCGCGGTTGCGCCCGTGAGCGCCAGTCCGCATGCGAAGAGACAAAAACCTTTCACAGATGCTTCCCCTGAACCGGGCAAACCGGCCTAGAAGTTGTTGTCAGGAAACCTCGGCGGCTCCGCCGGCGCTGGCGCCTGCGGTGCGGGTTGCGCCTGATCGCCCGGGGCAGCAGTACCGGACGAGGAGCCGGAGAGGGCTTCCGCTTCCTGCGTAACCTGCGCCAGGTTCAAGATCACATCCTGCTGCTGCCCGTTGCGTTGGACCGTGACGTGGGCCTCACTGGAGGAGCCCAGTGTGTTGAAGATCTGCTGGCCGTGCTCGGGATCGTCGAGCGGAGTGCCGTTGACCGCCGTGACCAGATCGCCAGGACGCAGCCCCAGGCGCAGGAACGCCTGGCGATTGCGACCCGGATAAACCCTGTAGCCTGTCTGCTTGCCATTGGCAAACACCGGCTGCGGCCGCATTACGTCAGCCATCAGCGATGGCTGCTCGGAGATCAGCTTGCGCATGCGATCCCCCACCGGACTTTCAATGGGCAGCGCCGCGGCCGACGGTGGCGCTCCTCCCGGCATAGCCTGTCGCGGCAGGAGCAACTTCTCCAGCCGTCCGCCGCCGCGGTCGATCATCACGTAGTCGTTGTATACGGCGTGGAGCTTCGCGCCACCCGGAACGTTGTCTCCCACCGCGAACACTTTGGCACTTTGTGCAGTCTGTCCGAGGATAGCGAGACCATTTTGAGGATCATCCGCTGAAATGATTCCTGTCAGCACCAAAGGCATGCTCGTTTGCGGCGCGTCGGCTGCGTTCTGTGCCGCTTGCACCGGCGGGGAACCGAAGACATGCGCATTCACGATCGAGCCGACGTTCACGGTATGTCGGGGAACCGCGACAGCTGTTCCCGCTCCCGCTTTGGAACGGCTCGCGCCCCCCAGGCCCGTCACAATGAAGGCTGCCTGGATCGCCAGCAGTACCGCTAGAGTCCACGTTGCAATGCGGGGCCCCTGCGCAAGCAAGAGGGTGCGCCATTTCTCGGGCGCCGGTATTCCTTCAAGCCATGAGGCAGCGTTCATCGGTGCAATAAAATCCTCTGAGCGCGGGCAAACTTCACCAGTCGAGGGCTATGGACAGCGGGGCGCGGCGATCGTGCGCAACCCCCACGACCGCAATCATACGGGCCCGTCGCATGAGGCTCTCAAGCAATTGTTTCTACAGGAGTAAACTCGGACCATCATCGCAGGCTTGTGTTGCTGTTTGGCGACCCATATAAAGACCCTATATGCCCGATCAGCATCCCGCTCGTCCCGACACCGGCGTCGTCGTCGAAGAAGCCCGACCCCAGGTCAAACAACCACCTCTGTACCAGGTGGTGCTGCTCAACGATGACTACACTCCTATGGAGTTTGTCGTCGATGTTCTTGAAAAGTTCTTCACCTTGGACCGCCCGACCGCGACGCGCATCATGCTCGAGGTTCACACCAAGGGTAAGGGTGTATGTGGGGTCTTCACGTTCGAGATCGCGGAGACTAAGGTGGCCCAGGTGACGACGTACGCGCGGGACCACCAGCATCCGCTCATGTGCACATTGGAAGAGGCCTGAGCTTCGAGAGGTTTGACGAAAGTGCTGTCCAACGAGCTTGAATACTGCCTCAACGATGCCTTTCATCAGGCGCGTGAGGCACGTCATGAATATCTGACCGTCGAGCACCTGCTGCTGGCGATCCTCGATACCCCGAAGGTGCGCGAGGTCCTGCGCGCTTGTGGCGCGGATCTCGGCAAGCTGAAGCAGGAGCTCAAGGAACATATCGACCAGTCGACGCCGCGCCTGGAGGAGGGCGAGGAGCGCGAGGTGCAGCCGACTTTGGGATTCCAGCGAGTGCTGCAACGCGCGGTGTTCCACGTGCAGTCGAGCGGCAAGAAGGAAGTTGGCGTCGCCAACGTGCTGGTAGCGATCTTCAGTGAGAAGCAGAGCCATGCGGTGTTCCTGCTGAACCGCCAGCACGTCACCCGTCTGGATGTCGTCAACTACATCTCGCACGGGCTGTCGAAGATCGCCGAAGAGAAGACCGACAAGGAGGACACGCAGCCGGACGCCGAGCGCGATCCCGAAGGCGGTAGCGCTCTGGAGAAGTACACCTCCAATCTCAATCGCATGGCGCAGGACGGCCGCATCGATCCGCTCATCGGCCGCAAGCTCGAGGTGGAACGGACCATCGAGATTCTCTGCCGCCGTCGCAAGAACAATCCGCTGTACGTCGGTGAGGCCGGCGTCGGCAAGACCGCGATCGCCGAGGGGCTCGCGCGGCTCATCGTCGAGGGCAAGGTGCCGGAGGTGCTTTCCGACTGCACTATCTATGCTCTGGACATGGGCGCGCTGATTGCCGGCACGAAATATCGTGGTGATTTCGAGAAGCGCCTGAAAGGCGTCATCACCGAGTTGAAGAAACAACCGGGCGCGATTTTGTTCATCGATGAGATCCACACCGTCATCGGCGCGGGTGCCGCATCGGGTGGTGTTATGGATGCCTCCAATCTCATCAAACCCGTGCTCACCAACGGTGAGATCCGGTGCATCGGCTCGACGACCTACCAGGAATATCGAGGCATCTTCGAGAAGGATCACGCGCTCGCGCGGCGCTTCCAGAAGATCGATGTCGTGGAGCCGTCGGTGGCCGAGACCGTCGAGATTCTGATGGGATTGAAGCCGCGCTTCGAGGAGCATCACGGCATTACTTACGCCGTGGATGCACTGAAGGCCGCCGCGGAGCTTGCCGCGCGTCATATCAACGAGCGGCACATGCCCGACAAGGCGATCGACGTCGTCGACGAGGCTGGCGCGCGCCAGCGGCTGAAGCCGATCGCTGAGCGGGAACCGACCGTCGAAGTGCGTCACATCGAGGATGTGGTCGCACGGATGGCGAGAATTCCCGCCAAGAGCGTGTCGACTTCCGATCGCGAGGTGCTGCGCAATCTCGAACGCAATCTGAAACTGGTGATCTTCGGGCAGGACAAGGCTATCGAAGCGCTCGCCGCTGCCATCAAGATGGCGCGTTCCGGCCTGGGCGATCAGCGCAAGCCGGTCGGCAGTTTCCTGTTTGCCGGACCCACGGGCGTCGGTAAGACGGAAGTCACCCGCCAGCTCGCCGCCGTCATGGGTGTCGAGTTCCTGCGTTTCGACATGTCGGAATACATGGAGCGGCACACGGTGTCGCGGCTCATCGGCGCGCCTCCTGGCTATGTAGGCTTCGATCAGGGGGGATTGCTCACGGAAGCGATCACGAAGCATCCACACTGTGTGTTACTGCTCGATGAAATTGAAAAAGCACACCCGGATGTTTTCAACCTGCTGCTGCAGGTCATGGACCACGGCACGCTCACCGACAACAACGGACGCAAGGCCGACTTCAGGCACGTCATCATTGTGATGACGACGAATGCGGGAGCGCAGGAGATGGCGCGCCCGAGCATCGGATTCACGAACGCGGACAACGCCACTGACGGCATGGAGGCGATCCGCCGCATGTTTACTCCCGAATTCCGCAATCGCCTGGATGCGGTGATTCAGTTCGCGGGTCTCGACCTCGTCACGATCGAGCGTGTTGTTGACAAGCTCATTGTCGAGGTGGAGATGCAACTGGAGCAGAAGGGCGTGACCATCATGCTCGACGACGCCGCGCGGCGCTGGATCGCCGAGAAAGGTTACGACCCGAAGATGGGTGCGCGTCCCATGGCGCGCACCATCCAGGAGCACATCAAGCGTCCGCTCGCCGAGGAGCTCTTGTTCGGCCGGCTGGTGGGCGGCGGCAACGTGAGCATTTCGGTGTCGAAGGACGGGACGAAGCTCGATCTGGAATGCACGCCGACGCAACTTCCAGAAGTCACTGTGTGACTGGCTGACAAAATCGCCGGGAGCGATTTTGGACGTCGAGCGCGTCTGCGCTCGACGGGCCCGCAGGGCCGCGGCCCAGGATGGGCCGAGCAAAGTCGCCTGAGGGCGCTTTCAGCGGACGGGCGCTCTGTCTTCGTTCCGCGGCCGGCAAAAAGCGTGGTTTTCGCCGGGGGCGCCTAGCCCGGGGCGCGTAGCCGGCAGAACGCAGCCACTCAGCGTGGTGACGGCGTTCGTCAAGAGCGGCTTTAACGTCCTCGGTAGATGATGCGCCCCTTCGTGAGATCGTAGGGGGTCATCTCCACGGTGACGGCGTCCCCGGTGAGGATGCGAATGTAGTTTTTCCGCATTTTGCCCGAGATGTGCGCCGTGACGACGTGACCATTCTTGAGCTTCACACGGAATGTGGTGTTCGGCAGGGTTTCCACGACCTCGCCTTCCATCTGAATCGCATCTTCTTTAGCCATACGGCCCTTAATGACCTCAACGGGCCGCGAATTCTGCATAAAGCATGGCGGCAATGCAATTTGCCGCAAATTCAGTGGCGGGGCTGGAGTGTACCGCAATTCCTAAACGGCCTCGAATGGGACGCTCTGCTGGGAGACGTGCTCGCGCAGCAAAGCCTGAAATTGCTGGCGCGCAATGGTGCGCGCCCCCAGGCTCGCCAGGTGCGGTGAAGGCAACTGGCAGTCGATTACCGCAATGCTGTTGCGCAGACACATCGCGACCAGGTGAGCGAGTGCCACCTTTGAGGCGTCCCGTTCGCGGCTGAACATGGATTCGCCGAAAAACACCCCTCCCAGACGGACTCCATAGAGCCCGCCGGCGAGCTTGCCGTTGCGCCAGGTTTCGAAGCTGTGCGCCCGGCCGAGGCGATGCAGCCGCAAATAAGCATTGCGCATCTCGGAGGTGATCCAGGTGCCGGGGGCGTGAGGTCGCGGCGCCGCACAAGCGTCGATGGTTGCCGCGAAGTCGCGATCCACCGCCACCTCGAATCCGCCGTTGCGAATGGTTTTGGCGAGGCTGCGTGAGCAGTTGAACTCCTCGGGGAACAACACAGCGCGCGGGTCCGGTGCCCACCACAACACCGGCTGTCCAGGTGAGTACCACGGGAAAATCCCTCTGTGGTAGGCCGCCAGCAGGCGTGCAGGCGACAGATCACCGCCGGCCGCCAGCAGTCCAGGTGGCTCGTCCAGCGCCTGCTCGAGCGGCGGAAACCATTCTGGAGCGTCTTGTGGCGAGAGCCAGGTGACGGTCTTCATGGCTACTCTCGACGGTAGGGCACATGGCCCTGAATTTCCTGCGCGTAGGCGTCTATTGCGTGACCCTCGCGCGCGAGGTAATCCTCGATAGCGTTGCGGAACTGTCGATTGGCGATGTAGTGCGCCGACCAGGTGAGGACCGGTTCGAACCCGCGGCTGATCTTGTGCTCGCCCTGGGTGCCGGGCTCGAAGCGGGCGATACCGCGCTCGATACAGAACTCGATCCCCTGGTGGTAGCAGGTCTCGAAGTGCAGGCTGTTGTAATCCGCGGCCGCGCCCCAGTAACGCCCGAACAAGGCATCCTGACACCAGAAAAAGATCGCCGCCGCCACCGGCGTGCGTCCATGCACAGCGAGTTTCACCATCAGCGCATCTCCGAGCGTATGCGCGGCCTCCGTAAAGAACGCTCGCGTCAGATAGGGCTCGTGACCGTGACGAAGGAAGGTATCACGGTGGAACGCGTACACCACGTCCAGGGTGCGCTTGTCGAGGTCCCCACCCATGCGAGTTTCAAAATGGATGCCCGCTTCCGCTACGCGCCGGCGCTCGCGCTTGGCTTTCTTACGCTTCTCGGCAGTAAAGGACTCGAGGTACGAGTCGAAGCTGCTGTAACCGCGATGGGTCCAGTGGAACTGGCAATCGCGCCGCATCAACCAACGCGCCTGCTCACATGCCGCGCGCGCCGGCTCATCGAGAAACAGGGCATGCACCGAGGACATGCCGCGACTGCAAGCTTGGGCCTCGATTTCCTGGACCAGACGCGCCGCGGTTGCCGGCTGGTCCAGATCGGGACGCACCAGCAGGCGTGGGCCGGTGGCCGGCGTGAAGGGGACGGCCACGGCGAGCTTCGGGTAATAGCGCCGTCCGACGCGCGTATAAGCCTCGGCCCAAGCGAAATCAAACACGAACTCGCCGTATGAGTGCGACTTTACGAAGGCGGGCGCGGCGGCCGCCAGGCCGGCCTCATCGGACAAGGTAATGTAGGCAGGGGTCCAGCCGGTGTCGGGTCCTACGCAGTCGGTGCGCTCCAGGGCGGCAAAGAACTCATGCCGCAGAAACGGATTGCGATCGCCTCCGAGCGCATTCCATTGCCGCCGGTCGAGCTCGTCGATGCTGCTATGAACGCAGGAGCGGGGCGAGGCTTGGGTCAGGCGTGTTTCTCCGTATCCAGGGTCTCGAGGTAGCGGTCGGCATCGAGCGCCGCCATGCAGCCCGCCCCGGCGGAGGTGATGGCCTGTCGGTAGACATGGTCCGCGACGTCGCCTGCGGCGAACACACCCGGTACGCTGGTCGCCGTGGCATCGCCGTCGAGGCCGCTCTTGAGGGTGCCAAGCCTGGTAACAATATAGCCCTCGCGCATCGCGAGCTGTCCGTTGAAAATGCCGGTGTTGGGGGAGTGGCCGATGGCAATAAAAAGCCCGGTGACTTCCAGCTCGCGATGTCCCCCGCCTTGCAGGGAACGCAAGCGCGCGCCGGTGACACCCTGTTGATTACCCAACACCTCATCGACCGTGTGGTTCCAGATCAGGGATATTTTTCCGGCCTCGACCTCGCGGAACAGGCGGTCTTGCAGGATCTTCTCGGCCCGCAGCTTGTCACGACGGTGCACCAGCGTGACGTGCTGGGCAATGTGCGACAGATAGAGCGCTTCCTCGACAGCGGTATTGCCACCGCCCACGACCGCGACCTTCTGGCCGCGAAAGAAAAATCCGTCACACGTGGCGCATGCGGAAACGCCGCGGCCACGGAATTTCTCCTCGGAGGGCAGGCCGATGTACTTGGCGGCGGCGCCGGTGGCGATGATGAGCGCATCGCAGGTGTAGCTGTGCGTATCGCCCTTGAGTTTGAAGGGCCGCGCCGCGAGATCCACCGATTGCACATGATCGTTGACGATCTGCGTCGAAAAACGTTCGGCATGGCGGCGCATGCGGTCCATGAGCTCGGGACCCTGCAGGCCGTGGACGTCGCCGGGCCAATTGTCGACTTCCGTGGTGGTCATGAGCTGCCCGCCTTGCTCGACGCCGGTAATCAGAAGCGGGGAACGATTTGCACGCGCCGCATAGACCGCCGCGCTGTAGCCGGCGGGGCCTGAGCCAATGATGATGAGGCGGCTATGCCGGGGTGTCGTCATGTATAGGTATCTCTTTGATTAGGCGCACACTATGGTAGCAATTGCGCCAAGCTCGACGCTCTCGCTCGGATGTACAGCATCGCGGCTGTCCGAGCACGCACTATAATGGGCTGTGGATTGCCTTGTTGAGCCGCACCCGCGGCTTGTAAAATCAGTCCCCTACGAGATCTTTATTATACGGAGCCGGAGGAATTGGCTGAAACCCAGGCCCAAGCGCGCAATTCTGTTCGCTTCACGTCGGCCGTAGCTCGCGGCCTGCGCGAGAGTGCCCTCATCGCCGTTGGCGTGCTGGCGCTCGTGTTGTTCGTGGCGCTCGCGACTTATAGTCACGATGATCGGGGGTTTTCCTCAACGGGGATCTCCTCGTTGGTGCACAACCGCATCGGGCCGATCGGCGCATTTGCAGCCGATCTGCTGTTTTTCCTATTCGGTCGGCCGGCATTCCTGTTTCCTGCGATGCTGGCCGCCGCCTGTTGGATATTCTTCCGGCGGATGAAGGGCGAGCCCGGATCCGGATCGCGAATGAATACCGCGGTACGCATCAGCGGGTTTCTTCTGGTGCTGTTTGCGAGCTGCGGTCTCACGACACTGCATTGGGATCCGGACCCGCTGCTGCCGCAGGGTGCCGGGGGTGTCCTCGGGATCCTGATTGGCGGGGGACTGGCGAAAGGTCTGGATCTCCTCGGTGCCACACTGCTGCTCATTGCCGCGTGGATGGCAGGACTGTCGCTGGCTTTTCATGTCTCCTGGTTGACCGTCATTGATCGGCTCGGCGGGGGCGCTTGGGCGAGCGTGAGCTGGATCCGCACTCGCCTGGCGAGCCGCAAGGATGTCGCCGAGGGGCGGGAGCGCAAACAGGCGCGCAAGGAAGCCGTCAAGACGGAGCAGAAGAAGTCCGCGGCGCGCGCGCCGACCCGGATCGAGGCGCCGGCTCCGATCGTTGAGAAGAGCGAGCGCGTTGAGAAAGAGCGGCAGGTGCAGCTCTTCGATGCCCCGAAACCGGGCGAGCTGCCGCCTTTGAGCCTGCTCGATGATCCGCCGAAGCGCGAGGTGCTGTATTCAACCGAGGCGTTGGATGCACTGTCACGGCTCGTTGAAATGAAGCTGAAGGACTTCGGAATTGAATCCGAGGTCGTAGCCGTGCAACCCGGACCCGTTGTCACCCGTTTTGAATTGCGTCCGGCTCCGGGTGTCAAGGCCAGTCAGATCACGAGCCTGTCGAAGGACCTGGCGCGCGCCTTGTCCGTGTTGAGTGTGCGTGTGGTCGAGGTGATTCCGGGCAAAAGTGTCATGGGGCTGGAAATCGCGAACGAGAAGCGCGAGACCGTGACATTCGGCGAGATCATCCGCTCGAAGGCGTACGACGACATGCAATCCTCGCTCGCCCTGGCGCTCGGCAAGGACATCGGCGGCCAGCCGGTCGTGGCTGATCTTGCGCGCATGCCGCACTTGCTGATCGCCGGCACTACCGGCTCGGGCAAGTCGGTCGGCGTCAACGCGATGATTCTGTCGCTGCTCTACAAGGCTACCGCCGAGCATGTGCGGCTGATCATGATCGACCCGAAGATGCTGGAGCTGTCGGTGTACGAGGGCATTCCGCATCTGCTCGCGCCCGTCGTGACCGACATGAAGCAGGCGGCCAACGCGTTGCGCTGGTGTGTGGCCGAAATGGAGCGCCGCTATCAACTCATGGCGGCACTCGGGGTTCGCAACATCTCCGGCTTCAACAAGAAGGTGAAGGAGGCGAACGACTCCGGCAAGCCGATCCTGGATCCGGTGATGCTGCAGCACGCCTCCAACGATCCCACCTTCGACCAGTCGACCATTCCGAATCTGGCGCCGTTGCCGTACATCGTGGTGGTGATCGACGAGCTCGCCGATCTCATGATGATCGTCGGCAAGAAGGTGGAGGAGTTGATCGCGCGCCTGGCCCAGAAAGCCCGCGCTTCCGGTATCCACTTGATTCTGGCAACTCAACGGCCCTCGGTGGACGTGATCACCGGCCTCATCAAGGCCAACATTCCGTGCCGCATCGCTTTCCAGGTGTCGGCGAAGGTGGACTCGCGGACCATTCTCGACCAGATGGGCGCCGAGACGCTCCTTGGGCATGGCGACATGTTGTACCTGCCTTCGGGAACCTCCATGCCGACGCGCGTCCACGGCGCCTTCGTGTCGGACTCGGAAGTGCACCGGGTGGTCTCCGCGCTCAAGAGCGCGACGCCGCCGGACTACATCGAGGAGGTCTTGTCGGGGCCGAAGACTCCGATCCCCGGGTTGAAGCATGAGGAGAGCGAGGGCGATCTCCTCGGCGGCGGTCCTGACACAATCGAACAGGACGAGTTGTACGATGAGGCCGTGAAAATCGTGACGACCGAGCGTAAGCCTTCCATCTCGTACGTACAGCGGCGCTTGAAGATCGGTTATAACCGCGCGGCGCGCCTGCTGGAAGGGATGGAGGCCGCCGGAATTGTCGGCCAGTTGCAGGCGAACGGCTCGCGCGAAGTGCTCGTGCCCTCGCCAACGCAGGATTGATCCGTCACCAATTTTAGATGGGGAAGATGTTGAAGAAGGAGTCGGGGCTGCGCCGCATGTCGCGTTGGGTTGGCTGTGCAGGGGTGCTTGGAGCCGCTGGCGTGCTGGTGGCGTTGCTTGCGCACGTCTCCACGGCGGCTGTGGCCGCCTCACCGGGCGTCGCTGCCGCGCCGGCCGCAATGGCTCCGACCCCGCTGGACAAATACCTCGACAACCTGAAGACGCTGCGGGCATCGTTTCTGCAGACGCTGGCCGACGGGCAGGGGCGGGAAATCGACCGCGCCACCGGCACGCTCATTGTCGCGCGGCCCGGGAAGTTCAGCTGGGACATCCATCCGCAGACAGATAACACCAGTAAAGGGGCCGGCCAGCTCATGGTGTCGGACGGCCGTAATCTCTGGTTCTTCGACCGCGATCTGGAGCAGGTCACGGTGAAGCCGGTGGACGCGGCGCTCTCGGCCACACCCGCGATGTTGCTGTCGGGAACCGTGGACGTGCGTAAGAATTTCAAGGTCGCCTCGGCCGGGCAGCGCCAAGGTCTCGATTGGGTGTTGGTCGAGCCACAAGGCACCGACGCCGATTTCAAGGATGCTTTGTTTGGCTTCGCCAATGGCGAGCTGAAGCAGATGATTCTCGAGGACAAGCTCGGGCAGACAGCCACCATCATGTTCGACCACATCGAGCGCAACGTGCCGGTCGCGCCCCAGGAAACGACATTCACGCCGCCCAAAGGCGCTGATCTCATCGGGACTCCACGCAAATGAGCGTGCCCGAGATGCACATCGCCCGGCCCGATGTGGGCCCGCAACTGCGGCTTGCCTGGGTTTGGTGGAGTATCGGCTGGGCCATTGTGGTGTTCATCGGCGTATCCTGTCTCGAGCCGGCGCGCTACGTGCCCAACCTGCATCTGTGGGACAAACTGGAGCATGCGCTGGCGTTCTTTGGCATGACCTTGTGGTTCGGCGGCCTGACACGCCGCAGCCGCTATCCGCTGATCGCTTTGCTGTTGGCCCTGTTCGGCGGCGGCATCGAAATCGCGCAAGGAGCTATGCAGTGGGGTCGCGACGAGGACATCATGGACTTCGTCGCAGACTCGGTTGGTATCTGCGTGGCTCTGGTGGCGCTCTATCTGGGCCTCGGAGGCTGGGCGCGTTGGATCGAACGGCTCTTGTGGCCTTCCCGTGAGCGCTCGTGACCCCTAGCGCCGCAGTTCCCGGCGACCGAGCGGCCAGCGAAGGAATCCCCAGCGGGGGCGCCCGCGATCCGTTGCGTCCGCTTGCCGACCGCATGCGGCCGCGCTCGCTGGAGGAGTATGTTGGCCAGAGCCACGTTCTCGGGCCCGGCAAGCCGCTGCGTCGGGCGATCGAGTCAGGACTGCTGCACTCTTTGATCCTGTGGGGCCCGCCAGGCACGGGAAAGACCACGCTCGCCCGCCTCATCGCGCACAAGGCCGACGCGCAGTTCATCCAACTGTCGGCGGTCATGGCCGGTGTGAAGGATATTCGCGCGGCGGTCGAGGCGGCGCGCGCTGCCCGCGAATCCAGTGGCCGGCCGACATTGTTGTTTCTCGATGAGGTGCATCGTTTCAACAAGGCGCAGCAGGATACGTTTCTGCCGTACCTGGAGGATGGGACACTGACATTCGTCGGTGCGACGACTGAGAATCCGTCGTTCGAGGTGGTGAGCGCGGTGCTATCCCGCGCGCGCGTGTATGTCCTGCGCTCGCTTGACGTCGAGGACATCACGGCATTGCTGCGCACCGCACTGGCGGACGAGGAACGAGGGCTCGGTAAGGAGAACCTCACCGCGGACCCCGAAGCGCTCGAGTTGATCGCGCGCGCGGCCGACGGCGATGGGCGGCGCGCGCTCAATATGCTGGAGCTTGGCGCGGGCTTGATGGAAGCCTCCCCCGAGGCGGGTCGCGAGTTGAATAGGGCCCGTGTATTGACTATGGAAGTCGCCAAGGAGGTCGCCAGCGGTGTGCGGCGCCGGTTCGATAAGGGCGGCGACCAGTTTTATGACCAGATTTCCGCGCTCCACAAGGCGGTCAGGGGGACCGACCCGGACGCGGCGTTGTACTGGTTGTGTCGTATGCTCGATGGCGGTTGCGATCCTCTCTATATTGCGCGGCGCGTCGTACGCATGGCTGTGGAGGACATCGGGTTGGCTGACCCGCGCGCCTTTGCCATGACGCTCGATGCGTGGGAAGCCTATGATCGACTCGGCAGCCCGGAAGGGGAGCTGGCGATCGCCAACGCGGTGGTGTATCTCGCGTGCGCGCCGAAGAGCAACGCAGTCTACGTCGCAATGAGTGAGGCAAAGGCCGACGTCGAGAAGTTCGGGACGTTGGATGTGCCGTTGCGCTTCAAAAACGCCCCAACCGGCTTGATGAAGAACCTCGGCTACGGGCGCGACTACCGCTATGCCCATGAGGAGACCGATGCCTACGTCGCCGGCGAGCGTTATTTGCCGGATGACATGCCTGATCGGCGATACTACCGTCCCGTCTCGCGCGGACTTGAACTGAAGATTGGTGAGGCGCTGGCCCGGTTGCGGTCCAAGCCGCCCGCGAAAGGTTGAATTCAAAGTGATTGATCCGAAGCTGTTGCGTTCCGATCCTGATGCCGTTGCCCGCAACCTGGCGCGCCGCGGCTATACGTTGGATGTCGAGGCCTTGAAGGCCGTGGAAGACAAGCGCAAGCCCTACCAGGTGGAGGCCGATCGCCTGCGTCAGGAGCGCAATGCCAACGCCAAGGCTGTCGGAATGGCCAAAGGCCGCGGCGAGGATGTGGCGCCGCTCATTGCCAAAGGTGAGCAGCTCACACAGGATCTGGCCAAGGCCGAGGAAGATCTGCTCGCTGTGCAAGCAGAGCTCGAGCAATGGCAGCTGGGCTTGCCCAACCTCCTGCATGACTCCGTTCCGGACGGCAGGGACGAGACGGCGAACGTGGAGGTGCGACGCTGGGGTGAGCCGAAGCGTTTCACGTTCAAGCCACGTGATCACATGGAGCTCGGTGAGCGTCTCGGAGGGTTGGATTTCGAAGCGGCCGCGCGGATTTCGGGCGCCCGCTTCGTAGTCATGAAGTCGCAGGTGGCGCGGCTGCATCGGGCGCTCGCGCAATTCATGCTCGACCTTCATACGGGCGAGCATGGCTACACCGAGGTTTACGTGCCATACCTGGTGCAGAAGCAGGCGCTGCTGGGGACCGGGCAGTTGCCGAAGTTCGAGCAGGACCTGTTCGCCGTGCGCGGCGAGCAGCCCAATATGGGCCCGGCGTTCTACCTCATTCCAACGGCGGAAGTGCCGGTGACGAATCTGGTGCGCGAGCAGATCGTGCCGGCGGAGCAGTTGCCGTTGAAGTTCGTGTGTCATACACCGTGCTTTCGCTCCGAAGCCGGCGCTGCGGGCAAGGACACCCGCGGCATGATTCGCAACCACCAGTTCGACAAGGTCGAGTTGGTGCAGATCGTGCGTCCGGCGGATTCGTATGCGGCGCTCGAGGAGCTCACCGCCAACGCGGAAGAGGTGTTGCGGAGGTTGGAAATCCCGTATCGGACGCTTGCGCTGTGCGCGGGCGATATCGGTTTCGGCAGCGCCAAGACCTACGATCTGGAGGCTTGGTTGCCGGCGCAGGAAAAGTACCGCGAGATTTCCTCGTGTAGCAATTTCGAGGCTTTCCAGGCGCGGCGCATGCAGGCCCGCTGGCGCCCCGAGAACGGCAAGCCGGAGCCGCTGCATACCCTGAACGGCTCGGGGTTGGCGGTGGGTCGCACGCTGGTGGCTGTGTTGGAGAACTACCAATACGAGGATGGCTCCATTGCGGTGCCGCAGGTGTTGCGGCCGTACATGGGGGGCAAGGAAGTGCTGGCACCGTAGTCAATTGGAAAAACCGGCCCGCGGGCTGCCGCGCGCCAAGCGCTATCGACTGGCGGGCGTGGACGATCGATAATCGATAGCCCTATACTGCGGGCGCATGAAACGCAAGACACGTGCGCCGCAGGAGCGGGATCCGCTTTTCAACCAGTCGGTGGAGAAGGCGTTCGCCATTCTCGAGGCGTTCGGGGGTGAGCGGCGGGCGCTCAACTTGAGCGAGGTGGCGGCGGCGGTCGGCATGACCAAAAGCTCCGCGCAACGCTGCACGCACACTCTGGAGCGTCTCGGGTACCTGAGGCGCGACCCGCATGTGCGCCGCTGGGTACTGACGCCGCGGTCGTTGACCATGGCGCATGCCTATCTTTCCGGCCACCCGCTGATCGAGCAGGCGACCACTCATCTCATCGACCTCAATCAGGCGAGCGGCGAGTCGGTCAGCTTGTCGGAGCCGTATGAGACCGACATGGTGTTCATCGCGCGGTTTCCGAGCCACAAGCGTTTCTTCATCCATATGCCGGTCGGGCGCCGCCTGCCGATGTATTGCACGGCATCGGGGCGTGCCTACCTGTCAGGGCTGCCGGCTGCCGAAGCACAGAAGCTGCTGCGTCGATCTGCGCTCAAACAGTACACCCCGCAAACACTTACGGAACCGGCGGAAGTCCTCAAACAGATCGAGGCCGCGCGCGCGGCCGGCTACGCGTGGGCGGATCAGGAGTACTACCGCGGCGATATTACGATCGCCGCTCCGGTATTCGGGGACGACGGCACACCGATCGCTTCGGTCAACATCTCGGCTCCCACCAGTCGCTGGTCGCTGGCTGACCTGCGCTCGAAGCTTTCCTCGGTGTTGTTGGAGACCGCGCGCGCGTGCTCTGGCGGCACGGTGGCCCGCTTGCGGGCCTGATTATCCCAATTCGACGCTAAGAGCGGCGCAGCCGCGCATCAGTTCGTGTTGTCACGGCGGGTGAGCCGCGGCAATACGCTGCGCTATCGCATCAGTGCCTGTAGGTGGCGGTGATACCGAAGGTTCGTGGCCGGTACGTGATATAGCGATAGGCGGGGCTGGCCAGCAGGTCTGCCGTAGTGAAGTACGAGCCGTTGGCAGGGCCGGAGAGGCTGTTGGTCTGGTGGTTATAGTTCGTAATGGCGTGACTGTCGCTCAGGTTGTCGATAAAGAACGAGACCAGCCATTGGCCAATGTTGGTTCCCGTCCGCAGTGACGCGAAAGTCTGGTGCGGTGTCGGCATGCCGGTCGGGTCCCATTGCGAAGTACGCGGATCAGTCGCGGGATGCGCCCACTTGTCGGCCGCCTGGTAATTGTAGTCCATACGGAAGAACGATTCGTGCTCGAGCACATTGAACCGGTATTCCGCCCCGAGGGTGATTGAGTAGGGGGGGATCGAGTAGCCGACGTTGGTTCCTCCGGGTCCCCCGATCGCGTCCCCTGCGACCACCAACGGCTTGGCCGCGCTGGTGGCGGTAATGACAGCGCCGCTCGGGTATGCGTTCGTCGTGTAGCGGGCATCGGTGTAACCGAAGGTTGCGTCGACGCTGAGCGCTTCAGTGGCCTGGATGTTCGCCTGGATGTCGAAGCCCTTGGAGACGGCGTCCCCGAGATTGTCGGTCCATTGGATCTGGCAGATCGGCGGCACGACGTTGCCCTGGATGTTATGCCACTTGATGTAATAGACGCTGCTGGCCAGGCGCACCACGTTGTTGATGTTGTTCTTGGCGCCGATCTCGAAACTCTGCAGCGAGTCCGACTTGTAGGTGGACGGGGCATTCTTGATGCCGAAGTTCAGGAAATCCCCGGTGCACCCGATGTTCGTGTTCTGATAGGTCGCGTCGAAGGGAATGGACGGGTTGCCGCCGCCCGTGCGAAAGCCCTTGGCGTAGGTGAAGTACACCATGTTGTTGGGGTCGATCTGCCAGTCGAGCCCTGCCTTGGGCGTGACCGGCGTCTGGCTGTTCTCGGCGGCTCCCGGGCGTGGGCCGCTGTTCTGCGGTCCGTCCGAGAGGCTGATGATGGAGAACGTGGTCTTTGAGACGCGCAGTCCGCGCGAGCAGCTTCAGGCCGTCGGACCAACTCGATATTGGCTTCACCGAAGCCCGCAATCTGCCGGTCATGGCTGATCAGTCGGTTGAAATAGGAATCGCCCATCGGCAGAACGGAGCTGCCGTCCGGGTTCAACGGCGTGCCGAAGAATGCTGGCGATGGGCTCGCCGAACAGCTGCGTTGAACATAGCGTCCGCCATTGGATCGTGGATTTCCTCGAGGCTGAACTGGCGATTGAGGGAGTAAAAGACCCCGGCCGTCCAGCTCGACGCGGCGCGTCGGTTCGGTCGACTGCAGCCGGATTCCTGCGGAAGTTGCGCTGCTGATTGGTGACGGAGGCGGGCGCGCGGTAGTTCGTCAGGCCCGGCGGTAGATGCACGCCCGAGCCATCGAGCAGTGGGAATGGTTCGCGCCGTGCCGGTGCCCTGCGCGATGGCCGTTGCAACGGCTGCCGGACTGATCAGTGTCTGGTAGTAGCCCAAGTTGTACAGCGTGCCGTCGTAACCAGTGATCTCGTCGCGGTGGAAATAAGCCGATGTTGAAATCAGTCGGACCGCGCCGAAATCCGCGTCAACGTTAATGGACGGGAGGTAGAATTTGTCGGGCTCCTGGCGCGGGGCCGGGGATTCGCGCTGACGTACTGGTCCTGGCTCGGATCGGAATACTCGGGCCAGTAGTTGGTCACATCACGGCGCGCGCGGTGTCTGATAGAAAATGCTCGGTGTGACGCTCAATGTATCAGTCGGCTGCCACAGCGCCGCCAGGCGTAGCACCGCCGTGTCGTCGCGATTGGAGTTCTAGTCGACGATCCCCAGCGAGGTCGGATCGATGCGGTCGATCCAGCCGCCGTCGCGCCGGTACCAGATACTGGCACGTACGCCGAGGGTGCCCTCGATGAGCGGCATACCGCCGGCGATGCCGGTCTCGTAGCTCATCGCGCCGCCTTGGGTGTAGGAGGTCTCGGCTTTCGCGTAGATGCTGCTCTTGGTGAGGCTGGGTTGCGTCGTGATGTAGCGGACTGTGCCGCCCTCGGAGCCGGCCCCGAACAGAGTTCCCTGCGGTCCTCGCAGCACTTCCACGCGCTCGAGGTCGAATATCTTCACCAGTGCGTCGTCGGCGTTGAAACCGAGATCGCGCACCTGGATGGGCACGTCGTCGATATAGATACCCGTGGTTCCCGAGCCGCCCGTCGAGGAGATGCCACGGATCGAAATCTGGTTGGTCTGGCTGCTATCGATGCGGACCCCCGGTGTGTAGCGCGCGACGTCAGCGATGTCCTTGATGCCTTTGATGTCCATGCTCTCCTGGGTAAAGGCGCTCACGCTGATCGGCACCTTGCTGAGCGACTCCTCGCGGCGGCTCGCGGTGACGGTCACTTCCTGCATCTTTGGCGGTGCTGTCGCAGCCTCATCGGCATCGGCGGCGATTACGGTAACGGGAGCGAGGGTCGCGATGAGCATACAGCTCGCCAGGGTTCGTTTGAGCGACGAAGGCATGTTGACTCCCCCTTGCGCGCGTGCGGCGGGGCGCCGCACCGCTTTTCATCGATAATCGATATGCAGATATCGACTTGTTGAATCGACTCTAAGACACACGGCAGCCGCGCGTCAAACGGGTTTTGCGCTCCTTTGACGCCTGTGCGCAACAGTTTGTCCCGCGTCGCCCCGCTGGCGCTTCTCGGAATTCCCTCCGCTGCCCCACGTCGCCCCGCGTCGCGCCGTTGGCGCTTCTCGGGATTTCCTTCACTGCGTTTCGGTCACGCTCCGGTCATCGCGCTGGGGATTCCCTCGCTGGCCGCTCGGTCGCGTTGCACCGCGGTGGCATGACGGACCTCAGTAGCTCGTCGGCGGTGCGGAGCCTGTAGCTTCCAGCGCGTGCACCACCTCGCGGCGCGTGGCTAGTACCGACGGCAATGGAGAGTGGCGTAGTCCAGTCACTTCGACAGTGCTGAACAGCGGCGCGCTGTTTTGAGCGAGCTCGTCGGCGTCGAACGTCTTTGCCAGCCAATTCAAAACCGCCGCCAGTTGCGCATCGGTGAGCGCGGAGTTCGCAGCCCCCGGGACGCGGAGGATGTAGTTGCGCCCCTCAGGGGAGCGCATGTAGCGCCCTAAAGCATGCGCGAGAGGTGGCACCTTCCCCGGAACGCCTTCGGCTTGTGCTCCGTGACAACCCATGCAATAGAGGACGTAGTCTTGGTGCGGGTTTGCATATGCTGTGGTTACGACGAGCGCCGCCGCTGTTGTCGACAGTAGCTTGAGCGAACGCGCCAGCGACCGGCTCATCTGTCAAAGACCCAGGGACGCGAGTAATTTCGCGCGATGCTCGCGCACCGCCGCACCGTCAACCGGATGGGCGCGCTCGGCGGCGATTTCTTGCGCGTTCAGAGGCTTCGTGTCGTCGCTGGGGTGGCCTAAGTCGAACACAACGTAATTCAGTACCGCCGCCAGCGTGGCATCGTCGAGTTGCGTGAAGTCGGGCATTTTGAAGTCGAAATGCTTCTGCTCCACCTCGATCCCACCGAACATGCCGTTCAGAACGGTCATGGCAAGTTGCTTGCGACCCTCGTCGTTCGCCGCATAGCGCGCGGGATAGGAGGTGATGGGTGGTGCGAGCGAGGGTGTTCCGGCACCTTTGGGCCCGTGGCAGACCGAACAGTTCGCCTGAAACGCAGTGGCGCCAGCGGGGTAGCGTGCCGCAGGTGCGTCGGTGGCCTGTGAGGGATGTGATATCGCTAAAAGCGCAGCTACGGTGGCGAACGCAGCTGTTGCGTATCGCGCGGACCTGCCCAAGCTCGCTGTTGCCGAGTCTGAGGTCCGTGCTGGGAGTCGCTTCATTTTTCCGCGACTCCCAGAATGACAGACACCGAGCAGTGGTAGTTCGAGTCGGCATTCGCCATGCACCAGTTGAGGTCGTTGTTGCGGGAGGGCCGGTACATCGGTTTCTCACGCTCGTTGCGGTTGCATTCGCAGTGGCCGCAACTGGTCTTGCCGCAGCAATCGTTGTAGGAAACGATGTAGTCGCGGCCGTCGGCGGGGTTGTGACAGGTACCGATCCAGGTGATGGGCGAGGGCGCCGTGCCGGGTGGACAGGAGTTTGCCGAACCACCGCAACAGGAACACAGGAAGCCGTCGACGGCGCAGTATTTCCAGTACTCGCAGCTCATCGGGTCGTCGCTGGCCTTCTTGCTGTCGGCAGCTTCCGTCTTGGAATGCGGCGCCTTCGGCATGGCCGGGCCGCCCCCGGTCGCCGCTTGCGCGCGCGAGGAGCGATCCACCGGCAGGAGCGGCACGAGGGCTGCGCCGGTGAGAATTTTTCCCAGTGTGCCAAGCAGGCTGCGGCGTGAGGTGTGTCGCGCCAGTGAGCGCGAGGAGTGTTCGAACAGTCGGTCAATGGGGCGCATACCAATGCCTTCCAGGCCAGTGTTTTTTAGGAATGGGAGCTCTAGGGATTCAACATGAGCCAGGGTGTCTGACCCAACTTCGGCTCGATGTGGCGCAGCTGCCCGGTGAGAGCATCGAAGACCGCGACATCGGCATGCTCAGTGGCCGCGAACAAGATGGGAGCCTCGTCCTGCGAGACTTGCAGTGCCAGCGCGGCGCTGAGTTTTTGGGCAGCGAGCGGCCAACGTGCCACGCGCTGGTGAGTCTTCATGTCGAACACCCAGATCTCGCTGCCGCCTTCTTTGTGCGTGCCTTCGCCGCCGCGATGCATGGCGACGTAGAGCTTGCCTGATTTACGGTGGATGGCACCGACCTGGGTGCCGCCCGGGCGCCAGTTCTGCGCTTTATCCGCGGCGCTAAGTAGCGACCATGGATTGTGAAACGACGGCTGTGCTGCTGAGAAGTCCACTTCGTGTACGTCGCCCAGAAACGAGAGAAAGGCGTAGCCGTCGGACAGCGGAATGCCCTGCGCGAACACCGGATCCTTGTCGGGATCGAAGAAGGCTTCGGACATTGCGCGCGAGGCTTCGTGTCCTTGGGCATCCAGAGTGACGGTGAGCAGCCGGCCGCTCTCGCACAGCGAGGACACTCTGTTGGGACCGGAGGGGATGACAAGTACGCACCCGGCGGTATCGATCTCATCGATCACGGCGTATTTCGTGGGATCGAGGACCCCGAAAGAGGCGGCCGGAGTCACGTATGACACGTACACAAAATGACTGTCGCCGCTGTAGCCTAAGTTGAAATAGGTCGGCAGCGTCATCGCCCGCTTCGGTGGCAGTACGATCTCGTGTGTGACCGATAATGTTGAGTTGTCTGTGAATTCGACGACGTCCGTACGCGCGCCGCGGCTACCGCGCGCGTAGTAGGTCGTTCCGACGATGGTCGTCTTCCCGTCCGGCGACAGATTGAATCCCGGATTGAAGCCGGCATCGATCTGCCCGAGGCGCCGGTAAGTGTCGCCGTCGAACACATTCACGCGGGCATCGATTTCGTTCGCGAACGCGTCGTCGAGCACGTAAATGCGATGCGGCGTGTTCGGCGGCAGCGTGGTTACCGTGAGATGCTCCGCCGGCAGCGGCGGCGATGCGGCGAGCAGTGAGGTTGAGGTGAGTACGGACAAAAGCGCGGCGTGTGTCAGATTGACTTTCATGATCTCCCCGAGCTATCTCCCGCGTCGCGACTGCGATTGTTGATTGAATACGCAAGTTCAACGGCCGCCGGCAGCGTTGCGACGAGTCTGGCACATTGCGCACGGGCGCGAAAGGCCTTCTGGGCCCTTGAATCCTCGCGACGCGGGCGGTACCGTGCGCCTCGGGGTGAACGATATGTTTATATCGATTATCGATTGGAGCCGACCATGAGCCCGGAAAAGATCGGCCTGCTGGGTGCCCTGGTGGTGGTGAATGTCGCTTTTGTTCTGGCGTGGGTGCGTGATGCGCGCCGGCGCGCGGTGCGCCCCGCGCCAACCCTCCCCGACATTGCCATCGGTTTGGGTACCGATTTCCTTGACGCGCTCGGCATCGGCTCGTTTGCTCCGACCACGGCGCTGTTCAAAATCAGAGGGATACCGCCGGATGAGCTCATTCCCGGCACCCTGAATGTAGGCCATAACGCTGCCGCATTCGTGGAAACGGTGGTGTTCGTGACTGCGGTGGCCGTTGAGCCGGTGTTGCTGGCGAGCATGGTCGGCAGCGCGACCGTCGGCGCGTGGCTTGGCGCGGGTATTGTGAGCCGTCTGCCGCGCCGGGCGATTCAAATCTTCATGGGCTTTGCGTTGCTGACCGCGGCGGTTTTCTTCGTGATGGCCATCTTCGGCGCCTTTCCGCTGGGTGGCACGGCGCTGGGGTTGGCGGGATGGCGCTTCGGCTTGGCCGTGGGCGTGAATTTCGTCCTTGGCGCGCTGATGAGTGTCGGAATCGGAGCGTACGCGCCGAGCATGGTGATGTTGGCGCTGTTGGGTCTGCATCCCCTGGGGGCATTCCCCATCATGATGGGAACGTGCGGCATTGTGCAGCCGGTGGCGAGCTTGCGATTTTTCAGAACCGGACGCTTCGCGTTCGGTCCCGCGTTGGGACTGACGATTGGCGGCGTGGTCGGTGTGCTGATAGCGATCTTCATCGTGCGACGACTGCCGCTAGAGGCGCTGCGCTGGCTGGTCATCGTGGTCGTGACCTACGCGGCCGTATCGATGTTGCGATCGGCGTTTCGCGAGCGCGGCGCGCAGCTCGTCACGCCAGCGACCTGACGTTCAGGAGCGCCCGGAGGCGGGCTTTGTGATGATCCACGATCGGGCGTGGATAGGTCTTGCCGAGCCGCACGCCGGCGGTTTCGAGCTGCGCGGTCCTGGCGGTCCACGGCTTGTGAATGACGTTTGCCGGCAGGTGCGCGAGCTCGGGAACCCAGCGGCGCACGTAGTCGCCGTTGGGATCGAACTTCTGCCCCTGCAGGCGTCGGGTTGAAGATTCGAAAGTAGGGCGCGGCGTCGGCGCCGCATCCGGCCACCCACTGCCAGTCCGCGGGGTTGTTGGCCAGGTCGGCATCCACCAGCGTGTCCCAGAACCAGCGCTCGCCGCTGCGCCAATCGATGCAGCAGGTGCTTGATGAGAAAGGAGGCCACCACCATGCGCACGCGATTGTGCATCCAACCGGTGGCCCACAGCTCGCGCATTCCGGCATCCACTAGCGGATAACCCGTGAGGCCGCGCTGCCAGGCCCGCAGGGCGCGCGCATCCGTTCGCCAGCGCAACGGGTCGAAGCGCGACTGGAAGTTGCGCTCGGCCAGATCGGGATGGTGATAGAGCACGTGATAGTTGAATTCGCGCCAGCCCAGCTCGGCGAGAAATTTCGCGAGTTGCTGCGGGTTCGCGGGCGAGCGGCGCGAGTGCACCGCGGCGTGAGCCGCGTGCCAGATCTGCCGTACCGAGATATTGCCGAAGCAAAGATACGGGGACAGCCGCGAGGTGCCTTGTCGGTCGGGCCGGTCGCGGTCGGTGGGGTAGTCCCGCAAGCGGGTCTTTAGAAACCGGCGCAGGCGTCGGTGAGCCGATGCTTCGTCCCGTTGCCAATGCTCGCGCAAGCCCCCCGCCCAGTCGGGCGCGCGCGGCTCGAGGTTGAGGCTTGCGAGCGCCACGGTGCGAAGTTTGAAATGCCGTGGCAGAGTATGGAAGCGCAGTTTGCGCGGTGCGCTCAGCGGAGTATCCGGGGCACCTTGTTTGAGCACCGCGCGCCAGTAAGCCGTGAAGACACGAAAGGGTTTCCCCGCTGTGTTGCGCAGCTCCCAGGGTTCGTTGAGGAGGCGGCCGTTGTAGCTGGCGACGTTGATGTCGCGTTTCTTCAGTGCGCCTTCCACGCTCGAGTCGATTGCCTGGCCCGCTTTGTCGTAACGGCGATTCCAGTAGACGGCCTCCGCGCCGATGGCGGCGGCAAGCGCCGGCAAGGTGTCCACCGCGCCACCGCTCAGGATGGTGAGCCGGCCGCCGTGTTTTGTGAGGGCAGCATGCAAAGCTTGCAGTGATCCATGCAGCCACCAGCGGGCCGCTGCTCCGAGGGAACGCTGGCCGCGCCCGCGCTCATCGTGGAGACTCTCGTCATGCAGATAAAGGCAGACCAACGGGCGGTGTGTGTCGGCCGCTGCGCGCAGCGCCGGGTTGTCCGCCAGGCGCAAGTCGTCGCGGAACCAAACAATTGCCGGATTCATCTAATTACCCCAACATCGCGGTGCGTCTTTGGCTGCCGTGGACTGCCTGGCGCCCGCGACCGTATACTGGAGCCTGCCAGGCGCGAGGCCGGTTTGCCCCATTCAATTCGGTATCGTAGACCTAGTCCGCG
>CAVVXG010000035.1:0-88579 GCA_963752125.1 uncultured Pseudomonadota bacterium | reverse complement strand
ACTCATATTGCTGATTCTTTACAAATTTGCGCCGAGCTACTGTAGGCCCAAAAAGGGCGTAATCACCCCAAAAAATCACAACATTTTCTTTCTTATGTTTGTTTTTTCTTAATCGTTTTTTGTCGTTACTGTTTTGGAGGTATTTAGGTAGTGGCCTATTAAAACAAAGCAATAGGCAGTGCCTACTACTACAAAAACTCAATAGGCAATACACCGTAGCAATACTGTAGTCCATTGTTTTCTGGCAATAGGCCTATTGCAGCAATCGCTGCCTGTGCAAGTGTGTCAAGTTTGCTTTTAAGCATGACATTGTGTGCACGATTGCGATGAAGTATAATAATAATAATAATGGGTTTAGACAATTTCAGTCAATTTCGTCTGGGTTTACGACAGTTTCTGTCACAATTTTAGACAACAAAGTCCGTTTCGACATAAATCGACATCATCGTCTAATACTTAATCCTATATGACCATAAAAGCAGAACATTGGGATACATTTCTACCAAAAAATTGAATACAATTTTAAATTGACCTTTCGAATCGTTTGTGTACTGAAGTGTATCTTATGTGCACTGAAATGTACCTTTTGAGTATTGAAGTGTACCTTTTGTGCACTGAAGTGCACTTCTTGTGTGCTCAGCATACCTTTGATGTACAGAAATGTACCCTTTGTTGCCTTGAAATGAACTTTTTGTGCCTTGAAGTGTACGTTTTGTCGACTGAAGTGCACCTTTTACGTACTGAAGCACACCTTTGGTGCACTGCAGTCACTGTGCACTCATTGTGCACTGAAGTGCACCTTTTGTAGACTAAATTGTACCTTTTGTGATTAAAATGTAACCTTGGTGTTTTACTTATAATGACGATATAGTGTAAACTTATATGACTTCTGAATTACAGCAATAGTTTTGAGAAAGATTTGCTGATTCATTTTTGAATAGTCTAGCCGGTTGACTTATTTTCTTCTACTAAAACATTAGCAAAATAGCTCAATGTAATTTATGAAATTTTTTGAAAAATTTCCGAAAAGTAAAGGTATTCACGATTCAGCTGCCGGGTCTTGTAGGCCTTGTTGGCGAAGGCGCCGAGGGCCTTGGGCTTGCGCGCCTTCCGCCAGCGCCGGATCGCCCGGGAAACACGAAAATGAGATTGTCGACCTCGTGGACCGGGTAGCTGCGCACGCCATTGGGCAGGCGCTCCTTGCCCAGGTAGGGCACATCCACGCACTGGCCGCTGCCGTTGTAGGACCAGCCGTGGTAGTGGCACTTGAGCTGGTTCTCGCACACCACCCCCAGATGCAGGGGCACCTGGCGATGCGCGCAGCGGTCCTCCAGGGCGTAGGCCTGACCGTTCCGGCCGCGGTACAGGACGATGGGCTCGCCGGCAAAACGGCGCGCCAGGGTCTTGCCCGCCTTGAGTTCATCGGCCCAGGCCAGGGGATACCAGAAGTCCGGGTGGGCGCCGATGCGCCGCAGGTCAAACGCCTTGGGGGCGTTGGCGGGCGTCGGCGGCCAGCCGGGTCACGGCATCTTCGAGCATCGATTACTCCGTAAACGCGCTGCTGCGGGCTCAATCTTCACATAAGTGGCGGAGAGGGTGGGATTCGAACCCACGGTAGGACTTGCGCCTACGCCTGATTTCGAGTCAGGTACAATTCGACCACTCCGCCACCTCTCCGTGGACTTCAATCTGCGCAGAATTTCTATTTAAATCAACAACTTACGCTGTACGCTGATCCACATAACGCAAAGCAGTTTTGTCGCATGCGCCCCGCACACGGCGCCGCGGCAGG
The DNA here is from genome assembly GCA_963752125.1 of uncultured Pseudomonadota bacterium. GTDB lineage: Bacteria > Pseudomonadota > Gammaproteobacteria > Steroidobacterales > Steroidobacteraceae > 13-2-20CM-66-19. The sequence continues at coordinate 86,787 of CAVVXG010000035.1, read as the reverse complement.
TATTCTAGCCGAACCTGAAGGCTTGAAGTGAGGTCCCGATGAGTCGATTGTCGACCATGGACTCGTTCTACCGGTTCTATAAGGGCAGACAGGTCACCCGCTGTGTCATGGCCGCCGTGGCGCTGATGGCGCTGGTCGCCGCCAGCTATTCGCCGCCCGCCGCGGTCGGTCAATCCGGTCGCGCGGCAAGGGCGAGCTGCGGGTGGTGACCCTGGAGGGTCCGACCACCTATACCAAGGGCACGCGGGGTACCGAGGGACTGGAATTTCGCCTGGCGCAGGAGTTTGCGCGCCAGCAGGGTCTCGACCTGTACATCTACCCGGTCGCCAGCCCGGCGCTGATGCGCGCCGAGCTTGCGGCCGGTCGCGCCGACATTGCTGCGGCACAGCTGACGGCCGACCGCGCCTGGCGGCAGGTCGGCGATGCCGCCGCCGTTCCATCTGACAGTAGAGCCCCTGGATTTGCGCTGACTCCGATATGCAAGGCGGTATGACTCGCCCCCATGTTCCAGACCCGCAGATCTCGAAACCCCGGGTTATCGGAAACAGAGTTCAGACGGATCGCAGTAAGGCCAGAGATCCCGCCCACGTTCACCAGATCAATCATGAAGTGTGACAGAGAGATGCCTACGCAGTAGACCCCACCGCCGAAGTCCGCGGGGTCCGCGCGGATCACATCACTGCCGGAAAAGGCGGAGGTCGGTTGCAGAATGGTGCAGCGAGGAAGGCTGGTGCGCTGGGAAGAGTCGCCACAGCCCGCACCCCAGATCATGACATTGGGGCGCATGGTGATCGTGGAGGAAATCTTATAGGTCCCTGGTGGAATGAATACAATTCCGCCGGAATAGGGCAAGCCGCCCGCTGTGCTCACCACCTGGGTCGCCACCATGATGGCGGCCTGGATTGCCGACGTCGAGTCATTGACGCCGCTCGGATCGGCACCATAGCGCCTGACATCGAGGAAAGGACTCCCCGGCGGATACGTGTTGTCGACCGGTGTCACCAGCGCTGCGACTTCAGCGGCGGTGCGAGGGTAACAGGGCGGGTTGCAAGTTTGTGCAGATACTTCACGTGAAAGTACAACGGGTCCTGCAGAAAGAGCGAGTGCCTTAGCAATGTCACGACGACGCATATAGATCTCCCTGTCAACAAAGATTTGCCGGAAGCTATACTGTATGCGCGGTGGAATTTATCTCACCCCTCCACCTCACTTCTGCGCTGGAAGCTGCTTCACCATCCCATCACGGCGCGAGTCCGCGGCGCCCTCATAGGTACCATCGGAATGCCTCACGACGGCGTGGAACCCCGAGTTTTCCGCCCGCCCCGACCGCAACTCGACCCCCCGCTCCCGCAGGCCAGCCAATACGCCAGGCGCGACACGATCGAGCTCTGCGACGTAGTCATCACCACGAGCGATGAGGTTAGGCAGCTCGATGGCCGCCTTGACCGACATCTTCCACGCCAGGAGCGCAACCAACGCCTTGGCGTTGTAGTCGAGAATGGCCGAGCCGCCCGGAGAGCCCAACGCCGCCACGAACTGCCCTTCGTGATCGAGCACAATGACGGGCGACATGGAGGAGCGGGGCTTCTTGTTACCCTGCACTTCGTTGGCCACGGGGTGGCCGCTTTCGTCATTGGGGGCGAGCGAGAAATCCGTCAGCTGGTTATTGAGCACGAAGCCGCCGACCGTCCGGTTCGAGCCGAACACCGACTCCACCGTGGTGGTCATGGACACCACGTTGCCTGCGGCGTCCACCACGACGAAGTGGCTCGTCCCCGCGGACTCGCGCGTTGCATCCTTGGCGCGCGGCGCGGTGATGATGATGCCAGGCTGGGGCGCCGGGCCCGCCTTCTCGCCAATGAGTTGGGCCCGCAGACGCAGGTAGGTTGGATCAAGAAGCCGCTCGGTGGGCACGGGCACGAAGTGCGGATCGTCGACATAGTGATCCCGGTCCGCATACATCAGGCGACTCGCCTGTGCGAACAGGAACCACGATTGCGGATCGGTCGGACCGCGCTCGGCAATGTCCGTTCTTTCCAGAATGCCGAGCATTTCCAGCAGGGTGACACCGCTCGAGGGTGGCCGGGGCACGCAGACCGTGTATTGCCGGTACGGCCGGCATAAAGGCTCGGTCCAATTGGAGCGGTAGGCGGAAAGATCCTTCAAGGTCATGGTGCCCGGCAAAGGCGCGGCCTGTGTGGTCTTCACGATCTCCGCGGCGAGGCTGCCTTCGTAGAGCGCTCGAGGCCCCTCATTCGCAATCCGCTCCAGGGTCTTGGCGTACGCGGGATTCTTGAACGTATCGCCGGCGTTCAGGGGCTCGCCGTTGGGTTTGGAGAACAGCGCCCGGATTTCCGTGGTCGGCGGGAATGGCGAGCCTTCGCTCAAGAAATAGCCCAAACGCTCCGGCACCTTGAATCCCTGGCTTGCGGCGCGGATGGCCGGCTGAAACAACTCCTTCCAAGGCAGGACGCCCAGGCGCGCGTGCGCCGCCGAAAGCATCGCGATCACGCCCGGTACGCCGGTGGAACGCCCGCTGCGCACCGCCTCGACGAAAGGCAACGGCTTACCGTGCTCGTCGAGGAACATGTCGGGTGTGGCGCCGGCCGGAGCGGTCTCGCGGCCATCGATCGCGCTCACCACGCCTGTACTCGCGTCGTAATACATGAGGAAGGCGCCGCCACCGACCCCAGAGCTCTGCGGCTCCACGAGCCCGAGCATGGCCTGGATAGCCACCGCGGCGTCCACTGCCTTACCGCCCTTTTTGAGAATTTCCAGGCCGGCATCCACGGCGAGCGGATTGGCCGCGGCAACGACCGCAGGACCTTTATGCAGCTCGGCCTTGGGATGATGCCGGTGCAGCCCGGGAATGGCCGGCAGCCCGCCGTGGGCGGGCAATGCAGCAAACACCAGGAATGCCACAGCACCCAGGCACGCCAGGCGCGGTTTGATGTTGAACATAACTACGACGTCTGGAAATTCGCAGACAATTGCACGGACTCGGGTGATATTTCAGTCACATCGACTGACGTCACTTTCGAGGCGCTCGAACCCGTCCAGAGCCACGTCACGAAAGTCTCCACAGCCTCCTTGTCCCCGCAAGCCAGTACTTCCACGCGGCCGTCCGCCAGATTCCGCGCGTAGCCGCGAATGGCGAGCTCCTGGGCACGGCGAGCGACGGTCGCGCGATAAAACACGCCTTGCACCCTGCCGGCCACTAGACACTTCTTGCAAACCAACTGAGAGCCTCAAGGTTACCTATGCCGCTCGTGAGCGCGCTATGCGAGCCCCGCCCTCGCGCAGCATACTAGCTCGCCTACCACCATTTCTGTACAAAGACACCCGATATTGAGCCTGCGCAGCGGCCGCGGGGAAGCTCAGACTAGCGGCTTGGCCTCACCAGACAACCACGGCAAGGAGTCACACTGTGGCAACGTACATCGACGCGCCGGAGGCGCAAGCTGAAATTGGACCCCTGCGGCAGCAGCGGATCGCAACTTCGGAAGGGTTTATGACAGAGATACTGGTCGTCTACTACTCACGCAAAGGCTCGACGGCGGAACTCGCTCGGCAGGTGTGCCGTGGTATCGAAGCTGTGCCCGGCGCCGCGGCGAAACTCCGCACCGTGCCACCGGTGTCGGCGGAAAACGAGAGGCCCGCGAGGCCGATTCCCGAAAGCGGGCCGCCCTACGCGACTCTGGAGGACCTGAGACAAGCCGACGCGCTCATCCTTGGCAGCCCAACCCGTTTTGGCAACATGGCGGCGCCCCTGAAATACTTCCTCGACTGCACGTCGAGCCTATGGGTATCGGGGGGGCTGGCCGGAAAGCCAGCGGGGGTATTCACCTCCACACAGACGATTCACGGCGGACAGGAAGCGACATTGCTCTCGATGATGCTGCCGTTACTACATCACGGGATGTACCTAGTAGGAATACCCTACACAGAGCGCGCATTGAACGAGACGAGCGGAGGGGGAACGCCATACGGTGCCTCCCACGTCGCGGGGCCGCGTGACGAGGCGGCGCTTACGGATCACGAACGAGCGCTTGCGCAGGCGTTGGGAAAGAGGGTCGCCGCGCTCGCGGTGCGGCTGGACAAAGGTTAGGAACGATTCACGAAATCGCGAGTAGGTGCGCAGCGCCGAGCGAAAAAGGCTCTTTCCCGGGGGCTTGCCCTGTAGGGAACAGGGCCAGAGCCTACATGGGCGCGACGCGTGCGTCGCGCGGGTTGGCCGGGGGCGCCCAGCCCGCAAGGGACAACACCGGATCAGAAACAGGCGACGGCCTGCGTCCTTGGACTTGCGGCGTCCCCCGGGAAAGAGCCTTTTTCGCTCGGCGCTGCGCTTGCCTCGTGTAGACCGGCGTCAGTCAGTAGCCCCCAACACCTCACGGATAAACCGAACGGTCAAGCGCCGTTGCGCCACCAACGCGGCCTCATCAAGCGTATCGAGGAGCTCGTATAACTTGTGCATATTCCGCGGGTAGTGCCGCTGCAACCAGCGCGACGTCTCCTCAGGCAGCTCAACCCCTCGCAGACGCGCGCGCAGCTGAAGGGCCGCCTGCTGCTCCGCCTCATCCAACACGCGCAATTGGAACACGGCGCTTGCTGAAAAACGCGAACCCAGATCCGGCAGCGCCCACGCCAGCAGCGCGGGGGGCACTTTCGCGGCGGCGACCAACCGACCGCCGCCCTCCTCTATGCCCTGCAGAACGCTGAACAGGGCCCGCTCCCACTCCCTCTGACCGACGACTTCCTCCAGGTCATCCACGCACAGACACTGGATCGAACGCAGCCCCTCGAGCACTCCAACACCCAACCGTGCGAGGTCCCGCAACGGAATGTAGCCAGTTTGCATGGTCGTGCTGGCCTGCGCGGACACAGCCTGCAACAAGTGAGTCTTGCCGCAGCCCTGCGGACCACAGATCCAGGACGTGCCGGCCAGCCGCCCGTCCGCGAGCCGCTGCAAATGCTCGACGACCTGTGCATTGCGCGCGGGCAAGAAGCTCGCGAACACAGCGCGATCGGGAAGTCGGACGCCAAGCGGAAGCTGTTGCATGAGCGGCCTCAGGACATTTGCGCCGGCGGCAACGACCAGACCCGCCGTGTAAAGGTGGCCGTGTAGTGGTATCCGGAGAGAGCGATGGTCGCCAGCGTGAGCACTGCGAGCGCATCTAACACCTCGCGCGGCGGAAACCCGACGGCGGCGCCAAACATCACCCCCGCCAGATACAGCAGCTGAGCGGCGGTGTTGATTTTGCTGATGCGAGTCGGCCTGCCATGCAACGGCCCGAACCACACGCGGAAGACGAGCGCACCTAACCCGATCAGGACATCGCGCGCCACCGCGGCGGCGGTGATCCACCACGGTACGAGGTCGAGCCACGCCGCCTCGATGAACACGGTCATCAACAGCAGCTTGTCGGCCATGGGATCGAGAAATTTACCGAGCTCGGAGATCCATCCGAACCGCTTGGCAAGGTACCCGTCGAGCCCATCGGAGACGGCCGCGATCACGAACAGACTCAGAGCGAGCCCGTAGTTGCCCACCGCGAGCGCCGTCGCGACGGGCCAGATCAGCGCTAGTCGGATGAGGCAGATCAGGTTCGGCAGATGCCGCATGGCGAAGGCAGACAGGCCGTCCCTTCTAAGGATGGTATTGGTACACCAGCGGCATACCCGTACCCGAGCGCACCAGGCGGGATGAGCCCGAGAGCGCATGATCGAGCGCTTCCGAGCCGCCACGCGCAGTGATATCGAACGTCACCGCATTGCCACCGGCCCGCACGATGTTAGCTCCGCGCACGCCCGGTACTGACTCGAGCATCCGCTCCACATTGGCGTAGTCGGTCAGACTGGCAACGCCCTCGACCTGCACTAGGACCTTGGCCTCCGTCTGTGCGAGCGAAGCGCCCTGCGCCGGCGCCAGCAGATCGACGGTACCGTCGATCCCAGAGGTCAACGGGCCGCTCCAGCTCTGGCTCGAGAAACCCGTGTACAACGTCCACTGGTACTGGCCGGCAGGCGCGCCCGCATCAGAACGGCCTACGAGCACCTCATCGCCGCCAAAGCGTTGTGCGGTGTTCAGCAGCGCGTCGCGCCCGAGCTCGGTGCCATTCGCGTCGACGATCGACAGGGGAATAACGCTTATGAGCAGCCCACGCGCGGCAGCGGCCTGCTCCAGGGCGCTGCGCGCCGCATCGACGTCGGTGCGGCTTGGCGGTGGATAGAGCACGACCAACGTAAAGGGACGCTCAGGATCCCAAACACTGCGGCCCGCGGCGACAATCCCACGTTCGACAGCGGTCCGGTCGAAAACCACCTGTGTCTCGCCACGGGGACCGGGAGAGTAGGACTTGACATACTTCGGCGCGTCCTCGATCAGGCTGGCGAGCGCCGGATCGCTTGCGGACTCGCGTCTGCCGGTAGCGCGCACCAGAGCCTGGCGCATGGCCTCCTGCAACGCTGTTGTGGACTGGCCACTGACGTCGACTTCGTAGACTCGGACGGCTCGCGCGGCAAGTGCGGAAACGGGCCCCATTCCCCACAGAAACGGGCCCCACAGAAGCAGCGCCATGCAGGTGAGGAAACCGCGAACGCGGTGTTTCGCAAGTGCAAGCATCAGGAGATGTTTGAATCGCGCGCGCAACGGCGCTTGGCGGTATGTACAATACCATACGCACCAGTGCCGTACGGCCACCGATACAATCACAGATGCCATGAAAGAAGGCTCGGGCCTCACCTACCGCGATGCGGGCGTCGACATGGACGCCGGCGACGAGCTCGTCGAACGCATCAAACCCATCGTAAAACGCACGCACCGCCCCGAAGTGCTTGCGGGCGTCGGCGGCTTCGGAGCGCTCGTCGAGCTTCCACAGGGCTACAAACGCCCCGTATTGGTGTCCGGGACGGACGGCGTGGGGACGAAGCTTCGTCTCGCGATCGATACGGCACGGCACGGCACGATCGGCATCGATCTGGTCGCGATGTGCGCCAACGATGTGGTCGTCCAGGGCGCCGAGCCCCTCTTCTTCCTCGACTACTACGCGACGGGCAAGCTGCGCGTCGACGTGGCCGAGTCGGTCATTCGGGGCATCGCCGAGGGCTGTAGCCAAGCGGGCGCGGCGCTCGTCGGGGGCGAGACGGCCGAGATGCCCGGAATCTACTACGGCGACGACTACGATCTCGCCGGCTTCTGCGTCGGCGTCGTCGAGAAAGACGCGATCATTGACGGGACCCAGGTGGAGGTTGGCGACGCCGTCGTCGGCATCTCCTCTTCGGGACCTCATTCGAACGGCTATTCACTCATCCGCAAACTTGTGGCCTTGGGCGAAGCCAACGCCACGACAGAGCTCGAGGGGCGACCGCTCTTCGACCGACTGCTCGCGCCCACGCGCATCTACGTGAAGCCCCTTCTCGAGCTGATCCGCGCGGTTCCGGTGCGCGGTCTCGCACATATCACTGGCGGCGGCCTGACCGACAACATCCCACGCGTGTTACGCGATGGCTTGGAGGTCGTGCTCGAACGCCGTAGTTGGCACCGCGATCCTGTCTTTGACTGGCTGCAACGCACCGGTCGCGTCGAACCGTCCGAGATGTATCGGACTTTCAACTGCGGCATCGGCATGGTCGCGATCGTGCCGGCCACTCAGGCGGACACCGCTGTCGCACTTCTAAACTCGCGCGGCGAGACGGCGCAGATCATCGGCGAAGTCCGCAAGGGCGGACACGGCGTCGTCATCAACGAATGAGCTCCGGCAGTCGCCCGCCACTGCAACTCGCCATTCTGATCTCCGGCCGTGGGTCCAACATGGCTGCAATCGCGCGAGCCTGCGCCGCGCGGCAGATCAATGCGCAGGTTGGAATAGTGATCTCGGATCGTCCCGGGGTAGCGGGCCTCACCGTTGCGCGCGACCTCGGCATTGAGGCCGTGGCGGTTCCTTGGCAGGGAACGGGCGGCAGAGAAGCATTCGAACAGGCGCTGGGCGAAAGCATTGATGCGCGAGGCGCGGATCTCGTGGTTCTCGCCGGCTTCATGCGGATCCTCTCGCCGGAGTTTGCCGCTCGATACGCTGGACGGATGCTCAATATCCATCCGTCGCTACTTCCAAAGTACACCGGGCTGCACACGCACCAGCGCGCACTCCAAGCGAGAGATGCCGAACACGGAGCCAGCGTACATTTTGTAACGGCGGAACTCGACGGTGGGCCCGTCGTTCTGCAATCCAGAGTTCCCGTGCACGCGGCAGATACGGAAGCGGACCTGTCAGCACGGGTTCAGGCCACGGAACACATCATCTATCCACGCGTAATAGGGATGGTGGCGGATGGGCGCCTCTCATGGGATGAAGGCCGAGTGCGCCTCGATGGCAAACTCCTCGATACGCCCCTTGTGGAGAGCTCGAGTGCGGCTTCCGAACAGCATTAACGTTGCGTTCGTAGCGTTGGCTTTCGCTGCCCTCGCCGCAACGCTGACAAACTCGGCATCGGCGGACGAGCTCAAACCGTTCGACGCGACCTACGACTGGATTTGGCACGGCATGACAGTGGCTGTCTCGACCGTGCGGCTCGAGCATCAGGAAGACGGTCAGTGGATCTACCGATCGAACAGCGAACCGCGCGGCATCGGTCGCATGCTTTCCGAGCGCCCCACAAATGAGAGCGTGCTGCGAGTCACCGCTGACGGTGTTCGCCCTCTCAGTTACAAGGCCAGCGCTGGTACCTCCTCGACCAAACGCGACGCGAACGTGCAGTATGACTGGGAACACAACCATGTCAGCGGCGTCAACGAAGACGCCAAGATCGACATCACACCGATTCCGCCCGGAATCCAGGATGATTTGTCGGTGCAGATTGCTCTCATGGTTGAATTGCTGCGCGGACACACGCCGGAGAAGTTCTCACTGTTGAGTGGCAGCTCGGTGCGTGAGTACCGCTACTCGCGCGAAGGCGAGGAAACGCTGACGACACCGCTGGGCACCGTGCAGACGATCGTGTATCGCAGCGAAAAGCAATACTCCCCACGCGTCACCCGATTCTGGTGCGCCCCGTCCCTGGGTTACATACCCTTGCGCGTCGAACAGAAGAAAGGCAAGGATGATGTCGAATGGACGATGCAGATCCAGAAAGTAAAGCGCGAGCCATGACCCCGGAAAGCCCCTCTTCGATTGACAGCCCCGCCCGCCCATCGACTTACACGGGCGTCCTGCCGTCTCAGGCGATCTGGGACATGGTGCGCACCCAGGAAATCGTCACCGTCCTGGAGAGCATCGAGCCCGATCAGGTTCAGCCCGCCAGCATCGATCTGCGCCTGGGCCAGTACGCCTACCCGGTCGACACCAGCTTCCTTCCCGGGCGCGGCATCAAGGTCCTCGACAAGATGCGGCAGTTGGATGCCGATTTCGAGAAATTCAAAATCGATCTGCGCCAGGGCGCGGTCCTGGAAAAGGGCCGCGTGTACGTGGTACCGCTGGCGGAGTCGATCAGCTTAAAGAGCGAGACTGCCGCGTTCGCCAATCCCAAGAGCTCGACCGGCCGGCTCGACATTCTGACGCGGCTGATTGCCGACGGCGCCACGCATTTCGATCAGGTCGAGGGTGGTTACGAAGGCCAGCTGTACATTGAAATCGCTCCGCGCAGCTTCAGTGTGGTGGTGCGCACGGGCACGCGCTTGAACCAACTTCGATTCCGTCGCAGTGTGGGAGCGGTGCCCAGGCAGATCACTGTGAACGAGTGGAACGAGCTGCTCGACAACGGGCTCATTATCGGCGACGGCGCGCACGATGAGCGCGCCCGCTCGAGTGACCGGCCTGGAATCTTGCCGTTTACGGTGGATCTGCGCGGCACCGAGGCGAACCACACCCTGATTGGATGGCGCGCCAAGAAGAATACCAAGCGCATTGACCTGGATCGGCGTGACTACGATCCGCTTGATTTTTGGGACCCGCTGCGGTTTCACAAGGAACCGTCGCTGACGTTGGATCCGGATGACTTTTATATCCTGATGACCAAGGAGACCATTGCGGTGCCGCCTAACTATGCGGCTGAAATGCTTCCTTACGACACTCGCGCGGGGGAGTTTCGGGTGCATTACGCGGGTTTTTTTGATCCTGGGTTTGGGTGGAGTGAGGCGGACGGTAAGGCTGGCAGCAGCCGCGGTGTGCTCGAGGTGCGCTCGCATGAAGTGCCCTTCTTGCTCGAGCATGGGCAGATTGTGGGGTGGTTGCGGTATGAGCGCATGGCGGAGGTGCCGCAGACGCTCTATGGGCAGTCCATCAAATCCAACTACCAGGGGCAAACTCTGAAGTTGGCCAAACAGTTTCGGCAGCCCTGAGCTGAACGCCCCACTCTCTGAAGACCTACTCAACGTACGCGCGTCCACGATCGAAGAAGGTCCTTTCCGGGGGACGCCGCAAGTACATCCCTGTAGGCTCTGGCGCTGTTCCATACAGCGCAAGCCCCCGGAAAGGACCTTCTTCGATCGCGGACGCGCACCCATTCGCGGTTTGGTCTCTGGAACCAAAACCAACCCCGTGAGTGGATGCGCAGACGTGCTCGAAAAAGGCTCCTTCCGGGGGCTTGCGCAGTAGGGAACTGCGCCAGAGCCTACAGGGACGTACTTGCGGCGTCCCCCGGAAGGAGCCTTTTTCGAGCGCGTCTGCGCTTACCTCACCTAGACCCTCAACCGTGGGTGGGTATCAGGTTTCTTCGATCACGATTTTCGGGAAGAGGTTGCTGCGGTCGCGGGAGCGCAGTGCGAGAACGGCGGCGGTGCGGCGCGCCATGTCGAAATAGGCCTTGGCGCGCGCAGAGTCGGGGGCCGCTACGACAGTTGGACGGCCGCCGTCAGCTTCCTCACGAATGTGGGCATCCAGAGGTAACTCGCCGAGGAGCCGCACTCCGTACTGCTCGGCCATACGGGCACCACCGCCGGAGCCGAAAATGTGCTCCGCGTGTCCGCAATTCGAGCAAACGTGGATGCTCATGTTCTCGACGATACCCAGCACGGGGACCGACACCTTTTCGAACATCTTGAGTCCCTTACGCGCATCGGCGAGGGCGATATCCTGGGGTGTGGTCACGATGACGGCGCCGGCGACCGGGACGCGTTGCGCGAGGGTCAATTGGATGTCGCCAGTACCGGGAGGCATATCGACGACCAGATAGTCGAGATTTCCCCAGTGTGTTTCTGACAGAAGTTGCGTCAACGCCTGCGTCACCATTGGCCCGCGCCAGACCATGGGCTGTTCGGCGTCCACGAGGAAGCCGATGGACATGGCTGTGATGCCATGACTCTCAAGCGGCCGCAGGTGTTTGCCATCGGGTGAGGACGGTCGCTGTCCCTCCAGACCCAGCATCAGCGGCTGGCTCGGGCCATAGATGTCTGCGTCTAATATTCCAACCCGAGCACCTTGCGCGGCCCAGGCCAGAGCCAGGTTGACGGCAACCGTGGACTTACCCACGCCGCCCTTGCCCGAGGCAACCGCTACGACATTCTTGATCTGCTCGAGAGGCTTGAGATTGCGTTGGACGGCGTGGGCCTTGATATCGGACTCGAGCTCCACGGCAAGCGGCGCCTGGATACCGGCGAGCGCGATGTGCTGCCGCAGCGCCCCACCTAGCGCCTCCTGGTAGCCACCTAGTGGAAAACCGAGCACGATGTGCGCCGTGAAGCCGCCATCCGCACGGCTTTTGACTTCCCGTACCGCCTGCGCGCTGGCGAGCGTCTGCCCCGAGTACGGCTCAACATAAGTGCCCAGAGCGGCACGCAGCGCATCCAAAGTCGATTCATCAGGCATGTTGAACCAGAAAGAACACCCAAAGCGCGATTGTAGAGGCTGCCGGCCCCGCGCGCATGGTCAGCCATGCCAAGATCGCACGACCCGAAGGTCTGTCCCAATCACCGGCTGTGGCATAATCGCGTGGTCGCCTCAAGGAATGCTCGCGCAAGCTGCGTGGAAACCCTAGGCGACAATGCCCGCCCGCCTGACCTGAGGGCACCGGCTCGCTCAATTTCGCCTGCGCGAGGGTGTCACGGGATAAGTGCGGGAATCGCGGGCCCACCACGGGCTCTCAACGGAAAGGCTGAATGAGCTTTTTCACGAATTTGCGCGCGGACCGCCTGGTCACTGAGATCCGGGCCGCGACGGACCCCGCAAGTCCGGCCACCCAGAAATCGATTGCGAAGCTGAAGGACCTGGGTGCAGGGGCCATCGAACCGGTATTCGCGGCGTTGCCCGAGGCCGACAAGAACGCGACCGTGGCGTTCGTCGAAGTGCTCACCGGTCTGGTCAACCAGAAAACCTTTCCGCAGTTTGTCGAAGGCCTGATCCAAGGCAGCCCGCGCGTCATTGCGGGCATCGCCTGGGCGCTCACCAGCAACCGCAGCTATCCGCCCCATCTGTTGCTCGAGGCGCTCGGCACACCGGGCGTGGCGAAGGCTGCCGTGCTGGAAGTGATTGCTGCGCAGAAATCGCGCTTCGGCGTGCGCGAGCTGCTGACTGCGGCCTACGCGCAGGAAGCCAACGAAAAGGCCGCCCTCTTCCGCATCATCGGCGAAATTGCCGATGTCAGTGCCGTCCCCGAGCTCATCGGCCGCGTCAATGGCAAGGACCCCATCGCACGCGTGCACATCATCAATGTGCTGTCGCGTTTCAACACGCCGGAAATACAGACCGCATTGCAAGGGCTGCTGAAAGATAACAACAAGCTGATTCGCGGCGCCGCCCTCTCCGCCTTGCACAGAATCGACGGTCCCATCGACATCGAGCGCGTCTGCGCCTTGTTGAAGGACCCGGAGATCGACGTCCAGAACAAGGCGATTGACGTCGTCATCAAGGCAAACCACCCCGAGACGATTCGTTACCTCATTGACATTCTCAAGGACGAGAACGAGAACGCTCGCCGCGCGGCGGTCGAGGTTCTCAATGAGGTTGGGAACGCCCGATCGGTCAAGTACCTGCTCGAAGCCCTCAAGGACAGCGATTGGTGGGTACGCAGCCGTGCCGCGGATGCCTTGGGCAAGATCGGCGGCCCCCGCGTAATCGATGCTGTTCTGCAGCTCGTGCGCGACAAGGATGAGGACATCCGCCGCGCGGCCATCGAGATCCTCAACCAGACCAAGGATGAGCGTGCCGTCGAATCGCTCATTCAGGCAACGCACGACAACGACTGGTGGGTCAGCGAGCGCGCGGTCGATGCATTGGCCGAAATCGGCAGCAAGAAGGCCGTACCGCGTCTCACCGAGATGTTGCAGGCCGGCAGCGCCAAGGCGATCCCGATCGTGGTTCGAGCGCTCGGCAAGCTGGGTGATTCGAAGCTGATCGAGACGCTGCTGCCGTTCGCAGCGCGCCCGGAGCGCGAAGTGCGCATCGAAGCGATTCAAGCGCTCTCGAAAATCGTCGACGAGCGCCATGTCGAGCAGCTGCGTACCGAGCTTCAAACACACCTCGCCTCTCCGGACCAAACGATCGCGCGTATTGCGCACGCCGCGATGGCGGAGCTCGACAGCCGCCTCTCCGGCGGCTTGCCTCCTGCGGCAGCCACCGGGCCGACCGCGACGATGGTGCCAACAGCTGCCATCCGGCCACCGCAACCGGCGGCGCAGGAGCAGTCGAAAACGCTACTCATGTCCGAAGCTGCCGTCGGACAGGCGGTCAAGCATGCCGATAGCAACGCGCGCCTCGACATCAGCACATTGAAGCCGGGCGACATCATCGAAGGCCGCTACAAGTACATCGATCGCATCGGTCGTGGCGCTTTCGGCACGGTGCTGCTGATGGAGGATACGGTCGTCGATGAGCGGCTGATCCTGAAGTTCCTCAACCCGAACGTGTCCGGGGACGAGGAAGTCATGAAGCGCTTCGTCCACGAGTTGCGCTACTCCCGCAAGATCACGCACAAGAACGTGATCCGCATTTACGACTTCCTCTACATCCAGGGAAATTACGCCATCTCCATGGAGTATTTCCCCTCGCATACGCTCGGATCGGAGATCGTGAACGAGAAGCCGCTCGAGCTGAAGCGCGCCATCCAGTTCGCGATCGATATCTGCACGGGAATGACGGTCGCGCACCATGTCGGCATCGTCCATCGCGACCTCAAGCCGGCCAACGTCCTCATCAATCAGGAAGGACTACTGAAGATTGTGGACTTCGGCGTCGCCGCCGCGCACCGCGAGGGCGATACCCAGCTCACCAAGACCGGCTACGTCATCGGCTCGCCGAAATACATGGCGCCGGAGCAAATTCTCGGCAAAAAGGTCGACGAGCGGGCCGACATCTATGCGTTGGGCGTCATGCTCTACGAGACCGTGACGGGTGTGCCGCCCTATTCACGAGGCGATCACATGTCCGTCATGTACCAGCACGTCCAGGGCAAGGCCCGGATCCCGCAGGAGCTCAATCCGGCACTGCCGCCCGGCCTGTCCGACATGGTCGTGAAGTCCATGGCGGTCGATAAGACCAAGCGCTTCCAGAGCATGGACGAATTCCGGCTCACTCTGGAAAGGTACCTGTAAGGCCTGCGCGGCTCGACCTACGCGGCCCGGCCCAACCCGACTGCCTTGGGCGCTCGAGTTTCAGGCCCAATGGACGCGGCCAAGGCAAAGACTTATGTCAAGTCCTACGACCCTCAGCTAAACTGCGTGCGTTAGGTCAAATTTCCTGTCACAAGCTGTTGATTACCCTGCCCGGCACGGGCTAAACAGCGTCCTATAGAAACTTCGAGGTGCGACCTTGGCGCGTATTGACGCGTTCCTGAAGCTGGGAACGCAGCAGGGCTGCTCTGACGTGCATTTGGCCGTCGGCGTGCCGCCCATGCTCCGTATGCACGGCGACCTCATGCCTATCAAGTTCCGCGAGCTGCGGCAGGCTGAGCTGGAGGGCTATATCGCCGAGATCCTGACGCGGTCGCAGGCGGAACAGTTCTCCAAGGGAAACGACCTCGATTTCTCCTACGTTTCGGGCGAAGGTGGACGCTTCCGTGTCAACGTCTACCGCAAGGAGACCGGCGTGGGCGCAACCTTCCGGTCGATTCCGTCCGAGGTGCCGTCTCTTGAGAAGCTCGCGCTTCCGTCCGTCGTCACCAAACTCTGCGATTTTCACCAAGGCATGATTCTGGTGACCGGCTCCACCGGTACCGGAAAGTCGACCACGCTGGCAGCGATGATCGACCACCTCAACACCACCCGGAAACTGAACATCATCAGCCTCGAGGACCCGATCGAGTTCGTTCACCGCAGCAAGAATAGTCAGGTCATTCAGCGCGAGCTCAACACACATATTCCAACCTTCGCCGAAGGCGTCCGGGCGGCGATGCGCGAAGACCCCGATGTCATTCTCGTCGGCGAGTTACGCGATGCTGAAACGATCTCCATGGCCATGACTGCCGCGGAAACCGGTCACCTCGTGCTCGGTACGCTTCACACCACGAGCGCGGTGAAGACGGTCGACCGCATCATCGACGCTCTTCCGGTGGAGGAGCGCGAGCAGACCAAGGCCTTTCTGTCACAGAGCTTGTTGGCCGTGGTCACCCAGATTCTGGTCAAAACCGCGGATGCGCGCGGGCGCAAGGCCATCTGCGAAGTGTTGATGATGACCAAGGCGGTCGCGAAGCTCATTCAGACCGACCAGACACACCAGATCCCGAGCCAGATGCAGATGGGTAGGGACCTGGGCATGCAACTCTTCGACCAGGCGCTGCTGGCGGCCGTCACGGCGCGCGAGATCGACCCCGATGATGCCTACGGATACGCAACGGACAAGCGCGCCTTGCAGAAGTTCGTGACCGACACCAACATGCTGCCCAAGCTCGACGTCACCGGCCAGACGCCGGCCGCGACCTCATCGACCTCCACCTCCTGAAGCGACCATCGTGGCCGAAATCGACGCCTTCCTGTTGGAAGTTCTGGAAAAGAAAGGCTCCGACCTGCACTTCATCGCGGGCGACCCGCCGCGCGTTCGCCTGTACGGCGATTTGATGCCGCTGCGCCCGGATAAGCTCGCGGCGGATGCCGTCAAACAGGCGCTCTACGAGATCATGCCGAAGCCGGCGCTGGAGCGCTTCGAGTCGAAGGACGGCGCGGACTTTGCCTACACTCTGCCTGACCGGGGGCGCTTCCGTGTCAATGTGATGCGCCAGCTGAACGGCATGGGCGCGGTTTTCCGGGTGATCCCGTCCAAAGCATACACGTTGGATGAGCTCAAGACTCCCGATGCCGTGCGGCAGATGTGTCGCGCGAACAACGGCCTCATTCTCGTCACCGGCAAGACGGGCTCGGGCAAGTCGACCACGCTCGCGGCGATGATCGACGATATCAACACGCGAATGAAGGGCCACATTCTCACCATCGAGGACCCGATCGAGTTCGTGCATCAGCGCAAGAGCTGCCTCATCAGCCAACGCGAGATCGGCGTGCACACGCCGACTTTCGCTGCCGCGCTGCACTCGGCCTTGCGCGAGGACCCGGATGTCATTCTGGTAGGCGAGTTGCGCGATCTCGAGACCATGAGCATCGCGGTGACCGCGGCCGAGATGGGTATTCTCGTCATGGGAACCCTGCATACCAACGGCGCGGCGCCAACAGTCGACCGCATCATCAACGTGTTCCCCGCCGACAAGCAGTCGCATGTGCGGACCATGATCTCAACCTCCCTGCGAGGCGTCGTGTCGCAGCAGCTGCTGCAACGCTCCGACAAGCAGGGCCGCGTCGCGGCCCTCGAGATTCTCGTGAATACGCCGGCCGCCGCCAACCTCATCCGCCAGGGCAAGCTCGACCAGCTCGAGAACGTCATGCAGGCCGGCGGCCAGTTCGGCATGCGCCCCATGGACACCGCGATCCAACAGCTGCTCGACAGCCGGCAGATCACCGGCAAAGAGGCCTATAAGAAGGCCATCAACAAGGCCAAATTCGAGGCGTTGAAGGAAGCTGGCTAGGCTGCGCGCGTTTCCCGACGCCAGTTAGGCGTGCGTTTCCGGACGCTAGTTACGCCGCGTTTTTTGCGTGGAAAGCCCAAAAATGGCGCCGTGACGCTGAGTCCGGATCGCTCTATACTGACCCCAGGCAATGTTTTGCCAAAAGGGTGCGCCCATGAGTCCATTATTGGAACGAATTAGCATCGACCCTCGAGTCTGCCACGGCAAAGCCTGCATCAAGGGCACCCGAATCATGGTTTCTGTGGTGCTCGATAATCTTGCCGCAGGGCGACCCCCGCGAGAGATCGTCGATCTCTATCCCACATTGCAGCTTGACGATGTAGCAGCCGCCGTAGCCTATGCAGCGGAGCTCGCACGCGAGCGAGTCGTCATGACGACCGCGGCGGCGTGAAGTTCAAACTCGACGAGAATCTGTCACCGTCGCTGGCAAAGCTCTTTGCCGCAGCGGGCCATGAGGCGCACTCCGTTGCCGAGGAGGCTCTCAACGGCAAACCTGATGAACGAGTAATCGAGGTGTGTGCCGGCGAACAGCGCGCGCTGATCACCTTCGACCTGGATTTCTCCAACATCCGCGCTTATCCGCCGCAGCAATACCCCAGCATTGCCGTATTACGCCTAGCCAGCCAGGATCATAGTGTGGCCGAAGCGGCGGTCGAGCGGATTCTTGCACTGCTGCCCCGCGAGCGCCTGCCCGGGACATTGTGGATTGTCGAAGAGGATCGCGTTCGCATCCGCGAATAGCCGATCGGCGGCGACGCGCTGCGCGGCGAGGCTGTTTCACCTCGACCTCCCCCTGTAAGCTACCGATATGCCACGCAAATTCTTCGTCACCACCGCCCTCCCCTACGCCAACGGCCCGTTTCACATCGGGCACATCATGGAGTACATCCAGGCCGACATCTGGGTGCGATTCCAAAGGATGCTGGGAAATGAGGTGCACTTCGTGTGCGCGGATGACGCGCATGGCGCGCCGATCATGCTCAAGGCGGAGGCCGAGGGGATTACGCCCCAGGAGCTCGTGGCGCGGATTGCCGCAGGTAGGCCGCAGTATCTGCGCGGCTTTCATATCAGCTTCGACCATTGGCACTCCACGGACTCTCCCGAGAACGTAGCGCTGTCGCAGGATGTCTACGGCAGACTGAAGAGAGCCGGGCTCATTTACGTCAAGCCGGTGGAGCAGTTTTACGATCCCGTCAAAGGGATGTTCCTCCCTGACCGCTACATCAAGGGCGAATGCCCCAACTGTCACTCGAAGGACCAGTACGGCGATGCCTGCGAAGTGTGCAGCACCGTGTACTCGCCCACCGACCTCATCAACCCGTACTCGACCCTCTCGGGCGCGAAGCCGGTCCTGAAGAGCTCGGATCATTACTTCTTCCAGCTTTCCAACCCGCAGCTGCATTGAGTTCCTGCGCACCTGGCTCGAGGCGCCGGGTCGGCTGCAACAGCAGGTCATCAACAAGGCGAAGGAGTGGCTCTCAGGCAAGGGCGACCAGGCGTTGGGCGATTGGGATATTTCGCGCGATGCGCCCTATTTCGGCATTCCGATTCCCGAGGCTCCGGGGAAGTATTTTTACGTCTGGCTGGATGCCCCGATCGGCTATCTCGCGTCGCTCAAGAACTACTTCGAGACCGGCAAGGCGCGCGCGAACGGCGAACCGCGCAGCTTCGAGGAGTTTCTGGCGGCGCCCGACACCGAGCAGGTGCACTTCATCGGCAAGGACATCATCTATTTCCACACGCTGTTCTGGCCCGCGATGCTGAAGTTCGCGGGCAAACCGTACAAGGTGCCGGATCACGTGTATGTGCACGGCTTCATCACCGTGTCCGGCGAAAAGATGTCGAAGTCGCGCGGCACGGGCATCAGCCCGCTGCGCTACCTCGATGTCGGCATGAACGCGGAGTGGCTGCGCTATTACATCGCGGCGAAGTTGAATTCGAATGTCGAGGACCTCGATTTCAATCCGGAAGACTTCATCGCTCGCGTAAACAGTGACCTCGTCGGCAAGTACGTCAACATCGCAAGCCGCGCGGCGAACTTCATCACCAAGTACTTTGGCGGTGAGCTGAAGTATCAGGGCGACACCGCACTCCTCGTGCAGCAGGCGCACGCACAAGCGACCCTCGCGCGGGAAAACTACGAGGCGCGCGAGTTGGGTAAAGCCATGCGGGATGCAATGGCGATCGCCGACCGGATCAATCAGGACTTCGACGCACATCAGCCGTGGATATTGGCGAAGGATCCAGCCAACTATCCCGAGCTGCAGGACGTGTGCTCACGCGCGCTGCAGGGATTCAAACTGTTGAGCGTGCTGCTGGCGCCGGTGTTGCCGCAGGTGACGGAGCGGGCCGCAAAGGAGCTGTTCGGGCTCGATCGCCCGTTCCGCTGGAGTGATGCGGAAGTCTTGCCGACGCGCGTCAATGCGTATCAGCATTTGATGACGCGGGTGGATCCTAAGCAGTTGGATGCATTGTTTGATGCGGAGCCAGTGGCAGACGCTGCCGGCGTCGCGGCGCAGGCCGGGAAACCCCAAGGAAAGAAGGGCCAAGGCAGCGGCAAGGTAGCCGCGGCCGGAGGAACCGGGGACGGACCGAGCGGCGCGGCGGCGCAGGTGAACTCCGGCGGGGCGGCGAAAGGCGTAGCTGGAGCGACCACTGGAGGCACCAGCTTAAGCCCTGCGGCTGCGGCAAACTCGGGCGACGGCGCAGGCGCGCCAACAACCCTCTCCATCGACGAATTCAAGAAGGTCGACCTGCGCGTCGCCCGCATCGTCAACGCGGAGCACGTCGAAGGTGCCGACAAGCTGCTCAAGCTCACTCTCGACCTCGGATCCGAGACCCGCACTGTGTTTGCCGGCATCAAGTCCGCCTACGACCCGGCGAAGTTAAAAGACCGGCTTACGGTGGTCGTGGCCAACCTGGCGCCGCGCAAGATGAAATTCGGCGTCTCGCAAGGCATGGTACTGGCGGCGAGCGGTGAAAACCCCGGCTTGTTCCTGCTCTCACCCGACGCCGGTGCGACGCCGGGAATGAAGATCAGCTAAATGGTTGGCGCCGACGACATCGATGCACTGTTGCCACAGACACAGTGCACGCGTTGCAGCTACAGCGCATGTCGTCCGTACGCCGAAGCGATCGCGGCCGGCACGGCGGCAATCAATCAGTGCCCTCCCGGGGGCAGCACAACCATCGTCGCGCTTGCCTCACTCCTGCACCGGGAAGTGTTACCGCTCAACCCTTTGAATGGTGTTGAAGGCACGGCGTTGGTCGCTCAAATCGACGAAACTGTCTGCATAGGATGCGCGAAATGCCTGCCGCCCTGCCCAGTCGATGCCATTGTGGGCACGCGCAAGCAAATGCATACGGTGCTCACGGAACTCTGCACAGGATGTGAGCTGTGTGTGTCGCCTTGCCCGGTGGATTGCATAAAGATGGTGAGTCGGGAGACTCTCGTTGACGCGCCACCCGAGCCGCAGCCGGCTGCGAATCGAGAGCGCTTCCACGCTCACACTGTGCGCATGAGGCGCCGTACCGAAGAACAAGCCGCGATCCTGGCGGCGCGAAAACAAGCGGTGAGGCGCCAGAAGAATGCATCCGGCCACACGTAAAGCCATCTATCGCCGTCTGCAGGAAGCCAATCCAGAGCCGACGACGGAGCTTCTTTACAACACGCCGTACGAGCTGCTCGTCGCAGTCATGCTCTCGGCGCATACGACCGATAAAAGCGTGAACGCAGCGACCCGAAAACTCTTTCCGGTCGCCAACACCCCCGAGGCCATCGTGGCGCTCGGCGAGGACGGCGTGAAACCCTATCTCAAAACCGTAGGGCTCTATAACGCCAAGACCAAAAACCTGATCGGGCTCAGTCAACAGCTCATCGACCTGCATGGCGGCAAGGTGCCGGCCGACCGCGAAGCCCTGGAAGCGCTGCCGGGCGTAGGCCGGAAAACCGCCAGCGTGGTGCTCAATATGGTATTTGGCCATCTCGAGATCGCTGTCGACACGCACATCTTCCGCGTCGCCAACCGTACCGGCCTGGCACCCGGAAAGACGCCTCGCGCCGTCGAGGATGCGCTGATGAGCAACACGCCGGATGAGTTCAAAAAAAATGCGCATCACTGGTTGTTGCTCCACGGGCGTTATGTTTGTACGGCGCGGCTACCGGCCTGCCCGAAGTGCATCATCAGGGACCTTTGTGAATATCCTCACAAGACTCCACCGCCGCAGCTGAAGCGCTCCGACGCACCGCTGGCTCACGACAAGCCTGGCGCCCGCAAGAAGACACAGCGGGTGCCGCTGAGGTTGTTGAAATAACACCATGCCAGTCTTTGCAGGCCAAAATCGCGAGCAGATGCGCCGGATGTACCTGGAGGCGTGGCGCAAATTCAGCGCGCGCGCGCCGCTTGAGCCGCTGGAAGCGCAGTTGGCGGCCGTGATCGCAGAGCATCCCGAGTACGTGGAGTGGCTGGAATCGGACACAGACACGTTGGGCGCGGAGTTCACGCCCGAGGGCGGGCGCGAAAATCCGTTCCTCCACATGGGGCTACATCTGGCGATCCGCGAGCAGGTCGCGACCAACCGGCCAGCGGGCATTGCCGCGATCCACGCAAAGCTGTCCGCACGCTTCAGTGGCGCCCATGCGGCAGAGCACGCCATGTTGGAACCCCTCGCTGAAGCGCTCTGGGAAGCACAGCGGCAAGGGCGCATGCCAGATGAGCAGGCGTATCTGGAGCGGCTGCGCAAACTCTAGGGTCCAGGCCTCACTCTGCCACCTCCACCGCCACGGCGGCCAGCGCTGCCTCGAACCCTTCCTCCGACTTCGCGCGCATCGCCGCGAGCTCATCCTTACGCCATTCGTGGGCAATACGCCCGTTCAGCAACAAGGCGGCGCGGTCGGCGTAGCGTTCGACGATATCGAGAGCGTGTGTGGCCAACAGCACGCTGCACTTCCCCGCGGACACGCGATCCCGCAAGAAATGCTTCAACGCCAGGGCGCTTGCGGGATCGAGGCCGTTGAACGCCTCGTCGAGCACAACCAACTGTGGCTCACCCAGCAACGCGAGTAGAACCGCCAGCTTTTGCCGCGTCCCCAGTGAATACGCCGCAACAAATCGGTCGAGCATGGCCAAGTACTGGAAACTTTCCGCCAACTGCAACACATCCGCGCCAATGGCGGACAATCCTTTCGCTGCCGCGTAAACCTCCAGACACTGTCTGCCGGTCAACAGTCCCGGCAGGCGCTCAGGCGCACAGGCAAATCCAAACCTGCCCTTCGCCCCCGCAGGATCGCTACGCAGAGGATGGCCACAGACGACAATAGTCCCTGAAGCAGGAGTCATCGTGCCCACCACGCAGTGAAGCAGTGTCGTTTTACCGCTCGCGTTCGGACCGAGAAGCGCCACCCACTCGCCGCGTGCGACAGTCAGATTTACATCGATCAGCACGCGGTGCTTTTCATAGCCGGCGTGCAAGTGCTCGACGCTCAAGGCAACGGCTGCGGCAGTGCAAGGCGCCGTCCCTGCGCCTTGCCCTTCGGGCCGGCGTTCGCCGTCCAAAACCGTCCCCGACGGTTTTGTCATGGCGTGCGCATCCCCACAAGTCTCAAGGCAAGCCAGCTTGCGACAGCAATGCCGGCGCAGGACAACAGCATGAAAAAGACCGCCAGGGTTATTGCCGACCGCTGCAGCAGCGCCGGCAATGCCGCCGCGGACGTCAGGAAGACGACCCACACCCACGTCCACAGCTGCGCCAGCAACACCCTATGAGCCAGCGCCGCAGTAAAGTGAGCGTAACCAACTGTCGTGGGCGCTAGCCATCGCGCCGCCCTGAAAGCAACCAAAATCGACGCAATCAACTGCGCCACGACATACAGCAGCACCCAAACTCCAGCAGCGATGGCAATGACCTGCTCGCCGTGGGTACCCATTGGAATCGCGAGCAGCACGAACAGCAACGCCCCGGCGGTGACCTTCGGCTTGGCGAACACCCGCGCCTGTCCCACGGCCCAAAACGACAGAGGCCGCAGCTGCGGGGCCTGTGCCCAATTCATCCGCGGCTTGCGCACTTCGACATAGTGAAAATCTCTGCCGCCGACCGCCGCGTCATGGCGCGATAACGACCCAAAGGCAACACCGACGAGATAAGCGGCGCCTGCGGTCGACCACAGGGTTACAGCGCCAGTCAAACTCAATGAGCCGGCGAGAAATGGGATGGCTATGGCCAACAACAAAACAGCCAGCTGCAAAACAGGCGCGAGTAGCCCTCTCAGAGCGAGTGACGGCGGCGATCCCAAGGGCGCCAGCCAGGAATCGACCACACTCGCCTGTAAGCACGCTTTACGACGGCTGGTAGCGATCGCGCAGGCCGCGGCCAGAGAAACGAACGGTGTGACCGGGTAGACGGCCGCGATCTCGAAGGCTTGACCGACGACCGGCACAGTCAGCAGCCCGGCGACAAGAGCCACCAGCAGCACCGCGGCGGGAAACAGAAACCGGTGGCGTTGGTGAATGTTCAACCAACCCAAGGCGGCAGCGAGGAGAAAGGGTCGTGAATAAAGCCAGCGCGGCACCCGCGAGGGTAGCGAGAGCGACATCAGCTGGTCATTTGCCACCGCGTGGACTCCCGGAGCGCCAGACTGACATCCGACCGTGCCGCCACAGCGAAGTTCAACGCGCACCCGGACCGCAGGCAGATGGCACGGAGCCTATCTGGGTGGTGATCGCCTACAGCGTAGTCGTTCGGCCCGCACGCTTTGTTCGCCCACGCCCGCCCCAGTCGCGGCCCAACCGTGCGGCACATGCGTCGCGCCCACAGCGGCATCCTTCCACGATACCGCGCGGCGAAGCACTACTTTCTCGGGATATACAGGTCGGTCAGAGTGCCTTCGAACGCGTCAGCCGCGGCGGCCACCGTCTCCGAGAGGGTCGGATGCGGGTGGATCGTAAGCCCCACATCCGCCGCGTCGCAGCCGGTCTCGACCGCCAGAGCGATCTCGCTGATCAGCTCTCCGGCGTTAGTACCGACGATGCCACCGCCCAACACGCGATGGGTCTCGGGGTCGAACAGAATTTTTGTGAAGCCCTCATCCCGACCCAGCGAGAGCGAGCGGCCGTTGGCCACCCACGGGAACGAGCCCTTCTTGAACGGGATGCTCTTCGCCTTGGCGTCGGTTTCCGTGAGCCCCACCCAGGCAATCTCCGGATCCGTATAGGCAACGGATGGAATCGCGCGAACATCGAACGCGCGCTTCTCGCCCGCAGCCACCTCGGCGGCGACCTTGGCTTCATGCATCGCCTTGTGTGCCAACATGGGCATTGAAGCGATATCACCGATTGCGAAAATATGCGGCACGTTGGTCCGCATTTGCTTATCCACAGGGATAAAGCCCCTGTCGGACACGTTGACGCCCGCCGCATCCGCGCCGATGGCCTTGCCGTTCGGCACCCTGCCAACGGCGACGAGAATCCGCTCAAACACCGTCGGGCCCGGAGCCTTCTCGCCCTCGAATGTCACACGCAAGCCTTCGGACAAGGCCTCGACCTTCGTGACCTTCGTGCCCAGCAGAATCTGCTCGTAGCGCCCCCGAATCCTACGTTCCAGCGGCCGCACGAGGTCCGGGTCACAGCCAGGCATCAGCTGCGGAGTAAGCTCCACGACACTGACACGACTTCCCAGGGCATCGTACACACAGGCCATCTCCAACCCGATGATGCCGCCGCCGATGACCAGCAGGCCAGCGGAGAATTCGGGCAACTCCAGCGCATCGGTGGAATCCATGATGCGCTTGTCGTCGGGCAATCCGGGCAGACGCGCCGCCTCGGAACCGGCCGCGATGATGCATTGGTCGAAGCGAATGCGCTCAGAGCCACTGTTGCCCATGACTTCCAGGACATTCGGGCTCACGAACCGCCCCGTGCCCTGCACGACCTCAACTTTGCGCTGCTTCGCCAACACACGCAGGCCGCCGGTCAATTTCTTGACAACCGCCCCCTTCCAGGCACGCAGCTTGTCGAGATCAAGTGCAGGAGCCCCGAAGGCGATGCCATGCTCGGACATCGCCTCAGCGTCCTCGATGACCTTGGCAGCGTGCAGAAGTGCCTTCGAAGGGATGCAACCCACGTTCAAACAAACGCCGCCGAGGCTCGACCAGCGCTCGACCAGCGTCACTTGCAAGCCGAGATCCGCCGCTCGAAAAGCAGCCGTATAACCGCCGGGACCAGAACCCAACACGAGCAACTGCGTGGAGCGATTGAAATCGGCGTCGCGTGGACCACGGCTCAGGTCTGGAATAGGCATCCGAACGGTGTCGCCCGCCGACTCCGGACGGGCGGTGAGCGGAGCTGCATCGGGCGCTCCCGGGGCGCGCGCGGCCGGAGCGGCACCGGGTTCGGAGCGAGCCGCAGGTTGCGACGCACCGTTTCCGAGCGATGACAGCGCGGCGCCACCTTTGAGGATCGGCTGCGTAACCGTTCGTTCCAACTCGTCGGCGTCGAATGACGCCGCGAATGTTGCATCTTCCGTCGCTGCGGTGGCAACAGCGGGCGCTCGCGCAGCGGCTGAGGCTGCAGTTGCTGCGCTCGAGGCGTTTACTCCTGCAGGTGCGCCCTTGGCGTCCGCCTGTGAGTTGGTCTCGACGCGCGCGATCACCGCGCCCGCGGAGACCTTGTCGCCGCGCTTAAGAAGGACCTCAGCGATGGTGCCCGCCGAAGCCGAGGGCACGTCCATCGATGCTTTGTCGGTCTCAAGTGTAACCAGTGGAGTGTCCACCTCGACAACATCACCGGGCTTCACGAGGACATCGACGACATCGACGTCGTGAGCATTACCGATATCAGGAACGATCAGGTCGATACGACTCACGGCACAGCCTCGATGAGGCCAGCCGCGTTGGCAAGGCTCTCCGCCAGGTACGTAGTAAAGCGAGCAGCCGCCGCTCCGTCGATCACCCGGTGATCATACGAGAGCGATAACGGCAGCATTAACCGTGGCACGAAATTACCGTCGCGATAGACCGGTTTCATTGCAGAGCGTGACACACCAAGAATCGCAACTTCCGGTGCATTGATGATCGGCGTGAAGGCCGTGCCACCGATTCCGCCGAGACTCGAGATGGTGAAGGAGCCGCCCTGCATCTCACCAGGAGTGAGCTTGCCCGCGCGCGCCTTTTCCGAAAGCTCGCCCAATTCACGCGCGGTCTTGTAAATGTCCTTGTGGTCCGCATCGCGGACAACGGGAACGACCAGGCCGTTAGGCGTATCGGCTGCGAACCCGATATGAATGTATTTCTTGAAGACGAGATTGGCGCCGCTCGGATCGAGCGACGAGTTGAATTGCGGAAACTGCTGCAGCGCCTTGACGCAGGCGCGGATGACGAAGGCGAGCGGCGTCAGCTTGATGCCTGCCTGCGCTGCCTTCTCCTTCAACCGGTTGCGTGTCGCCTCCAGATCGGTGATGTCCGCCTCATCGAATTGCGTAACGTGCGGAATGTTGACCCAGCTCGCATGCAAGCGCGGACCCGAGATCTTCTGGATGCGCGACAGAGGTTTGGTCTCGACCGGACCAAACTGGGCAAAGTCGATCGCTGGTATGGTCGGTAAACCGCCGCCGCCTGCGCCGGGTGCACGCGCCGCTCCCGGAGCCGCGGGTGTTACCAGTGCGGCTTTTACGAAGCCTTTGACGTCATCGTGAGTGATGCGGCCCTTGAAGCCGCTTCCCTTCACCCGCGCCAGATCGACGCCGAGCTCGCGCGCAAACTTGCGAACCGACGGTCCGGCGTGGGCACGCGAGAAGCCGGGCTCGTTGATGGGAGGGAGGTCAAGACCGGCTTTTGTTAACGCGCCCGCCGTTGCGCCGGGCGAGGCAGCTGACTGCGGCGCGGAAGACGCCCCTGACGCAGACGAAGCCGCGCCAGTTGTACCGTCAGGTGCTACCGCAGCAGAGCTCGGTGTCGCGCCCGCAGCGCCGCCCTGAGCAGTCGCACCTTGCGCCGTCGCACCAACGGCACCGGGCGCTGCGCCCTTAGCACCAGACGCAGCATTACCGGCTCCTGTGCCCGGTGCGCTACCACCCGACGTCGCGCCACCGCCAGCCGCCGGCACGGAACGACCGTCACCAGAGGCCGCACCACCAGCCACGGCATCGCCGCCGCCCGC
Organism: uncultured Pseudomonadota bacterium; assembly: GCA_963752125.1. Lineage (GTDB taxonomy): Bacteria > Pseudomonadota > Gammaproteobacteria > Steroidobacterales > Steroidobacteraceae > 13-2-20CM-66-19. Next base: position 59,701 of record CAVVXG010000035.1, on the reverse strand, counting down.
ACCCGACTCCGCCGGCGCTCTCACCGTCGCGATGAGATCGCCAGTCGACACCGTGCCGCCTTTGGCGACATGGATCTTCTCGACGATCCCGCTGGCGGTGGATGGAACATCCATCGTCGCCTTCTCGGTCTCGAGAGTCACAAGCGGTGCTTCCGGCTCGATGCTCTCGCCAGGTTTGACAAGAACGTCGATCACCGCGACGTCTTTGAAGTTGCCCATGTCGGGCACACGCACTTCTACGAGGCGTACAGCGGCGTTCATCGCGATGGGACCCTCAAACTTTCCAGGGTACAGGCTTGGAGGAGTCGACGCCGAGCGCCTGCATCGCGCCGGTGAGCGTCGCTTGATCGACCTTACCTTCATCGGCGAGGCCCTTGAGAGCGGCCACCGCGATGTAGTTACGATCGACTTCGAAGTGCTTACGCAGGGCGGCACGGGAGTCGGAACGGCCGTAACCGTCAGTGCCCAACGTGATGTACCGGCCACCGATCCACTCACGGATCTGGTCCGGAACGATGCGCATGTAGTCGGTCGCCGCGATCACCGGACCCTGGTGCTCTTTCAACAGCGACGACACATACGGAGCGCGCGCTGTCTCGGCAGGGTGCAACAGGTTCCAACGCTCGGTCTCGAGCGCCTCACGCCGCAGCTCGCTGAAACTGGTGATCGAGAACACGTCGGCCGGAATACCGTAGTCGTTCTCGAGGATCTTCGCCGCTGCCAGACATTCGCGCAGGATGGTGCCCGAACCGAGCAGCGTGGCGCGCACTTTGCCGCGTCCGCCGGCCTGTAACAGGTAGCCACCCTTGAGAATTCCCTGCTCAGCGCCCTGCGGCAGCGCCGGCTGCTGGTAGTTCTCGTTCATTACCGTGAGGTAATAGAAGATGTTTTCCTGGTCGACGAACATGCGCCGCATGCCGTCATGGACAATCACCGCAAGCTCGTACGCATAAGTCGGATCGTACGCGACGCAATTCGGCACCGTCGTCGCAAGAAGCTGACTATGTCCATCCTGGTGCTGCAGGCCCTCGCCCGCGAGCGTCGTGCGCCCGGCGGTGGCACCCAACAGGAAGCCGCGCGCCTGGATGTCGCCGGCGGCCCAGATGAAATCGCCGACGCGCTGGAAGCCGAACATCGAATAGTAGATGTAGAACGGCACCATGTTGATGCCGTGATTGCTGTAAGCGGTACCCGCGGCGATCCAGGAGCACAGCGAGCCGGCCTCGTTGATGCCCTCCTCGATCATCTGGCCCTTCTTGTCCTCGCGATACGACATCAGCGTCTCCGCATCCTGCGGGGTATACAGCTGGCCGACGGAGGAATAAATGCCAATCTGACGGAACAAGCCCTCCATGCCGAAGGTGCGTGCCTCATCCGGTACGATCGGCACGATGTTCTTGCCGATATTCTTGTCCTTCAGGAGGATCGTCAGCAAACGCACGAACGCCATGGTCGTGGAGATCTCGCGATCGCCCGTACCTTCCAACACCGGTTGAAACACGTCCAGCGGTGGGATCGCAAGCGGCGGAGCCTGCTTACGCCGCGTCGGCAGAAAGCCGCCGAACGTTGCGCGCCTGTCGCGCAGGTAACGCGCCTCATCGGAGCTCTCATCCGGCTTCTTGAACGGCAGCCGCGCGATGTCCTCATCGGCGACCGGGATGTTGAACCGGTCGCGGAACGCCTTCAGGTCTTCCTCGGAGAGCTTCTTCTGCTGGTGGGCGACCATCTGTCCTTCGCCGCCTTTACCTAAGCCGAAGCCCTTCACGGTCTTCGCCAGAATGACCGTCGGCTGTCCCTTGTGGCTCATCGCCGCCGCATAGGCCGCATACATTTTGCGAGGATCGTGACCGCCGCGGTTGAGGCGCCAGATCTCCTCATCGGACATGTTGGCCACCATCGCCTTGAGCTCGGGATACTTCCCGAAGAAGTGCTCGCGCGTATAGGCGCCGCCCTTGGCCTTGAAATTCTGGTACTCGCCGTCGACGCACTCCTCCATCACACGGCGCAGCAGTCCTTTCGTGTCGCGCGCCAGCAATGGATCCCAACGCGAGCCCCACAGCACCTTGATGACATTCCAGCCCGCGCCGAGGAAGGCCGCCTCGAGCTCCTGGATGATCTTGCCGTTGCCGCGCACTGGGCCATCCAGACGCTGCAGGTTGCAGTTGATGACGAAGATGAGATTGTCGAGGCCCTCGCGCACCGGCATGGTGAGCGCTCCCATCGACTCCGGCTCGTCCATCTCGCCGTCGCCCAGAAACGCCCAGACCTTGCGGTCGGAGGGTTTCGCCATGCCGCGGTGCTCGAGATAGCGGATGAAGCGGGCCTGGAAGATCGCCATCATGGGACCAAGGCCCATGGACACCGTGGGGAACTGCCAGAAGTCAGGCATCAGCCACGGATGCGGATAGGAGGAAAGACCTATGCCCGGGCCGCCCGCCTCCTGGCGGAAGTGCCGCAGCTGCTCCTCACTGAGACGCCCTTCCAGATAAGCACGCGCGTAAATACCGGGCGAGGAATGACCCTGCATGAAAACAAGGTCGCCGGGATGTTTGTCGGAAGCGGCCCGCCAGAAGTGGTTGAAACCGACTTCGTACAAGGTCGCCGACGAGGCATAACTGGAAAGATGCCCGCCGTACTCGGAGGACACGCGGTTTGCCTGCACGACCATCGCCATCGCGTTCCAGCGCATATACGCTTCGTTGCGCCGCTCGAGCGCGCGGTTGCCCGGATACTCGGGCTCGCGGCCGGTGGGAATGGTGTTGACGTATGCCGTGTTCGGCTTGAATGGCAGGTAGGCGCCGCTGCGGCGCGTGTAGTCAATGAGGCGCTCCAGGATGAAGTGCGCACGCTCGGGACCGTGCAGCTTCAGGACCGAGTCGATCGACTCGAGCCATTCCTGGGTTTCAACGGGGTCGAGATCTTCCAGCTTAGGGAGGTCAGTCATGCGGTCCGCTCAAGTCGCAACTGCGCTGCTCGTGGGCGACATAGAGGGCGCTTCATTGCGCTGAAAGTAGTCGCGAGCGCGCCGCGCGAAGACGTTAAAATGGGCTGCGCCAGCAGCAACGTAGCGAGAGAAAATTTCGCCTCTATACAAGCGGCGCAATGATCCGGGTTTCATTCGCGATGGTCAAGCAAGCATCCTCCAGAGGTCAGGTGAAATCGAAGGCCGCCAGAGAAGACAGAAATTCTCTCCTACCCACTACGCCCCCGCCGAAAATCACTGCGCGCCCGGCCCAAAGCCGCACCCCGGGCGCGGGCGAGCCGGATGCGTTACTGGTGATCGTACCGGAGTCCCCTGAAAAGGAGCTCTTCCGGCAACTCCCGGAGAGTGAGCGCTGGCAGGAGCTCAACGCACGCGGCCCGACGCGGGCCGGAACGGTCCGCACCACGGTTTTGAGCAATCGACAGCAGACACTCGCCGTACTTGGGTATATAGGGGCCACCGCGAGCCCTTTCGAGAGGCTGGCGCTCGCGGGGCGGATGCTCAAGGAAAGCGCTGGGCGTGAGCCGGAAACGCTGGGATTGAGAGCTCTCGGATTCGGAAAATTAACGGCAGCGGCGCCGGCACAAGCTGCGCTGGATGCCCTCCTCGCCGCCGCTCTTGCGCAGGCGTTTCCCCTACCGGCCTACCGTGCGCCGTCAGGAGTCGAACGTCGAACAAAACAGATCGTTTTGCACGACTACGACGGCGGTGACTTACGCTACGAGGTCGCCTCAGCCGCGGGCACTAACCTCGCACGTTGGCTCACGGCTCTACCTCCCAACATGCTGGACGCTCCCGCCTATCGCCGTGCGATTGGCGAACTCGCGCGCAAGCACGGTCTGAGCTTCAAATGGCTCGACGAGCAGGCATTGCGGCGAGCCGGGGCAAACGCGTTTCTTGCCGTGTCCGCCGCCAACGAACGACCGGGTGCCGGCATTGCTCATCTGCAATACCGGCCCGGACGTCGCAAAGCAGCGACCTCGCCCGATCTGGCCCTGATCGGCAAAGGCATCCTGTTCGATACGGGTGGCGTAAACCTCAAGCCGCATCGCTCCATGCTCGACATGCACACCGACATGGGCGGCAGCGCAGTGGCGCTCGCGACGTTGATCGCGCTCGCGGAGCTGCGTGCGCCGTTCGCGGCGGATGCATGGCTCGCGATCACGGAGAACAACATCGGGCCCAAGGGCTACAGGCCGCAGGAGGTGGTGCGGGCTGCCAACGGCGTCACCATCCAGGTTATCCATACAGACGCCGAAGGTCGTATGGTGCTCGCCGACACCCTTGCATTGGCTGCGCGCACTAAACCAAAGCTCATGCTCGACTTCGCCACACTCACCGGAGCGGCCGTCTACGCGCTCACGGAAAGAATGAGCGGTGTGTTCACGAATCGCCCCGCTCTGGCGCAGCACCTGGTCGAGGCCGGACGGGCCAGCGGTGAGCGGGTCTGGAATTTCCCCTTCGACGCCGACTATGACTCGGATCTCGAGAGCAAGGTGGCGGATATCGTGCAGTGCGCGCTCGAGGGCAAGGGCGATCATATTCTGGCGGCGCGGTTCCTGAGTCGCTTCGTGCCAGAGGGGCTCGCCTGGGCTCACGTGGATCTGTCCGCTGCCACACGCACCGGCGGGCTTGGACATATCAACACCGAGGTGACAGGCTTCGGCGTCCGGTATGCGCTGCAGCTGCTCCTCAAACAGAACATTCTCGAGTCGTTGTCTGCCTGAAAGAGTAGCGCTTGGACACCATTACCCTCAAACGCCCCGACGATTGGCACTTGCATCTGCGCGATGGCGCAGCGTTGCACGCGGTGTTGCCTTTTACCGCCGCACGTTTTGCACGTGCCATCGTGATGCCGAACCTGAAGCCGCCGGTCACCACAACCGAGCAGGCGTTGGCCTATCGCAAGCGGATACTCGCCGCCGTGCCGGCAGGGGTGAAATTCGAGCCCCTGATGACGCTGTATCTGACCGATCGCACCGATCCTGCCGAGATCGATCGCGCGAAGGCGAGCGGTGTCATTCACGGCTGCAAGCTTTACCCGGCCGGGGCTACGACCCACTCGGATGCGGGCGTGACCGACATCCGCAAGATCGATTCCGTGTTGGCTCGCATGAGCGAGTTGGGAATGATCCTCCAGGTTCACGGTGAAGTGACCGACCCGGAGGTGGACGTGTTCGAGCGCGAGGCTCGCTTCATCGATGCGGTGCTGGCGCCGACAGTGGAGAGATTCGCACGCCTCAAGATCGTTTTCGAGCACATCACGACGCGGGCGGCGGTGGACTTCGTGCTCGGTACGCGCGGCGGAGTCGGCGCCACCCTCACCCCACAACATTTGTTGATGAACCGGAACGCCTTATTCACCGGTGGAATACGGCCGCATCACTACTGCCTGCCTGTACTGAAGACCGAGCCGGACCGCCGGGCGCTGCTCGAGGCGCTCGCCAGCGGCAATCCGCGCTTTTTTCTAGGCACTGACAGCGCGCCCCACGCGCGCGACACCAAAGAGGCCGCGTGCGGCTGCGCGGGGATCTTTTCAGCGCATGCGGGAATCGAGCTCTACGCCGAGGCCTTCGAGGCCATTGGCGCACTCGAGCGGTTGGAGGGATTCGCCGCGCAATTCGGCGCCGACTTCTACGGCTTGCCGAGAAACGCGGAAAGCGTCACCCTCGTCAGACAAGCATGGGACGTCCCGGCACAATATCCATTCGGCTCCGCCACGCTCGTTCCCCTGCGGGCGGGCGAGCGCATTGCCTGGCGCCTCACGGGAGAATAATAGATGAACGAGGCTGAGTTGATGGCCCAACGCTTGGCGACGGGTCGCCTGATGGCGAGACGTTTCCGAGGCTTTCTACCCGTGGTCATCGATGTGGAAACGGGCGGTTTTCACGCTGCTACCGATGCATTGTTGGAGGTCGCCGCGGTACTCATCGAGATGGACCCCGACGGTACGCTGCGCCGAGGGCAGACCTACAACTATCACGTCAAGCCGTTCGAGGGTGGCCGGATAGATCCTGCTTCACTGAGCATCACTGGCATTGATCCCCACCATCCCTTGCGTCCAGCTTTGCCTGAGCGGGATGCGCTACAGCGGATTTTTCGCGAAATTCGTCACGCCGTACGCGACTATAACTGCCGGCGTGCGATTCTCGTTGGACATAACGCTGCATTCGACCTCGGCTTCCTGAACACCGCCGTTACGCGCGCGGATGTGAAGCGCAATCCCTTCCATCCGTTCTCATGTTTCGATACAGCGACCTTGGCGGGGGCGGCGCTCGGACAAACCGTGTTGGCCAAAGCGGTCACCGTCGCTGGGCTCAAGTGGGACTCGAGCAGCGCGCACTCCGCGGCTTACGATGCCGAGCTCACTGCTGATCTGTTTTGCATCATCTCCAACCGGCTGCGCGACAGCTTCCGGGCGGCGGAGGAGAGAGCTTGCGCGCTGGGCTGGATGACCGCCGCGACCACGGAAGTCGGGGAAGAAGGGCAAATGGAAACGGAAGCGCCTGCCCCCGCTCTACCGCCATTGGCTTAGCTATGGGCTCAAAGTCGCCTGCGGCGCTTTGAGCGGACGTACGCGCCACTTCGATTCGGCGACGAGCAAAAAGCGTGGTTTTTGCCCGTGTGCACCAGTACGTCGCTCAACCCGCGGTCACGTGGCGCGGCTTCGAGTGGACATCACTTCGTCACCCGCCAGCTACGCGCCCGGGCGAAAAACGGAGTTTCTGCCCGCCGCACGCTGTCTGTGGATCAAGCCGCCGCGGTGGCGCCCGCTTCACTCAACAGCTTCTTCAACTCGCCGCTGCGGTACATCTCGAGAGCGATGTCGCAGCCGCCGACCAGCTCGCCGTTCACGTAGAGCTGCGGATAAGTTGGCCAGTTCGAGTAGCGCTTCAGAGCCTCACGTATCTCCGGCTCCTCGAAAATGTTGATGTGCTTGAACTCAGCCCCAATGGCGCGCAGGGCCTGCACGGTCTGCGCCGAGAATCCGCATTGAGGAAAGTCTGGCGTGCCCTTCATGAACAGCACTACGGGAGCTGATGTCAGCTCGGCTTTGATTCGCTCGACGACGTCCATCAAAAATTACCTCTGTGTAGAACCCCGGAGCCGGCGGCGTAGCGCCAACTCCGCCATGAGCTGCCATTGTTCGGCGGGGCTCATGGACAACCATTGACCTATTTCCGCGCCCGTCCGCAGGCAGCCGGAACAGTACCCCTGCGCGTCCAACGCGCAGACCTTGATGCACGGGGAAGGCGGACGTTCCTGCCGCTCCGCCAACGCGTCACTTTGCCGCATGCACCCATCATGGCATACCACTCGTGGCCGCGCCTACGCGGCCCGACCGCCGTCAGCCGGAGCGTTGCGGCGTTGAATTATGAGGGGGTGTAGCCTATTCTTCAAACTCACTCGGCACCTCCCAGGGGCCAATGAAAACAAGAGCTTGGACAGACTTTAGACGGGGTCGCGTAGGCCAGGCCACGCTGGCTGGGCCCTCGCAGGCTAACTCCGCCGGCCTTTTCTGACCCGCAGCGAAACAAGGGAAACTCATGAATCCATTGAACAACCATCGTAACTCTCTGATTCTGGGTATCGTGCTCGCCGTGCTCCTCGCTTTGGGGATCGGGGGCGCTCATTTCAACCAGCTCGGGCTCGCGCGCTGGTTCCATATTGTCTCGGGCGTGTTCTGGATCGGGCTGCTGTACTACTTCAACGTAGCGCAGACCCCGGCCATGGCCGATGCCGCGGCCGACAAGGCTGGCCCAGGCGGCGCAGCCATCAACAAATATGTGGCCCCGCGGGCACTGTTCTGGTTCCGCTGGACGGCGGTCGCGACCTGGCTCGGAGGGGCGTGGCTTCTGGGGCCGAAGTTCGTGGGCGCTTTCACGCTCGGCGCGGGGCTGGACGATCCCACCCACTACTATCTGATCATCGGCATCGGCGCCTGGTTGGGCACCATCATGCTGTTGAATGTGTGGGGCGTAATCTGGCGGATGCAGAAGAAAATCCTCGGCATCGTGCCCGCGACCGACGAGGAGAAGGCCAAGGCCCGACGCGTGGCACTGCTGGCCTCGCGGGTGAACTTCGTGCTCTCGATTCCCATGCTGATGTGCATGGCTTCGGCGAGCCACGGGCTCCCCTTCCTGACCCAGTAGGCCCGCTGCGGCGGGCGGGCGCCGGCCCCGGTTGCGTGTCGTTTGCGGCCGCTGATGAGCCTGCGAAGGCCCGGGGCGAACCCGGGCCTTGCTGTTTTGTGTACGCTATGGCCGGAACAGCCGGAACGTCTACCCGAAATGCTGCAAATTCCAACAGATCTCGACACCCAGGTCGCCAACGCCCTCCGTGAGGACATCGGCAGCGGCGACGTCACTGCACAGCTGGTCCCTGCCGCACAGATCGTGCGCGGACGCGTCATCACACGCGAGAGCGCCGTACTGTGCGGACGACCGTGGGTGGCGGCGACGTTCCAGAGCCTTGACCCCAACATCCAGCTGCGCTGGCGCGCCAACGACGGCGACCGGGTCGTGGCGGATCAGGTTTTGTTCGAAATCGAAGGTCCCGCTCGAGCGGTGCTGACGGGCGAGCGCACGGCCCTCAACTTCCTACAGCTGCTGTCGGCGGTGGCGACGGCCGCGCGCAGTTATGTCGACGCTGTTGCCGGAACTGGCTGCATCATTCTGGATACTCGCAAAACCATCCCGGGCTTGCGTACTGCCCAGAAATACGCCGTGCACTGCGGCGGAGCCCAGAACCACCGCATCGGCCTTTACGACATGGTGCTCATCAAGGAAAACCATATCGCCGCGGCCGGCTCCCTCGCGGGAGCCATCGCGGACGCCCGCCGTGTCGCTCCGCGGTTACCCGTTGAAATCGAAGTGGAGTCGCTCGCCGAATTCGAGCAAGCCCTGGCGGCAGGGCCCGACATCATCATGCTCGACGAGTTCAGCCAGGCAGACATGCGCACGGCTGTCAATATCAATGACAAGCATGAGCGGCCGGTCAAAATCGAAGCCTCCGGCAGCGTGTCACTGCAGACCGTACGCGCGATCGCCGAGACCGGCGTCAACTACATCTCGGTCGGTAGCCTCACCAAACACATCAGCGCGGTCGATCTCTCCATGCGCCTCGAGTTCCCGGTAGGCGGCGCACCCCGGTAGAACACCCGAGGGCACACCCCATGCCACGAAGTAGGCAACAGTGTGCCCGGGACTCTCAGGCGGCGAGGCGCGGCGCTCCATCATGGAGCGCCAGCTGTCACCGATGTTCTGCAAGAGGTCCTGCAACTCGGCATGGTGCTGCCACGCGAGCCAGACGAGGAATGCCACCCCGCCGAGCCAGATCAACGCGCCTATGAAGGCCAGCCAGCCGCGCGCGTAAGGCGCGCCGTAGTAACTCGCGTAGCGTGCACGCTTCAGCGGCGAGGCAATCACCTTATACAACACGATGAGACCCACGACGCCCAGCCACAACGGGACTTCGTGCGGCAGCCACCATCCGAGAATCCTTTTGTGGGTGACCAGGGAAAACAAAGCGACCAGGAACGCAATGAAGAGGATCGCGCCGAGCAGCTCGGCCAGCGGACTGACGACGCTGTGCACCATCTGCGCTGGATAGTTGGCGTTCGCCGGCGGCGGCTCTCCCCAGATCGGCGGGGGTGGCGGCGGAGCGCCGTGCTGCGCACGCCAACGTTTCCAGGCGCGATGTTGGTCCTTCCACGCCCTCAGTTGGTCGCGCCACATGTGGCGCCAGATCCTGCGCTGCTGCCGGTAGTCCGCGCGCTGCCACTTGCCGCTGTTCTGCCTGAACTGGGCATAGTGCGCCTTGGCGCGCGTGACCAACTCCTCGGCGTTGAACGGCCAACCATGCGCGGCGGCGTGTTGCTCCGAGGTCTGGGCGTAAGGGATCACGAACATCATGACGATGTAGACCAGGATCCAGACTCCACCTGTCAGGAGGGCCAACAGGACGAACAGAATCCGCACCACCGAGACGTCAATGTTGAGATAGGCCGCAAGGCCCGTGCAGACGCCGCTGATGAAGGAGCCCGCGCGGATTTGATAGAGGCGGCGTGGCGGCCCTTCCGAGGCATTGCCCGAGGAACCGGGAGTGCCGGCTCCGTCCCCGGCGCCCGCATTCGATGCGGAGGCCGTGCCGAAGGCGGCGTCTGCATCGGATCCGGTGTCTGCCGACGGGGAGCCCGCATCGACGGGACCCATCTCACGCAGCACCTCCGCGATCTCCTCCGAGCTGACGACATTCTTGTGCGGCCCGAGATAGCGCCCGCACTTGTCGGCGATCGCCTGCTCCAGATCCGCCAGGATTTCCATCTGATCGGGATTGCCAGCGAGACGCTGCTGCGCGACTTGCAGATAGGCCCGCAGCGCCTCGTGGCCGGCGGCATCGAGTTGATAGGCATTACCATTCAAACTGATGGTGATGACCGTGCGCATGACTAGTGTCCTTGAACCTTTGGCCCTAGGTCGTCGATGGTTTTATTGATGAGGCGCCAGTAGTCGGTCAGCTCGGCGAGCTGCGCGCGGCCGCTCGCCGTCAGCTGGTAATACTTCCGCGGTGGGCCTGCTTCGGATTCCTTCCACTCGTAATCCACCAGACCGTCGCGGCGCATGCGGCTAAGAAGCGGATATAGGGTGCCTTCCTGAGTGGCGAACTCGGTCCCGGACAACTTCTTCAGCAGGTCCGCGACATACACCCTATCGGCGTCAATCACCTTCAGAACCAGGAACTCCAGCAGTCCCTTGCGGATCGCGCCGAATTTGTCGTTAACCGCCATGCGGCCCCTTTTTGAATTCTGGTACCTTTTTATAGAAAGGTAGCTTTACAAGCAAGCGGGAACGCAGCGGCACCGCTGGGGCGGCGGCACAAAACACGGAAAGGAGAGGCGCGCCCCTTTGCGGGGGACGACCGGGTATAGACGGGCGTGGATGGTGCTGGGCGCGCCGGCAAATCCGGCGCAAGTCCGGCGCGACTTACGCTACAGCGGACTTCAGGACGCGCTGCGGCTGAGCAACCCCATAACCCTGGGCATAGTCCACCCCAAGGCTGGTCAGCATCTGGATGATTTCGGCGTTCTCCGCGAACTCCGCGATCGTCTGCTTACCGGTCAGGTGTCCGATCTCGTTGATCGAGCGCACCATCTCGCGATCGATCGGATCGCGCAAGATCTCGCGGACGAAACTGCCGTCGATCTTCAGGAAATCGACCGGGAAGTGCTTGAGGTAACCGAACGAGGACAGACCGGTGCCGAAGTCGTCCAGCGCGAACTTGCAACCCAGCTCCTTGAGCGCCTGAATGAAACGGTTTGCTTGCGAGAAGCTGGCGACGGCGGCCGTCTCCGTGATCTCGAAGCAGATCTTCCTGGCATCCAAGTCCGCTGCGATGGAACTGGTCGATGACGAACGGCAGGAATTTATCGTCGCCCAGGCTCTGGCCCGACAGGTTGATGGAGCACATCAACAGCTTCTCGCGCTCGTCCGCTTCCGACACCAGCCAGCGAAAGGCGTTCTCAATGACCCAGCGATCGATCGCCGGGGTGATGCCGTAGCGCTCGGCGGCGGCAATGAAATCATTCGGCGAGACGATGCGCCCGGTCTCGTCTTTCAAGCGCAACAGCAACTCGTAGTGCGCCCCGCCCTCCACCCGCTGCAGCGGTTGGATGGCCATGCGGAAGAGCTCGAAACGCCCCTCCTCCAAGGCGGATTGATGCGCGCGGCCCATTGCATCTCGCGGCGGCGGCGCATCAGCTCGATGTCGTTTTCCGCGAAACTATGCACGCGGTTGCGACCGCCCTCCTTGGCGGCCTGGCAGGCGCTGTCGGCCGCCGACAGAATCGATGCCACGTCCTCGTTGTCGGCGGAAATCGGCACCACGCCAATGCTCGCCCCGAGGCGGAACACACGATCCTCCCAGGTAAAGCGGAAATTTCGCACGCTCTCACGCAACGTTTCCGCCGTGCGCATCGCGTCATCCAGCGAGCAGCTTTCCAACAGAATGCCGAACTCGTCCCCGCCCAGGCGCGATAACGTATCGCGCCAGCGCACTTTGGACTTCAACAGCGCGCCGACCTGCCCCAGCAGCGCATCGCCGGCGCTGTGACCGCACGTGTCATTGACGATCTTGAACTGGTCGATGTCGAGATAACACAGAGCGTAGGAAGCCTCGCGCGCCTTGGCGCTCTTCAACGCACGCTCCAGGCGGCTTTCGAACTCGCGGCGATTCACCAGCCCGGTCAGCAAGTCATGGCTGGCATGATAGGACAAGCGGCGATTGAGCTCGCGCGACTCGCTGACATCGTGGAACACCAACACGCCGCCGGCCACATGCCCGGCGCCGTCGCGGATCGGAGCGGCGGTGCTCTCGACGTACAGCTCGTTGCCGTCGCGGCGGATGAGGAGCATCGGGCGTACGGACTTGATCGGACGGATGCGCCGGATGGAGACGCTCAGCGGGTTCTCCAGCGGCTCGCAAGTCTCCTCATGGAAGGCGCGGAAGATCTCCTCCACCGGCCGCCCCATGGCATCCTCCAGACGCCAGCCGGTCAGCTCCTCGGCGACCGGATTGATGTAATCGATGGTCGAGTTGGCATCGGTGGTGATGACCCCGTCGCCGATCGACTGCAAGGTGATCTGGGCGCTCTCCTTTTCACGGAACAGCGCCTCCTCGTACAACTTCCGCTCGGTGACGTCGAGCTCGACGCCCACCAGCCGCAACAGCCTACCGTGCTTGTCCACACGCGCCGTGGCGCGGCTTACGACCCAACGCCACTCGCCATTGCGGTGACGCATGCGGTGCGTGCTTTCGAAAATCGGTGTCTTGCCCGCGACGTGATCGCGAATAGCCGCCTGCACACGCGACAGGTCGTCCGGATGCACCAAACTGCGCCAGTCAGGCGAGCCGCGCATATCGTCGTCGCCGTACCCCAGCATGGTCTTCCAACGCGGCGAGAAGTAGACCTCGTTGCTCTCGACATCGAAGTCCCACAGGCCATCGTTGGCGGCGGCCTGGGCAAGATTGGTGCGCTCCTCGAGCTTTGCCAGACGGGTCTCAATGCGGATGCGCTCAAGACCGGTCGCGAGGCTGGTGCCGATGAGTTTCATCAGCAATTGCAGATTCACATCCCAGGCGCCGCGCGGCATGGTCTGCGCCAACCCCAGGAAGCCGGCCGGCTTGCCCTGCACGCGCATGGCGACGAGCAAGGCGGATCCCATCTGCAATTCCGCAAAGCGCTGGCCTTCGGCGGCCTGCTCCTTACGCGGTGTGCTGGTATCGCGCAGCTCCGACAGGCGCAGGTGCTCGAGGCGCCCCTTCAGCCATGGAAAGTTGTCGAAGTGGGCATCTTTGAGGCCTTCGGGCCGGCATTGGGCAAAAGCGCTCCGCGCGAGCTGCACGTCCTCGACAAGGAGTTCGTTCGGACTGAACGCAATCAGAAAAGCGCAATCGCTGCCCGTCGCATCACGCAGCAATTCCAAATTGCGCCGCACGCATTCATCAACCGTTTCTCGGCGCATGTTCTGGAAATCGACCGCGATTTTCGTGCACGCGACATCGATACCCAGAACCGGCCTGGGGGCTCTGCCACTCCAGGCGTCTGCCGAAAGGATGTCCGAAGCGGTAAATTCCGCTGGCTTATCCGGCGGCAGAATCGACATTGATCCCTGACCTCTCCAAAGAATCGTCAGTCGCAGACCGTGATGGTCCAGCCTATCCGACTTGGGTCTGCCCGAACGTGATTTCCGTCCTGCGGACACACCTTGGGACCTTAGAACTGCGTGTTTTTTCTGTAACCGTCAGGACCTTTGACGAAATCGAGAGCGGGTGCAAAACCCCCTCGCGCGGCCGCAAGCCCACGGCTTCTTCTTTCGCATCAGTCCGGAAGTTACGTCCGATTCTGGCAACACTTAATCAAGAACACAAGCTAACGTGCTGTTCAATCTCGAATTAGCGACTTAACTTAAATCGGCCGACGGTACCCGACCGGTCTGCGACAGCTGTCGCCAGGTATCGATGACCCTCTCTGCCTCGATCCCGAGAATGTTCTGCTGCCCGTTCACCGAGCCGGTCAGTGCGACTGCCGGCGTAGTAGCCCCTCCCGGCCGGTAAAGATCCGGGCTTGCTGTCCCAAAGAGCGCGACCGTCGGACACCCGAGTGCGGCAGCAGCATGCGCCGGTCCGGTATCCACGCAGATCATGCTGTGCGCACGCTCCAGCAGCGGCAAAAGCGTGCGTACCGACAAACGGTCCGCGATGTTGTGAGCATCCGCCACCGCGGCCTGGCGGATGATGTCAGCGTTGAAGTGTCTTTCGGCTCGGGTGCCCGTGAACAGAATGATGTGTTCCGGGCAGCTGTCGCGTACAGCTCTGACAACACGCGCCCAACGATCCTCCGGCCAATATTTGCTGGCTCCGGAGCGCGAGCGCAGCCAGCGACGGGCCAGATGACGGCTGCCAGGATGGATCATCACGAACTGCCTGCCCGCAAACCCGCGTTCGGCCAGCCACGATTCGAGCTCATGCCGCGCCGTAGGAGGGATGTTGAGGCGCGCGGCGCGCGGTATCCCTGGTTTTGCGGCCGGCAGGAGTCCCTCAAACGCCTTGGGGGTGTAGCTGCCGAAGCGCAGATAACGGTCGGCAAACGTTTCCCCGGGTGTCCACTGATAGGTGTTCGTATCGCAGATGTAATCGTCGGGAATGCCCGCCAGCGCCAGCAGCCGGCGTCCCTCGCCGCGATCGGCGAACCATGTAGGCCCGCTGCCGCGCTCGCGGAGCCAGGCCACCAGGCGCCGTTGTTGCACACTCAACCAATAAGGGGTGCGGCGGCTGCGCAGGATGAACAAACGACCAACAGCCCGCTCGGCCTCGAGCAGTGGTTGGGTCCAAGGACCGGAGGAAATGACATCGACCGGCTTGCCGAAACGCAGATGCAGCTGCCGCAGTAGCACCGTCAACAGCACGATGTCCCCAAAAGCACCACAACGCATGACCAGGGGGCGAGCTTCGGCGGCGCGAGCCGTTGGAGGAGTGAGTGGGCCTTGAGCTGACATCAGCGCTTTTCCAGGGTGTCCCTGGCAAGTTGGTACAAGCGTTTCAGCTCCTGCTCCATGGCAGCCTGCTGGCTCTCGATGGCCGCGGCGTCAGTCGTTCGTGGCACGTACCGTGGCGGACCGATAGCAATGACAACGCGTGAGAACGGCACCGGGATGACGAACTTGTCCCATTTGACCAGCCATGCGTGCGAGACGGCATAAGCCATGGGCAACATCGGCCGACCTGACATCTGGGCGAGCAGAATGGCGCCTATCTTGAACTTGAAACGCGGGCCCCGCGGGCCGTCAGGTGTAATGATGGGCGAAACGCCGTCCTTCACGAGCACCTCATAGTAGTCGCGCAACGCGCGCGCACCCGTATGCGTCGACGAGCCGCGAATCACAACGGCTCCGAGCCGCCGAACCATCATCGCACCGATCTCGCCATCGACGGACGGGCTGATGAGCCAACCGACGGTTAGACCTCTTGCGCGCTGCTCGAGGAGGTACCTCGCACAGAAAAGCTGGTGCTGGTGCCAGTAGCACGGCACCAGCGAGGCAGCTTTGGCGAGCGATTCGTCCAGATGTTGCTCGCCTTCGATGCGCACCACGCGACAGGTGGACAGCCAGCCTTTGATGATCGCGAGCCCGAGAGGCACAGCGATGCGGTAAAGCAGCCGCCTGGCCACCGTCATGCGGCGTCCGGAGCTGGTTTGGGTGCGGTAGATGGTGTTGCGGAGATTGCGGTCGTTTTTCATGCGCGGTGCGCGGAAATCCCGGCGCGGCGGATCCCGCAAGGGGCGACGCTCGTGCGGGCGCCGCTTGGTAGAGCGAACTTCTTCAAGGGGCGCGCAGTTTCCGCTGAAAGGCCCATCAGGCGCAAACGTGAGCTAAAATAGCTATTTGATTCAGGCAAATCCGCGCATGACCGCCAGCGAGCCCACCCCCAATCAACCGCCCGAGGCGGAGCTTCAGTTCGACATTGGCGCCACGGATGACTCCCTGGAGCGCATGATCGAGCTGTTCAGCCGTTACGGGGACACCTATCGCGTCTTTTCGCCCGCGCGCAAGGCGCACATCTATGTAGTCCACCATCCCGACGATGTGAAGCGGGTGCTGGTTTCGAACCACCGCAACTATACCAAGGGGATGGGACTCGATCGCGTCAAGATCCTGCTCGGCAAGGGACTCATGACGAGCGAAGGCGAGATGTGGAAACGCCAGCGCTACATGATGCAACCGTTCTTCCACCGCCGTGTCATCAGCGAATTCGCGCAGTTGCTGGATTCCTCCAACGAGCGGTGCATCGCGCGTTGGGAGGAGCTCGCCCGCCACGGCAACCCGATCAACATCACCGATGAGATGAGCGAGCTCACGCTCAACATCGTGCTGCGCTCCATCTTCGGACGCGACCTGGACCGCATGTCGGAACAACTCGGCGGCAACCCGTTCGAGGTTGTGACCAAGGAGCAGGAACGCAACCTGCAGTTTGCGTTCAAATTCCGCTCCCTGACCAAGATCGTGGCTGGCCTGATCGAGCGACGCCGGGCCGAAAACACAGAGCATGTCGACTACGTCGCCATGCTCATGAGCGCCCGGGACAAGGAAACCGGCGCGCCGATGAATGACCGCGAGCTCGTCGATGAAATCATGACACTGGTGGTGGCCGGTCATGAGACGACCGCGAGCGCACTGAATTGGACCTGGTACCTCCTGTCACAGAGCCCCGAGGTCGAAGCGCGCCTGCACGCCGAAATCGATGCCGCCCCCGACATGGCGAACCCCAGCCTCGCACAGATGGAAACACTCGCTTACACACAGCAGGTGGTCAACGAGGCGCTGCGGCTCTATCCGCCGGGCTGGCTCCTCTCGCGGCGCACTATCGATGCCGATGTGCTCGGCGGCTACGAAGTCCCGGCTGCAACGAATGTGCTGCTGCCACTGTATCTCTTGCACCGGGATGGCCGGTTCTGGAAAGATCCTGACCGCTTCTGGCCCGAGCGATTCGCGCCGGAGCACGAGGCGGAGCGCCCGCGCTTTGCTTACATGCCCTTCGCGGCGGGCCCTCGTCACTGCATCGGTGAGACATTCGCGCTGTACGAGATGCTCGTGCATCTGTACAAGGTGGCTCGCCATTATCGCCTGGTCCACGTGCCCGAGCGGCCGCTGGAGCTGGAGGCGCAGATCAACCTGCGCACCCGTTACCCACTGTACATGAGGCTGGAACGCCGCTGATGTTGAAAGCCACGACCCTGACCGAGCTGTTCGAATCCAACCGCAACGTTGCGAAGAGCATCACCTATCTGGAAGGCGAGAATGACTCGCGCGAGGTCTCCTACGCGGAGCTCCACGAGCGTGCGCTCGGCATCCTCTATCACCTGCAGCGCATCGGTGCCAAGCGCGGTGACAAACTCATCCTGTTCCTCGGCAACAACGAGCAGTTCATCGATGCCTTTTGGGCGGCCATCATCGGCGGCATCGTGCCGGTTCCCATCGCTCTGGGGATCAGCGACGAGCACCGCCATAAGCTGCTGCGCGTAGCGCGCAAGCTCGGCAACCCGTTCATCTACACCGAGCGCCGCTCACTCGATCGCATCGGGACCTTCGCCGCCCAGGTCGGTGAGACCGAATTGTTCAACGGGCTGCGCTCGCGGGCCTTCCTGGTCGACGACCTCGACGACATCTCACGCCCCGGCAAGACCTACGCGGCAAAGCCGCAGGATGTTGCATTCATCCAGTTCTCCTCGGGCTCGACCAGCGAGCCGAAAGGAGTTGTTCTCACCCACAGCAATGTCATTGCGAACTGCCGTGGCGTCAGCCAGGCGGCGCAACTCACGAGTGAGGACGTCAGCCTGTCGTGGATGCCCCTCACTCACGACATGGGCCTGATCGGCTTTCACATCATCATGTTCTCGCGCCAGGTGCATGCGCACCTGATGCCGACCGAGCTGTTCGTACGGCGACCCCTGCTGTGGCTGACACTGGCCTCGCGGGTACGCGCGACGATCCTGTGCTCGCCCAACTTCGGCTACAAACACTATCTGAAGGTGTTGGGCGAGCGCCCGCTCGAGGGGCTCGATCTGTCCGCGACCCGGCTCATTTTCAACGGCGCGGAGCCCATTTCGGTCGAGCTTTGCGACGAATTCCTGACGCGACTTGCGCCGGCGAAACTCGCGCGCAATGCCATGTTCCCGGTGTATGGCCTGGCGGAGGCCTCACTCGCGGTGACCTTCCCGCAAGTTGGCGCGCCGCTGCGCACGCTCACCCTCAACAGACATCGCCTGAATGTCGGCAGCCCGGTCGAGCCGGTCGCGAAGTCCGACAAGGATGCGGTGGAGCTCATCTGCGAAGGGAAAGTCATCCCCTACTGTCAGATTCGGGTAACCGGCGACGACGACCGGCCGCTGCCGCAAGATCGGATCGGGCACGTGCAGATCACGGGCGAGAACGTCACCGGCGGTTATTTCGAGAACAGCCAAGCCAACGCGGCGGCGTTCACCGCCGACGGCTGGGTGCGCACCGGCGACCTCGGGTTATTTCATGACGGGGAGCTGTTCGTCTCCGGGCGCGCCAAGGAAATCATTTTCGTCAACGGCCAGAACTACTACCCGCACGACATCGAAACGATCGCGCAGCGGGTCGAAGGGCTCGAGTTGGGTAAAGTGGTGGCCGCCGGCGTGCGGCCGCGCGACTCACAGACAGAACAACTTACCGTGTTCGTGCTCCATCGCAGTGGAGCGCCAGAGTTCTTGGCCGTCGCGACCCAGGTCGCCCGACTCATCAACGAGCAGACGGGACTCGAGGTCGGCGCGGTGGTGCCTGTTAAACGCATCCCCAAGACCACCAGCGGCAAGATCCAACGCCATCTGCTGGAGGAAAGTTATCTCGACGGCGAATTCGACGCCGAGCTCAAGGAGCTGGCGGCGTTACGCGCCGCCGCGCACGGCGCGGCCCCGGAAGCCGGCTCACTGTCTGCAATCGAAGACAAGTTGAAGACGATTGTCGACACGGCAATGGAAGGCAAGCGTGTCGGGGTCAATGACAATCTGTTCGAGGTGGGGGCCAGCTCGTTGAAGCTGATTGAGATTCACGAGCGCATCGACCACGAGTATCCCGGGCTGGTCGATCTCACCGAACTATTCGACTTCCCGACCATCGCGGAGCTGGCGAGGCATCTGCAAGGCAAGCTTTGAACCGCAGGCTTAACCGGCGCGGCCGCACAATGGTGCCCTGCGCCACGCAGCGGATAGAACTCCTGAGCACTTATTTTACATATTATTACCAATTCACCTCACTTCGACCATGGTGCGGTCACTTCGTGCGGTTGCAGCATTGACCTTTCGGCACCGGTGGCGGTACAAGAGTGACGAGTTCCAACGCAAAGATGCGCTTACACTCAAGGAACCATGGATTTTTCGGCCCCGTCAGGCGAGTCCATCGCCTCCCAGTGCGAACGTAGGCTGTCGGACTGCGGTATCCGCCCGACCGGCCAGCGAGTGCGTATTGCAGCACTGCTGCTGTCCGCACCGCAGCATTTGTCCGCGGAGCAGATTCTGGACAGCCTCCGTGCCGCAGGCGCGCGGGTCTCCAAAGCCACGGTCTACAACACGCTCAACCTCTTTGCCGAGCGTGGCCTGATTCGCCAGCTTTCGGTCGACGGCTCGCGCGCCTGGTTTGACTCCAACGTCGACGCCCACTACCACTTCCATGACGTGAGCACGGGCGCCCTCATCGATGTGCCCGTTCCGGAAGTGGAATTCAGCCGCCTACCCCCGCCTCCCCCGGGCACCGAGGTGGCCGGCATCGACGTCGTCATCCGCCTGCGAAGAAAAAGCTGATCGCAAATCTCGTGACCCGCCGCGTAAAACGCGGGGTGACGGGAAGTGGCGTAATCTATAGAATCGCGGCCCGCGCTAGGATAGGCGTCATCAGCTTCCTTCGCGACCCGGACGGCAATTCGGGGCTGACTTAGCTCAGTCGGTAGAGCAACTGATTCGTAATCAGTAGGTCCGCGGTTCGATTCCGCGAGTCAGCACCATTGCCCTAGCCCCTGCCAGGCGCCGCGAGTGCCGCTCAGTTCTGGAAATGGACACCCAGTTCTTGAGCTGCAGCGCAGAGTCGCTTATCAACAGTCCAGAAAGGCAGCTTCGCGAGGGTCGACGAAGCCAACAAATGCAGGTCGATCCACCCAAGCCCACGTCCCATCAGATGTCGCGCCTCAACGAACCCGAGCACTTCTTCGTGAGTTGCAAGGGCGACATGCGGAAGTTCGGCAAGGGCTCGGAGGATTGTTCCTCGCTGGGCTAAATTGCCAGACGCCAGTTCCCCGATCACGAACGGATGCGTCCAGACCTGTCCTTGCTCCAGCAATTCAATCAGGGCCGTATTGCGTCGGCGGAAATGATCCACCCAAACCGACGTATCGACGAGCAAGACCGTTATTTGCCCGACTGTGAGCGCCGGCGGGGAATCGGCTTCAACCCCCGCTCGGTGCCGCCCAGTGCCGCAAGGCGTTTCGCCGCTTCGCGAGTGATCAGCGCCTGCAGCCCCGCATGCACGACCGCAGTCTTTTCCTGCAGGCCGCTTAGGTCCTGAGCCTTTTTCAGCAACTCATCGTTGATTATCAGGGTCGTTCTCATATGCATCAATATGGCACATTGATGCATATCAGTCAAAACCAAGCCGGCCGGTCGCTGTCGGCGCGGGGGGCGCGCCGACAGCGACCGCGGCCAGGGCTAGTGCGAAACCCAGAGCTTCAACATTCCTTGAAAGCCATCTCGCATAGCCCTGTTTCCTTCACAGTCGGAATCAGTAGCGGTAGACCGCAGTAATGCCCGAGGTGCGCGGACGCAGTGTTTGGGCCTCCATCTGTCCCGACAGCACACCGGCGAACGTGACGGTCGTGCGCTGTTGGAGAAGCAGCGGCTGGGCGTTGAACAGGTTGTTGGAGTACAACGAAATATCCCAGTTGCCGAACTGCGAACCCAGGCGCACGTTGGTCGTGTGGAGGGGCGGATCCCGGAACAGCGTATAGGGCGCGTTGGTCGCCGGGTTCGGATAGTCCTGGTCCTGCGGGTTGAAGGAGGTCCCGCGCGCAGTCCTGCCGGTGTAGTTGTAGTCCACCCGGAAGTACGAGGCATGCTCCGCGATCTCGAAAGCGTACTGCGCAGCCGCATTCACGGTCGGATACGATCCGTCGAGGGCATCGCCTGCCGTGACGGTGTGGTACTGGGAACCAGGGGCCGGCAGGATAGTCTGCTTCGCCTTGACCATCTGGTAACCCCCATTCAGGGACAAGGTCAACGGATCGAGCAGACGGTAAGTCATCTCGAGATCGAAGCCCCGGCTTTGCGCCGCGCCGATATTGGCCGTGTATTGATACGCGCAGGTCGGCAGGCTCACGTTGCGGATCTGGTCCTTCCACTCGATGTCGAACACGGACGCCGCCAACGTCAGTCTGCCGTTGAGGCCGGTCCACTTCGATCCGAGTTCGTAGCTCCATAAGCTGTCGGGCTTGTAGGCCGTCGGGTAATCCTTGAGGCCAAGGAGCGGCAGGCTGGCGGCACACCTGTTGTCGGTTACCGGCGGAATTGCTCCGCCGTTGCGGAAGCCCTTGCTGGCACTACCGTAGACGAGCAGGTTGTCCATCTTGTACGACAGCACGTACTTCGGCGTCACGACCGAGTGTGCCGCGCTGCCGGTGATGACAGTCGGCCAGGGCTTGGAAGTCGTCGGGCCGCCGTTCGGGTTATATAAGTCGTTGGTGTACTTTGAGTACCTGAGTCCCACCGTCGCGATGAGATGCAGCGGCAGCTTATAGTCCAACTGCCCGAACACGGCCTTCTGCGTTTCCGTAACCTTCGAATTGCTACGGAAGGTATACACGCCATCGAGGAGCGGCTGGCCGTAAATAGCCTGCACGCACCCTACCGGGGTCGCGCAACGGCCGGCCTTGGTGAGAATGTCTCCGAGATACGGATCGTAGGTCTGGCCGTTGCCCTCGTTGACGTCGTGGGAATAGAACAAGCCCGTTTGCCACTGCAGGGGCGAGTCACTAGCGGTCGACTGCAGCCGCACTTCCTGCGTGAAGTACTTGTTGACCTGCTCCTGTTGGGACGCCGCGTTCCAGATCGGGCTCGCGAACAGCAAGCCGGCGAAATTGCCGACGTGAAGTCCGGTGTAGTCCGCGACGGTGTGCTCTTCCCGGTCGTAGTACGACGTGTTGGAGATGATCTCCATATTGTGCGGCAGCATCCACTCGGCCTTCAGCGCGGGCAGCGCGAGCCGCTGGACGGAGGTCGGTATTGTCTGCGACAGATTGACGTAGTGCCCGTTGGCTACGTCACCCCAGGGCTGGGTCAACGGCACAAACTGTTTGACGTTAGGGTCGGTGGCGGGACTGTTGTCGCCGTGCAGCCAGAACCTGTTCGAGCCTTGCGCCCGGACCTTCTGGTAGAACACCGATGGCGTGATGGTAAGGCCGTCAATCGGCTTCCAGCCCAACGCGAGGCGCGCAGACGTGCTCTGCGTGGAGTTGTTGTTCGGGTTCAGCGTCTGACCGGTGTAATAGTCCACCTGATCGACATACCCGCCGTCCCGGCGCGTCCACACGCTCGCACGGAAGGCAAGCTTGTCGTCGATGATAGGTGCGCCGCCGGCGATGCCCGCCTCATAGCTCGGATCGCCGTACGTGGTAGTGGATACATCAGTCTTCGCATAGACCGAGGCCTTGTCGAAGTTCGGCCCCGGGGTGATGAAGCGGACCGCGCCGCCTTCGGCGCCCGCCCCGAAGAGCGTACCCTGCGGACCGCGGAGCACTTCCACGCGCTGAATGTCGAACAGCTGCGGGAAAGCGTCGTCGTTGAAGTTGCCGCTCGGTGTCACCGAGGGGACCTGGATCGGCGTATCGTCGATATAGATACCAATGGGCGCGGAGCCGGCACTCGATCCGACACCGCGGATGGAAACGGACGTACCGCCGAGAGAGGTACTGCCGAACCCGCCGCGGCTGAAGTTGATACCGGGAGTGAGGCGCGCGATGTCGTCCACCGACTTCACGCCCTGAATGTCCATCTTCTCGGTGCTGAACGCCGATACGCTGATCGGCACGTCCTGGATGCTCTCCGCGCGGCGCGTGGCGGTTACGACGATTTCCTCGAGCCCGGCGCTCGCTTGTGGCGCTGTCTGAGCCTGGGCTGCGGCCGCGGCTCCCATGGCCACCGCCACTGCGAGCGCCACCCGCCCGGAGATGCCCTGCTCGCTCTGAGTAGCATCGCTCCCCTGATGCGTTATTGAGCCCGCACTTCGCTTCAACATTCTGCCCCCTATCATTTTTTCAATGCTTTCGGACCGCCATGCACATCGATCCCGCCGATGTTGTAAACAACTGTTAGTCGGGACCGGCACTCGGACTCTAGGGGAGATGTCTCTCGCGACTCAAAGACCATTTTTAAATGGTCTCCATACCGCATCGGCATGGCTCTATTTTCAGGAGGCTTTCATGTGGCGAGCTGACTGGGGCCCGAGGAAAATCACATGCAGATAGCCGCCAGCACCCAAGCTGGCGGCCATGGTCGCTGTCATGTTGGAGACGGGGTCGCGACGCCTATCGCGACGGGGAAAGAGGAATGATCGGCAGCAGCAGATGCGACGGATAGCGCGCGCTGTGATAGACGGATTGGGTAGCCACTTCCATTCGGCTCACCGTCGCAGTGTCCTCGCCGGTGTTGAGATTCCGGTCGAAATGCGGAAAGTCGCTGCTCGAGACCTCGAGGCGGATCCGATGGCCGGGCAGGAAGGCATTGCTGCTCGCCCACAGATCGATCGTGTACTCGTACACTTTGCCCGGCTGCAATAGCGTACCGGGGCTCTTACCCCGCGTTTCCCGATATCTCGCACGCAGGATGCCCTCCTGCACGTTGCGCGCGAAGCCATCCGGCCCCACGTCCACCAGCTTCGCTGTCCAGTCCGTATCCTTTGCAGTGGTCGCAGCGTAAAGGGTCAATGTGACGGGCCCTGTTACTTCGACCCTTTCCGTCAAAGGGTCGGTCGTAAACACGAGCACGTCGGACCTTTTTTCAACTGGGCGCTGATCCTTTGGTCCAACAGAGGTCAGGGCCGCGCAGCACGATGTACCGCCCGTGGTGGGCACTGGATCTTTCGGGTCGTAAACGTAAGTGTCGATCGGCGCGGAGAGGCGAGCCGGTCGTCCCGCGTCGCGCCGCTGGCGCTTCTCGGGATTCCCTCCGCTGCCCCACGTCGCACCGTAGGCGCTTCGTGGGATTTCCTCCACTGCGTTTCGGTCACGCTCCGGTTGCCTCGACAGGCGCCCATCGCCACCGAGGGTATTCGCCCTCCCCCCGCTTGAAAGATAATAGTTCGTGGCCTGCGCACGCTTGAGCGGCCATTCGTGCTCGTAGCGCCAGGCATTCTCGCCCATCACGAAGATCTTGACGGGTGGCTCGTCTTTTACCCCGTTATCGATCCCTTTCAGCCAATAGTCGAACCAGCGCAGATACACCTTTTGCAAGTCGACGTCAGCCTGTGGCCCGAAGTCAACAGCATCAGGATCCGCCGGCTGCCCGGGATACAGGTTGGTGCGACTACTGGCGCCATGAATCCACGGTCCGATAACCAGACGCTTGCCCGCACGAGCCTCCGGCTTGCCTGCCGCATGCATGCCAACATCGTCCTGCAGCGCCCCGCGCAGAAAAATGTCGTACCAGCCCTCCACCGTGAGCATGGGCACTTCGACCGTCTGATACGCTTTCTCAAAGCTCAAATCATTCCAGTAAGCGTCCCGCGTCGGATGTGAGATCCAGTCGTGGTAGTGAGGCGCGCGGTGGCCAGCTGCTGCGGGCGCGGCAGCGATTGGCAGCGTCCGATACACATCTGCCATGTCGATCGCATTCCCGGTCGACTGCCCGACATGGCCGTCGATCTGGGTTGCGCCCCACGACAGGGCGAACGCGTAGTTCAGCGCTCCGTCGATATAAATCCAGTTGCCATACACATCCGGCGTCGTGAATTGCGGCGCCTGCGCGGTTAGATAGCGGCTGCCGCGGATCGCCTGTCCCCACTGCGTATAGCCGGAGTAGGAGCCGCCCATGGTGCCGAGCTTGCCGTTGAACCAGGGCTGCTTCCCGACCCATTCATCCATGTCATAGCCGTCGTCCGGCTCGTGACGGAATGGATAGAAGTCGCCCTTCGAGTCGTACTTGCCGCGCACATCCTGGTACAGATACACGTAGCCGCGCTCGGCAAACCACTTCGAGACGGCGACGGCCTGCTCGGTGTTGTTGCTGTAGGGCGTGCGATAGAGGATGGTGGGAAATTGACCCAGGGCATCCGGCCGATAGATGTCGACCGAAGAGGTCACGCCGTCGCGCATCGGCACCTGGACGTCGATCTCAACCTTGACCTTGTAGGTTGGCTTCGACAGCAGGGCCTCGTCGTAGTGTTGAACTACAGGCGCCCCGCCCGCTTGCGGCGCCGCCAGCGACGGCACCGCGTTCACCACCAAGAGCGCGGCGACGCCGAGCGCTAGCCCGGTACGCAGATGTATTCCTCGATATGCGTGGTATCCGGCATCTTGGGATGCGTCGAGGCCGCGGTCTGCCACGGCTTGGAATACATCTTTGGGTCGTCGATCGTCGCTTCCTGTTTCAGGCTCTTGCCGTCTTGCGACAAGGTGTAGCGCTCGATAATGTGCAGGGCATCGCTATGCGGATGCCCCCGCATGTCCAGCCAGGTGTCCTCGTTGAAGCCGATGGTATCGACCACCAGCGTCCGTCCCTCCCAGTGCCCGGTCGAGTAGCCATGCCAGGTTGGATCAGGGCTGTCGGGATGCTTGCCGTTGATATAGATCCGGCGCACGTGCTGCCCGTACTCCATGAGGAAGTACACGACTTTCGGGGTCTGAATCACCTCGAA
Organism: uncultured Pseudomonadota bacterium; assembly: GCA_963752125.1. Classification (GTDB taxonomy): domain Bacteria; phylum Pseudomonadota; class Gammaproteobacteria; order Steroidobacterales; family Steroidobacteraceae; genus 13-2-20CM-66-19. The sequence continues at coordinate 33,748 of CAVVXG010000035.1, read as the reverse complement.
GGGAAATGCGAGATTCATCAAGCGCGGAATACCCGGCGGCATGCACTTGCCCAACGGGTCGTCCTCCGGCTTGGTCGAGTTGAAACGCTTCAATCCGTCCGGAAGAAAGGGCGGATTCTCGGCGAGGGACTGGACGAATGCGGGTCCCCAGACGCCTGAGATATCAGGCGGCCGGCCGGCCGCCGTCGGCGCGGGGGGTGCTCCGACGGCGACCGCGGCCAGGACAAGTGCGAAACCAAGAGCAGCGATTTTCCTGAAAAGCATCTCGCACCTGTCCTGTTTTACTTTCCCGCAGGAGTGTTCTGATCGTTGCTACTTCCCGGCGCCTGCGGTATTCCCGCAGGCAACTCGTGCACCTTGCCGTTCGGTCCCACAATCTTGCGCAAGTACCCGTAGTGGGTTCCGTTCCTCATGGGATGGAACGAAACCTCCACCGCATCCCCCGGCTTATACTCTTCCCGCGTCCATCCAGCTCGAGTCATGCTCAATGCGGAGTTGGTCTCGATCTGCCAGCTCTCGGTCTTGCCGTTCTCCGTAACATCGAAATAGAGCTGCACATGCGGATTGATCCAGGCGAACTTGGTGATCACGCCCTTCAGCGTCACCATCTTGTTCATGTCGAACATTGCCTGCGAGTGATGCGCGAACACGGCTGTGCTGAAGCACACCAACGCCGCCACGAGCGTCACGAAACGACGCATCTTCATGAAAACCTCCAACTCATCTCAAGAGCATCCGAAACAGCCACTGCCCCCTATTTAACCCGATCCCAGACCCCGGTGTTAGTGACTTCCTCACCTTTGTCATTGTGAGTCACGGCCACAGAGGTCCTCGTCTTGCCGTCAGCCGAAATGGTCACGGTAAAGTGATGGGTGACCTTGCCATCCTTGATATCGTCGAGCGAGTACGTGTGAGCGTCAATGCGCTTGAACACATTGAAGTCCGCCACCGCGTTGCCCTTCTCGGGATATTGCTTGCCATCGAACCGCCCGAACGCAGTCATGTGAACCGCCGGGCCCGATGGCCCGGCCATATCGATCTCGTAGCGGAAGCCGTCCCCTTCCACCCACATTTTCATAGTCGCGCTGCCCGTAGCAGCCCGGCGCTTCCACGTTCCAATCCATGGACCATCCGCCGATGGCGCCGGCTCAGCGGCCGCCTTGGCATCCTTGGCGTGCGACGCGTCGGTCGCGGGCGCCTGCGCGCCCACTACCGACTGGCCGGCTACCGAGAGTCCCATCGCCACTGCAAGGGCACTCCAGTACTTCATTGTCATTGAACATCTCCTTGGAGAGCGGCTCCTGGCATCAGAAGCGCATTGTTGCCGTCACTCCGGCGGTGCGCGGCCGCAGGGTGCTCGCCTGAACCAGATCCGACGGAATGTTGTTAAAGGTGATGCCGTTTCTGCTCCACCCGAGATATCTCTGGTAGTTGAGCAGGTTATTGCAGAACAACGAGACATCCCAGCTGCCAAACTGCTCGCCCAGGCGTACGTTGGTCTGCGTCGACGAGGGCGTTTGATACAGGAACGCCTGAGTGTTCGGACTGAGGAGGTAGCTCGAGTCCTGCGGATTCCAGCTGGCACCCTTGGCCGTGCGCCCGGTGTAATTATAGTCCACCCGGAAGTACGATGGCCGCTCGAACAGCTGGAAGCTGTACTGCGCGGCGGCATTGACGACCGGCTGCGAGCCCGGCAACGCATCGCCCTTTGTGATGACGTTGAGCGAGGTCGGATCGGTGGGAGTCGACTTGATCGTGGAGGTTGCCTCCACGTACTGGTATCCGCTGTTCAAAGACAGTACCAGCGGGTCGAGCACACGGTACTGCACGTCCAGATCGAAGCCCCTGCTGCGTGCGGTACCGATGTTGGTGATGTATGACAGGATACAGGTGGGCAATCCCACGTCCTGAATCTGATTGTTCCAGTTGATCTGGAAGACGCTCGCATCGATCGTCAGGCGTCCCCGGTCCGTGGTGAACTTCGAGCCGAGCTCGTAACTCCATACGGTATCAGGGTTGTACGTGGTCGGAACCGACTTGATGCCCAGCAGCGGCAGGCTCGCGAAGCATTGCGGCTGCGTCAGCGCAGGATTGGCGCCACCGGCACGGAATCCCTTGGTCGCGCTGGCGTAGACCATGACACCGTCATTCTTCCAGGCCAGCATGTACTTCGGCGTGAGTTCGTGAGCTCCCGAGTTGGCCGTGCTGAACGCGGGCCAGACCGCTCCTTGGCCAGGTCCACCGTACTCGTTGAAGAAGCCGGTCGTCATTTTGGTATAGCGCACCCCAGCCGTGGCGATCAGATGAAACGGCAGCTGGTAGTCGACCTGCGCGAACGCCGCCTTCTGAGTCTGACTGATCGTCGCGTTGTTGATGAACGTATCGACGCCGTTCACCAGCGGTACACCGTTGGAGAATCCAAGAACGCACTGGTCGGGAGTGCCGCAAGGACCATTCACCCCGGCATTGAGGATCTCACCGAGGTGTGGATCGGCGACGGTGATGTCCGCTTTGTTGGTCGTATTGGCGTAGAAAATGCCCGTCACCCATTTGAGGGCAGAGTCCGCATCGTTCGATTGCAGGCGCACTTCCTGGGTGAAGAAGCGGTTGGTCTGATTCGACGTGGCGCGTGCGTTCCACTCGGGATCGGGAGGGAACGGAGTGCCGCCAAAGAGGCCGCCTTCGAGGAGGGTATAGTTCGCCTGCGCCTGTTCCTGGCGCTCATAGTAAGACGTATTGGAGACCAGCTCCATCTTTGCGAACTGGTAATCGATCTTCAACGCCGGTAGGGTGAGCCGCTGATTGCTGAATGCGGGCACCTGATCCAAGTCGACGTACTGCCCCCTGCTCGGATTGCCGTAGGGCTGCGGGACGGGGGGCAACGGGGGGTCGCCCGGATTCAACGAGCCCGTGACACCATCGCCCGGCAGGAAGAATGTGCTGCTGCCGTTCGCCTTGATCTTCTGGTAGAACACGGACGGTGTGATCATCAACCCATCAACCGGCGCCCATCCGATGGCAAGCCGCCCCGACATGCTCTCCTGCCAGTTATTGTTGGGTGAAGTGACCTGTCCGGTGTAGTAGTCCACGGCATCGACGTAGCCGCCGTCACGGCGCGTCCAGACACTGGCGCGGAAGCCAAGCGTGTCCTGGATGATCGGTGCACCACCGGCTACGCCCGCCTCGTAGCTCGGGGCGCCGTACTGCGTCTGAGACATTTCGCTGCGAACATACATCGAAGGCGTCGACATGTTCGGCGGCGGCGTGATGAAGCGGACCGTGCCACCTTCGGAAGCTGAGCCGAACAGAGTGCCTTGCGGACCGCGCAGCACCTCGACCCGCTGGAGGTCGAATACCTGCGGAAAGGCATCATCGGCGAAGTTGCCGCTGGGCACCGTGGCGCCCACCTGGATCGGTGTATCGTCGATATAGATGCCGGTGGTCGAATCGCCGGCCGAAGAGCTGATACCGCGGATCGAGATGGAAGTACCAGCGAGATCGGAGCCGACACTACCGCCGCCGCCACGCGTGAACTGAATGCCCGGGGCAAGCCTGGCGATATCGTCTATGGCCTTGATCCCCTGAATGTCCATCTTTTCCTGGCTGAACGCGGTGATACTGATGGGCACATCCTGGATGCTCTCCGCGCGCCGCGTAGCCGTAACGACAATTTCGTCCAGCTGGCTGGATGCAGCCGCCGTTTGTGGCGGCGCGGTCTGGGCGCGGACGGCGCCCGCTGCAGCAATCGATGCGGCCACCGCGAGCGCCACCCGCCCGGAACTGGCCCATTCGACTCGAGAAATCCCGCGCCGCCGTTGCATGGCGCAGCCCACATTTCGTTTCAACATTCTGCCCCCTGTCATTTCCAAAGCTCTGGTTAGCTCGTCCGCCTCGCCCCGCCAATGTTGTAAAAAAAAACAACATAATGTTAGGTGGGGGTTGGCAGCGTGACTCTAGGGGAAATGCTCTTCACAACTCAAAGACCATTTTTCAATGGTATCGATACCGCACGGGCATGGCTCGCCCTCAAACGACAAAACCGGTCCAACGCCCGAGGAATACCACGACGATCCAGCAACACAGGGATACCGCACCGGCCAGCCGCGCCATGAGCGGCGGCCGCGCCTGCCGGTCCCAGCTCGCCACCGAGCGCCAGGTCAACACGTGGAATATCAACATGTTGGCCGCTGCCAACAGCAGAAACACGAACTTCAACTGAAAGTAACCAACGCCGACGTAATGGGTCGCATTGGAGCTGAACATCAGCGTGCCCGACAGGGCGGCTATGCAGAAGCCCGTCCAGGTAACGGGCAGCATCTGCCGCGTGAGATCCGTGACTGGCCGCCGCAACGATGCCAGCCCCAGAAGGCGCAGATCGACGATCGAGATTGAGCCGATCACCAACGACAGGCCGATGACATGGATCACTTCGCAAATGGGGAACAGGTAACCGGATCCGGCGATGGCTTTGGCCATCGAGGATGCTTCCAGCTGCTGAGCCAGATGTTGGATAAAGTCAAACATTGTAATAAGCGATCCAGCGGCCACAAAACACGATGGCGAGCAGCAGCAGCAATGCGAGCACGCAGATCGGCAAGCGCGCGGGCGGCAAGCTCGCACTACCGCTCCAGCGCTGCGGCTGCCGGCGTACCGCGAGCTGGAACCAGCGGGTCAGCACCACAAATGCGACCACACACAGCATCTTCGCAAAGAAGAACGGGTTCACCATGGCGCGGCCGGGCTCGGTGATGATGAGGATCAACCCGGTCAGCAACAGCACCAGCAACGCCCACCAGATCGGAGGTATTAACCGCTCGTTGAGCGCAGCGATATCGACGTGGCAGGCATTCACGCCCGTCACACGCAGCAGAATGATCACCCCACCAGACACAACGACCCCGATGGCGAGTATGTGGATACTCTGCATCAGGGGCACCAACCAGCTGGTCACCTTGAAGAGCAGGCTCAACTGGGTGCCGTCGAGCCAGACGATGAAATGATCGTACATCGCCATCACAAGCCGGCCGCCTTGTGGCACTTCTCGCATGCCTCATCGAGCTCGCCGCCGATCCTGACGAACGCGTCGGCATCGTGCTTTTCCGCCGCGGCTGCAGCTTGCTGCGCCAGCGTGCGAACGGCGCGAGCATTGTTATCCCAGCCCGGAAAAGGCAGCCGCCTGTCGGGCTGCAGGAGAATGCCGATGACTTCGCTCAAGGTGAGCGAGGCACTCTCCGCATCCTCCCATTCCTGCTCATTCTTCGGCAGCAAGGAGTGCATACCGGTTTTGTCGTTGATCCAGCCCTGTTTGTTCCACAGGTTCTGGGCCGAGTACGCCACGACATGGGCCATGAATTCCTTGATCGGCAAGGCAGGCGCTACTGCCGCGGCGGTGGCCGGGGGGTGCGCGGGCGGGCTGCCGGACGGTTCGGCATACGAATTCGGCACCCAGACGGCACACAGACATACCGCGAGCCAGCCAGCGGCTCGAAAGGCGTGACGTGACGCAGGAGTCCGCATTGATCGCCCCCCGCGACAACCGTTATCCCGATAGGGATCCAACTCTAGAGCTGCGACACGTTTGGGCTCAAAGATCATTTTGGGATCACTCCGATGCCGAGCCGGCATGGCTCACGAGGCTTAAAGGGGGTTCACAGCGCACGCCTCGACATTGTGCCTCTGGCCGCAATGGGGCAAGCTAGCGCGGCAGTAGAAGGATGCGAATCATGATCGTCGACCATCAAACCTGCACGATTCCACATGGGCGCATGGACGAATATCTCGAGCGCTACGCCGCTATCGGGCTGGCGTTGCAACGTCGCTACCTCGGCCATCACATCGGCTGCTATGTAAGCGAGATAGGGATGCTCAATCAGGTGATTCACTTGTGGGGATTCGAGAGCGTGGTGGACCGCGAGGCCCGCCGCGCCCGTATGGAACAGGATCCGGCCTGGTCGCGGTTCGTCGCAATGAACGCCGGCCTTTTCGTCGTGGAAGAGACGCGGCTGCTGCGCGCCACATCCTTCTCGCCGCAGCTGCCCGGAATCACGCCGAAATAACATCTTCAGCGGCTCTGCTCTACCCCGGGGGCGACAGGGAAGGTCGTCAACTCCGCGATGTCGTAAAGCTGCCCCATCTTCATCACCTTGCGAACCTTGGAAGCATCACGGATGTCGGTCAGCGGGTTACCCTCCACAAACACGAGGTCCGCGATCTTCCCCGGCTCGACGCTGCCGAGATCGCGCGTTTCGCCAAGCAACTCCGCCGGAACCACCGTTGCCGCGCGTAACGCGTCATAAGGACTGATACCGGCTTTCACCATCTGCACCATTTCATTGTGGGTGCTGATGCCGGTCTCCTTAAACGGCGTGTCGGTGCCCACTACGAAGCGCACGCCGGCGGCATGCAGCTTCGCGATCGAGGCACGCACATTGGCCAACATCACATCCCCGCCGGGAACATCGCCGCTGCCAAATTTTGGAGCATTGCGCACCCAAACCGGCTGCAACGCCCAACGCGCCTTTGCCATGGCGGGATCGTTGTCCACCAGCTCCGCCGAGGGCGTAAACAACGACAGTGTCGGCGTGTTGGTCATGCCTGATTTGCTGAGAATCTGCACGACGTCGTCGTAGACGAGCTGCAGGTTGCTCACCTTGTTGGAATACCCGCGGCTGGAGCCGGCGACGAAGAAATGCTCGGAGCTGTCGCTGCCGAACAGCGCTGCCGGGTAGATATCGTGAGCGGTTACGGGCATGCCGGCGCGGTGGGCCGCCGCAACGATCTCCTGGCGCAACGGCTCGCTGGTGTGGATGTACGATTTGATCAGGTCGTAGTCGAGATCGTGCGCGAGCTGGATCTGACGGTCAACCTCGGCAGTGCTGTTCACGGCCGTGCCCATTTCCCAGATGGTCTGCTCGCCGTCGAGAATGTACCCCGTGACGAACATGTGCGGGCCGGGCCGCTGGCCGGCTGCGATCGCCTCCTTCTCCTCGAGGACATCACCGGGCACGTTGCCGGGGCTGCGCACTGTCGTAATGCCATACGCGAGGTCGAGACGCCCGAAGCTCGCCCCGAATTCCTTGATGAGGTGCGTGTGCATGTCCATCAAGCCCGGCATGACTGTGAGGCCCGACGCCTCGACATAGCGGCCCTGCGGCGCTTGCTTGCCGTGCGGCTCGATCGCACGAATACGGCCGTCGACGACCACGATATCGACATCCGACCGCGCCGTCCTCGAGACGCCGTCCACAAGCAATCCGGCGTGAATAGTCGTGGTTCCCGCGTCCATTTTCGCGTGCCACGTCAGCGGCACAGACACCGTTCGCGAGCGGCCTGAGGCGGCCCCGCCTAGCGCGGCCCGGCCGCTCTTCATATCAAACAGCCGCATGTTGCTGCCGGCGTTCACCAACAGCCAACGCGAGTCGGCGGACCAGCTTTGTCCCGTGGTGATCAGATCCGCGAGCTTGTGCGGCGGGTCGAACGCTCCGGCTTGCTCCACAGCGGATTGCTGCCACAGCGCGGAATCCAATTGATAGACGAACGTCTTGCCATCGGGCGAAATGACCGGCCCGTCGCCCGAGCGGTTGCCGATCGAACGTCCCTTGAGCAACACCAACGGGCGCGCCGCACCGCCGTCGATCGGTACGAGCGTGGCCTGATTCTCGCCACCGACCAGGTAGCCTTCTGTTTCCGACTGCCCGTGGTAGGTAGATACCAACAGCGAGCGCCCGTCGGGCATCCAAACAGGATAGCCCGGACTGGATCCGGCGGCCTCCAGCGTGCGATCTGTGCCGCTCTGCAGGTCCAGCACATGCGTCTTTTCTTGATAGATTCCGAACGCCTCGATGTAGGCGAGCTGCTTGCCATCCGGTGACCACGCCGGGCGGATCTCGGCACCCGGCGCCCGAGTGATGCGAGTCGTGCGTCCCGAGGCGGGCTCTATGGTCCAGATGTCGAGACTGCCGCCGCGATCCGTCGAGAACGCAATGCGCTGACCGTCGGGCGACCATGCCGGATCGATCACCGCGTAGGGGCCGTCATCGGTGAGGCGACGGGGAGTACCGCCGATTTTCATCGTCCACAAAGCACCCAGGGCCGTGAACGCAATCTGCTCACCATCCGGTGAAAGCACCGCGCGCTGCACCCCGTGCACGGGCCTGGCGGCAGCTGAGGTCAGGTCCTGTACTTTCTTGTGATAATCGGGCCGCCGCACCACAATGGGTGCCGTAAACGGTACAACCTGCGCGGCGCCCCCATCGAGGCTGCGGCGTTTAATCTTGCCGTCGGCGGCGTACAGGTACTCACGGTCAGAGAGCCACTGTATCCGAAACGGATGGAAGTCCTCGCCCTCGAGAAAGACGTTGGTGTTGTCCCCGCTGGGGATTCCCTCGCTGGCCCCCACTGGGGGTTCCCTCGCTGGCCGCTCGGTCGCCGCTCGGTTGCGCATCAACGTCGCGCGCGCATCCTCAAACTTGACGAACAGCACGTCCTTGCCGTCCGGCGTCCACGTCGGAACTCCCGCCGGAGCGATGGTCGGCCCGAACGGGGACAACTTGATCGGTGCGACCTCATGCTCGCGGCCTTGGCCGTCGGACACGTAGATGCCCGAGGCCTTGGGGCGGTCGGAAATGTAAGCGACCTGCGATCCATCGGGTGACCAACTTGGGCGACTGTTGCCGCCGGGCCCGAAACTCAGTTGCCGCAGGCTACCGTCAGCCACTGAGCGCGCCCAGATGTCGAATTTTCCCGTGCGGGTCGATGTGAAGGCAATCGACTTGCCATCGGGAGACCAACTCGGCTCGCGCTCATCGAACCCGTCGGTTGACAGGGGATGCGGATGCTCGCCGTTCGAGCCGATGACCCAGATCCTCCAATGGCCATCGCGATTGGACTGAAACGCGATGTTGCGGCCATCGGGCGCGAAGCTCGGCTGGCGCGCGTCGAACAATGCATCGGTGATCGGTCGCGCCTGCCCGCCGCCGGCGGGCATCTTGAACAGCACGCCATCCAGATCAAACACGATCTGGGTATGGTCGGGAGACAGCGCGATCGCCAGACTGGTGCCCTCATGGAGCTGCAGGGTGATCGGAGGGCTGGCAAGAACCCGCGCCGCTGAACATAGACCGCAAGCGGCGACGGCAAATCCTGCAACTATCTGAACGATCCGCTGGTAACTGTTCATTCCACCCCCGTACGAACTGAAGAGCCCAACCCCTCGACGAGGGGCGCGCCGACAATAGGAGAAGCCGTCGCTGCAGCTCAAAGACTATTTTTCAATCGTGGCGATACCGGGTCGGCATGGCACACCCAAACCGAGCCATGCCATCAGGGCATCGGCACAGGGCTCGGCAACGGTTCGCCCGCGAAGTAGGCCGCGACGTTTGCCAGCACCAGATCGCAGATCGCCGCGCGTGTTTCGACCGTTGTGCTGGCGATGTGCGGCTCGACGATGACGCTATCCATGGCGAGCAACGCTGCCGGCACCCTCGGCTCATCATCGAACACATCGAGAGCGGCGCCCTTGATCACTCCGCCCTGGAGCGCCGCGATCAATGCAGCCTGATCGACCACGGATGAGCGTGCGATATTGATGAGCATGCCGTCAGGGCCCAGCGCGCGTAACACCTCAGCATTCACGATTCGCGCCGTCTCGGGGCCGCCGGGACAGGTCAGGATCAGGAACTCGACCTTCTCGGCTAACGTAACGAGACTTGTAACGTAAGTCCACGGCCTGTCGCGCTTCTGCCGCGGGCCCGTATAGAAGATCTCGAGCGAGAACGCCTCGGCACGGCGAGCAACGGCTGCGCCGATTCTGCCAAGACCGACGATGCCGAGCCGCTTGCCGCTCACGCGAGTGGAGTGCGGCAACATTCCCTGCAGCCACTTTCCTGCGCGCACGAAGCGATCCCCGACCACGATCTTACGCGCCAGCGCAAGCAGCAGGGCTATGCCATAGTCGGCCGTATCCGCGGTAAGCACGTCGGGGGTGTTGGTGACGCGGACACCTCGCTCGCGTGCCGCCACCAGATCGACCGCATCGAGACCGACACCAAAGACCGCAAGCAGCTCGAGCTTCGGCAGTGCCTCCATGAGCGCCCGATCAGCGCCGAAGACGCTGCGACTGACGATGACGCGCACCCGATCCGCAATCCTGCTCAGCAACGCCTGCTTGTCCGGCTCCAGCCATAGCCGATGCACAACAAACGACTGCGCGAGCGCGTCATCCAACCGCCGATCAACCGGCGCGGTGATGAGAACCTCTGCCTTTTGCGTCGGCATCTTCGGACCTATCGGGCACTCATGCCGCCGAAGCGGCCTTCCGGCAATCCTTTGACGCCGGGGCGCACCACAAACACATTCCCTGCCAGCGGCTGCTCGGCCAACTGCTCGGGCGTGAGCCTCTGGCGCGCCGATGTAATGTAAAGATCCTCGAGATCCTGGCCGCCAAACGCGCAACACGTCGGCTGGGAAACGGGCAATTCAACAACACGGTCCACTTTGCCCGCGGGCGTGTAGCGCACCACCCTGCCGCCGGCGTACTCGCAGTTCCACAGACAGCCATCCGCATCGATGGCCGAGCCGTCCGGCCGGCCGGGGCTGCCGTGCAGGTCGGCAAACAGGCGTTTGTTGCTGATGCGGCCCGCGCCGATGTCGTAATCGAGGACGTAGATCTCGTGCCGGTAAGTGTCCGACAGGTACATGCGGCGGTTGTCGGGGCTGAACGCCAGGCTGTTGGGGACGATGATGTCATCGAGCAGCAGCTCGAAGTCTCCTTCCGGGCCGAGCCGCCACAAGGCGCCGGTGGGAATGCGTTGCTTGTCGTTCATGGTGCCGCTGAAGAAGCGGCCGGCGCGGTCGCAACGACCGTCGTTGAAGCGGTTATCGGGGTGATTCGGACTGGCTACCGCGATCCTCGGACCCACGCTGCCGTTGGCGTCCACACGGAACACCCCGGTGGTCATCGCCGCCAGCAGCGAGCCATCCTCACACAGACAGATGCTGCCGGTCGTCTCCGGCAGAGCAAACGATCGGCTCGCACCCGTTGCGGTGCTATACACCTGCAGCGCGGCAGCCCGGCTGTCGACCCAATAGAGGCTTTGCGAACGCTCACACCAAACCGGGCTCTCACCGAGGATGTTGGACGCCTGACAAACTACGTCTACCTTCATCTACCTCTTCCGTTTGAAATGATACTCATGCCGCGTCCTCGACCTTCGGCATCTGGCTCCAGATATGCTTGGAGCGCTCGGTCACGATCGCCTCGATCAATCCCTTGACGACCACGAGCGAAAGCTTGTGGCATTGGTCGCTATGCATGGCGACCGCCAGCGCCCACGGAATGTTGGGGTTGGAGATCGAGGCCGCGGAAACCTTACCCTGCTCGAGCTCATTGAAAATGGAGTCGAGGGTGACGACGGTGTGCCCGATCCCGCTGACGACCAGCGATTTGATGAGCCAGAAGCCACTGCAATTCATGATCACGTTGAGCTTCAGGTTCTGCTCATCCGCGGCGCGGTCGATGTGCGAGCGCAACAAGTTGGAAGGTTCCGGCAGGATCAGAGGAAACGCTGCGGCTTCCGCCAGTGTGTAGGATGTCTTGGCGAGCGAGCCGGCGGGGCCGACCAGGCACAGATGGTCGATCAGCAACTCCTGCGAGACGATGTCCGGGTGTGGCGAAGGCCCGTGCATGATGGCGATATGGATTTCCCGGTTGATCAACATTCGCTGCAGGTCGCTGCTGTAGCCTTCGATGATGCGGTACTTGAGCTCCGGGAAAAGCTTGCGCGACTGTTTGATAAGCCGCGGGACGATATATTCCCCCGGGGTCGGCAACACGCCGATCGTGACCGTGCCGCGCGGCATCTCGCTGGAGATGACGGCGCTGTCGTGCAGGGTCTCGATTTGCCGGAATAATGAATAGGCGCTCTGCAGCAGGCTTTCGCCTGCCTCCGTAACATCCACCCCCTTCGCATGGCGGATGAAGAGGCGCACACCCAGATCGTTCTCGAGCGCCTTGATCTTGCGGCTGATGGCCGGCTGCGCAATGTGCAGCCGGTTGGATGCGCGTGAAAAGCTCCGCTCTTCCGCCACGATGGAGAAGTAGTGGAGACCGGTGATATCGAAGTGTGAATAGGATTTCACGTTCGCTGCCTGTCTGTGTCTAATCCCCACGGTCCGCCCGAGCTTGGCTCAGACGACGCGGCTTTAGTAGCGCGTGTTCATTGGAACAATTCCTTGTACAACCCCAGCCACTCCTTCATGCCCTGCAACTCTTCGGCCGGCGACGGTGCGAACATCTTGAAGCGGGCGGGATCGATCTTCAACGACGGGTCCTTGGGCTGAACGCTGCTGATGGAGGGAATGTAACCGGCATCGCGGAACACCTGTTGCCCCTCTGGCGACAGCAGGTAGTTGATCAGCAGCTTGGCTGCGTTGGGGTGCGGGGCACCCTTCAGCAACATCGAGCGCGCCATGACTGAGACGATCGGCTGCAGAGGTAACCACCGCACAGGCGCGCCTTTAGCCTGGCTGGCGGAGGAATGATGATTGTAGGTGGCTAGCCCGATGGGATATTCGCCGGCGATCACCCGATCCAGCACCGCCCGCGCACTGGAGGGAAGCGTGACAACCTGCTGTGCGGCCAGCTTGCGCAGATAGGCTTTACCCTTGCTCTCGCCCATGTAGTTGAGAACCGCGCCGATGAAGCCCACTTGGCCAGAGGTCCCCACCTCGCCCGACCAGACCATCTTGCCGCGCCATTTGGGATCGAGCAGGTCCTCGAGCGTGCGCGGCTCCTCACCACTCTTTACCAGGTTGGTATTGATCGCAGGCACGATGAAGAACAGCGTAGGTGCCGTCCACAAACCCCGGGGGTCCTTGTATTGCGCCGGCACATTCGCCGCGTTGGCGGGAATGTATCGCGCGACCAGGCCCGCCTCGAGCAGCTGCCCGGCCATGGAGGGACCGAGGCTGACATCAGCGTGCACGGTTCCCGCGTGCGCCTCAGCTACGATCTTGTCCAGCAACTCGGCATCGGAACCGGTGGTGTGCTCGACTCGCACCCCGGGGTACTTGGCCTCGAAACCGGTGATCAGGGGCTGGACGATCTGAGTCTTGAGCAGACCGGTATACCAGTTGACGCCCGCTTCCTTCTGGGCCACCGCATACAGTCCAGCATCATCTTGCGCCGCGGCAAAAGCGCCGCCAGCCAGCAGCAGGGTCGTGGCGGATAGCGCCATCACGACCGCGCGCCTCATCTTATCTGGCATCTATCAATCCCCCTCAAGAGCCTGATTCGAGGGTCGATCGGCGCCTGCCTTTCGGTCGATCGACCGCCCACGCCCTGGAGTCCGGATCTTGCGATGCCTTTACACTATAGTTCAAAGACTAAATTTCTATACACGCCATGCCGATTCGGCATAGCTATACCGCATTGGCGGGGGTCGGGCAATCGCAGCTTTGTATGCAAGGGGCTCTGTTTAGAACTCGGGCTTGCCATTTACGGCCGTCTGAGCGACTTGCCGCCGATGGCCAAGGCCGGTTGCGCACCATGCCGGCCCGGCATCGTGATTATTCAACGATGATATTGGAATTCTAGCCAAACGCATTTCTAGAATCGGACCAACACACCGGATCGACCGGCGTGCCATACACCGACATTAGGAACGTTTAGGCCCCCTGCCACGAAAGTCACGACATGCAATGACGCGAACACTGGGGAGACTGCCGGATAGTGCTTTCGGGCTGCTCGAGCTGCCGCCGATTGATCCCGCCGTCATTCGCGGCTTCCAGGAGCTCCCCGATCTGACATCCATGATCTGCGATGCGCTCGACCTGCACGGGATCGGCGCCGCGGTCGGCGCTTCGGAGTTGGTTCCGAGCCTGTCCGCCCGCATCGTGGGGCCGGCTCTGACAGTGCTCAACAGGCGGCGCACCGATGAGGTCGCAACGGCTGTGCGCAACCGCGACAACCGCCTCGGTGACATCGAAGCCCACAACCTGGCGCGGCGCGGCGACGTGTTGGTTGTGCAAGGGGTCCCGGGAATCTCCAGCATGGGCGGCATTGCAGCAGCAATCGCGGCACGCCAGGGTGAGATTGGCATTGTGATCGATGGCGCGGTCCGTGATCTTGAATCCAGCCGTAACCTCGGTTTGCCGATATGGGCCAGAGGTGTTGCGCCCCTGACGGGCAAATGGCGCCTGGAAACCGTCGCGGTGAACGTGGAGGTTACGATCTGCGGTGTCAAAGTCCGGCCCGGCGATCTGGTGGCCGCGGACTCAACCGGTGTGTGTTTCATCCCGCATGCCGCGATTGCGGCTATCCTCGCCACCGCACAAGCTATCGCGGCGGATGAGGATCGCCGGCAGCAGTTAATTGCGGCGGGAACGCCGTTAGACCAACTTGCGCGCAAGCCACTCAAATAAGATGGCGACACGCCTCGTTTTTAGAAAGGAAGATACAACCTTATGATCGTCGATCACCGCATCTACACAATTCCGCACGGACGCATGCAGGAATATCTGGAGCGCTACGCAGCCGTGGGGTTCGCTTTGCAGCGCCGCTATCTCGGACACCACATCGGTTGTTATGTGAGTGAGATAGGACAGCTCAATCAGGTGATCCACTTATGGGGGTTTGCCAGCATGGCCGACCGCGAGGCGCGCCGCGCGCGCATGGAGCAGGACCCCGAGTGGGTCAAATTCCGCAAGCTCAACGCCGGCACATTCACCGCTCAAGAGACACGCATTTTGCGCGCTACCGCGTTCTCGCCGCGCGCCGGCGTGGCAGAGTATTTCGAGCCGACCGACCAGGCGGCGACGCACGAGCAAACCTGATCAGCGGCCCAGGTGCGGCGTGCTCTCGTGCCAAAGCTCGATCTCATAGCCGTCAGGATCACGAACGAATGCGAAGGGTTGGTTGTCGCCGAAATCGCCGCGCTGGAGCAAAGGATGCGCTCCACTTCAATTCCGCCCGTCCTGAAGGCCCCGCACTATAATCAAAAGCGCTGTGAGGAACGAACTCGACAAGTCCGTCCGGCAACTGTGCCTGGCTTTCCCGGAAACGGAGGAGCTCATTTCGCACGGCATGCCGAACTACCGGCCGCGAGGCGGCAAGATCTTCGCCATGTATGCGGTGAACCACCATGGGGATGGCCGGATTGCACTATGGTTGAATACACCGGACGGGATGCAGGACGCTTACGTTCACGCGGAGCCGAAGTACTTTTTTGTGCCGCCCTACGTCGGGCCAGGCGGGTGGCACGTCGGCCTCGCCTGGAAGCGAGTCGCGTCGATAGTACGGGCAGCATATGAGCGCGTGGCACCGCAACGGCTGCGGAGCCAACTCAAAAAGACTCCTTCCGTGCCCGCGCCCAAGCGCAAGATCACCGTAGCCGACATCGATCCGAAGAACACACCACGTGGGAAACGAGTTCTGGCAAGCCTGCGCAAGATTTGCCTGGCCTTGCCCGACACCTCGGAGGACGCTCAGTTCGGCCACCCCGTGTGGCGTGCGGGCAAGAAGGTTTTCGCGCGGACAATGTGTCATGACGAACGCTGGTGGGCTGCGTTCTGGGTGGGAGTCCACGCGCAGCTGCTGATGACCGATGATCCGCGCTACACCATCCCGGCCTACATGGGGCACAACGGTTGGATTGCGCTCGATGTGGCGAAGAAACACAGCGACAGCGAGCTCGGGGCACTCGCCCTCGAGAGCTATCGACACTTCGCGACGAAGAGGATGTTGGCGAAGCTACCGCTGGTGTGAGCGCCAAATGATGCTCTGGCGGCCGCCGCCGCTATTGCATTCCCCCAAGTGAGACCCGCATCCCATTAGGGGTATTGCGGGGGTCAACCGGTCGCTTCAAGTTGTCCCTTGGACGCTTTCATGCAGCTTTTCATTAGCTGTCCTTTAAACTTTTTACCCCACCGGCGCTTCTAAAGCGTCACTTACATTTTGAAAATACCGTCTTGAGGTATCCAAGGAACGCCCTGTGAGCGCCAATCCGGATCGAGAAATGGACCATTCTGGTGACCACGAGGAGCCAATTGCATGGATCAGCCGCGATCATGCCGCCATCGAGCGCGTTGGCGGCGACGGGCGAGCCAGTCCCATCCCGGCGGCCCATGATGCGGGGACCACCCTCCATTACCCCGCAAGCGATGCCGGCTCCCCGGGTCGGCTGAAGTGGACATTGGGTGCCATCGCCTTGATCGCGGCACTTGCCGTTGCCACGGCGGTTTGGATGCATCGGGTGAGCAATCCCACGACTGCCCCGACCACGCTGGCAAACGACCAGTCGGTGCCCCTGGTCAGCGTGATGGTTCCCGGCGTAACCGCAGTAACCTCGAACGTCTCGTTTACCGGCGCGATCTCGGCGCGCTACGACATGCCGATCGGCATTGATGGCGATGCCGGGCGGATCGTGGCGATCTACGTCGAGGCGGGCGATCACGTCAAACGCGGTCAGGTGCTGGCGAAGCTCGACGACTCGGTGCTCATCCCACAAGTCAACCGTCTCGAAGCCTCGTTGGAACAGGCACGCGCGCAGGCAGCGCTCTCGGCTGCGGAGTATCGCCGGGCGCAGGCTGTTGCCCCGGCCGGTGCTTTGTCAGCTGAGGATGTTGAAAAGCGCCACGCGACGCAGGTCACCGACGAAGCCAACGTCAAGGTGGCGGCCGCACAGCTCGCCGAATATCAGGCACGCCTGAGCCGCACTCGGGTGTTGGCTCCCGTCGACGGGACCTTGCTGGTGCGCAAGGTCGAAGTCGGCCAGATCGCAAGCCCTGGAGGTGACCCGCTGTTCCGCATCGCCAGTAACGGCGAAGTTGAGATGCGCGGACAGATCGCCGAGCAGGATCTCGCGCCACTCAAGGTTGGACAGCTCGCCTCCGTTCACATTACGGGGCTGGCGCGCGCGTTCGAGGGACGTGTGCGCCTGCTCGGTGCAGTGATAGACCCCAACACCCGGCTCGGCGAGATCCGCGTGGCCCTGAAATCCGACCCGGCCCTGCGCCCGGGAGCGTTTGCCCGTGGCGCGGTAGCCGTCGATAACACTGAGCGTCCGGTGCTCCCGCAGACGGCGGTTATGTCGGACAGCAAGGGGACCTACGTCTACGTTGTCAACGAGAAAAGCCACATTGAGCGCCGCACAGTCTGCGTCGGCGGCACGGTTGAGAGCGGCGTCATCATCACCTGTGGACTCACCGGGACCGAGCAAGTGATAGCGACCGCCGGCGGATTCCTGCATGACGGTGAGCGCGTCAGCCCCGCGGGATCGCCGCCACCGGCACAGGACACCTCGGCGTCGCCGATCGCGAAGGACGCGCGAACGTGAAAAACATCTCCGCGTGGGCGATTCGGCATCCGATATCGCCCATCGTGCTGTTTGTCGTGTTGCTATTCATGGGCATCGTGGCGTTCATTCGCCTGCCCATTACGCTCAACCCGGACATCGCCTATCCGGTGGTGCAGGTGGCGATCGCACAACCGGGCGCCGCACCCACGGAAGTCGAAACCCAGATCGTTCAGAAGGTCGAGGGATCGGTTGCCGGCATTGGCAACATCCACAACATCACCTCCCTCTCGGTCGAGGGTCAGGGTCTGATTTTCGTTGAATTCAATATCGGCACGCCCATCGATCGCGCGGTCGCCGACGTACGCGACGCTGTATCGAAGGTGCGTCCCCAACTGCCGGACGGTGTGAAGGAGCCCATTGTTTCCCGACAGGATGTCGATGGCAACGCCATTGCCTATTACGCCCTCAGCGCCACCACACTGTCCGAGCAAGAACTCTCCTGGTTCGTAGACAACACCATCACGAAACGCCTTCTAGGGGTGCCAGGGGTGGCGCAAGTCCAACGCGGCGGCGGCGTCAACCGCGAGATTCGCGTCGAGCTCGACCCCGCCCGGATGCAGGCATTAGGGATCACGGCCGTCGAGGTAAACCAACAGATCCGGCAGCTCAATCTCGACTCCCCCGGAGGCCGCGCCGACCTCGGCGGTGGCGAGCAGGCGATCCGCGTGCTCGGAGGCGCGCGCTCCGCGTTGCAGCTCGGGAGCACCCAAATAACCCTGACAGGCGGTCGTTTCGCCCGCCTGAGCGACATCGCCAACGTGCGCGACAGCGTCGGTGAAATCCGCAATATCTCACGGCTGAACGGCCGCCCCGCGATAACGTTTGGCGTGTCCAAGGCGAAAGGCTTCTCGGACGTCGCGGTACTCGATGGCGTGGAGCAGGAGCTCACGCAGATTGCGAAGGAAAATCCGCAAGTGAAGGCGACTCAAGTCTTCACCACGGTCGACTATACGAAAGAAACGTACAACTCGGCGCTCAGCGCTTTCGTCGAGGGCTCGATACTGGCGGTGTTGGTCGTCTGGTTCTTCCTGCGCGACTTGCGCGCCACCGCTGATCTCCGCGCTCGCCATTCCGCTGTCGGCCATTCCGACCTTCGCCTTCATGGAGTGGCTGGATTTCACCCTCAACGCCATCAGCCTGCTGGCGCTGACGCTGGTCGCCGGCATCCTGGTGGACGACGCCATCGTCGAGATCGAGAACATCGTGCGGCACATGCGCATGGGCAAGAGCGGCTTCCACGCAGCCCTGGACGCCGCCGACCAGATCGGCCTGGCGGTGGTCGCGACCACCTTCACCATCATCGCGGTGTTCACTGCCCGTCAGCTTCATGGGCGGCATCCCGGCCAGTTCTTCAGCAGTTCGGCCTGACGGTGGCGGTGGCGGTGTTGTTCTCACTGCTGGTCGCACGCCTGCATCACACCGCTGATCGCCGCCTACACCTTGAAGTCGGAACGGCTGGCGACGCACGCCGACGGACCGGTGATGGCGTGGTATTTGCGGGCGCTGCGTTGGTCGGTGCTGCACCGTTGGAAGACTCTCGCGGCCGGGAGCTGTGTTCTTTGCCCTCTCGATTCTCGGCCTGGCGCTGATCCCGAAGGCATTCGTGCCGGACTCGGACTTCAGCAATTCTGATTTGACGGTCGAGCTCCCGCCGGGTGTCAGGTTGGAGCAGACTGCCGCTGCGTCCGCCGCGGCCTATCGGATTCTGGCGCGCCAGCCCGAAGTGTCCAACGTCGTCGAATCCATCGGCGCGGACGAGTTCGACGAGGTGCGCAGCTCAAACTTGTATATCACCCTCGTGCCGCCGAACAAGCGGCGCGTAACGCAGAAGGAGTGGGAAACGCGGGTTCTGCCGGAGCTTAAGACCATTCCCGATGTTCGCATTTCCTTCCAGAAGCAGTCGGGCTCCGGGGGCCGCGACATCACGATCTACATCACCGGCGATGTGCCTGATGTCGTACAACGCAGTGCGGAGCAGGTCGTTACGCAAATGCGTGAACTGCCGATCTTGCGCGACGCCCGCATCAACGGCGACATGGAGCGGCCCGAGATCATCGTCCATCCCCATCTGGATCTTGCCGCGCAGCTGGGCGTGACCGTCGCCAGCATCAGCCAGACGATCCGGATCGCAACCCTCGGCGACCTGGATGAGAACAGCGCCAAGTTCTCCCTCTCGGATCGGCAGGTCCCGATCAGGGTCAGTCTGATCGAAGCCACGCGGCAGGATCTGTCTACGCTTGAGAATCTGCCGGTCCCGACTGCCTCAGGGGGCGCCGTGCCGTTGAAATCGGTCGCGGACATCAGCTTCGGCGCAGGTCCGACCCGGGTGCGACGCTATAACCAGAGCCGCCGCATTGCGATCGAAGCGGATCTCAACGGTGTCGAGCTCAGCACCGCCATGGACAAAATTTACGCCCTCCCCGCCCTGGCGCACCTGCCAACGGGAGTGCATCTGGTGGAGACCGGCGACACACGGCTCATGAAGGAGCTCTACACGAACTTCAGCATCGCCATGACCACCGGCATCCTGATGGTGTTCGCGGTTCTGGTCTTGCTGTTTGCAAGGGTGCTGCAACCCATTACCATCCTGTCCTCGCTGCCGCTGTCGATCGGCGGGGCGGTGATGGCGCTGGCGTTGACCGGCCATCCGGTTTCACTCGGAGTCATGATCGGTTTTCTCATGCTGATGGGCATCGTCGCCAAAAACTCCATTTTGCTGGTCGATTTCGCCATCGAAGAGATGCGCGCGGGCAAGAACCGGCTCGAGGCCGTCCTCGAGGCCGGACACAAGCGCGCGCGTCCGATTGTCATGACGACCGTGGCGATGGTCGCCGGCATGATGCCCGTGGCCCTCGGCTTTGGTGGCGATGAGGCATTCCGGGGACCCATGGCGATCGCCGTAATCGGCGGTCTCATCACCTCCACGGGACTCACCCTCGTCGTCGTACCTGCAGCGTTCACGCTCATTGACGACATCGAACGCTGGCTCGGCCCCAAGTTCGGACGGGTTCTGGTCGCACCGCCCACCGCGGCGCCCTCGCACCCTCGTCCGGCCGCATAGGGTAACGTTGAGCGCGGTTTCGTCCGATAGCAGTGGCAGCCCTGATCCCACGGCGGCGCCCCCTGAACCGGGGCGTCCGGTCTGGTGGGTGCGGTTCTTGTCGCTCGTCCCCATGGCGCTGCTGGATCGGTTGGCTGATCTGCTCGGCTGGCTCGCTTTCCGTGTGTTTCCTTACCGCGAGCACGTGGTCCGCGAGAATCTGACCAAGGCGTTTCCGGAGCTCGACGAGACGGGGCTGCGCCAGGTCATGCGCGCCTACTACAACGGCTTTGCCCAGATGCTGGTGGAGTTGTTGAAAGGCGCATCGCTCCCGGGGCCGGATATCGTCGAGCGGGTGCGGATCCTCGAGCTCGACAACGTGCGGGCGTATCTGGCCAAGGGCCAGTCGGTACTGCTCGTTGCCGCGCACCAGTGCAACTGGGAGTGGATGCTGCTCGGCCTGTCGTTGGAGCTCGGCTATCCG
Source organism: uncultured Pseudomonadota bacterium (assembly GCA_963752125.1). Taxonomy (GTDB): domain Bacteria; phylum Pseudomonadota; class Gammaproteobacteria; order Steroidobacterales; family Steroidobacteraceae; genus 13-2-20CM-66-19. Next base: position 12,870 of record CAVVXG010000035.1, on the reverse strand, counting down.
CTGGATGCCGCCTACAAGCCTCTGGTCGACAGCTGGGCGGAGCGCGAGATGAAGAAACTGCGCTCTCGTTTCGGGTGTCGCCTGATTCCGGCAAAAGAGCTGCTCGCGGATATCATCAAGCGCAGCAAGGTCGTCCGGGCGATCGCCATGGTCGCCGACCAGGAGCCGACCACCAGCGAGCACAAACACTGGACGCGGTTTCTCAACCGGGACACCGCCTTCTACATGGGACCCGAGGAAATCTCGCGAGTGACCCGCTTCCCGGTGTTCTTCATCGAGATGCGCCGCCGCAGCCGCGGGTTCTACGAAATGGAGTTCAAGCCGCTGGCCACCCCCGAGGAACGGCTCAAACCAGGCGAGCTGACGGAGCGGTATGCGCGCTTGGTGGAAGCCCAGATCCGGGCGTCACCCCCGGACTGGCCCTGGTCGCATAAACGGTGGAAGCTGAAGAAGTCGGTGTATAAGCGCTAACAGCGCCCGTCCGCCACGCTCGACCCGCACGCCGGCGTGCCAGCCGACCATCGCCGCGGCATGCCCGCACCGTCCAGCCCCTCTAGCGCCCCCTCCCGACGACGCCCTCATCGCTCAGAACGCTCAGCCTGTCTGCTTGTACTTGCTTAGAATATTCGACTTCGGATATACATAACCGTATATTCGAATCAGGAGTTAAGCACCATGGCAGACATTCGTACCCCCGTTTTGATCGTCGGAAGCGGCCTCGCCGGTCTCACCACAGCCGTAATGCTCGCCTGGCGAGGCATCCGGCCCCTGCTGGTGGAGCGCCACGCCGACACCTCAATAAACCCTCGCGCACGTGGGGTGAATTTCCGAACCATGGAGCTGCTACGCGTGGCCGGCCTGGAGGCCGACCTCATGGCCGAAGGCGGAGGGATGCAAGACTTCAGCATCATCATTGCCGAGACGGTCACCGGCAAAGAGCTGAAGACACTCCTGCCGCGCGGCAGCTGGGATACCAGTGACCTAACACCCGCCCAAATGAGCGGCGCCGGCCAGGATCGCGTCGAGCCCATTCTGCGCCGCCATGCTGAAGCGCTGGGAGCCGATATCCGCTATTGCACCGAGCTGACATCATTCCAACAGGACGACCTTGGCGTCACCGCCACGATCCGCGATCGTCGCACCGGCGCCGAGTCCATCGTCCGTGCCGACTATCTCGTCGCCGCCGACGGAAACCGCAGCCCCGTGCGCGAGCGCCTGGGCATCACGATGCACGGAGCCGGGAGCCTTTCACACAACATCGCGATGGTCTTCGAGGCAGACCTCGGCGAGGCGCTGCGCGGGCGCAGCCTCGCACTCTACTATCTGCAGAACCCCGACTTCACCGGCGCCTTTATCAACACGACCGATCCCAATCGCGCCCTGGTGTCGATCGAGTATGACCCTGACAAAGAACAACCTGCGGACTTCGACACCCGGCGCTGCATCGATCTGGTGCGCGCCGCGGTCGGTATCCCGGGCCTCGATGTCAAAATTCTCGAGGTCATGCCGTGGGAAATGGCCTCCCGATCGGCCGACCGGTACATACAGGGCCGAGTCTTCCTCAGCGGCGACGCCGCGCACACCATGCCTCCAACTGGCGGCCTCGGTGGCCAGACGGCCATGCAGGACGGTTATGATCTGGCCTGGAAGCTGGCCATGGTGCTCCACGGCCAGGCCGGAGCCGATCTGCTGAAAACGTATGAAACAGAGCGCAAGAGCGTTTGTGAGATGACCGTAACCTTCCAGACCGCCAACTACGTCGAGCGGATGCGACCCGATCGCAAGGATCTGCAAGTGAAGGCCGCTGAAACCGACTATCTGGGAATCGCGTTCGGCTACCGCTATCGCTCCGACGCCATTCTGCAGGATGTGCCAGACGACGGCGGGCGCATCGAAAGCCCCATGGAGCCCACTGGCCGCCCCGGGACTCGCGGCGCCCACGTCGCGTTTGAGCACAAGGGCCGCCCGACGTCCTCGGTGGATCTCATTGGACGCGACTTCGTGCTGTTGGTCGGGTCGGACGGCGCGCCCTGGGCGAGGGCAGCCACGACGCTCGCCTACCAACGCGGCGTTCCCCTGTCGATCTATCGCATCGGCGCGGATCTTCTCGACGTCAACAACAAGTGGACCGAGCGCTACGGAGTAACCTCAGCGGGCGCGGTACTGCTGCGGCCGGACGGCTACATCGCCTGGCGCGCCAGGACGTCGGCCAGCTCCGCATTGACCACATTACGCGAGGCAATTGGGCACATCATGTTTCGAACAGCGGACACATTGGCCGTCCGGCAGGATCGCCTGGACAGTTCGCGCGAGGCTTTTGGATGAGCCGACGCAAAGTCTCCAACCCGCTAGCGCTTGCGGTGCTCGCGTGTCTGTACGAGCGGCCGATGCATCCGTATGAAATCGCAAGCACCCTGCGGGAGCGTCACAAAGACGAAAGCATCAAACTCAACTACGGCTCGCTCTACTCGGTCGTCGAATCCCTGAAAGGCCATGCGCTCATTGTCGAGCAGCAAACGGGACGGCAAGGTAACCGGCCCGAGCGTACGGTCTACGAGCTCACGGATGCGGGACGCCTGGAGCTCATCGACTGGCTGAGCGAGCTGTTGTGCCGGCCAACGAAGGAGTTCACCCGCTTCGAAGCCGGACTCTCCTTGCTGCCCGTCCTACCGCCTGAGGACGTCAAGGCGCTGCTGGAAGAGCGCTGCCGGCGCCTGGAAGTGGAGATCGGACAGTACCAGGCACTGCGTAAGCTCGTCTCGACCGAGCGGGTACCGCGTCTCTTCTGGATCGAGTCCGAGTACCGGACGGCCTTAGCCGAGACTGAGTTGAATTGGACGCGCGGCCTGATCGCCGACATCGCCTCCGGAGCGCTGGAGGGCATGGATCGCTGGGCTGCCTTTCACGAGTCGCTTGCGAAGGGGTAAACCGTCCCCTGCTGATAAAACAACACCGCTGCGCTGCTGGCTGCTTCCCGTCGAGCAGCCGCGGGCGCGGAACCCTCGCCAGCGGCTGATTTAACGTGCTCGTGGCGACACATCGTGCCGGCACAATTGCTGCAGGAACGGACGACGAGCAGGTCGCCGGTGCAGACTGAGGTCCTGCTTTGGGTTTTCCTTCCCGACCACGAAATCCGCCACCAAGATCGAATCATGAGAAGCCAAGCACTCCTGACAGTCCTCAAAGCCAACAGATGGCACGCGCTCATCCTCGCCGCCACGGTCACCTCCGGCGCGATAGCGCAGAGCACCCCGGCAAACCCCGCGAAACAGGCCATCGACAACCGCAAAGCGGTGTTCACCCTGATCGGCAACAACTTCAGGCCCGTAGGCGAAATCCTGCGCGGCAACCGGAAATACGACTCCGCCGAAGTGGCCAAGTATGCATCCCGGGTCTCCTTTCTGGCGACGCTCGTGGGCGAGGCGTTTCCTGAGGTGTCGAAGACGGGCGACACCCAGGCGAAATCGGAGATATGGTCCGATCGGGCGGCCTTCGACAAGCGCGTCAAGGACTTCCAGGACCACGCCCTGGTCCTGTCACAGCTCGTCGCACAAGGCGGGAGCGACAGCGAGCCTTTCAAGAACGCCGCTCGGGCGGTAGCGCAGGACTGCAAAGGCTGTCACGACAACTACCGCTCGAGGTGAACGGCGCTCCTGCGCCCAAGGCGCCGTCGTGCCCGCCGCGCGGCGGCGCCCCTGCCGCAGTCTAAAACTTACCGGTTACCTGAAGCCCCCACCAGCGCGCGAACGCCGGTTCATAAGTGTTCCAGGTCCGCGTCACCAGGATGTTGTTGTTGGTGAGGTTTTTCACCACCACGGACACATCGTACCGATTGTCGGCGCGTCCCAAACCGATATTGGCATCCGTGATGCTGCCGCCGGGCACCCAGGCGTACGCCGAGAGAGCACCGGTCGTGTCCGTGTTGTTGCGCCCGGTGTACTGCGTGTCAAAACTGAAATGCAAGGCATAGTCGTTGAAGAGCGGCACGCGATAGTCGGCGCCCAGATCAAACGTCACCCGGGCCGCCCCCGGCAGAGCCTGTCCGGACACGTCACGATAAGGGCTGATCGCATCGGCACCCTCCGCCGGCTGGGGCGAATCGGTGAACTTCTTGTAATAACTATCAACGTACGCGCCACTCAACCGGATGGTGGTATAGGGAATGCCGGTGTAGGACGCATCCAATTCAAAGCCCTTGGACGCCACCCACTGCGCATTTCCCGACGCTGAGGTGTAGTGGAGGCTGCCGTCGGCCAGCAGCGCCGTCGTATAGGCGTCCAATACCTCCACGGACTGTTGGTAATCGTGGATGTTCATGAAGTAGGCATCCGCGTTCAAGATCAATGTCCTATCGAGCAACGAGGACTTCAGTCCTATCTCATAGGCATCGGAACGCTCGGGCTTGACCAGGTACGACACGCCGTTCACCAGTTGCGAGACGCCTGCCTTCTCGCCGTGCTGATAGGAGATATAAGCGGTCTGGTTGTCATTGAGCCTGTAGCTCGGACTGAAGAAGAAGGTCGGCGTGGCTTTTTTGTAAGGCTGGGCAGCCGAATTCGGCCATAGCACCCCGATCTGCGTCTTGCGCAACGCCTGCGCCGCCGCAATCTGCTTCAGCTGGCCGGTGGCCAAAGCGGAATAGCTCGCCGTGTTGAAGTATTGCTGCGCCACGGAGTTGGCCAAAGCAATCTGCGCCGGCGTGTTGGTACTCAGCAGGCTGCCGTCGGCGGCGGTAGCGAATCCGCCGAGTGGCACGCCGCCCACACTCACCGGGTTCAAGGCAGAGCCGTTGCCCTGGTCGGTGATAAAGCTCGCGCCGCTGTTACGCCGGTCGTCGTAGGTAAGGCGCGCCCCGGTGATCAGATTGAGCGGCTCGGCAATGTGCCAAGTGATCTGGCCGAACACGGCGGCGCTTCTGTTCTTGATGTCCTGCGTCGTATCCTTCCACATGGCATTCAGGCTGTTCTCCAACAAGTAGCGCCCGTCGCCGTTGGCATCCAGCACGGTGTATTGCGGGTTGCTCGCGTACCACGCGCCGGCGTCCTGCAGCCAGTTATTGATGTTCGAGAAGTTTGTATCCTGCCTGAGAAGGTAGACGCCGGTCGTATAGTCGGCGAGGCTGCCGACCGAGGAGCTCAGGCGAAACTCCTGGCTGTACTGGCCATAATTGTTGTCGAACGTGCCACCTGTCGTGGTCACCGCGAACGGCGTGCCTTCGTCGTTGCGAGCGTTGAAGTGGAAGCTCTCGAAGCCGGTGATGGAGGTCAAGTCAGCCTTACCGAGCTTCCACTCCAGCTTGAGCGAGCCCCCGTAGCTGCCCGTGACGACGGGGTATCCGCCATCAATGTCGACCGCGTTCTGTCCGGCGCCGTAAAGGTATACGTTCTGGTAGCTGAAGTTCGGATCCTGCGTGAACCAACTTCTATGCAGCCTCACATCGTTCGTCACCGCCGTCACAGCCTTGCCGTCGGCGTAGTTCGCTGGTGTCGGCGCGTAGAACGTACGGTTGTTGGTATATTCTCCGGCTTTTGGCTGGATGTTGACCGATAAGCGCGCCGCAAAATTCTCCGTCGGAGTCAACAGCCACTGGAACCGCCCGGTAACACGGTCGACGTTCTGATACGTCTGGTCCGTGGTGTAAAGATTTTTGATGTCACCCTGGCCTTTCTCGACCGAGATGGTGCCGCGAAAGGCGAGCAGGTTGTCAATGATCGGGCCGCCGCCGCCGTACTGCCCGATGAACGTGTTGCGCTCGCCGAGCGTCAGCAGGTAGTCGGACTCGGGCGTGAACGAAGGCGCGCGGGTCGTAATCACGACCTCTCCCAGGCTGTTGTTCTTGCCACCGGCGGTTCCTTGCGGGCCGCGGATCACCTCGAACACGTCGAGATCGACAAAGTTCACACTCGAGGTCAGAGGATTGAACGCATATGGCACATCATCCATCGTCACGCCGACACTCGGATCCTGGGCCTCGTTCTGGCCTATCTTGCCGACGCCGCGAATGGAGATGCTGCTGGTGCGTTGATTGCCCTGGTTCCAGCTTACGGACGCGGCACGCTTCGTGAGCGACCCGATGTCAAATGCATCTTCCTGTTGCATCTCGGCGCCGGAAACCACGGAAATCGACACAGGTACGTCTTTGAGCTCCTCAAGCTTCAAGGCTCTGTTGGTGACACGTTCTTTGGTACTCGTGATGGTGACCTCAACCGCAGACCCGCCGGCGTCACCGGCGCCCGCGCCAGCATCTGTGGCGGCGGCGCTCGCCGCGGCATCCGATCCGGTCGCGGCTGTCCCAGGTACCGCTTCCGCGGCGACTGCATCGTGCCCCGGTGTCGCTGCTCCAGCGGTCGACGCGGGCACCTGACCCGCGGTCTGCGAGGACAGTTGGCGTCGGGCTGCCTCGAGTGCCTGTCTCAGGCGGTCGTTTTCGGCCTTCAGCTCGGCCACGTCCGGCTCTGCCGTCGAGCCGGCGGAGCGAGCATCGCTGCGGGAATTCTCGTCGGCGCCCCCGGTCGGACCGGCTTGCGCAGGATCGGAGAAACCTGCGCACAGAAGCGCAAGCGCAGTGGCGAACGCCGCGACCGACGTGCGCCTGGGCGACTGCTTGTGCTCGAGGGTTATCTTGGTGTTGCTGTCTACATCCATGAGAGATCTCTATCCAACATGTTAATTTCGTTCCGGCGCGGGCGCGCCGGGGGCGGGTGCGTGCACCGGCCACGGGCGGCCGGTGCCGGATCAGCGCCTCACTTGGTGAGGGGCTTGTAGATATCGTGGCAGGAGCGACAGTTCTTGGCGGTATCACGAGCAGCGGCCAAGGCGGCCTCGAAGTCACTCCCGCGCAGCGCCGCGATGACCGTCGCGATCGAGGATTCGCCCTGCTGGGCGATTTTTACCGCCTCCGCCGTGGCGCCCCGCTTCGCAAAGTAGCTTTCAGTTTCCTTCAGCACAGTCTGAATGACCTGGGCGTCGGCCAAGGCGGCTTCCGCGTTCTTCGCACCCAACACGGGCTGCAGATCCTTGTTGGCGTCATCCATATCGCGCATGCTGTCGTCGTCGAAATCAGTCAAATCAATATCGACGTGGACGCTGCCGGCCCGCGCCAGCGCGCACGCCAGAACCGACACGACGGCGGCCAGTGCAACTGCCTTGCAGATTCTCCACCACATCAGGCGATCAGTTCCTTCACGACCTCGCCATACACCACGGTGGGCCGCTCCGAGCGGCCGTTGTTGAGGTATGTGACCTTGAGGTGGTCCAGGCCCAACAGATTGAGCACCGTGGCATGCAGGTCGTACGTGTCGACGCCCTTGTCCACTGATTTCAGCCCGATCTCATCGGTCGCGCCGAACGTGAAACCCGCCCTGGACCGCCGCCGGCCAGCCACTGAGTATAGCCCCATGGGTTGTGATCGCGGCCGTTGCCGCTCTCGCCGTAGGAGGTACGCCCAAACTCCGAGGTCCACACCACCAGTGTCGTTTCCAACAGCCCGCGCGACTTCAGGTCCGCCAGCAGGCCTGCGATCGGCTTGTCGACCATGTGAGCGTTGAGAGAGTGATTTTTCTCCAGTTCCTTGTGGGCATCCCAGGAGATCTCCTCGCCGTGCACCTCCACCGGCCCATTGATGACCTGCACGAAGCGCACACCGCGCTCCACCAGCCGGCGCGCCTTCAGCAGCAAGCTGCCGTAGTCCTTCACGTTCGGGTCGCCATCGTTGAGACCGTACAACTCCTTCGTGGCGTCGGTCTCCTTGGAGAGATCCACCGCATCCGGCGCGGAGCCCTGCATGCGATAAGCCAGCTCATAGGAGTTGGTGCGCGCGCGCAGCTCGGTATCGTGTGGATAGCGCGCCGCGTCGTGCTCATTCAGGCGCCGCAGCAGATCCAGGCTATCGCGCTGTTGCGCCTGCGTGTTCAGGCGTGGACGCTCCAGATCGACAATCGGCGAGGCCCCGGGGCGGAACGCGCGTGCCCTGGTAGACCGCCGGCAGAAAGCCCGAGCTCCAGTTGACCGAGCCGGCGCTGGGCTCCTTGTCGCCGCCGTAGAGAACGACATAGGCCGGCAAGTCGGGGTTGGCCGCACCCAGGGCGTAGGTGATCCACGCACCGAGGGTCGGGCGACCGGGATTCAGGTCTCCGGTGTTGAGCTTCAGTATGGAGATGTCGTGGGTGGCGCCGATGGTGACACTCGACTTGATGAAGGCGAACTTGTCGGCGTGCTGCGCCAGATTCGGCACGCAGATCGGAGAACCACGCGCCGCTCTCGCCGTACTGCTTCCAGGTGCGCTTGTTGGATACGAACAGCTTGCCCACGCCGCCCTGGGTGCTGGTCTTGATCCCTTTCAGGAAGGACGCTGGCACCTCCTGGCCGGCCAACTTCACCAGTCCGGGCTTGTAGTCGAACAGATCGAGCGTGCTCGGCGCGCCGTTCTGATGCAGCCAGATGACGGATTTCGCCTTGGCGGCGAAGTGCGGCTGCTTGGGCGCCAGCGGATCGGCCAACTCCGAGGCGCGTGCCACCCGGATACCACCAGGCAGCAAGCGTGCTCAGTGCCAGTCCGCCAAGTCCCATGCCTGCATTGACCAGCAGATTACGCCGCGATGTCTTGAAGCTCACTGTATGCTCCTCTGTCTCTCTTTCAGAATTTGTAGGCGAATTCGTTGGAATTCACGAACGCGTGGACCAGGTCGACGAAAGCGGCGTCGCGCAATGGATCCGGCGCATCCGACTGTTCTGTACGCGGTCGGCACCAGGGCGCCCAAGGGCTGCGCCACCTCGAGCTTGCCGTTTTTGGCGCCGTCGTCTTCAATCACTTTCTGGTGCTCGCGCAGGAAGGCCTGCAAGGTCGACTTCTCGAACCGGTCCGGCGCGCGCGCGAACAGGATCTGGTACAGCCGCTCGATCTGCTTGCCCGAGTCAGCGCCCACCTCGCGAATCACCCGGCCCGGCGAGCGACTGCGACCACTGAAAGACCAGCTCGTCGTTGTATAGCGTCAGCGCCTGCAGCGGCGTGGTGGTCACGTCGCGCTTGCTGTGGACCTGTTGCGGGGACGCCATGTCGAAATTGGCGAGCATCGGATAGGCGACGCTGCGGCGGGTGAAGACATAGAGGCTGCGGCGGGTCCAGTCGTCCGGATCTTTGGATACCGTCCACAACGGCAAGCCGGTGAACCCGTTGTCGCTCTTGCCCAGCCCTTTGGGGAGCGGCGGGAAGACGCTCAGACCACCGATCGTGTCATTGAGCTTGCCGGAGGCGAGCAGAAGCGAATCGCGGATTTCCTCGGCATCCATGCGCCGGCGCGGATAGACGGCCAGGAGCTTGTTCTCCGGATCGGCCTTGTAGGCATCCTCGCGGCTGGCCGGAGGACTGGCGGTAGACGCTCGACAGCAGGATCTCGCGCTCGCAGCTTTCTCACGCTCCAGCCATTCTTGACGAAACGTCGGCCAGATAGTCGAGCAGCTCCGGATGGGTCGGCTGCTCGCCGGCCCGGCCGAAATCGCTGACCGTCGCGACGATGCCGGCTGCCGAAATACCAACTCCAAACGCGGTTGACGAACACGCGGGCGGTCAGCGGATTGCGCCGGGCTGGCGATCCACTCCGCCAAAGCGGTGCGGCGGCCGGACGAGGTGGCCGTCGGCACGATATGCGGCTTCGTACCCTGCGCGATCGCCGCGGGGAAGTCCGGCTGCACCTCCTCCACCGGACGATCCTGAATGCCGCCGAACAGTCTGTAGCGTGGGCGGCGCATCGGGATGCCCCAGCTCGCTCACTGCGCGTGATCTTGTCCGAGCCGTGAGCGGCTTGAGATAGTCGTACTTCTTCAGCTCCTCCTGCAGCTTCTTATACTTCTCATACGCGCTCGCCGTTCTCCTGTGCTGTAGTTCGGATCGTCCTTGTTCTCGCCGACGTAGCTGAGATAGCGAAGTAATCGGACTCCTGGCTGACGTTGGCGAGGCGGTGATTGACCCAGCGGTCGAGCGCGCGTCCACTGCACTCTCGGGCTTGAACAGCGACTACCGGCTGTCCGTGAGGTAGCGCTCCTTGTGATATTTGACCGCGGCCTCGCGGATCGGGTCGATGATCGGCCTTCTGCTGGTCGCGGATGCTCCTTGATCGCGTCCCGGTACTTGGCCCGCGCTGCTCGAACGCGATCTCCTGCGGTCCCTTGTCCGCGGGAATGTCGTTCACTTCGCTGGTGTTGGCGAAGAAGGCCTGCAGCTGGAAATATTCCTTCTGCGAGATCTTGTCGAACTTGTGGTCGTGGCAGCGCGCGCAGCCTACCGACTGGGCCAGGAACACCTGCCCGACGGTATCGGTCATGTCGGTGGTGATCTGGTACTTGCGCTGCACCAGGTCGCGCGAGTTGTCAGTTGTCGGGGTACCGGCCAGAAAGCCGGTCGCGATCAGATCCTCCTTGTCGTCGCCGGACCCATCTCATCGCCGGCCATCTGCTCCTTGATGAACTGGTCGTAGGGCTTGTCGGGATTGAAGGCGTTGATCACATAGTCGCGGTAGCGCCACGTGTTGGCGCGCGTCTGGTCGTTCTGGAAGCCGGTGCTGTCGGCGTAGCGGGCCAGGTCCAGCCAGTGCCGCGCCAGGCGCTCGCCGTGATGAGGCGAGGCCAGCAGAGCGTCGACCAGCTTCTCGTAAGCATCGGCAGAACGGTCGCTCTACAAACGCCTTGACGGCTTGCGGCGCGGGAATATAGCCCAGGGTATCGAGCGTCACGCGCCGCGCGAACGCAGCTCGATCCGCCTCTGGCGACGGCGCCAGCCCTTTGATTCCAATTTAGCCAACACGAACGCATCGATGGGTGTGCGCACCCACTTCTTATCGTGCACCACCGGAATATCCGGCGGGTGCACCGGCTGATAGGACCACAGTTGCAAGCGCTGCGGCGTCACGGCAGGCGGCGCAGCATCGTCGGCCCACGCTGCGGTCACTGCCAATACGCCGGCCACGAAGGCAACCAGAGGCTTTATGTTGTCCATCATCCTTGCGATTTCCCATTCTGCGGCAGACACCGGCTGACGTACCGGAACCTGGCGCGAACACTAACAGCGCCACACAAGCTGATCCAATAGCGCTTTTCTCTGCCGCCATAATTACCTGCTATGTGGGCTCCACACACAACTTCTAACGAAACGACTCAACTGTTCATAAACTGGCCTTGCGATTGTCTTGCGGAGCGCATTCGCGTGCCTGATATGTTCATAACTGAACAATCGATACCATCGTATGTTGCATTCGCAGCGCATCAGGTCCGGTGCCGCCTGATTGCCGCAACGACACTTTGTCTGTCAGATCGTCATTGGCTGACAACATTCTATTTTTTCATTGGCACTGCAGCCCACCCTTCTGGTTTCATGGCCGGCATTCCCTGTCAAACACGAAACACACTTAAGCTGCCAATGCGTGCGGACTCGGACAATTCGGCCTCAGGCGAGATAGCCGCCTCATCGGGCCCGGCATCGCGGCAACGCCACGCCCGCGGCAACCGACGCAAGACCGCGCTGGAGAGCCGCGCCCGCGAGGGCAACGCGAGGGTCGCGAATACGCTGCAGGGTTCCCTGGTCTGGGCCGATCCGGCGTCGCGCTCGGTGTTGGAGCTGGTCACGCGCATCGCACCCAGCAATGTTCCGGTGCTGATCAGCGGCGAGTCGGGGACTGGAAAGGAGGCGGTCGCCCGATACCTTCACGAAGTGAGCGGCCGCACCGGCCCATTCATCGCCGTCAATTGTGGTGCGATGGTTGAGTCGAGCCGACGCGGGACTCCCGCGGCGTCAAGCCACGGTGGAGGTATCGGGTCCGACTGCGAAAGCTGGTTTGCAGCCGCGCGGCGTGGCACGTTGTTTCTGGATGAGATCGATCATCTGCCGTTAAGCGAGCAGGCGCAGCTGGTGAGCAATTTGCAAGCTCTGGAGCCCGCACGGACAAAGGGAACGGAAGCGCCGGCAGCACGCCTGGCTAGCGCAGCCGCGCCAACTCTGCTCGAATCCGTCGCTGCCGGCCAGTTTCGCCTGGATCTTTTTTATCGGCTGAATATAGCCCAGGTGTCATTGTTGCCGTTGCGTGAGCGCAGGGGCGATATCGTGCCGCTCGCCCTGCACTTCGTTCGCAACTACGCGAAACAGTTGGACGTACCACCGCCCATGCTCGGTACGGATGCCGTGGCTGCGATCATCCAGCACTCCTGGCCGGGAAACGTTCGCGAGCTCGAGAATGCGATGCGGCTCGCCCTGCTGCTTGCGCCCGCCGGGAAGTTAGAAAGCACTCACTTGAAGTTGGCGGACACCGCATCACGGCCTGCGCAGGGCGTCTCCCCCAGTCGCGCCAATCAGCCGCTCGATTGCACCCTCAGCGAGCTGCTCGCACAAATGTTTCGGACTCCAGGAGTGCGACTGCTCGAGCAGCTCGAGGGCCAGATCGTCACAGAGGCCTTCGAATTCACCAGACGAAACCAAGTCCGCACCGCCGCGCTGCTCGGGATCTCACGCAACGTCCTGCGCACCTTCCTGAAGAAGCACCGGCTGCATGAAGTCCGAGCTTACTCTTCGGCGGGAACCTCGACGGAGAAGTCCCCTACGCAGGCAAACCCGCTCGAGCGCCAGGCCGGCGACGACCTCCCCTTGGGCTAGCCAACGAACGGCCGCACCGAAGCGCGCGCGGCGCACGAGGGGTTCTAAGGCTGCTTATCAGCCACCACCGTCGCCCGGCGCAGCTCGCGCGGGAGCGCAAAATAAACACTCTCCTCGCGCCCCACCACCTCGCTAGGGACCTTGCCACCCCAGCTTCTCAAGCGCTCGACAACCTGCTGCACCAGCAACTCCGGTGCGGAAGCTCCCGCGGTAACGCCCACGGCATTCTTGCC
>CAVVXG010000034.1:0-65185 GCA_963752125.1 uncultured Pseudomonadota bacterium | reverse complement strand
GAACCGGTCCGCGAACAATCTTTGCCAATAGGGCCTCGACAATTTGCCCGATCTTTATTTCTCGGACATGGCTTTGAGCGTTTCACCTTTGTCGGGCGCGTCGAGTGTCTGTGGAATCAGGGCCATTCTATTCTGACACGATGGGTTCGTAAGACATCGGGAAGCTTTGGATGGTGCTCCAGCTGGCCGGTCTCTAGGAGTTTTAGCCGATGCACTGCCCGATCAAAGATCGCTATGCAGTCGCCACCCGTAAGGCGCGATTGATAACAGATGCCGTTGATGTGGGAGTGCTGCTCATAGAGCATACGGCTCAGAACACGGCCAGCAGATTGGTTGCGTGCACGGGCGGCGTCGGTCGGCGCGCCAAGAACGAGGCATCCTGACTCCCGAAGATCAACCATGTTCAGTGGTTCGTCACCGTCGAGAGTGAATTCAGCCCAGCCCCGGGCCGCAATATCGCCAAACGGCACAGTACGTCGATCACGCTGCACCAGCCGATCACGTACTACGACTTCGGCAAACGCTGTAGCAAAATCATGGGCCCCATAAAGTACAGCGTACGATCGGCCGTCGCAGAATCGGGATTTAGACGCGCGCACGGCCAGGGGCGCGGACAGTTGCGGCTTCAATACAATGCGATGTGCCGAAGCAAGTGATATCGGACGTAAGACTGCCTCCACCCGTTCGCGCGGGTAGGCGGCACTCATGTGAAGGCTTCGCCCGATGTTTGTGCAGCCGTTACAACATCGTCAACCTTGCCGGTTTTGAGGGCATCTATCGGACGCATGGGGGTATCGAAGAAGGGTGATTCCTCCTTCAGGAAGCGCCACGCTGAGCGAGGCTCTGAAAAAACCTCCAACACGCGATCTATTCCCGGCACCACTTCACCGCGGCCCAGGATCTGTTCAGCCGGGATCAATGTGCCCTGGCGTGTAAGGCGCCATCCCAGCAGCCTTTTGGAGTCAATCCAGTTGTAGACCGTCGCACGCGAGACCCTCAGCCGTCGTGCAGCTTCTTCCGGACCAATGAGTTCGTCATCCGTTGCAGCTGAGCCATCTACAAACGGGAGCAACGAATCGGGAACCCTTAGCTCGCCGCGTCTGGCGTCGAAATGTGCCGCAACTGCTTCGAGAGCGGCTGTGACTGCCAGGCGTGCTTCTTTGGGGTGCTCATGAATGAATTCCGCGGCAGCGGCAGATAGCTCCGGAAGGGCGAGCGTCGCGCCGTCGAAAGCCGCCTCAGATTGCTTGCGCATGGGTCTGCTCCCGCCAATGATGAGTCATTATATTCTAAGTTGTCTAAAGTATCTAATACCAGGCGACCCATGCATATGCCCCGGCGGTCGCGGAGGGCGACTCGCCCAGGGGGTGACTGCGGCGGTGTGCATCGCATACCGGATACCGGGTCGAACTCGCTTCGATAGGCAAAGTCAGCGGCCGATTGACGATGAGGAATTTCCGAGTATATTTTGAGGTGTGGTAGGGGCCCTAGGTGCGGGCCAGTGGCGGTTTTCAAGGGGATTTCCGAAAGGGCAGTCCCTTTGGGAGCCGTCACTGTCCCGCATGTGATCGCTGTTGCGCGGATGAGTTCGAGGGAGTACGTGCAGACCACTCGTCCATGAGACAGGGACATAGCGAGTCACGGTGCCGGAAACGAAACACGGCTGTTTTGTTCTGGTAGAGAAATCCTCCTACACGTCGAAGTTCGGTAGAGGCTTGTCCTCTACCAGGTGCCCTTGGGCCTGTTTCTAAAACGGAGTAGCTACGAGCTACCGAACTTCTTCGTGCGATAGGGGACAAGCTGTTGCTCAGTAGCTGCTTCCAGAAAATGGAGCAGCCAGGTGAAGTTCGAGATCAAGACGGGCCGCCCTTTCGAGGGTGATATCACCGTCACGGTGCGGATGAAGAGGAGAGGCTTTTCGATCAAGAAAACGGTGGTCGTGGTCCTGGTCGCAGCGATTTTTGCCGTGGTGATAGCCTCCATCGCCTATGGAGTAGCGACAGGTGACTATTCCCTTGTCAGATCTATCGCTGCGTCGGGGAAGGAAATGATTGTTGAGGTCGTCGCGAAAATCGCCACGAAGCCTAAGGAATGACAGCAGGAGTAAAAAGAGTACAGCTCGACTTGCCTGAAAAGGCCTTGCAGAGATTGCAGGATCTGAAGAGCCGAACCGAGGCGAGCTCCTACGCGGAGGTCATCAAAAATGCTTTGCGCCTATACGAGGCAATCATCGAAGAGACCGAGGCTGGGAGCTCGTTTCTGGTTCGTAACACAGATGGCCAACTCAAAGAGTACGTCATTTTCTGATTTGGACGAGGTTCGTCAACCCAAAGGAATCCGGCCTACGCGGCCCGGCCTACGCGGCCCGGTCGATCTTCGCCGCGCAGATGAAGTCGTTTTCGGACAGGCCTTTGATGGCGTGGGTCGTGAACTGGACGCGGCAGTAGTTGTAGCCGACCTCGAGGTCGGGGTGATGGTCCTCGATGTTGGCGATGTGCGCCAACGCGTTCACGAAGCTCATCGTCCGGTAGAAGTCCTTGAAGGCGAACGCCCGGCGAATGGCCTTGGCGTCAGACGTCAGTACCCACTCGCCCGAGAGCTCCTTCAGTAGCTTCTCGGACTCGTCGCGAGTGAGTGGAGCTATACCGCCTTCGCAGGCTTTGCACTTCCGCTCAGCGAGTCCAGTCATGACCCCTCGCGCTCCATCTAAGCCGCTGTAGCACTCTTACGGACAAAGCTCCGCTTCACATATTGTTCCACGAGCTCCTGGAACTCTTCGGCAATGCGGTCGCCTTTGAGCGTGACGGTTTTCTCGCCGTCCTCATACACGGGAGCGACGGGTCGCTCACCGGTGCCCGGCAAGCTGATGCCGATGTTGGCGTGTTTGCTTTCGCCGGGGCCGTTCACGACACAGCCCATGACCGCCACGGTCATGTCTTCGACGCCTTCATACTCGCGGCGCCACTCCGGCATGCGATGACGGATGTGCGATTGAATGCCCTGCGCGAGCTCCTGGAAATAGGTACTCGTGGTGCGGCCACAGCCGGGGCAAGCGATCACCATCGGTGTGAACGAGCGCAGGCCCATGGTTTGCAGGATCTCCTGCGCAACGATGACTTCCTGCGTGCGATCCCCGCCGGGGCTTGGAGTGAGGGAAACGCGGATGGTGTCGCCAATACCTTGTTGCAGCAGTACAGCCATGCCGGCTGTGGAAGCAACGATGCCCTTCGACCCCATGCCAGCCTCGGTCAACCCAAGGTGGAGTGGGTATTCGCAGCGTGCGGCCAGATCGCTGTAGATGGCGATGAGGTCCTGCACCCCGCTCACTTTCGCCGAAAGAATGATGCGCTCGCGCGGCAGGCCGATGTCCACGGCACGCTGAGCACTCTCGAGCGCTGATAGCGCCACAGCGCGGCGCATGACCTGTTGGGCCGTTACCGGCTCGGCACTCGCGGAGTTCTCGTCCATCAAGCGTGTCAGGAGGTCCTGGTCGAGGCTTCCCCAGTTCACGCCGATGCGCACAGGTTTGCCGTACTGGCAGGCCGTCTCGATCATCTCCGCGAACTGCGGATCGCGCTTGCTGCCACGACCGACGTTTCCCGGATTGATGCGGTACTTCGAGAGCGCCTCGGCGCAAGCGGGGTGCTCGCGCAGCAGCTTGTGGCCGTTGAAATGAAAGTCGCCGATGAGCGGCACCGTGATGCCCTGTTTGTCGAGGCGATCACGAACGTGCGGCACAGCGGCGGCGGCTTCGCTCGTGTTGACCGTGACGCGCACCAGCTCAGAGCCGGCTCGGGCGAGTGCTTTCACCTGTTGGGCGGTCCCTTCGATGTCGGCAGTATCCGTATTCGTCATGGACTGCACGACGATGGGCGCATTGCCGCCGACGCGGACGGCGCCGATGGTGACCTGAACGGACGAGCGGCGGGTGGTGGGATGGGTGGACGGGGGCGTGGATTGGGCCATAAGAGGAATTAAAAGGGGTCAGCAGGAACGATGGGCTCAATTCTACACGGGGGGGCCTGGATTCCCACAAAGGGCGCCATTCCGCGAAAGCGACGGATTCCCACGAAGGGCGCCATTCCGCGAAAGCGACGGATTCCCACGAAGGGCGCCATTCCGCGAAAGCGACGGATTCCCACGAAGGGCGCCATTCCGCGAAAGCGACGGATTCCCGCAAAGGGCACCATTCCGCGAAGACTGCGGGTTCCCACAAAAGGCACGATTCGGCATAGGCCCCTTGGGCCAGCAGGCGCCGCACGCGGCATGGATTTCGGCAAATAGCGTGTATCGTGAAGCGGGTCTTTAGGCGAGGTTGGTGACGAGCTGGTATGATCGCTCTGCCCGCTCGAATACAGTCTGTTCGGAGAGATTCCGGCCTAAGGTCGGAACGCCGAAGGCGCAAGTTCCGCCCGGAAACGCTCAGGCACCTGAACGGCAGACTGCGGAAGAATCAGCTGAAAGTTCGGCAATTCTCCGTGCGGGCTCTGGAGAGAGGTGGACTCAATTGGAGCCACCCACCGAAGGGGAGCGGCGCAGCTTGCGCCTGATCTCTCAGGTCAACGGACAGAGGGGCGGCAGATGCTCACGTGTGATGCGTGCGTCTGCCGCCTTTTTTTATGCCGCGGACTCGGACCGAATACGAGACCGGAGGACCTGTGGGACGACAGACCCCTTTGTATGAGCTCCATCGTGAGCTAGGCGCCCGTATAGTCGATTTCGGCGGCTGGGACATGCCTGTGCAGTACAGCTCCCAGATCGGCGAGCACCACGCGGTGCGTCGCGCCGCCGGCGTTTTTGACGTTTCGCACATGTGCGTGGTCGATCTGAAGGGCGTGCGCGTGCGGGCGTTTTTGCAGTATCTGCTCGCCAACGACGTCGAGAAGCTCGTGCGTCCGGGCAAGGCGCTCTACAGCTGCATGCTCAATGAGTCCGGCGGTGTGCTGGATGACCTCATTGTTTACTACCTCTCGGATGCCTGGTTCCGGGTCGTGGTGAATGCCGGCACGCGCGATAAAGATCTGGCCTGGATCCGCAGCCACGCTCCGGACTTCGATGTCAGTGTTCTGGAGCGCACCGAGCTCGCCATGTTGGCCATCCAAGGCCCGGAAGGCCGCGGCAAAGCCGCGAAACTCCTCTCGCGCGTCGGCGCCGCCACCGCTCTCGAGCTCGATACCTTCGTCGGTCGCGAGATCGATGGTTGGTTCGTCGCGCGTACGGGCTATACCGGCGAAGACGGCTTCGAGGTGATGCTGCCGGCGTCGGACGCGGTCAGGGTATGGCGCGAGTTGAATTCGCTCGGTGTTGCCTCGTGCGGCCTCGGCGCGCGCGATACGTTGCGTCTCGAGGCTGGCATGAACCTTTACGGCAATGACATGGATGAGAAGACTCACCCCTTCGAGTCGGGTCTCGCATGGACCGTTGCCATGGAGGCCGGCGGCGGCGCGCGTGAGCGCCGCTTCATCGGCCGCGAGGCGTTGGAGGCTATCAAGTCAGCGGGATCCGCCCGCAAGCTCGTTGCTCTGGTCCTGGAGGATCGGGGCGTGCTTCGTAGTCACCAGCAGGTGACGGTCCCCGGCCTCGGCGCAGGTGTCAAAGCCGACGGTGAGATCACCAGCGGCACGTTCTCTCCAACATTAGAGCGCTCGATAGCGTTCGCACGCGTGCCGGCCGGCACCGCTGAGCGGGTGCAGGTGGACATTCGCGGCAAACTCCTCAATGCGCGTGTAGTAAAGCCGCCGTTCGTGCGGTTCGGCAAGGCCCTTGTGGCGTAGCGCCATAGTTATAAAACAATGGTCATAAAACAATCCGGAGAAACTCGATGAGCAACGTTCCTGCCGATCTCAAGTACACCAAGACCCACGAATGGCTGCGCACGCTGCCCGACGGCACCATCGAAATCGGTATTACGGATCACGCCCAGCATGCGCTCGGCGACCTCGTGTTCGTGGAAGTTCCCGAAGCCGGCCGCACCGTCAAAGCAGGTGAGCCGTGTGCCGTGGTGGAGTCGGTAAAAGCGGCCTCGGACGTCTATTCACCCATCACCGGCGAGGTGCTCGCGGGCAATCCGGAGCTTGCCGGCGAGCCGGAAGTCATCAACACCGATCCCTACGGCAACGGCTGGCTGATGAGAGTGCGGCCCACGGCGGGCGCTCCGGCGGCACAGCTGTTGTCGCCGTCCGACTACGAAAAATTGCAGCAGGAGGAGGGTGACTGATGGCCTTCATTCCGCACACCTCGGCCGATGTCGAGGCGATGCTCGCAACCATCGGTGTGCCGAGCATCGACACTCTCTTTGAGGAGATTCCGGCGGCCCTGCGGGTGAAATCACTCGCTGGTATTCCTGATGAGCTGAATGAGATGCAGATCGGGCGCCTCATGTCCGAGCGCGCCGGCGCTGACGGCCGGCCTTTGTGTTTCATCGGCGCCGGCGCGTATGAGCATCACATCCCCGCCGCGGTGTGGGCGATAACGACTCGCGGTGAGTTTTACAGCGCGTACACGCCTTACCAGGCCGAAGCCAGCCAGGGCACGCTGCAACTCATCTATGAATACCAGACGATGATCGCCAGCCTCACCGCCATGCATGTCTCGAATGCTTCGGTGTATGACGGCGCTTCCGCTGTGGCGGAGGCGAGTCTGATGGCGGTGCGCGCAAACCGTAAATCGAGATCCCAGCGAATCCTGGTCCCGACGACGATCCATCCCCACTATCGCAAGGTGGCGGTGGCGACCGCCGGCAATCAGGGCCTGCGCTTCGAGGAAATTCCGTACTCCCCCGGCGAGGGTGTCATTGCGCCGACCGCGCTGGCGAAGTACGAAGGCGAGGACATCACCGCCATTGTCATCCAGCAGCCGAACTTCTTCGGCCGACTCGAGGACGTCGATGCCCTGACGGATTGGGCGCATGCGCGCGGTATTCTGGTCATCGCAGTCGTCAACCCGACCTCGCTCGCACTGTTGAAGCCCCCGGGGTCCTGGGGAACCAAAGGCGCCGACATTGCCGTGGGAGATGGGCAACCGTTAGGCGTGCCGTTGTCCTCCGGCGGGCCTTACTTCGGCTTCATGACGACACGGCTCGAGTATGTAAGGCAGATGCCCGGCCGCATCGTAGGCCGCACTGTCGATCTCAACGGCCGTGAGGGCTTCACCCTCACGCTGCAGGCGCGCGAGCAGCACATTCGCCGTGCCAAGGCCACCTCTAACATCTGTACCAACCAGGGTTTGTTGATGACGGCGGCGACTATTTACATGTCGCTCATGGGGCCGCAGGGGCTGGAGCGTACCGCGGCTGCCTCCCATGCCCGCACGCGGGAGCTGGTGGCGGGCCTGACGCGCCTGAAGGGCGTGCGCTGCGCATTCCAGGGGCCTGTGTTCCACGAGGCGGTCGTGTTGCTCGACCGGCCGGTGGCGCCGGTGCTCAAAGCGCTGGCGAGCCGTGGGATTCTGGGCGGTCTGGACCTGTCGGAGTACTACCCGGACCTCGGGCATGCTCTGTTGGTGTGCGCGACCGAGACGAAAACGGCGGCCGACATCGAGAGCTATGTCGCCGCGCTCAACGAAGTTATGCAATCCGTCCCCGCTGGGGATTCCCTCGCTGACCGCTCGGTTGCGCGCGGCGCGGAAGGCCGAGCGGCCTAAAGGTAAGATCCATGCGACACCATGAAAAAGTAATCTTCGAATATTCGCATCCGGGTCGCGGCGCGAGCGATCAGTGGCCGCAGGATCCGGGGCCAGCCGCCAGCGCCGATATTCCGGACAGGTTGCGTCGTAGCCAGCGGCCGTTGTTGCCCGAGGTGGGTGAGTTGGAGACGGTGCGGCACTTCACGCGCCTGTCGCAACTCAACTTCTCGATCGACACCCATTTCTATCCGCTCGGGTCGTGCACCATGAAGTACAACCCGAAGGCCTGCAATCAATACGCGATGTTGCCTGAGTTCCTGGCGCGGCATCCGCTCGGTCCGGAGTCTCATGGACAGGGCTTCCTTGCCTGCATGTATGAGTTGCAGGAGATGCTGAAAGAGGTTACCGGCATGCAGGCGGTCGCGCTGAGCCCGATGGCCGGCGCGCATGGTGAGTTCGCCGGTGTGGCGATGATTCGTGCCTATCATCGCTCGCGAGGCGATCTCGGACGCAATGAGATCATCGTGCCCGAGGCCGCCCATGGCACGAATCCGGCCACGGCAACCATGTGCGGTTGCGTTGTACGCGAGATTCCCGTGGACGCCGCGGGCGATGTCGATCTCGAAGCTCTCAAGGCCGCCGTGGGTCCGAACACCGCCGGCATCATGCTGACCAATCCCTCGACGCTCGGTGTGTTCGAAAGGCGGATCGAGGAGGTGGCGCAGATAGTTCATGCCGCGGGCGGCTTGCTCTATTACGACGGCGCCAATCTCAACGCCATCCTGGGAAAGGTTCGCCCGGGCGACATGGGCTTCGACGTCATTCACATGAACCTGCACAAGACTTTCTCGACGCCGCACGGCGGCGGCGGACCAGGTGCCGGGGCGGTGGGCGTGAGTGCACGGTTGCAACCATTCCTTCCCATTCCCATCGTGGGAAAGGAAGGAGAAAGGTACCGTTGGCTCACCGAGAAGGATCTGCCACAGACCATCGGGCGGCTGTCGGCTTTCATGGGCAATGCCGGGGTGCTGCTGCGTGCCTACATTTACATGCGTATGCTGGGCCGGGAGGGGATGAGCCGGGTTGGCGAGTACGCCACCCTCAATGCAAACTATCTGCTGGCCTTGCTGCGGGAGCGTGGGTTCGAGCCAGCCTACCCCACTCGCCGGGCGAGTCATGAGTTCATCATTACCCTGAAAAAGCAGGCCCGCGAGCTCGAGGTGACGGCGATGGACTTCGCCAAGCGGCTGCTTGACCATGGTTTCCATGCGCCGACGACATACTTTCCACTCCTGGTACCCGAATGTCTCCTGATCGAGCCGACCGAGACGGAGGGGAAGGACACACTGGACGCCTTTGCGGCGGCCATGGCGCAGATCCAGGCGGAGGCCGAACAAGAACCCGAGCGCGTGACGAGCGCACCGCATACCATGCCGGTGCGCCGCCTCGACGATGTTCGGGCGGCCAAGCAACTGGATCTCACATGGAAGCCAATAGCGCAGTCGTAGATCGTTACAAACCACGTGGGGTGACCCGGGTTATCCGGGCTCTCGGCGCCAGCCTGCGGGGCCTGGCTGGTGCCTTTCGCGATGAAGCGGCGTTCCGGCAGGAACTTGGCTGTGCTGTGATCGTCATACCTTTGGGCCTGTGGCTCGGACACAATGGGGTCGAGCGAGCTCTCTTGATCGGTCCCGTGTTGCTCATTCTCATCGTCGAGCTCGTCAACAGTGCGATCGAGGCGACCGTCGACCGGATCGGTCTGGAGCGGCATGCGCTAGCCGGGCTCGCCAAAGATATCGGCTCGGCCGCCGTATTCATGTCTTTCATACTGCTGGGCACCGTTTGGCTGCTCGTTCTGCTCGGCCGCTAGTAAATTACACAATCAATGAACAGCTCTATCCCTCCGGCGCATAGCGCCGCTCAATCTATCAACGGCGCGGTTCGGGCTGCTTCTCAAAAGCCCACAGGTTGGACCATAGCCCTAGTCGGTTGTCTGTTGGCCTGGACCGCGGTGAGTGAAGGCCGGGACCCTGTGACAGCGTCGACTACGGCGGTGCAACAACCGGCGCAGCAAGGACCCTCACAGCCCTTGCCCGCGCAACCTCCTCCGGGCCCGCCACCGGGCGCTGGACAGCAGGCCGCGCAGATGGCGCAACAGGCCGCTGCCGTGGAGGGCAACCCCGACTGGGCGGTGACACTCGAGCGCATCGCAAGCAGTGTCGTTTCGATCGATATCGACGCGACGCGGGCGTTCGACACTGAGTGGAACGCCACCGCGCAGGCAACGGGATTCGTGGTCGATGCCGAGCGGGGCTTGATCCTCACCAACCGGCACGTCGTGACGCCCGGGCCGGTGACCGCCGAGGCCACGTTCCTCAATCGCGAGGAGGTGCAGCTCTATCCGGTCTATCGCGATCCCGTGCACGACTTCGGCTTCTACCGCTACGACCCGAGCAAACTGCATTTCATCAAGCCGAAAGCGCTACCGCTGTATCCGGAAGGCGCGCAGGTCGGGCGTGAAATCCGTGTCGTTGGCAACAATGCCGGCGAACAGCTTTCCATTCTCGCCGGTACTCTGGCCAGGCTCGACCGCGATGCTCCCGAGTACGGCATCGGCAAGTACAACGACTTCAACACTTTCTACTTCCAGGCCGCCTCCGGGACTTCCGGCGGCTCTTCCGGCTCCCCGGTGATTGACATCCGCGGTCGCGTCGTCGCGCTCAACGCGGGCGGCGCGAACGGCAACGCCTCGAGCTTCTATCTTCCGCTGACGCGTGTTCGGCGCGCCCTCGAGGCCATACAACAGGGTAAGCCGGTTGTTCGCGGGACCTTGGATACCGTCTTCAACTACACGCCCTTTGACGAGCTCAAGCGCCTCGGGCTCAACAGCACCACGGAAGCCGCGGTGCGCAAGGCGTTTCCGCAGTACACAGGCATGTTGGTCGTGACGGGCGTACTGCCCGGCTCCCCGAGCGAGAACGTCCTGCAGCCGGGCGACATCCTGGTAAAGGTCAACGGACATTACGTCACGCAATTTGACCCGCTCGATGAGGTTATCGATGACTCCGTCAGCCAGCATGTGACACTCGACCTTGAACGCGGTGGCAAACCCGTTTCCGCCAAGCTGCCGGTCGGCGATCTGCATGCCATTACCCCGAGCGCGTACGCTGAGTTCGGCGACGCTGTCGTGAATACGCTGTCGTATCAACAGG
Source organism: uncultured Pseudomonadota bacterium (assembly GCA_963752125.1). GTDB lineage: Bacteria > Pseudomonadota > Gammaproteobacteria > Steroidobacterales > Steroidobacteraceae > 13-2-20CM-66-19. The sequence continues at coordinate 54,350 of CAVVXG010000034.1, read as the reverse complement.
CGCGGCATTTCAACGTGCCCGTCCGCGGGGTCTATGTCGCGAACCCGGGTTATGTGTTCGGCGCCTCCGGCATTCCGCGCGGCGCCGTCATCACGGCAATGGATTCGAAGCGGATCGACAAGCTGAGCGACTTCGAGGCGGGGCTGGCCACGTTGGGCGACGGCGACCACACCACCGTGCGTTACATCACGATCGACGATCCCAACGGCAGTAATCTGCGCTCCATCCGTATGGACCGACTGTGGTTTCCGGCGCGGCACTGCGAGCGGGACGACAATCTCGGCATCTGGCCCTGCAAGGAGCTCACTCCAGGGCCTGTTCCGAAGGAACGCTCGGTCAACTCCACGGAATTTCCGAAGTACAAGGACCCGCGGCTGAATGCGCTGGCACCCTCGCTGGTGACTGTGACTTTCGATATGCCGTACTCGGTGTCGGGCATCACGGAGCGCAACTACCATGGCACCGGTCTCGTTGTGGATGCCGAGCGCGGCCTGGTCGTCGTTGACCGTAACACCGTCCCCGTATCGATCGGGAATGTAACGATCACGTTTGCCGGGACCGTGGAGGTACCTGGGCGCGTGGTGTACGTGCATCCCGTCCATAACCTCGCGGTCGTAGCCTACGACCCGAAGCTCATCGGGGCGACACCGGTGAAGTCCGCGAAGCTGACTCCGCGCGAGTTGTCCGCGGGCGAGTCGGTTTGGGTCGTCGGGTTGGGGGCCGACAGTCAGATGCATTCGCGCAATACCGAGATTGCCAGCATCGATCCGCTCGAGCTGCCTCTGTCGCGGACCATGCGCTTCCGTGACAGCAACATCGAAGTAGCCCAGTTGGTCAATCCGCCGCTGGAGTTCGACGGCGTGCTCTCCGACAAAACCGGGAATGTGCTCGGCTTGTGGTCGAGCTTTGCATATGAAAGCGGACGTGAGGTGGCGCAGGATAACCGCGGCGTGCCGATCGATCTCGTGACCGCAATGCTGGACCATGTTCGTACCGATCGCCCGCTGCATTCGCTCGAGACCGAGCTCAGCGTGCAGCCGCTGTCGAGCGCGCAGCAGCTCGGCCTTTCCGAGGACTGGATCAGGAAGCTGTCGCAGGAGAATCCCACCATGCGACAGGCATTGACTGTGGTTCGACTCGTGGGCGGCTCGCCTGCATCGAGTCTGCTGCAGCAGGGAGATCTGCTGCTCGCTATCGACGGAAAGGTCGTGACGCGCTTCAAGGAGGTGGAGAACGCGGTCGCGGATCGAAGCGAGGTCGATGTGACCGTGTGGCGTGGCAACAGCGACCAAACGGTCAAGGTGCCCACCGTGGAGATCCCCGGAACTGACATCGATCGGGTTGTGGAATGGGGTGGCGCGACGCTCCAGGCGCCGCACCGGGCCATGAGCGCGCAGCGCGGAATCCCGCCTGTCGGCGTCTATGTTGGTTACTTCGCCTACGGCTCCCCGGCTACCCGCTATGGCCTGTATCCAGGTCGTCGGATCGTCGAAGTCGACGGAGTACCGACTCCGGATCTCGATGCATTCCTGCGCACGGTCTCCGGGCGGCCGGATCGCGCTTCGCTGCGCCTGAAGACCATCACCTGGAACAACGCTCCCGAGGTGATTACGCTGAAGCTCGACAAACACTACTGGCCGTCTTACGAGTTGATTCACGCGGCGAGCGGTTGGCAGCGGCGCTCGTTGGAGTGATTGCCGCGCCGTTCGCGGGGATGGCGGCGCGCTGCAGGAGCGATGGCGCCGCCGGCGCCGCGGGATTTTCGGGGGTTACTCGATGGAGCCGCCCGCGCAACACGATCTTTTCGGTGCCGTGCCGGCTGATGAGCCTATGTTGGCTGATCAGAAAGTCGTGCGCCCGGCGATTGCCGCCGAGCCGCTGGTGCGAGTGGCGGCCCGCTTGCCGAAAAGCCTGCATTTCGGCACTTCGAGCTGGTCGTTTCCAGGTTGGGTGGGATTGGTCTACGCGCAGCTCTACAGCGTCGCCGTTCTCGCTCGGCATGGCCTTCCCGCCTACGCGCGCCACCCGCTTCTGAATGCGGTAAATCTCGACAGCGCGTTTTATAAGCTGCAGTCCCCCGAGCAGTTGGCGAGGTACGCTGCCAGCGTTCCGGACAATTTTCGTTTCATGGTGAAGGCGTTCGCTGGGCTCACCGCCGCTGCGGATAGCGCGTTGGCGCTCAGACATCGATTCGAACCAGTGTTTCTTGATGCCGGCTTCGCCACCCGGATGGTGGTGGAGCCCTTGGTGCGCTCGCTCGGTCCGAAGCTGGGAGCCCTGTTGTTCCAGTTCTCGCCGCTCGGGCCGCGCTACACACGCGAGCCGCAACGGTTCGTTGCGCGGCTCGGCGAATTTCTCGCCGCGTTGCCCCGTGGGCCTACCTATGCGGTCGAATTACGCGATCCCGAGTTTCTGGGTGCTGAATACGAACATATGTTGCGTGCTTCGGGGGCCGTGCACTGCTCGACGGTGCACTCGCGGATGCCGCCGGTGGACCGCCAGGTCACTCCTTCGGGCGCCCGAGGACCACTTCTCATCCGCTGGATGCTTCATCCCGGTGAGGACTACGAAAGCGCTGGGGCGCGCTATTCGCCTTTTGACCGTCTCCGCGAGCCCGATAAGCTGAACCGTGACCGCATTGCCGCCATGATCAGCGTCGGGTTGTCGGCTGGACGCGACGTCCACGTCATCGCCGCGAACAACGCGGAGGGCTCCGCCCCGCTGACGCTAGTGGAGCTAGCTAAGACGATCGTCACGAATTAGACGCTTGGTCACAACAGGGCGGTCGTAAGCCGCTCGCAGCTTGCTAGAATTCGACCCCACTATGGTTCGTGTCGTGAGAGCTACCCAAGTCGAGATCGAGACCGCCGTGCAGGCCCTGCGCGATGGCGAGCTCGTCGCCTTTCCCACCGAGACGGTCTACGGGCTGGGCGCGAATGCGCAAAACCCCGCCGCTGTCCGCAAGATTTTCGAGGCCAAGGGGCGGCCGACGACGCATCCAGTCATTGTGCATCTGGACAGTCCGCGGTTCTTGCATCGCTGGGTGCGCGAAGTGCCGGAGACGGCAACAAAACTCGCGGAACGTTTCTGGCCAGGCCCGTTGACGATGGTGATGCCACGCGCCACCAACGTTCATGACATCGTGACGGGCGGGCAGGACACCGTTGCAATACGAGTTCCCTCGCACCCCATGGCGCAGCAGTTGCTCACTGCCTTTGGTGGCGGAATCGCGGCGCCGTCGGCGAACCGTTATGGGAGGCTCTCGCCCACTCGCGCCGAACACGTGCGTGAGGAGCTCGGCGAGGTCGTAAAGGTCATCCTGGACGGTGGCGAGTGCCAGATCGGCCTCGAATCCACGATCGTGTCATTCGAAGGTCAGAATGTCCGGCTGTTGCGCCCGGGTGGCATTACCGCGGCCCAGATTCGACAGGTGGTGGGCGAGTTGCTCATTGGCGCCGACCTCGAGTCTCCACGAGTACCGGGGGCCAATCCCTCACACTATGCACCCACTACGCCCATGGCGATCGTGCCGTCGGGTGAAGTCGACGCACACGCGGCTGCGTTGTCCGAGGGGGGGCGGCGGGTTGCGGTGCTGGCGCAGCGATTGCCGCTGAAATCGCATAAGTACGTGACCTGGATCAACGCCGGCCGTCGCCCGGAGCAGTACGGACACGATCTGTATGCCAATCTGCGGACGCTCGACAAAGCGGGCTGTCAGCAGATCCTCGTCCAGGATGTTCCGGAGGGCGAGAACTGGGACGCCATTCGTGATCGATTGCGTCGCGCCGCCTCTCGTGTGAGCGAGAGCGATGACAGCGGCGCCATGGCGGTACTTCCGTAGGTTGGCGTCTTGGGCGCTCCCGCCGCGCGCTATTCAGCGGGAACGGTGCGGTTTTGCGCCCAAGCTCGTAGCGCGTCAATCTTTTCGGCCATCACTACAGACAGCGGACGGGTCGCTTGCAGCTCGTGAGCGATCAACGCTGCCGTCACATGCTGCGCGCCAGCGCGTGCGGCGTAGAGCGCTGCGACGAGTGCCTGTTCCAACTCCGCACCCGAAAACCCAACGCTGCGTTTCGCCAGCGCGAGCACTTCCTGGGGACTCAAAGGCACGGAGCGCTTGTGCGCGTGGATCGCCAGAATCGCGGCACGCGCGGCCTCATCGGGAAGGTCGACAAAGAAGATCTCGTCCAGCCGGCCCTTACGAATCAGTTCCGGCGGCAATGCGCTGATGTCATTCGCTGTTGCGACAATGAAAATCCGCGAACGCTGCTCTGCGAGCCACGTGAGGAATGTTCCGAGCACGCGGCGCGAGGTCCCGCTGTCACCCTCGCCCTCGGCGAGGGCTTTTTCGATCTCATCGATCCACAACACGCAGGGGGCGAGCGCCTCGGCCGCCTGCAAGGACTCGCGCAGGTTCTTTTCCGACTCGCCATGCCACTTGCTGTACAGCGCACCAAAATCCAGGCGGACCAAAGGCACCGCGAAGGTGCCCGCTGCTGCCCGTGCCGCTAGGCTCTTACCGCATCCCTGTACGCCCAGCAGCAGGATGCCTTTGGGCGGGTCCAACTCCGGGGCGCTTCCGTCGAAGGCCGCCTTGCGGCTGGTCAACCAAGCGCGTAGACCCTGCATGCCGCCGATGTCGGCGAATCTCCCCGTGTCGGGCTCGTATGTCAGGGTGCTGCTGTGGTTGAGGAGTTGATACTTTCCGGCGAGCACACCCTGCAGGTCTGCCATGGTGAGCGCACCGTCATCGAAGATCGCCTGTCGTACGAGGCGCTCGGCATCTGCAGCGGTGAGCCCGCCGAGGTTGTCCACGAGTTTGGCGAGCGCGTCGGGCTCGATGAGAACCGGCCTCCCGGGATTGGCTTGCGTCCATTCCTGAGAGACACGTTTGACGATCATCCGACGTTCGTTGATCGAGGGCAGCGCGAGGTGCATGCGGGCAGCGAAGCTTTCGAGCTCCTCCGGCAGCGCTACTTCATAGCTCATCAGCACAATGGTGCGGGCGACCTGATCGTAACCCTGTGCGACGTCCTTCAACATCCGTATGTTGACCGGGTCGTTGAGGTAGGGATGAAAGTCGAGCAGCACGTAGATGCCGGGCGCCGGCGTGGCTTTGAGGTGTTTCAGCAGCTGCGCGGGCTCGGCGAGCAAGTGCTGCGGGCCGCCCATATCAACGTCGAGTCGCTGCAACCCCTCCGTCACAGTCCATTGAAATACTCCCCATCCGCGCCCGCGCCGGGCCTTCAGGCCGGCGTCCTGGACGAGCCTGAGCACGCGCGACTCCTCGCGCGACTCGATGACAATGAGCGCAAACCGCGAAGCGAGCAGCATTTCGAGCTCGCGGCGCGGATCCTGAAGCACGGTTGCGGGATTCATACTGGCGGGAATTTAGCGCAAAAACTGCCACGCTCCCTTGTCACGCCGTCACGTTTTTCTAACAATAGCCCGTCCCAAGCGCTTCGCCTCCTGCCCTTTTCACCCGACGCCCCGCCGCTTCCACTAAAGACACATGAGAAAACGTCCCGCTCGCAATACGCGTTTCATTGATCCCTTCCAGCCCGCTGAAATCCGGCGCCTCGTGAAGGAGTTCGGCTCACCACTGCTCATTCTCGACTGCGAGCGGGTGCGCGTGCAGTACCGCAAGCTCCGCAAGGCGCTTCCCGGGGTCGACCTGCACTACGCTCTCAAGCCCATGCCACACGCCTCTGTAGTCAACACTATCGTTGCCGAGGGCGGCTTCCTGGATCTGGCCACGACCGGTGAGGTACAGCTCGTCGAGCGCCTGGGGGTGGCTCCCGAGCGCTGCATTCACACTCACCCCATCAAGCGTGAGCAGGACATTGTCAACGCCATCAAGTTCGGCGTGCGCACGTTTGTTGCCGATAACCCGGACGAGGTGCGCAAGTTCGCGCGGCATACGGAGAATGCCGAGTTGTTGTTGCGGGTGTCGTTCCGCTCGCCCGGCGCGGTGTGCGACCTGTCGCGCAAGTTCGGCTGCGATCCTGAGGATCTGTTGGCGCTTGCCCGCGTGGCGGCCGATCTGGGGATCGAAGTGCGCGGATTGTCCTTCCACGTCGGCTCGCAGGCGCGCGACTCGGCCAAACATGTCGAAGCACTGGATGCGTGCGCCAAGCTCATGGCTGCCGCGCGCCGGGAGAAGCTCGGTACGTTTGATACGCTCGACATCGGTGGCGGGTTTCCGATCGACTACGCTGAGCCGGTGGAGGACATCAGCCGCTTCTGCGCCCCGTTGCGCGCGGCATTGAACCAGCTACCGAAGCGTGTGCGCGTCATCGCCGAGCCGGGCCGATACATTGTCGGGCCTTCGGCCATCGGAGTCGCTTCGGTCATGGGCCGGGCGCGGCGCGAGGGCCACTGGTGGTACTACCTCGACGACGGGCTGTACGGGTCCTACAGCGGACAGCTTTTTGACCATGCGCGTTATCCGGTCGAGCCGCTGCGCGACAGTGACGAGCGGCTGCCGTCGGTCCTGGCGGGTCCCACCTGCGATAGCATCGATGTGATCGCGGAAAATCTCATGTTGCCCGAGCTGAAGGTCGGGGATCTCATCGTCGGCCGGGCGATGGGCGCCTATACGTGGGCGAGCGCGTCCGAATTCAACTTCTTTTCCAAGGCGACAGTCGTGTCGGTGAATGCCGTTACAGGGGACATGGGAAGCGTGGTGCCGTTGCTGCCGTTCGCGGCTTGAGAGAACGGACTTGCGCGAGCGGTGCCGCGGCTGGGTTGTGTTGGGGATGTTGGTCGCTGTGTCCGCTGCGTGGGCTGGAAGCTTATCCGGGGAGCGTACCTTGGAGTTGAGGAATCTTCACACCGGCGAGGTGTTGCAGGTGAGCTTCGACAGGGACAAGGGGCCGGATGAGGCCTCGCGCGCCAGGCTGCAACATCTGCTGCGCGACTACCGGGTTAACGAGGAGCACGCCATGGATCCCACTTTGTATGGATTGCTGGCCGATCTGGCGCAGGCCGCCGGCTGTCCGGCGCGCTACGAGGTGATCTCCGGTTACCGGTCGCCGCGCACCAACGCCTCGCTGCGGGCCGCGGGGCATGCCGTTGCCGAGCATAGCCAGCACATGGAGGGTCGTGCGATCGATGTGCGGCTCATGGGGTGCGACTTGGAGAAATTGCGCGATGTTGCCCTGCGGGCGAAGCGGGGCGGCGTAGGCTATTACCCCAGCTCCCATTTCGTGCATCTCGATACGGGCAGGGTTCGGACCTGGACCGGGCGTTAGTGGGGGCGCCTAGCCGCGGACGCCTAGTCCGGGGCGCGTAGCCGGAGGCGCCTAGCGCGCGGCGCGTAGCGTCAGATCTCCAGGTTTGTGTATCCTCGCAAGCGTGAGGAACGACAGCCGCATCGAGCCGGAGACCGCGATCCACACTCAGGTACTCGCTGCCCGGGAAGGGCGCGATCCGCGGGTCATTGCCCGGCTGTTTTCAGGGTGGGCCGTATTCGGAGAGCGGCAGTTTCTGCGAGGCTATGCCCTCCTGTTGCCCGATCCAGTGGTTCCCTCACTCAACGCGCTCGGGGCCAAAGAGCGGGCGGCGTTCCTCGTCGACATGGCCCGCCTCGGTGATGCTCTGCTCAAAGTGACCGGAGCCATTCGGATCAACTACGCAATCTTCGGCAATATGGAGCCGGCATTGCATGCGCACGTTATTCCGCGCTACGGCGATGAGACGGAGAAGCTACGCGTGGCGCAGCCGTGGGCGTACGACTGGGATGCGGCGCCTGCGTTTGATCGTGCGGGGTATCAGGAGCTTTCTGAGGCGCTGCGGAAGGAATTGACGCGCATGGGGGCTACCAAGCCCATGCGGTTCGATCCGGGAGCTAACGCCAACGCGTAAGTGAGAGCGTTGGCGTTAGCTGTGGTCGGGAAACCCCGGCGAATTACTTCGAGGCCGGCGGTTGCGCGGGTTGGATTTGCGGGTGCGCGCCAGCAGGCGGTGTCCCCGCCGGCTTCACACTCACCAAATCCACGTCGAAAATCAACATCGAGCCCGGCGGGATACTGGGCGGAGACTCGACGTCGTACGCAAGCTGAGGCGGGATCCACAGCTGGTACTTCGCACCTGGCTTCATCAGGGCCAGCGCTTCCTGCCAACCTTTGATGACTCCGTTGCTCGGGAACGTGGCAGGTCCACCATGCTTGGCAGAGCTGTCGAATTCGGTGCCATCCAGCAATGTACCGCGGTAGTTCACCGTTACCAGATCACCAGGTTTCGGAGCCTCGCCGGCACCGGCGGTGACGACCTTGTACTCCAGGCCGCTAGCCGTGGTGACGACGTCTTTCTTCTTGCCGTTTTCGGCGAGGAAGGCGGCAGCTTTGGCATGGTTCGGCTCAGCCTCCTTCGAGCGAGCGGCGGCCTGGGCATCGTGCGCCTTACGCAGCATGCCCATGATGGTCTGCTGGTACTCCGCTGACATCTCCACTTTGCCTGTCAGGGCGTCGCGCAGACCCGCGGCCACACGTTCGGCGGAAATCTCTTCCGGGGGAACGTTGCTGCGTTTCAGCTCCGCGCCTACAGATACGCCGATGGCGTAGCTGGCATTCGATTTTTCCGAGCCAGCGGCCGCGGCGCCCTTCGCGGCGGGCTTTTTCGCCGCGGGTGCGGTGCTGGAAGATCCCGCCGCTTTCGCAGGAGCGGTCGCCGGCGCTGTATTTTGGGCCTGAGCCGGGCTGGCGCCCGCGCCGACGAGAAACGCGCTGGCCACGAGCGCAGCGACGGCCAGGCCGTTGGCTGTTCGCCCCGTGTCAGTCAGGATGGGTCGGCTTGGTGTGTTCTCGCGGGAACCAACAACACAATTCATTGGGCACCTTAGCGCTTGCGGGCCGTGTACGGCACGAGCTTGTAGACCGCAGCAGGGGCGACAGTTTCTACTATCAGGAGCCGGTGTGCTGAATTTTTTGCCTGGAGGTGCGGCTTTGGTGGCGAGTGGCGGTCGCGAAACAGCGACTTTTGGCGCAGTTCCCCGGTGGCCTACCAGGCCGGGGCTTGTCCGGCTTGCCTGGAGCCGGGCCGTATGACGCTTGTCATTGCCCAGTTGTGCCGCAGTTTTCACGAGGGTGGGCGTGTTCACCGGGTGCTGGATCACGCGGACGCGAGTGTCGCAAGCGGTGAGGCGGTGGCGGTCGTCGGCCGCAGTGGTTCAGGTAAGTCGACGCTCCTCAATCTCATCAGCGGCATCGACCGTGCCGATAGTGGAACCGTGGAGTTTGATGGTCGCGATGTCACAGCCCTGGGCGAGCCGGCGCGAACATTGTTCCGGCGCGCGCGGATCGGTTTCGTGTATCAGTTCTTCAATCTGATTCCGACACTCGATGTCGAGGAGAACGTGCGTCTGGTGCTCGAGCTCAATGGGATTCGGGGCGCGGCGGCCCGCCAGCGCAGCGCCGCGATTCTTGGCGAAGTCGGGTTGGGCGATCGGCTGCATAGCGCGGTGGACAAATTGTCAGGTGGCGAGCAGCAGCGTGTGGCGATTGCGCGCGCGCTCGTACATGAACCCGCCTTGCTACTGGCCGACGAGCCCACGGGAAATCTGGATGAGGCGACCGCTTTGCAGGTTTTTCCCGTGTTGACATCACTCACCCGGGCTCGCGGCGCCACCTTGCTGATCGTTACGCACGACACGGGTCTTGCGCGAAGTGTCGATCGGGTGTTGGAGCTGCGCGATGGGCGATTAACCGTTGACTTGCGCAGCATCGACAGCCTGCGCTCGAGGGGTTGAATGCCGACGCTCTGGGCTGCCAGCTTCAGACATCTGCTGCGGCATCCGGCGCAGCTTGCACTGGCATTGGTCGGGCTCTCCCTTGGTGTGGCCACGATCATTGCTGTTGACATCGCAACCGCGAGCTCGCGCCGGGCGTTCCAGTTGTCCATGGACACGGTCAATGGCGCTGCGACGCACCAACTCGTCGGGGGGCCTCAGGGAATTGATGAGCGGCTGTATACCGATTTGCGGACACATGAGCTGTTGCCGGGACAGCCTCAACCGCCACTGGCCGCGGTGGTGGAGGGGTACGTCACCATTGGCGATCGGGAGATGCAGCTTGTGGGGCTTGACCCGCTGGCGAGTCCGGAGTTGGGGCCGCGGGTGGCTGCAGGTTCCGCCAGCAGCGCAGCCGTTCCTGACGGGCGCGGAAGAGATCGTGTCGAGGTGCTGCGGGACTGGTTGGTGGAGCCGGGGTCCGTCGTCATGGCGGCGGGTGCGGCGCAGGAGTTGGGGATCGCTCGCCAACGCAGGTTCGATCTGGACGTCGGCGGCGTGTCACATCCGGCCGTCCTGATTGACTCGATCGCCGGCGCCGGGGCTGCGTATGACGGTCTGGTTCTGACTGACATCGCCCAGGCGCAGGAGTGGCTGGGGTTGATCGGGCGGCTCACCCGAATCGACGTGAGAATCCCTTCCGGGCCGCAGGGTGAGTTGCTGCTGGCGCGTTTGCGGGCACGACTTGCGCCGGGCGTGCAGCTTCATGAGGCGCAGGGGCGCACTCGCCAGAGCCTCGACATGACGGGGGCGTTCACCACCAATCTCAAGGCAATGAGTCTGTTGGCGTTGCTCGTCAGCACGCTGCTCATCTACGGTGCGATCAGCTTTGCGGTGGTTCAGCGGCGCAGGGTCATCGGGATCTTGCGTGCTTTGGGAGCAACGCGCGGCGAGGTGCTCGCGATCGTGTTAACCGAGGCCGCCGCCCTTGGCTTGGTTGGTGCGGCGCTTGGGCTGCTGCTGGGTGCCGCGATCGGGCGGGAGCTGATCACTCTGGTGTCGCGGACCATCAACGACCTGTATTTCGTCGTAGCGGTCAAGGAGGCGACCTTGCCCGTCGGCTCCGTCGTCAAAGCGATGTTCGGAGGTTTTGCGACTGCTCTGGTGGCTGCATTGCTCCCTGCGTTGGAAGTTGCAGGAAGTGCGCCGCAGCTCGGCCTGCGCCGTTCCGTGCTCGAATCACGCGCCGTTCATATCGCGCGCAGGCTCGTGCTGGTCAGCGCAGTTCTGGCAGCAGCGGCGGGCATTGTGGTCATGGTATCCGGACGAAGCTTGCTTGCAGGCTTCATCGCTCTGTTCATGTTGCTGTTGAGTGTCGCGGCGATCACTCCGGCCGTGCTGCGCCGGCTGGCGCGCGTCGCCGCCAGACTTGCCGGTGGGACAAGTCCGATCGCGCGGCTTGCATTCGGAGATATTGCCGCCTCCTTGAGCCGGACGGGTGTTGCGGTCGCCGCACTCGGGATGGCGCTGGCCGCGATGATCGGCGTGTCCATCATGGTGGAGAGTTTTCGTGAATCGTTGAGCGACTGGCTGGGGCACACCATGCGCGCCGACGTATATGTCACGGCTCCTGGGCCGGGCGCCAGCCGGCCGGAGCGGAGGATCGACCCAGGCGTGCTCAAGGCACTGCTTTCGGCAGCGGGGATCGACGACCACAGTGAGAGTCGCCAGGTCGTTGTCGAGTCACCCAGCGGACCGGTGCCGCTGACGGCGTTGCAACTGACTCGTGCCGGATACTCCGCACTGCAAATTGTCTCAGGCGATGCTGCGCATGCGTGGCCACAGTTCGACAGGGGGGCGGTCATCATCTCGGAGCCCCTCGCGTGGCGCTTACAGTTGCGGCTGGGGAATGAGTTGCCATTGTCGACCGCGTCCGGTGTGCATCGATTTCACATAGCGGCCATCTACCGGGAATATGGCAATGACCGCGGCAACGTGCTGATGAGTCTTGCGACATACCGCCAGTTCTGGCGCGACAATGAAATCACGTCGTTAGGCATTTACCTGTCCTCGGGTGCGCAACCGGCCGCAGTCATCGCACGCATGCGGGCCGCCGTTCATGGCAGGCAGGCGCTACTCATTCGCTCGAATGCGGATATCCGCGCTGTTTCAATGAGTATTTTCGAGCGGACTTTCATTATTACTCGGGTGCTCTACTGGCTTGCGGCTGGGGTCGCGGCCGTGGGGCTCGTCAGCTCGCTGCTCGCCTGGGAGTTGGAGCGCTCGCATGAGCTGGCGATTGTCCGTTCCATCGGGTTGACTCCATTGGGGGCCGCCGTATTGATCGAGGCGCAGACGGGGTTCATGGGGCTGGTGGCTCTGGTGGCGGCGATTCCGGCCGGACTTCTGACGGCTCTCGTGTTGACCGATGTCATCAACCGTCGGGCTTTCGGGTGGCAGATCGATTTGCATTTGACCATGACGCAATTCACGGATGCTTTGTTGCTCGCCCTTGTGGCGGCGTTGGCCGCGGGTTTGTATCCCGCCTGGCGCACGGCGACGGCTTCGATCGCGGCGGACATTCGGGAGGAATGAGCGTGGTGTTGGTCGCAGTGCTGCGTCGGTGCTTTCGCATAGCTGCGGTGGCCTTGAGCTTTATTGTCGTCGTTCAAGCGGCGCAGCCGCCGGCTGACCTGGGGGTGTTGCGCGGAGGTGAGGGTGCGGCAGCGTTTGCGCAGGTGTTGGGGCCGCAGGCGTTCGAGTTTCCGCGTGATCACGGCCCGCACCCCGATTATCGGCAGGAGTGGTGGTATTTCACGGGAAATCTCGAAGCGACGGATGGCGAGCGCTTCGGGTTTGAGTTGACATTTTTTCGGTTTGCGCTCGCACCGGCTGCGGTGGCGACGTCGACGGCGGCGGCGCTGAGCGAAGGCGTATCGCTATGGCGTACGCGTCAGATCTATGTGGGGCACTTCGCTATCACGGATGTGGGTCGCCAGCGGTTTCGGTTTTCGCAGAAGCTGTCGCGGGGGGCCGTGGGGTTGGCGGGGGCTGAGATTGAGCCGCCGCGGGTGTGGGTGGATGATTGGTTGCTTGCAACAGTCGCCGCGGGAAGCGTGGAGGTGAGTGGTGAAGGTGGCGCGATCGATCGGAGCCGCGCGCCTCGCGGAGGGCATGTAACCGATCGGGCAGAGGGTAGTGGCGCAGCCGGCGGGGCTGATCGCGCTGGCGAGGTGGGTCGCGCCAATGACAGCGATAGCACTCGCTGGACTTTGCATGCGGCGGAGGCTGGGTATGAGCTCACGCTCGACGCGCGGCCTCTACTTGCGCCGGTCCTCAATGGCGATGGCGGTTTTAGTCGTAAGTCGAGTGAGCCGGGGTTCGCAAGCTATTACTACTCCATTCCCCGTGTTGCCGTTCAGGGGCAGCTGCTGCGCGACGGGAAACCTCTCGTGGTGCGCGGCTTGGCCTGGTTTGACCGCGAATGGTCGAGCGCTGCGTTGAGTGCCGGCGAGCAGGGGTGGGATTGGTTCGCCCTGCAGCTGAAGGATGGCAGCTGTCTGATGTTCTATGCGCTACGCCGCCGCGATGGTGGGCTCGATCCGAACAGCGGCGGAACCTGGGTCAACGCCGGCGGGGAGTCGCGACCGCTTGCGAGCAACGACGTGCGGATCGAGGTGTTCGATTATTGGACCAACGCACGCGGCAACCGATATCCCGCGCGATGGCGCGTGCGGGTTCCGACAGCAGGACTTGATGTCGATGTGCGTCCGGTGCTTGCTGATCAGGAGCTCACGACCGTAGCCCGGTATTGGGAGGGCGCCGTTGATGTGACTGGCACCAAAACAGGGCAGAAGACGGAAGGACGAGGATATGTCGAGCTAGTGGGATATGCAGCGCAATAAGCCAGGGTGCGGCCCGGTCTCCCTTTGCACGCACCTCGTCGGATTGGAGATCTCCATGAGAAGTAAATTCGTTCCTGTGTTGGCCAGCGTGCTGCTCGCTGTTCCCGCCTTCGCGGCGCTCCCGGACGGCACGAAAGCGCCGGATTTCAGCGCCGATGCCTCGCTCGCGGGCAAGACATTTCACTTCTCGCTTGCCAAGGCGCTGAAGAAAGGGCCGGTGGTGTTGTATTTTTATCCGGCGGCGTTTACTCCAGGTTGTACGGCTGAAGCGCATGACTTCGCGGAGGCGACCGACAAGTTCAAGGCGCTCGGCGCCACGGTGATCGGAGTCTCCCGCGACCCCATCGAGAAGCTCAACCAGTTCTCCGTCAGCGAGTGCCGCAACAAATTTGCTGTTGCCGCGGATGCCGACGGCAGTGTCATGAAGGCTTATGATGCGGTGCTGCCGGTGAAGCCGGATTGGGCCAATCGGACGTCATATGTCATCGCCCCGAGCGGCGAGGTTATCTACTCCTACACCGACCTGAAGCCGGACGCGCATGTGGCGAACACGATGGCGGCGGTGAAGAAGTGGCAGGAAGAACATAAGAAGGCGTAAGGGCATCCGCCCTGCGTCACCGCACTTTTGCGGCTGACGCAGGACGGTGGTTCGAGCCGGAAGGCACCGCGGCTCGAACCCAACCGATACCCGTTAAGCCAAGTCTGCCAGCGCGGCGGGAACGTGACGTCTGAGGAGCAGGTTTTGCGCTTCCCATTGCTCTTTGGGTTCTAACTTCTCGAGGAAGCGGACTTCGCCACCGGAGAACACCGCGATCGGGATGCCGTCACGATAGAGCACTCGGTTGCCGCTTAGTGAGGGCAGTCGCGGTCCGGGAGTCAGGATGCCGGCCAAGTTGAGTGGGTCGGCTCCGGACAGCGAGACGTGCTGTTGCGCGTGCGGTTTGCGGCGGGTGTCTCGCAGCAAGCCAATCGCTTCGGGTGCCGCGAATTGCTCCCCGGTGAAGCCGGCGACAAAACGACCGCCTCGGATCTCACCCCGTGCCTCCAGCCGTCGATAACACATCAGGAGGTCCCGCCAGGGAGGGAGCCAGTCGGCTTCGCGGGCCAGGAGCCGCCAGAATACAACTCCCCAGCGCCTTAACAAGGTGCGAGCGACGTGTTCGATGGTTTCCTCGTCCTGGCGCCGTTCGGTCGTGCTCGCGGTTTGCGCGTCCGGCTCGGGCATTTCCGTCGCTGGTTGCGCCGGGCGGCGCACCAGGGCCCATCGGCCCGCGGCGTCCATCCCAAACAGCGAGATTCGCCGCCTTCGTCGGCCGCCATGCGCGGGCCTGCGGCGGTCTGCCGGAATCAGGAGGGCACGCAACCCGCCGAAGCTGTCCGAGTTGACGATGCCCAGCGCGACGAGCTCGGCCAGTGCCTCTTCGGCCTGGGTTGGCAAGAGGCTGGCACCATCGGCGATTTCATCGAAGAACGAAGCGCCGTGGATGCGGATATAGTCAGCGACAAGTTGCGCGCGCGAGGAGAGGTTGGTCGAATCGACTGCGCCTGTCAGTGATGACCAAACACGTGTGTTGCGGCGTGCAAGCAGGACTACGGGGGTGCCACGCACGGGTGCCGCACTGCGCTCCGAGTCGCTCTTGCGGCGTGCCAGGCGCGTCCAGACGAAGCGTCCCGCGAGGCACTGTTCGTCGAGCCATGCCGGCTCGTATTCGGTGATACGGGTCGGGAGGATTTCCGTTTCCCATGCGCTGGCGGGCGCTTCGAAGCCCTCCAGTTGCGCGAGGATCGCGCCTACGGCGTCGGGTCCTTCCATACGGCCTTCGGGGGTCACGCGTTGCCACTCGAAGAGGAAGCGTAGGAAGTCGCGCGCTTCGACCGGCTCTATTTCAGCGCGCAGTCGTTTCACGGTGTACCGATGGATGCGGGCCAATAGACGGCGCTCGCACCATTCGCTTTCGGCCGATTCCTTTTCGGCAAGGGCGTCGGGCGTGAACTGTCCGCGCATCGCGAACCCTTCCGCCTGCAGTACCGCCAGGGCGGCGTCGATGCTGCTGACGGGCAAGCCTACAGAGTTGGCAATGGCGGTCGTCGTGGTTGGACCTACGCCCTCCAAACGGCCACGGACGACCTCGACCACGGCGGTATCACGCGTCCATTCCTTGTCGTAGACGGTGGGCACTTCAACAGGGGGCGCAATGGACGCGTTTGGGAATATCGCACGCAAGAGGGGTAGGCGCTCGGCAGTCGACCCATAAGTTTGTTAGCTGCGCCACACGACGCTGTTTGGCCAGGGTGTCGATAAGCTCGGGCCAGCCGGGTTGCCGCTGCACTTCCGCGTCGGTCAGGAATGTCAGCCACGACAGCGCGTCGTGGAGCTCGTCGGCGTTGGTGGCGTCCGGCCAGGCTTCGTCGCGGACACGCTGGATGGCTTCAGGGTCGAGCTTACCGATGTCAGCCGCGCTTTCAGGGTCCAGCCAACGCCGGCTCATGACTGCTTGGGTGCGACGTTCTTCGAGTGGCGCGTCGTCGAGGAAGGCGTAGGGGCGTGCGTTGAGCACTTCGAGCGCGAGAGGCGAAGGCTCGGTTAGATCGCGTGCGGCCACTTCGATGGCCCCGCTTTCAAGATCGCGCAAGACTTGCTCGAAGCCGTCGATATCCATGGCCTCTTCCAGGCAATCACGAATGGTCTGGCGGACCAGAGGATGATCGGGGATTTCGAGCTCGCCGGGAAGGTTTTCCGCGCAGGCGACCTGGTCAGGGAAGACAGCTGTCAACAAATCCTCGGCCGCCATGCGAGCGAGTTGTGGTGCAACCTTCTTGCCGCCGCGGAAGCGTGGGAGTGCCAGCGCCACCGTGGCGCTCCAACGCCAACGCGCGGGAAACATCGGTGCCGCGCATAGGGCTTGCACGAGAAGGGGACGCACTGTGTTGGAATGGAGATAGCGCGCAACCTCGGCCAGCTCGAAGCTGTGCACGGTGGTCAAAGACAGAATGATGGTGTCTTCGGTCGCCGCGGCCTGGAGCTCGAAGTTGAAGGAGCGGCAGAAGCGCTTGCGTAATGCGAGGCCCCAGGCGCGGTTGATTCGGCTGCCGAACGGCGAGTGAATGACGAGTTGCATGCCGCCGGTCTCGTCGAAGAAGCGCTCGAACACGATTGTGGCTCGGGTCGGGAGCTTGCCCAGCGCCTTGCGCGCGGCTGAGAGGTAACTGACGAGCTGCGCTGCTGCCGGCGCTTGAACGCCCACGTCGTCAATGAGCCAGCGCAGGGCCGGCTCCAGGGTGTTCGCGAGCGGCGCCGCCAACCGATCCTCAATCTCCTGCCGCAGTCGCGAGACGCCGTTGGAGAGCTCATCGGAGCGGCCGGGGGCTTCGCCGAGCCAGAAGGGGATGGTGGGCGGCTGGCCCTGCGCGTCTTCGACACGGACGCGGCCTCGTTCGACGCGCAGGATGCGGTAGGAGACGTTGCCGAGCTGAAAAACGTCGCCTTGGAGGCTTTCAATGGCGAAGTCCTCGTTCACCGTGCCGACCATGGTGGCTTGGGGCTCGAGGAGTACCTGATAGTCTGCGTTGTCGGGGATCGTGCCGCCCGAGGTTAGTGCAGTCAGGCGGGCGCCGCGGCGGCCGCGGAGTTGGTGGTTGACGGCGTCGTGATAGATGAGTGCGCCGTGGCGGCCGCGGCGGGTGGTGAAGCCTTCGGCAAGCATACGGACGACTTCGTCATATTCCGCTCGCTCCAAGGAGCGATATGGATACGCGCCCTGAAAGAGCTCGAATAGCTTCGTGTCGTCCCATTCTTGCGAGGCGACTTCGGCGACAATCTGCTGCGCGAGAACATCAAGTGGCTTCGCGGGGATCTTCAGGCGATCGAGCTCACCTCGGCGTACCGCGTCTAACAATGCTGCGCACTCAACAAGATCATCGCGAGAAAGAGGGAAGAGTCGACCCTTGGGCGTACCGCCGACGCTGTGCCCGGAGCGCCCGACACGTTGCAGAAACGCGGCAATAGACCGTGGTGATCCGATTTGGCAGACCAGGTCGACCTCACCAATGTCGATGCCCAATTCGAGTGAGGCGGTGGCAACGAGTGCCCGCAACTGTCCATTCTTCAGGCGGCTCTCGGCGTCGAACCGCAGTTCCTTCGCCATGCTCCCGTGGTGCGCGGTGACGCAGTCCTCGCCAATACGTTCTGACAGGTGGCGCGCGATGCGTTCGGCATGGCGCCGCGTATTGACGAAGATGAGGGTGGTGCGATGCTCGGAGACTAACTCGGCGAGGCGGTCGTAAACCTGCGTCCATACGTCCCCCGACATCACCGCTTCCAGCGGCGCCGGCGGGATTTCGAGTTGCAGATCACGGTCGCGGATGTGGCCGGAATCAATGATGGTACAGTCCGCGCGACCCGCTGAGTCGGTCTGCCGCGATCCCACCAGGAATCGGGCGACCTCCTCAATGGGCTTCTGCGTGGCGGACAACCCAACACGTGTCAATTTACGACCCGCCAGAGCCTCCAGTCGCTCCAGTGACAGCGCCAGGTGCAGTCCGCGCTTCGTACCCACCATCGCGTGGATTTCATCGACAATCACGGTGCGGGTGGTCGCCAGCATTTTGCGACCGGATTCCGAGCCGAGCAGGATGTAGAGAGACTCCGGTGTGGTCACCACGATGTGTGGTGGCCGCTTTCGCATCGCCGTGCGCTCGTGTTGCGGCGTGTCTCCGGTGCGCACGAACGTCCGGATGTCGACGTCGGGGAGACCCAGGCCCTGTAACTCTTCGCGAATGCCGGCGAGCGGCGCTTCGAGATTGCGGCGGATGTCGTTCGAAAGAGCTTTGAGAGGCGACACGTAAACGATGTGCGTCTCATCAGCAAGGCCGCCGCCCTCCACGCCTTCGCGCACGAGTTGCTCGATCGCGGCGAGGAAGGCCGCCAGCGTTTTGCCCGAGCCGGTGGGCGCGGCGATGAGAACATGCTGTTGCGCCTGAATGGCAGGCCACGCCTGCTCCTGAGGAGCCGTTGGCGCGTCGAAGGTTCGGTTGAACCAATTGGCGACGGCAGGGTGGAAGGAGGACAAAACGGCCACGCTAATGTTTCCTTGCGACGAGGGCGCCACGGCGATTGAAGCACAGTGGCGGTCGCGGGGATACCGTCCCGAACAATAGGCGGCTGCGCTATACAGCAGTGCGCCGATGTCGATCCTGTATGGGAGCGGACGTAGGGGAAGTCAACATGCGGCGCTCGCGTTCGGGCAGAAGCGCGCGAGCCTGGGTCGGGGGGCGAAAGCGGCTGAAAGGGGCGCCAAGCGCGCGCCGGACGAAAGCGGGCGCAAGGGGTTACGGCAGTGTGAAGTAAAACGCTGCGCCACAGTCCACAGCGGACTCCGCCCAGATTTCCCCGCCGTGGCGGTGAATGATGCGTTGGACGATGGCCAGCCCGATACCCGTGCCCGGGAACTGGGTTTCCGAGTGCAGGCGCTGGAATGGACTGAAGAGTTTCGTAGCGTAGCGGGGATCGAAACCCGCGCCATTGTCGCGGACGAAATAAACGGCGCGCCCGCTGCGGTCCATCCCGAGAGCGAACTCGATTTGTGTGCGTGGCTGTCGTGCGCTGAACTTCCATGCGTTCGATAAAAGATTCTCGAGCGCGATACGCAGAAGTCCCGGGTCGCCCTGCACGACGATGCCATCGGCTACAGCAAACTCGGCGGCGCGCGCGGGGGAGCCCTCGCGCAGCGCCTTGAGAATCTCTCGCGCCAGCAGCGAGAGGTCCACTGTGTCGGTTTGAATCGAGGCGCGCACGATCTTCGACAGGCCAAGCAGATCGTTGATCAGGCGATGCATGCGGCGCACGGCCGTCATGATGCGATCCAGGTGCTGCCGATTGGGCTCATCGAGCGTCGCAGCGGTGTTTTCCAGCAGCACCTGCGCAAAGCCGTCGATCGTGATGAGCGGCGAGCGCAGGTCGTGCGCGACGGAGTAGGAAAATGATTCCAACTCCTTGTTGAGCAGCTCGAGCTCGGTGTTGCGACGATCAACCTCCGCGGTGCGCTCGGCGACCTTGCGCTCGAGGTTTGCAAATACATCCGCGGCTTCGATCGCGATGCAGGTGCTGTCGGCAAGGGCAATCAGCAGCTCGGTTTCCTCCCGGGTCGCCCGATGGGTCTGCGCCCAGTACACGCCGATTGCGCCTATCGGCTCAACGGTGCGGATCGGCGTCATGACGAGGCTTTTCACGAACGTCGGACGGTACGCGTCATGCGCAATGCGCGGGTCCAGGTAGATGTCGTCGATGGCGGCTGTCGTGCTATTCAACATGCACCAGCCGCTGATGCAGGCTTCAATGGGGAATCGCTGGCCTTTCCAAAGGGGGCCGATCGCATCTTCCTCGGCGTAGAAACATCGATCCCCATCACGCAGCACGAATGTCGTGCCGTCGGCGTTCACAAGAGAGCGCGCCGCCCCGCGGACGATGTCCATGATCGCCGGCAGATCGCGCGCCAACGAGAGTCGCTGCACCACCGATACTAACTGCTGCATGGCCGCCAGAGCGCTCTTTCTCTCATCGGCAGCAAACACCGTTGGTACGTGCGCCGTTTGCGGCGCAGCGGAACAGGACTCCTCCAGGGGCACGGCTTGTCTGATCATCGGCGCGAGCAGGTGCAGCTGCGACTTTGGGACCCGAGCGGTGATGGCACTCGCGGTCGCGATTTCAGGCTCATCGCGGGCCCCGGCGGACACGACGATGAAGGGGATGCTTGGAAAGCGCTTGCGTGCGTCCTCGAGCGCCTCGGTGCCATCGTAACCGAGAACGCTGCTATCGCAGAGTACGGCATCGAAGTGTGACCGTTGCAGCGCCTCGCGGTAAGCGGCGCCCGAGTCCACAGCAAGAATGTCGCAGTCGACCCCGGCCCGAGTAAGCGATGTGCGCACCAACTCCACATCGTCCCGATTGTCTTCAAGATGAAGAAGTCGCAGCTTCATGCGCGAATGCCCTCATGGCGGATATCTTGTGAATACGATAGCGAGGGTTATCACAAGGCGCTGTGATATCTCAAGCAAATCAACGTGATGCAGTGCAATTCTAATGCGCGAGCGTGGCCTTTGTTCCCGCGAGACAGGCGGTGACGGTCAACCTCACGGCACAGGTCGTCGTTAGCCCAGGAGCCTGTCGGGCTTAGGGGCGCCGCTGCGAGGGCGACCCTGAGTCCGACAGGCTAGGTCTGGGGGGTTTGTCTCCCCTGCAGCAAACCGGAGTAAAGTACCCCGCGCCGTAGCGGTGCGATGGTGCGTCGCGCGCGGGGCGAAAACACGACTCGATCGACAGGCAAGCGGGCGACGAGCCCACACGAGGGCGATGGATGTGGAATAAAGCGACGGACGCCGAAGAGTCCTTCCGGAATAAAGCGATCTGGTGGTCTGCCGCCGCCGTGGTCGTGGTGATTGCCGGTATCGGTGCCTACTACCGGTATTACGGGCAACCGGCCGTCCCGCAAAAGGTCGAGGAGAAGCGTCCGCCGCCGCTCCCTCCCGCGACGGATAACGGCGGTATTCAGCATCCGATTCCGGCCACCGCGGGAGAGACCGCGCCGCTTCCTGCGCTCAATCAGAGCGACCAGCTGGTCCGCGATTCCCTTCTCGGGGTGCTCGGCTCGAAGTCGGTTGAGCAGTTCCTGGTCCCGGAAAACGTCGTGCGGCACGTCGTAGTCACGATCGACAACCTGCCCCGAAAGAAAGTTGCCGTGGATCTGCGCCCGATCAAGCCAACACCCGGGGACGCCCTGGTCGCATCTCAGGGCGATACCACCACGCTGAGCACCGCGAATTACGCGCGCTATGCACCGATCATTCATCTGGTGGAGACGACGGACCCGAAGACGCTCGCAACCGTTTACTTCCATCTGTATCCGCTGTTTCAGCAGGCGTACGAGGATCTCGGGTATCCGGGGAGATTCTTCAACGATCGGCTGGTTGAGGTGATCGATCACCTGTTGGCGGCGCCGGAGCCGCAGGCGCCGATCGAGCTCGTGCAGCCCAAGGTCTTCTACCAGTATGCGGACCCGAAGCTCGAGGACCTCTCCGCGGGACAGAAGCTGATGATTCGCATGGGGCCGGCCAACGAGCGCAGCTTGAAGGCGAAGTTGCGCGAGCTCAGGGCGGAGCTGGTCCAGAGCGGTCCCCGCGGCGGCGCGCAGCCGCAGGCCAGCGGCGCGCCGAAGAAGTAACAGCAACCCTCGCGAGCCAAGGTAACGGTATGAACGCAGTCGGCGGATCCGAAGTCGGGCTGACCAAGCCGCTCGAACATTTACGGTCGGTGCTGATTCCGAGCGAGAGGCTCGAGGCCTGGGCGATCCAGCGCCGCATCTTCTCCCTCTCGCATCGACGCTTGTTGCTGGCCGCTACCAGCGGGCGGCTCATTCTTCTCAGCCGCAAGCTCCTGGGTGGGTTTGATGTCTCCGACATTCGCTGGCAGGACCTGGAGGAGGTCACACTGCGGGTCGGAATGTTGGGCGCCGACCTGCTGGTACGCGCCGGCCGGACCACCGATCTCGCCTCCCAGGGCAGTCAGGGCTCGCAGCGTTTCGAATTCCAGGGGCTGCGCAAGGATCAGGCGCAGGCGGTGTACCGGATCTGCCAGGCCCAGGACCAGGCGTGGCGTGAGAAGCGCCGAGTGCGTGAGCTGGAGGAGCTGCGCGCCCGTGCCGGCGGGATCCAGGTCAGTTCGGGGTTGGGGAACTACCCGGCGGCAGCCGGGCAGCCGGATTCAGTGCGCCGCTTGCAGGAGGCGAAGCAAATGTTGGATGAAAAGCTCATCTCGGACGCCGAGTACGAAGCCATCAAGGCGAAGAT
Source organism: uncultured Pseudomonadota bacterium (assembly GCA_963752125.1). Lineage (GTDB taxonomy): Bacteria > Pseudomonadota > Gammaproteobacteria > Steroidobacterales > Steroidobacteraceae > 13-2-20CM-66-19. Next base: position 31,877 of record CAVVXG010000034.1, on the reverse strand, counting down.
CGTCTCGTCCTGATCCGCAGAAGGCTGACCTCCCATGACTGAAGATCGCGAGTGATGCGCCTACTGTTTGTTCTTATTGCCGCCGCGGGCCTCGCCGCGTGCGGCAAGGGCGATTCGGTGCCGCACAGCGACGGCTGGGTGCTGCACTCGCGGCTCCAGTTTTTCTCGCCCGATCTGCAGGTGGCGCAGGATCCGATGCCTCGTGGCAACTTTCGACTGTTCTTTCCTTACATTGCCGGCGATCTGTACGGGCCGGCGACCACGGGGGACTTCATTCATCCGGCGATCAACCCGGACTACACGTTCGACATCGATTTCGGACAGGCGCAACAGGACCTCGAGCGCTCGCTGCAACCCACGGATTTCAGTCTCGACTATCTGAAGATAGAGCCGCCGAATGCGCGCATCGCCCGGTTAGCGCCCCTGGCGTTGCAACCAGACGGTATAGAGCAGGTGGCCGTCACAGATTGGATCAACGCCAACACACACGAGCGGCTCATGCTCGTGTACGTCGACAGGCCCGCGCGCATCACCGGTGCGTTGGTACGCAACGACTACACGATTCGATATAACGTCCGGGCCAACGCCCGCGGTTACATCTGGGTTGCTCGCCGCCAGACCGAAGACGGCGAGCAGATGTACACCGAGGTCGCGAAACCGGAGTCGGTCATTCTCGCGCTCACGCCAGCGCCGGCGCCCGTACCCAGTCGGGCCCCTAGCGGCCCCCAGAAAGTTGCTTTGCCAGCAGCTTCGAGCACTCCCGCGCCGTGAGTGGTGTTGATTTCGCGTCCCGCGCCGGGTGCAGCGTGTCGGACCCAAGTCGGCTCGACGGCGACCGCACCGCCATAACGTATTCGCAATAAGGACGTGAGATTCTGCGAGCGCGGCGAAATGTGCTTTATGCACAAGTAATCCACAGCCGTGCACAAGTAATCCACAGGCGTTCCACAAGCCTGGCGCGGTATGCTTGTGTCATGGCTTTGAAATTTCCGAGACGACGCAGCCCCCACAGTGAGCCGGCCGTGCTAGGTACCTATACCTTTCCCAGCCGTACTGTGCAGATCCTGCAAACCCAGGACGAGCGCATTCAGTGGATCTGCGACTGCGACAAGTTTCGCCGCCAGACCGCCAACCGGGAGCCTCTGTGGTGCAAGCACATCGCCAAGGCGGCCGCCCGGCGCTCGATTGAGCGCCTGACGCGACGTGTCGCGGTTCAGCGGGGCCTGGAGCGCTAGAGTCGGTTGCTCGCGGGCCGATAGGATCCCGCGGCACTCCTTGGTAGTCCTTAATGGTCCGGGGCCCGCCTCGGCAGTACCCGGATGAGCGCCTCGCGCTCATGCTCTTGCCGCATCATGTTCGTTCTCACCCGCAGCAGGTCGCGGCGCGCCACCAGCCCGACCAGTTGGCCCGTTGCGCGGCTCAATATCGGCACGCGCCCATGCTCGCTGAAGGACATGCGGTCGGCCAGGTGTCCGGCCAGCTCGTCGTCGTAACCAACAACCAACTCCTGGCCGTCGACCTGCGCGCTCAGCAGCTTCGCTCGGCCGTCCTCATCCCCCAGCCAGCGCAAGGCATCGGCGCGCGAGACGATACCGATAACTTTGCCGTGAGCGTCCACTACCGGATAGCTCTTGTGGCGCTTGGGCGCATCGGGAGCCGTGAGGAATTGTAAGACCTCGCCCACTGTCCAGGCGCCCGGCAGCGATTCGGCCGGATGCGCCATGATGTCGACCACGCGGATGGTTTCGAATGGATCGATGACGTATTCACGGCTGATGTGATGGCCGCGGCGGGCGACTTTTTCTGTCAGGATGGAGCGCTTCAACAACAATACCGTCGTCGTGTGGGCCGCGGCACAACCGATCGCGAGCGGCAACAGGGCGTTCAGGTCGTGAGTGAGCTCGAGTCCGAACATCATTGCAGTCAGCGGCGAGCGCATCGTGCCGCCCATCATGGCTGCCATGCCCACCAGCGCCCACAGTCCGGTGTCCCCCGGCGAAACGAGTCCGCCGAACAACGAGCCCAACACGCCGCCCATAATGAGGAGCGGTGCGAGCACGCCGCCGGAAGTACCCGACCCGAGCGCCACCGACCAGATAATGGCTTTGACGACAAGCAAACGCAGCGCAGGGCCGGAACTCATATCGCCGTGCAGCAGTGCGGCGATATTGTCGTAACCGACTCCCAACGCGTGCGGCTCGATGAGCCCGCCGACTCCGATGGCCGCGCCGCCGATCATCGGCCACCACATCCAGTGAATCGGCAAGCGCTGGAAGAGATCCTCGGTTCCGTAGACCAGAGCCGTCAGCCCTCCGGATCCCAGGCCTGCTACGACCCCCAAGGCGACGCATAACAAGAGGCTCATCTGCGAGAGCGTGCCGCCGGTGGCGAGCGGAAACAAAGCGGCGGTACCGAGCGACCAGGAGCGCCACATGGCGGCGACTATCGAGGCGACGGTGACCGGCACGAAGCTGCGCGGTTTCCATTCAAACAACAGCAGCTCGACGGCCAAGAGGATGGCCGCGATCGGCGTGCCGAATGTAGCGCTCATGCCCGCGGCCGCACCGGCGACCAACAGGGTCTTGCGCTCGGCGTTCGATAGATGGAACAGTTGCGCGAACAACGAGCCCAGCGCGCCGCCCGTCATGATGATCGGGCCCTCGGCGCCGAACGGGCCGCCGGTGCCGATGGAGATCGCGGACGACAGCGGCTTCAATATGGCGACGCGTCCCTGGATGCGACTGCGACCGATGAGAATGGCTTCAATGGCTTCGGGGATGCCGTGGCCACGGATCTTTTCCGAGCCGTAGCGCGCCATCAGTCCGATGATGAGACAGCCGGCGATCGGGATCAGCACCGATGAAGGTCCCAATGCATTGTCCGCAATGGAGGCCGGGCCTGCGCTCAACGTGCCGAAATAGGCGAGATTCGTGACGACGTTGATCAGATGTGACAGGACCCAGGCGGAAGCGGCGCCGGCGCTGCCCACGACGAGCGCCATGGCCGCGAGGATCAACACGCGGTGGTCCGCGGTGAAGTCGCGTAATCGATCACGAGAATGGGAGGCGTGCGGAATTTCCGGCATCGTTGCGAGGTCAGTTGTGAGAAAGTTCCCGCAGAATTCGCGAACCCGCGCAAGGGCGGCGCACGTAGCGGTCCGTGTAATATATCGTATTGCGATACTTTAAGGTGAGCGAATGAAGCGCCGTGTCACAAATCCCGGAACGCGCAGTCTCGCCCGGGACGACTACCGGACGTTGGCGGAATTCCGTTATTTATTGCGCCAATTCGGTGCGTTCAGCGAGGATGCGGCGCGCGTGGCAGGGCTTACGGCGCAGCAGCACCAGGCGCTTCTGGCGATCAAGGGCTTTCCGGATCGCGAGGAGGTCACCATCGGCGAGCTGGCCGAGCGCCTCAATCTAAAACATCACAGTGTTGTAGGACTCCTCGACCGTCTCATGCGGCGCGGTCTGATACGACGGCGCCATGATGAAGCGGATCGTCGCAGAGTGATGGTGGGCCTGACAAAAGAAGCCGAAGACCTGCTTCTTGAGCTGACACTGGCGCATCGCGATGAGCTGCGACGGCTGGCGCCGCTGCTACAGGGGTTGCTGGGGAAGTTGAACTGCGCCAAAGAGTAATCCCGCCGGCGCTCGAAAAGCGCAACTTCAGTATTCGTTATATTTCTTCGAGCTGCCGCGGACTTGCTGCGCGGGGTAGCGGCTCTCGTTGGTTGCGATCTTTTGCGCCGCTGCCGCCAGCAGATCGAATCCCAGTTTGTCCGCGAGCCGTACCAGATAAATCAACACGTCGGCGGACTCGGCACGGATGCGGTCGAGTTGTTCCAACGTGGGGGCGCCGCTCTGCGCGGCCGTGAGCCATTGGAACTCCGCGGCGAGCTCGCCCGCCTCGGCCACGAGCGCCATGGCGAGATTCTTCGGCGTGTGAAACTGTTCCCAATCGCGCTCCGCGGCGAAATTTCGGACGCGTTGTGTCAATTCATGCAGGGGTGAGGTGCTCATGGGTGGCGGCGACCGTGGTAAGGGAAGTGTAAGCATACCGGCAACAGCCGGCGGCAGGAATCGCGCGGTATCGCAGGCGTTCAAGCGCTCGCGACAGTGCGCCAGAAGAGGGTTCAGGAGCTATTCAGGGTTGCCCCTTCAGGTGGCGTTCAGGCGTGGTGCGCTGTTGTATTCCTTGAGGTTGCAGGGTCCGAAAATTGCGACGCTCCGTTCTAACGGGCGAGCGCTCCTGTCACCCGCACAACAAAGGAGGTCGATAAAAATGCTCCAACTGCGCTTCAATTCGTTGGCCGGGATGGACCCTGGGACTCTTGGGCCCGCGTCATGCTTCAGGGTTGAGGGGCCGCTGTTACAACAGGGGGTGGATCGCTCCGTGATCGGTAGCTACTACGATCACCATTGGGAGATCGGCGGTCGTTTCGTGTCGAGCTATGAGTGCATCGAGGCGGCACTGTTGCATTTCGAGGGCGCATCCGGCGAGGCCTCGCCAATTTATGGGCCTTTCCAACAGGTGCGCTTTCCGAACGGCTCGTGCTATGCCGACCGGTCGCTGTTCGCGGAGCTCGTGGAGGAGCGCGCCGCGGACGGTTCGCCGCTCGCCAAGGCGCGCGCGCAATGGGTGCATCGAACGGATCTGATACGCTGGTCGGCGCTGGTGATCAGCCCGGCCGCTGCTGCAGTCACGCCTCGATGAGGCCGTGGCGGATCGCCAGCAAGGTGAGCTCGGATTGGTTGGATACGCCGAGCTTTTGTTTGATGTTATAAAGATGAGTGCCGACGGTGGAGGCGGAGAGCTTCAGGTCATCGGCGATGCGCTGCACGCTGGCGCCGCCGGCGAGGCGCACGAAAACCTCGAATTCGCGCTCGGAGAGTCGCTCCACCGGCGACTTTGCGCCGCCCTCGATCTCGGCGAGTGCCAGTTTCTGCGCCAGGCTGACATCGATATACCGCCGGCCGATGGCAACGGTCGTCAGTGCCTCGAGGAGGGCTTCGGGAGCGCTGCGTTTGGACAGAAAGCCGAGCGCGCCCTCACGAAAGGCGCGACGGGCATGCATAGGGTCATCGTGCGCCGATAACGCGAGAACCCGCGCTTGCGGGTGGTGAGCCCGGATCCGCTTCAGGGCCTCGAGGCCGCCCATTCCGGGCATGGCTATATCCATCACCAGTACATCAGGTATCAACTCGTCGTAGCGTTGGCAGGCTGTCTCGCCCGAGTCGGCCTCGCCGACCACCTGGACTTCGGAGTGCGAGTGCAGCAGCAAACGAAAGCCGGTGCGAACGACCGCGTGATCATCAACAAGTACGACGCGGATCATGTGGTCACCGCCGCGGTGACTCGTGCGGGGGCAAGGGGGATTGCGGCGGTCAGGCAGACACCATGAGGCTGGCGGTTGGCGACCGTAAGGTGTCCGCCAAGATGCTCGACGCGTTCGGTCAGGCCGCGCAGCCCAAAGTGACCCGGTCGCGCCCAGCTCTGAGGGAGTCCGATGCCGTCATCGTTGACCGTGATGATCATGTGTTGCCCGCTTTCGCTGCTGCGGCTCTCGAGATTGATCGTGATCTGCGCGGCCTGCGCGTGCCGGAGCGCGTTGATCAAGCCCTCCTGGACCACGCGGTAGGCCGCCAGGGTCACGCTCGGGCCCAGGTCCGAGGGCAGATTATGACGCAGGGTCAAAACAATCGCAGGATTGCGCCGCTGCCAGTCGCGCACCAGGTTTTCCAAGGTCTCAGCAAGTCCCAGTGTGTCCAAGGATACCGGCATGAGACGTGGAATGAGCCCGTGCATGGCGTCATACAGTCGGGCCGCCTCCTCTGAGATGAGTTTTGCCGCATCACTCATGGGTGGCTCCTTCGACTGGGTGACGATGGCGAGCGCGAGGCTGCGGATGGCGGTCACCGACTGTCCAAACTCGTCGTGGAGCTCGTGCGCGATCAGGCGTCGCTCTTCCTCTACTCGCTGTTCAACGAGCAATGACATCTCGCGGCGCTCCTCGAGGCGGGTCTCCGCTTCGCGCGCTTTGCGCTCCGCCTGCACGTTGTCCTCCACCGCCTGCGCCATCCGGTTAAAGGCCACGCCGATTGCGCTCGCCTCGGTTCCCGGCAGCGGCGGCAAGCGGAAAGTCAGCTCGCCGCGCTGGATCCGTTGTAGTCCCTTGGCGATTGCCGGGAAAGGCGCGAGCACGCGGTCAACAGACCAGAAGGCGAGCCCGTTGACCACTACCAACATGGTGAGGGCGATCCAAAGCAATTGGGTGATGTCGTCCCAGGCGTCCAGTATGGCGCGCGAGGACTGTGCTTGAACGACCAACTCCGCCCCGCCAGGTAGCGGAAACCTGTGCCTGGCGGTCTGCGGAGCGATGAGATGGGCGAACCACGCGGGCGCCTCGTGGCCCGCCTTATACGTCGCGGGAGGCGACGCATACAGGACTTCGCCCGCCGGCGTGCGCAGAATGATGTCGTTGGCGCGGATGTGTCCGAGTTGCTGCAAGAACTCGAGCACTACCTGGGTCCCGCCGGTACGCGAGTAAATAACGGCCAGGCGTCCCAGGAGTTGGGAGGCGACGCCATTAGCCGCCTCGATCTCCTCGCGCACCGACGAGCGAGTGTTCTGGATCTCCGCGTTCAGGAGCACGGCCACGAACACGGCGGTCAAGCCGGCCACGACGAGGTTCAGGCGAGTGCGCAGCTTCATGCGGACGATGGTAGCAGCGGGATGGAGCCTGCGCAGGTTCAGCCTGCGAAGGCGGTAACGCAAGGGACCGCGCGGGTTCGGCTCGCTGCGCGCGCATCGCGCGCTCGCGGCGGCATGGGCATCTTTGAGGCCCTCAGGTTGGTGTAATGAAAATCATGAGCCTGTTTTCATGATCAGCCCGTTTCGCGCCGACCCTGCGTTGCGGAAGGATGGGGAGGTTCACCACAGGAGCGCCGTCATGAAATGGGAAACACCGCAAGCAACCGATTTCCGCTTCGGAATGGAAATCACCATGTACATCGCCAAGCGCTGAAGTCGCGCATGGGGTAAGGAGCTTGGGGAAACCCAGGCTCCACGCCCACCCTTTCCGGCGGGCATCCTCAGCGCAGATCTCGATTTCTCATGAGAATCCGAGTGCTAGGTTCCGCCGCCGGCGGCGGGTTTCCGCAGTGGAACTGCAATTGTCGCAATTGCACCGGGGTCCGTAACGGCTATCTGCATACCCGGGCCCGAACCCAATCCTCGATTGCCGTGACGGGCGCGACCCCGAACTCGTGGGCGTTGGTCAACGCCTCTCCCGACATCCTGGCCCAGCTTCAGACGAACATCATTTTGCAGCCTGCGCGCACTATTCGGGATACCGCGATCGCGGGGATCGTCCTGGTCGATGGGCAGGTCGATCACACGACCGGGTTGTATATGTTGAGAGAGGCCACCCAGCCGTGGCCGCTCTGGTGTACGGACAACGTATACGCCGATCTGAGCCGCGGGAATCCTATCCTGGAGGTGCTCTCGCACTACTGCGGAGTCGACCGGCACCGCATCGATCTCGATGGCGATGGCTTCAGCATTGCCGGTGTCGCCGGTGTGTGGTGGCGCGCGCTGCCAGTGGCGAGCAAACCGGCTCCTTACTCGCCCAGCCGTGACTTGCCCGTAGCCGGCGACAACATCGCCCTGTTGATGACCAGCCGCGATCAGGGCAAGTCGGTTCTTTACGCTCCGGGCCTGGGGGCAGTCGAGGAGCATGTCTGGAAGGCGATGCAGGGCGCGGACTGCGTGTTGGTGGATGGCACGTTCTGGAGCGACGACGAGATGATTCATCTCGGGCTCTCGCGCAAGCGAGCACGCGAGATCGGGCATCTGCCGCAAAGTGGCGCGGGCGGCATGATGGAGTGGCTCGAGAAGCTGCCGGCGACAACCCGCAAAGTACTGATTCATATCAATAACACCAACCCCATATTGGATGAGACCTCGGGCGAGCGCGCGCAGCTGCGGCGCCGCGGGATCGAGGTGGCATGGGATGGAATGGAGATTGTGTTGTGACGGGCCCTTGCTGGTCGACGGGCGAGTTCGAGCAGCGGCTGCGCGCTAAGGGGCGCGCGTATCACATTCACCATCCTTTCAACGTGATGTTGAATTCCGGCAAGGCCAATGCGCAGCAGATTCGGGGTTGGGTCACGAACCGTTTTTATTACCAGATCAGTATTCCCATCAAGGACGCGGCCATTTTAGCCAACTGCGACGATAGGGCGGTGCGCCGTAACTGGGTGCAGCGGATTCTCGATCATGACGGCTACGGGGATGATCCCGGTGGCATCGAGTCGTGGCTGCGCTTGGCGCAGGCGGTCGGGTTGGAGCGCGGGCGGGTGGAGAGCCTGGTGGACGTGCTGCCCGGGGTACGGTTTGCCGTGGATGCGTATGTCAATTTCGCGCGCCGGGCGCCGTGGCCGGAGGCGGTGTGCTCCTCGCTCACCGAACTCTTTGCACCGGAAATTCACCGGCAGCGCCTGGCGGGCTGGCCCGATCACTATCCGTGGATCGATCGCACCGGACTGCATTATTTCCAGAGCCGAGTGAGTCTTGCGCGGCGCGATGTCGAGTTTGGGCTCGCGGTGACGCTGCAGCGCTTCAAGACGCTGGAGCAGCAGGAGCGCGCGCTTCAAGTGCTGCAATTCAAGCTGGATGTGTTGTGGCAGATGAACGATGCCATGGCGCTTGGGTTACGGGGCGAATCCGTTGGTGAAATCAGCCAGTGAGTGAGATCAGCCGGTGAGTGACATCAACAATAGCGCAAGGCCGGTTGTCGGACGAGGCTTCCGGCTGCAATGGGAGCCCGCGCAGGAGGCGCACGTGCTCTTGTACCCGGAAGGGATGGTCAAACTCAACAGCAGCGCGGCCGCCATCATGACTCGCTGTGACGGCGTCCGCACGGTCGCCGACATCATCGCGGATATCGAGCGGACGTACGGGATGACGGGGTTGTCGGACGATGTGGCCGCCTTCATGGCGATGGCACGGGAGAAGAGTTGGTTAGAGGTGCAGGAGTGAGTGACGCGGAAGTCGCGTTCGAGTGCGAGCCGCAGGCCGCTCCAGGGCCGCAAGCCACAGCTCGACCGGGCCCACCTCTATGGTTGCTCATGGAGCTCACCTATCGATGTCCGCTCCACTGTGTGTTCTGCTACAACCCGACGGAATTCGGCCAAACCGGCCCGGAGTTGGCAACTGAGGACTGGCTTCGGGTGCTGCGCGAAGCCCGGGCTCTGGGGGCGGTGCAGCTTGGTTTATCCGGTGGCGAGCCGCTGGTGAGGGAGGACCTCGAGGTCATTGTTGCCGAAGCGCACTCTCTGGGCTTCTACAGCAATCTCATCACTTCGGGCGTTGGCATGACGCAGCAGCGGATCGCTGCCCTGAAACGCGCCGGGTTGGATCATATTCAGCTGTCGTTCCAGGACAGTTCACGCGAATTGAACGATTTCCTGAGCAGCACACGGACTTTCGAACTGAAGTCGAAGGTGGCCGCGCTCATCAAGCAGTATGAGTACCCCATGGTACTCAACGTGGTGTTGCATCGGCTGAATATCGATCACGTGGAAGAGATTTTACTGTTGGCGCAGCGGATAGGCGCGGAGTATGTCGAGCTTGCCAATACCCAGTACTACGGCTGGGCCTGGCTCAATCGCCAGCATCTCATGCCGAGCGCCACGCAGTTGCGTCGCGCCGAAGATGCGTTGGCGCGCTTTCGAGCGCGGCCGGGGCAGAACATGAAAGTTTTTTTCGTCGTGCCCGACTACTTCGAGACGCGCCCGAAGGCGTGCATGAATGGGCTGGGGTCGGTATTTCTGACCGTTACACCGGATGGCACGGCGCTGCCTTGTCACGCCGCGCGCATGCTGCCCGGGTTCAGCTTCCCCAACGTGCGGACGGATTCGGTGCGCGCCATCTGGTACGACTCGCAGGCGTTCAACCACTTCCGCGGCAGCGGGTGGATGAAGGAGCCCTGTCGCAGTTGCCCCGAGAAAGATCGCGATTTCGGCGGATGCCGCTGCCAGGCTTACCTCCTGACCGGCGATGCCGCCGCGGCCGATCCGGTGTGCGATCTATCGCCGCATCACCATCTCGTCACGGAGGCAGTCAGGGTTGCCAACGCGAGAGAGGACTTCAGCCAGGCGGACGCCGCGAAGAAACTGGTCTTCCGTGACCACCGGATCTCGATTCCTGTGGTCGTGGAGACTCTCGCCGCCGGACGGTAAGCCCGCCGGACGCACTAGTCGCGGCTTACCGGCGCGAAGTTCAGGCTTGTGGCGCGCGCACTGCGCGCTTCATAAGCGGCAGAGGTAGGGCGAAGGCCCCCAGGTTGGGCTACAATTTGCTCTCAGCCTCTGCAGCCGGTCGGCCTTCAGAGCCCCCCTGTCTGCCCCTTTGAGGTGTCTTCGTGAACGTTATGTCCGCCGCGCCCGCGGATCCTTTGTCGTCTCCTGAGTCTTTGGCTGATTCCGGTTTCCGGGATCTCGGGGTCCATGCTGCGGTGCTTCAAGCGCTGGCGGGCCTGGGTTACGAGGTTCCCACACCCATTCAGGCGGCGACCATTCCGCCGTTGCTGGCCGGGTCGGATCTCCTGGGCCAGGCGCAGACCGGGACCGGTAAGACCGCGGCGTTCGCCCTGCCTGTGTTGTCCAGGATTGAGCTCGACCGGGCGCAACCGCAAGCGCTCGTTCTGGTGCCGACCCGCGAGCTGGCCATCCAGGTGGCGGAGGCGTTTCACAGCTACGCCGCCCATATGAGCGCTTTCCACGTCCTGCCTATCTATGGCGGCCAGAGCTACACCCCACAGATCAGAGGCCTGAAGCGCGGCGCGCATGTCATTGTCGGCACACCCGGACGGGTCATGGACCATATGAAGCGCGGGACGCTCGATCTGAGCGGGCTGCGCTTTCTGGTCCTGGACGAAGCGGATGAGATGTTGCAGATGGGATTCGTCGACGACATCGAATGGATCCTGGAGCAGACCCCGGCGACCCGACAGGTGGCGTTGTTTTCGGCGACGCTGCCGTCTGCCATCCGCCGCATAGCGCAAAGGCATTTGCGCTCGCCGGCGGAGATCACGATCCAGAGCAAAACGAGCACGGCAGCCAACATCCGGCAGCGCTACTGGTTAGTGAGCGGCATGCACAAGCTCGATGCGCTGACGCGCATTCTCGAGGTCGAGACGTTCGATGGCATGTTGATTTTCGTGCGCACCAAGCTGGAGACGGTTGAACTGGCGGAGCGGCTGCAGGCGCGTGGGTTCGATGCCGCCCCCCTGAACGGTGATATTCCGCAGCAGCAGCGGGAGCGTACTGTCAATGCGCTGAAGGCTGGGGAAGTCGACATCGTGGTGGCCACCGACGTGGCCGCACGAGGGTTGGATGTTGATCGGATATCTCATGTCGTGAACTACGACGTGCCTTACGATAGCGAATCATACGTACATCGCATCGGGCGCACCGGTCGCGCGGGACGCAGTGGTGAGGCCATCCTGTTCATCGCGCCGCGCGAGCGCAACATGCTGAGGATCATCGAGCGCGCCACACGTCAGAAGATCGAACAGATGAGCTTGCCGTCGATCGCCGCAGTCAATGAGCAGCGCGTCGCGAAGTTCAAACAGCGCATCACACAGGCCGTGGGCACGGGTGAGGGCGCGGTGTTCAGGGATCTCATTGAGGAGTTTGAGCGGGAGCAGAACGTGCCCGTAATTGATATTGCTGCCGCGCTGGCTAGTCTGCTGCAGGGTGGCGCGCCGCTGTTGCTGCCGGAGAAGGCGGAGCGTGACGAAGCGCGGCGATCCGAGCGCGAAGAGACTCGTGGTAAACGTGAGCGCTCGCCACGTGACGAATCGCATGGGTCGCGCCGTGAGCGGCGCGCCGAGAAATTCAAGCCGCGGGACGAGGGACGGCGACAGAGGTTTGAATCGCCCGCGCCCGCGCCTGGGCAGGATCGCCAGCGTGAACGATCCGAGCGACATCCAGGCGCACCTGAGTCAGCGGAACGCCATGAGCGACAGCAGCCGCCTGCGCAAGAGCGCTCGGACAAGGCGCCGCGCAAGCGGCGTGGCCCGGAGGGGATTGAGTTTGAGACATTCCGCATCGAAGTGGGTCACGTGCACGGCGTGAAGCCGGGCAACATCGTGGGTGCCATCGCCAACGAGGCGGGCCTCGAGGGCCGGCATATCGGGCACGTGGACATCCACGAGGATCACAGCTTCGTGGACCTCCCCGAGGGCATGCCGAAAGAGATTTTCCGTAGCCTGAAGAAAGTCCGCGTTGTCGGACGCGAATTGCAGATCGCGCATGCAAGCCGCAAAACCCATAGGCCCCCCGAGCAGGAGTGAAATGCAGATCTGGGTCGACGCGGACGCCTGTCCCACGGTGATCCGTGACATTCTGTTCCGCGCGGCCGAGCGCACCGGGGTGCGGATGACGTTAGTGGCAAACAAGCCATTGCGGTTGCCTGTGGCTGCGAACCTGCGCTTCCTGCAGGTGCCGCAGGGTTTTGACGCCGCGGACAAGCGCATTGTTGAGTTGATGGAGCTTGATGACCTGGTCGTCACCGCTGACGTGCCGCTCGCGGCGGCGGCGATCGAGAAAGGCGGGATCGCACTCAATCCGCGCGGTGAGCTCTATACCAAGGAAAACGTACGCGAGCGCCTCTCGGTGCGCAATTTCATGGATGAGTTGCGCAGTGGTGGCGTCAATACCGGCGGGCCGCCGGCGCTGTCGCAGCGCGAGCGGCAGGCGTTCGCCAATCAGTTGGATACCTGGCTCGCCAAGCGCGCCAAGATCATTAGTCAGACACTCCCCGGGAGTTGAGCCATGGCCGTGAGAGCGGTATTGAAGATGGGAACGCCGTTGCTGAGGCAGGTGGCGCTTCCGGTGACGGGCTTCGACGCGGAACTGACTGCGTTGGTCGCTGACATGGATGAGACTATGCGAGCCCTGAATGGAGCCGGCATCGCGGCGCCTCAAATTGGCGTGAGCCTGCGGGTGGTGATCTTCGAGGTGCGCGAGAATCCGCGCTATCCGCACGTCTCGCCCGTGCCCTATACCGTGCTGGTGAACCCTGTGCTGACGCCGCTCGGCACAGAGGAAGACGAGGGTTGGGAAGGGTGTTTGTCAGTGCCTGGTTTGCGCGGACTGGTGCCGCGCTATCGCCGGCTGCGCTACCAGGGATTCGATCAGCACGGCACCCCGATTGATCGCGCTGTCGAGGGCTTCCACGCGCGGGTGGTACAACACGAAGTCGATCACCTCGATGGCATTCTTTTCCCCCAACGTGTGCGCGACTTGCGCAACTTCGGGTTCGAGGACGCCCTGATTGGGCAGATGACGCTGATGCCGGATTAGGGGCAGCGCCGAGCGACCTACGGAGCAGGTTGCTTCAGGTTCGGCATTGCCCCGCTTCCGGTGCGCACGTCGCGAGCCATCCGGATGGCAGGCTCAACGCCTTGGTAGTAACCGGGGACGCGCCCCAGCTCGCGATAGCCCAGGGCGGAATAGAACGCGAACGCGGCCTCGTTCGTGGCGCGTAACTCCAGCCCGATGATGAAGGTACCCGCTGTGAACGCGGTTTCCTCCAGCCAAGTCATCAATCGGCGCGCAACGCCGCGGCGGCGATGCGCGGCGTCGACAGCGAGCAAGTTGAGGTGCGCTACATCATCAGCGTAGCGCATGATCGCGAAGCCGCCGACCAGGCCAGCTGCTCTGGCAACCAACACGATGCTTTCTGGATGGCGGATGTGCCATGTGATACGCGACGCAGACCAGGCGGGCTTGAGTCCCGTCTCGACGTATTCGTGCGACATTGTCGCGAGCCGCGTAGCGTCCGCTACACGGGCCGGTTCGAGAATGTAGTCGTCACGGTAGTCGCCCACCGCTCAAGCATACCGCGTCCTTCGCGTTACTCAACCTGAGCGCTTTTGGCAACAGTGCGAAACCCGTCACAGTTGGACGAGTTCCCTACGCGAGCGTGTGAAATACCTTCTGGACGTCTTCGTCCTGCTCGAGTTTGTCGATCAGTGTCAGCACTTCCGTGGCCTGCGCCTCGGGGAGCTCGGTCGGCACCGTGCAGATGTATTCATGTTCCGCGGAAATCGGTGTGATGCCGCGAGTTTCCAGTGCTTCCTGTAGCTTGCCGAAGTCGGCGAAGGCACAGCGGATGACCAGCTGCGGCTCGCCCTTCTCGTCGCTGCTCTCGCCCATTTCCTCGAGACCGTGGTCGATGAGGTAGAGCTCCAGATCGTCTTGATCGATGCCAGCGGGGCTCAGGCGAAACACGCCCATTTTCTTGAAGAGGAAGCTGACACTGCCGTTTGTCGCCAAGTTCCCACCGCCCTTGGTGATGGCGCTGCGAACCTGCGCAACCGTGCGCGTCGGATTGTCAGTGGCCGTTTCCACGAGCAGTGCGACGCCATGCGGGGCGTAGCCCTCGTAGACCACCTCGTGGTAGTTGGTGGCGTCTCGGCCGGAAGCGCGCTTGATCGCGGCCTCGATTTTGTCCTTCGGCATGTTGACGGCACGTGCGTTCTGGATCACGCGCCGCAGCGTCGGATTGGACGAGGGGTCGGAGCCGCCGGATTTGACGGCCATACTGATGTCTTTCGCGATGCGGGCGAATTGCTTCGCCATGCGATTCCATCGCGCGAACATGGTGTGTTTTCTGACTTCGAATATGCGTCCCATGTAGTAATGGTGCCCCAGCGGCGCCGATGGAGTCTATAGAGGCGCAAGGGCCTATCGCGCCGCTGCGCGATGGTTGAGGGGGGCGAACGCTGCGTAAATATCCGAATGCGGTGATAAAAAAGGGGCCCGAAGGCCCCTTTTTTTCCGAACGTTAAGGCCGATTAGGCCAGCTGCGCGTGCAGCACCCGCAGCCGGCGGCGTTGCAGATGCAACCGGCGCTCAATCTCCTGCAGCTGCTCTTGGAAGCTCGTGTGCTCCCAGTGCTGGATGACCGCGCGCGCCTTTTCCTCGAGCC
Organism: uncultured Pseudomonadota bacterium; assembly: GCA_963752125.1. GTDB lineage: Bacteria > Pseudomonadota > Gammaproteobacteria > Steroidobacterales > Steroidobacteraceae > 13-2-20CM-66-19. The sequence continues at coordinate 16,874 of CAVVXG010000034.1, read as the reverse complement.
ACTGCTCCTTCACCCGGGCCCACTCGGCGATAGCGGCATGGAAGGTCTCGTACTCGTGCGCGATACGCTGCCGGACGAGCTCGATTTGCGAATGGCTCGCCGCGGGTATCTTTGCGAGCTTCTCCTGCGCACGCTTGAACTGCATGGCAAGCAAGGCGCGCTGGATCTGGAAGTCCGGCGTGCGCTTCAGGCGGCGCGTGAGTCCTACGTACTGCAGGCTCGCGATCAGCCATTTGGTGGGATCCCACTGCCACCAGCGCACACCGTTGCGATAGTCGTGCGCAAAAATATGGTGATAGTTGTGATAGCCCTCGCCGTAGGTGATTACCGCAAGAACCGGGTTATCGCGCGCGGTGTTCTCATCCGTATACGGCCGGCTTCCCCACATGTGAGCCAGCGAGTTGATGAAGAATGTCACGTGGTGCGCCCAAACGAGCCGCAACACGCCGGCGAGGAAGAACGTGCCCCACAGGTCGCCGTCGAGCCAGCCCGCCAGGAGCGGCAAGCCAAAGTTCGTGAGCAGCGCCAAGGGAACGTAGAAACGGTGCTGGAACTGCAGGATGGGGTCGCGTCGCAGGTCAGGAATATTGTTGAAATTCGTCGTGGCGCTCGGGTATTCGCGCAGCATCCAGCCGATGTGCGAGAACCAGAAGCCGCGCTTCGCCGAATACGGGTCACGATCGACATCGTCGACGTGCAGATGATGCGTGCGGTGATTGCTTGCCCAGACGAACGCGCTGTTTTGCAGCGCCATGGTGCCGAACACCATATATAAGAGTCGGATCGACCAGTGCGCCTCATAGGTCTTATGGGCCCACAGCCGGTGATAGCCGCCCGTGATGGCCATGCCATTCGCGCCCGTGAACAGCACGCAAAACACCCAGGCGCCGACGGAGTAGCCGTGGGTAAATCCCCAGTACGGAACCGCCGTCACTGCCGCGATAAAAGTCAATGAAAACACGAGGGTAGGAGCCCAATTGATCGGCGCGCGCGGCTCGGCAGGGGTACTCGGGGACATGCTTTACCTTGGGTGGAACAAAGAGGCGTCCGTAACGTACCACGTCCGCCGGCATGTTGCGGGACTTGCGTCAATTTGCCGCGGGAGCACGGCGTTCGTCAGACCGTAGAACACGATCTGGCGCCCCTCAGGCGGTATTACAAGCGCGGCAATAGGGGGGGCTGGATCTTAAGGCAGGCAAGCCCAGGTTGGATCGTGCGCACCTCGGTCCGGGGGTGCGTGCGGCATAGACGCATAGGTCGCTGTTCGCGGTACGGAACACTTCGCGCCGCGCACGGAACATCCATTCTTTGCGCGGAAAACCCCTGAGGGAACGTCGTGGCTCCGCTGCCATTGTCAGTCCCATGCGCTTATTTACATCGCCCGTGCCCCCCATCGTCCTATTCGCCGTAGCGTTGTTATCCGCTCCGTCCCAGGCCGCCGACAGGGCTTACGTCTCAAATGAGGACGGCGAAACGGTGACGGTCCTGGACCCCAGCACAGGGGATGTGATCGCGACGGTGCCGGTCGGCAAGCGCTCGCGGGGTCTGAAGCTCAATCGCGATGGATCGCTGCTCTACGTGGCCGTCAGCGGGCTCCCCAAATGTCCGCCATCGGTGCCCGATGAGGAGTGCGCCAAACTCAAACGCGATCTGAATGCTGACGGGATCGCCACCATCGATACGGCCACGCTGAAGGTGAGCGGGCTGTTGAAATCGGGCTCTGATCCCGAGCAGTTCGATCTCAGCCGCGACGGCAAACGGCTGTTCATCTCCAACGAGGACTCCTCGCAAGCCTCGGTGCTCGACACCGCCACCGGTGCCATCATCGTCACCATTCCGATCGGACACGAACCGGAGGGGGTGCGGGTTTCACCCAACGGCAGGTGGGCGGTCGTGACCAGCGAAACCGACAGCACCGTCTCGATCATCGATACGGGGGCGCTCAAGGTGTTGAAAACGGTGGCCGTCGGCCAGCGGCCGCGCGATCTTGCGTTCACCCCTGACAGCGCAGTCGCCTATGTTTCCGGGGAGGGGGACGCATCGCTGTCGCGCGTGCCGATTCCGGATGGGGCGCCCGTCAAACGTGTCTTGCAGCTCGACAAACAGGCGCGCCCCATGGGTGTTGTGTTTGATCCGTCGAAACGGCGCATTTATGTGAGTACCGGGCGCGGCGGCACTGTTGCTGTGGTGCAGCAGGAGACGGCGGGTGAAAAGCTGCTCAAGGAGATTCCGGTCGGCGCGCGGCCCTGGGGGCTGGCGCTCAGTCGCGACGGCCGCCGCCTCTATACGGCCAACGGTCCGTCCAACGATGTCACGATCGTGGATACCTCCAGCTTGAGCGTTGTGAAAAAAGTCCCGGTCGGCAAAGGTCCCTGGGGGATTGTGCTCAGTCCTTGACCTTGAGTCCGCAGGCGCGATACGCCTCGGCTTCCAGGCTGCGGTAGAGCTTCGCGCGTTCCCTGGCGCGCGGCGGGTCGCGGAACTCGCCGCCACCTTCACCGGGCAGTGTTGCATAGCGGGCGAACGTGCCGGCCTCGACGAAGTCATCGTAGGTCAAGTGCTGCGCCAGTTGATCGATGGCGCACGAGCACTTGTACAGATCCGACAAGTTACCGCCGTTCCTCGCAATGCACTCTTGTACATACTCGACCCTTGCGCTGGTCGGGTAGTCATTCTTGGGGGCGTCGGCGCGTACCGGTAGCACGCACCAACAGAGCGTTGCCGCGGCGAGTGTCGCGGCCCGAGTTCTGGATTGATCGTATCGCGGCAGCATAACGTTCCATCCGTGACACACTACAGTTTCAGACTCGAACGATCCTACGCCGCCGTGCCTCATTCCTACAATGTTTGTGGTTGCAGGTCGGTTACAGCGGGTGTATTGATAGCTGTGCTGATTCACAGTGTGCCAGACGTGCGATGCCCGTCATGTCCGGCCAGGGAAGGCTGCGCTTTGCGACAACTTGTTGCATCATGGAGAACGCAGGAGCACGTATTTCCGAGAATCAAGAAGCTGGAGGAGATATGAGCTACGAGTACCAATCAGTCTTGATGAGGGGAGCCATACTTGCCGCTGCAGCGGCGATATCGACCTCCGCCCTGGCAGATACCGACCTCGATGCACGGATGGCCGATCCCGCCAACTGGGCCTCCCAGGCCGGCGACTATGCCAACCACCGTCACAGCCAGTTGAAACAAATCAGCGAAGCCAACGTCGGCAAACTGCAGGTTGCCTGGACGATGTCCACCGGCGTGTTGCGCGGTCACGAGGGATCGCCGCTGGTCATTGGCGATATGATGTACATACATACGCCGTTTCCAAACAACGTGTATGCGGTGAGCTTGAAGGACCAGACTTTCCGTTGGAAATATGAGCCGAAGCAGGACGCCGATGTCGTGCCGGTAATGTGTTGCGATACCGTCAACCGCGGACTTGCGTACGGTGACGGCAAGATCTTTCTGCAACAGGCGGACACCACTCTGGTGGCGCTCGATGCCAAGACCGGCAAGGTCGTATGGAGCGAGAAGAACGGCAATCCGAAGATCGGCGAAACCAACACGAATGCACCGCACGTCTTCAAGGACAAGGTGCTGACCGGTATCTCCGGCGGCGAGTTCGGCGTGCGCGGCCGTGTCATAGCCTACGACATCCACACCGGCCGCCGCGTCTGGACCGGCTTCAGCACCGGTCCCGACACCGAGATGCTGATGGATCCGCAGAAGACCATGACCTGGACCAACGGCAAGATGGCCCCGGTCGGCAAGGACTCGTCGCTGAAGACCTGGCAAGGCGACCAGTGGAAGCTGGGCGGCGGCACCACCTGGGGTTGGTATGCCTACGATCCGAAGTTGAACCTGGTTTATTACGGCAGCGGCAATCCGGGAACCTGGAACCCGGCGCAACGGCCCGGGGATAACAAGTGGTCCATGACCATCTGGGCCCGCGACCTGGATACCGGCGCGGCGAAGTGGGTGTACCAGATGACACCGCACGATGAGTGGGACTTTGACGGCGTCAACGAGATGGTGTTGCTCGACGTCGATCACGGCGGCAAGAAGGTACCGGCGCTGGTGCACTTCGATCGCAACGGTTTCGGCTACACGCTCAACCGCACGACCGGCGAGCTATTGGTGGCCGAGAAGTTTGACCCGCAGGTGAACTGGGCCGCCAAGGTCGACATGAAGACGGGTCGCCCGTTGGTCGACAAGAAGTATTCTCCCGGCACCACCGGTCCGGATGTCGACGTGAAGGGCATTTGCCCGGCGGCGCTCGGCTCGAAGGACGAACAGCCCTCGAGTTACGATCCGTCCACCGGTTACGTGCTCGTGCCGACCAATCACGTGTGCATGACCTACGAGCCGTTCCAGGTGGAGTACACCGCGGGCCAGCCGTATGTGGGTGCGACGCTGACCATGTTCCCCACTCCAAACAGTCACGGCGGTATGGGTAACTTCATTGCGTGGGATCCGTCGCAGGGCAAGATCGTGTGGAGCAAACCCGAGCGCTTCTCTGTATGGTCCGGTGCGTTGACGACCGACGGCGGACTCGCGTTCTACGGCACGCTCGAGGGTTATATCAAGGCGGTCGATACCAAGAGCGGCAAGGAGCTGTGGAAGTTCAAGATGCCCTCGGGAATCATCGGCAACGTGTTTTCGTACGAATATAACGGCAAGCAGTACGTCGGCGTGTATTCCGGCATCGGCGGTTGGGCGGGTATCGGCATGGCGGCCGGGCTCACTGAGTCTACCGCGGGCCTGGGCGCGGTCGGCGGCTACAAGGACTTGGCGCGCTTCACTACGCTGGGCGGAAGTCTGTTCGTGTTCGGATTGCCTGAGACTTAAGTAGGTATGGAGCTTGCGGGTTGAGCTGCGCCACGCCGCGTAAGCGGCGTGGCGTTTGTGTCTGGGAGCCAAGCTCCCACAGAGAGGAAATGCGGATGAGGCATGTTTCTGTTGTGTTGGTTTCTGTTGTGACTTTGGCGGCTGCGGTGGCGCTCGATGCGGCACTTGCTCAAGAAACGGAGCCGCCGCCGCCGGGGTGGGAGCACAAATCGGCCAGCACGCCGCTCTATATCGTCAAGGACGGCAACCTGGTTGATCCCAAGACCCTGATGGGGTGGAAAACCTGGCGCGCCATGGCGTGCGAGCGCTGCCACGGGGCCGAGCAGGAGGGCTTGGTGGGCCCCTCTCTCGTAAACTCCCTGAAGACACTGACGAAGGACCAGTTTCATACCACCATCACACAGGGGCGCCTCGAGAAGGGCATGCCGAATTTCGGCGGCGTCAAATTGGTGACGGACAACTGGGAGAATCTGTACGCGTATCTGAAAGGACGCTCGGACGGTAACATCGCTCCGGGGCACCTATATCCCGTTCAGGCGGATCAGAAGTCAGCCAAGAAGTAGGCCAAGAAGCAGGTAGGCAATACTATGTGGCGTGTGGCCTTCGCGTTGTTTGGATTGGGCGCGGTGTTGGGCGGGGTGGCAACCGCGCAGCAGGCCGGTGCGCCGTCGCAGATATCAACACCATCGACTGCTGCGCTGGCGGGTACCGCGCAGGGAACTGCCGATACCACGCTGCGCGTGTGCGCCGATCCTCACGGCTTGCCGCAGTCGAACGACCGTGGCGAAGGCTATGAGAACAAGATCGCTGCAGCGCTCGCGCGCGACCTGGGCAAGAAGATTTCCTACACCTATTTCCCGCAGCGCATGGGGTTCGTGCGTAACACGCTGCGCGCCCGGGACGAGCAGACTCAGCAGTTCAAATGCGATCTCATCATCGGCGTGCCGAAGGGTTATGATCTCACGGCCACCACCAAGCCTTACATGCATTCGGTCTACGCGTTGGTGTTGCCGGCGCGTGTGGAGTTCAAAGGCATGAAGAGCGCGGATGATCTCTTGAAGTTGCCTGCGGCGAAGCTGCATGCGTTGCGCATCGGAATGTTCGCGCAGACACCCGCATCAGACTGGGTGTTGCAGAACGGTCTGATCGATCGGGCGGTGATGTATGCCGCGCAGAGCGGCGATCCGAGCGAAACACCGGATACCATCGTCGAGCGCGACCTGACGGGCGGAAAAATCGATTTGGCGGTCGTATGGGGGCCGGTGGCGGGATTCATCGTGAGTCGCCATAGCGGCGTCGGTCAGGACTGGGCGGCGGTGCCCTTCAAGCCGGATGCCAGGATCCGCTTCGACTATGAAATCGCGATGGGGCTGCGGCAGGGCGAGAAGGACTGGCAGCAGACCCTCGATGAGTGGATCGACGGGCATCACGCCGAGATCGATCAGATTCTCAACACGTATCACATTCCGCTGCTGCAGGACGCTCCCTCACCCAAGGGGTGAGGGAGCGTCAGCTTTAGAACTTGTATAGTCCTTGCACGCCCAAGCCGGTCTGGTGGTCGTTGTACGACAGCGTGTTGCCGTTGACCCGTGATTGGAAGGTTGGATCGTTCGACCAGTCATAACGGCCTTCGAGGCGCAGCTCGAAAGTCTTCAACGGCGAATAGCCGAAGGTGACGGTGCCTTCCTTCACTTTCTGTGCGCTGGTGCCCGTGATGAGGCCGTCCTTGTCGTCGAGGATCTCGCCACGCACGGATACGCGCCATTGCTCGTTGAGCGCGTAGTTCACGTAGCCGGCGATCGTGGTCCAGTCGAGGTCCGGCAGGGCCCGCTGCTCCTGCTGCTTGCCCCAGTTGGCGTCGAGTACGAGAGACAGGGACGACGTCACGTTATAAGTGGCGACGCCGTCGAGCAGTGTCCGCAGTGCATCCGCACTCTGATCCTTGCCGACATAGGCTTGCGCGGCCAGCGAGAAGATCTTGTTGGGTGTGTAGGCCACCCCAAGCTCGCCGGTCTTCGAGCCGTACGATGTGGACGTCGTGTTCCAGCCATTGTTCACCCCTACGATGAGGCTCACTGTGTCAGTGGCCGCGTAGGTTGCACGGATGCCCGTATGTGTCAGGGGCTCTGAAAAGAACAACAGCGAGCGCGAGAAGTTCGTGTTCTTGGTGGGATCGATGACCTCGGCGCCGGCCAGCGTCACGAACTTGCCGGCGATGACGGTGATCGGCCCGGTCGCGTATTGCAGATAGGCCTGTGTTACGTTGAACGAGCTGTTGGTGCCATTCTCCGCGGTGTTCAGGACCCTTGCGTCTTCGCCCGCGGTCAAATCCACCAACGCGCCGAAGCCTTCCTTGGGTTGATACGCCAGGGTGATGGCGGCCTGGTCGAGCTGGAACGTGTCGTGCTCGATGTCGAACTCGTGATAGGTGCTATCGCCGCTGGAATGGTAGTAGGACGCGGACACGTAGCCGGTGACGGTGAGGCCGACTGAATCCAGCAGTTGAGACAATTTGTTTCCCGCGGCCGCGGCCTGGGTTGTATCCCCGGCCGCGGTATCCGCAGCCAGCGAGTATCCCGGCGCGATGCCGCTGAGAGCCAGCGCTGAGCAGGCGATGTAGATTTTCCGCAACATTATTCCTCTCATTCGAAAGCCCCCCGGCTTAAGGTTGTGGAGTTTCAGTGCCGATGGGCCAAAGCAGCAGGCGTGCCAAAATTAATTTTTCGTTAAGAATCCGCATCATGTACGTGTTGTGAAGGGATAATGCCGCACGGCGGCTCCAAACGGGGGCACTTTTCTGACGGATCGGATCACAGTAGTGCGTGAGAGCGAGCGACGTCGGCACCTGCCATCGCGAGATGCGGCGCTGCGAAACCGTAAAAATCGCTTCATTCGTACGCCTTAGCTGATGCTATCGGCGCGCGGACGTTGCCCTTTAGCCTCGGGTCCGTCCGCACAGGCAGCCGCCCCTGAAATCGTGTAAGAGATTGTCTGACACAGTTTTCGGACACGATCGCAGGGGGCGCGCTGAGACAATCGGCGCGGGTTTTGTATCTGCTCCTGAACCCATCTGTCGCTAAACACCGACAGACCGTTCGTCGTGCCTGAGATAAAGGCGAGCGCTGTACGGCGCATGAGGATCGATTTGGAGAGACGATTGCAGTTGTTGCGTGTGGTGCTGCTTTGGGCCGTGAGCTGCGTGCCTTTTACTGCGGTGGCTCAGACCCCGCCCCAGGCTCCCGCCCAAGCTCCTCCAACAGAACAGACCCAACCCGCCGCGACTTCGCCCGGGACCGGGCAGGCTCCGCCGGCAACAACCCCCCCGGCCTCGGCGGAGGGGCAGACCCCGCCGTTGCAGGGGCAACCACCCGCACAGGCTCAGCCTTCACAGCAGCCCCAACCGTCAGGGCAGCCCCAGCCTGCGCAGAAGGGACCCAACGCAGGGGCCAAAGCCGGAAGTACGGGCGCGGCCAAGGGCGAAGGAAGTAAGGCAGAGAGCTCGAAACCTGAAGGGGCGACCTCAGAGGCGGGCAAGCCAGAAGCTGCCACGTCGGAAGGCGCACGCCCGGAAGCCTCCAAAGCGGAGGGGACCAAAGGGGAGGGAGCCAAGTCCGAAGGCGCAAAGCCTGCGCCCGCCGTGTCGGAAGGCGCCAGGGCAGAGGGTGCAAAGGCGCAAGGCAGAGCCGGCCAGTCAGAGGCAGGGCAGGGCGCTGGAGCGCAGCCCAGGCGTACGCGGCCAGCCGGTGAAGCCAACAGCCAACAGTCCACTACACGCCAGGGCGACCGGCCTGCTGCCGGGGGCCAACCTGGCACGACGGCGGGTGCCGTGCCGGGCGCTGCGGACGCCGGTGCGGCGCGTTCAGGTCAGGTTCGACCGGCAGCGCCACGTCAGCCGGCGCCGCCGTTTTCATTCGCGTTCGTGGAGAGACTCGCGCAGGACCGCTCCACCAAACCGTATCGGAATCGCTCGACCAAGCTGCCCGACGCCGTCAGCAAGCTCACCTATGAGCAGTATCGCGACATCCGCTTCCAGCGGACCAGCTCGCTCTGGTATGACCGCGCTTTGTTCGAGGTTCAGTTCTTTCACCGCGGTTTCAATTTCGATCGCCGCGTCAACATCTCCGAGGTCAGTGGTGGTGTGGCGCGACCGGTGCTCTACAACCCGGCGATGTTCGATTTCGGGCCGCGAGTGCCCAAGATCGAGTTTCCGCCGGACCTCGGCTTTGCGGGTTTTCGCATCCACTATCCGCTCAACTCGCCGGCTTACAAGGATGAGCTCATCGTCTTCCTCGGCGCGTCCTACTTCCGGGTGTTGGGCCGCAACCAGGTGTATGGCCTGTCCGCGCGCGGCCTTGCGATCGATACCGGCGCTACCTCGGGCGAGGAGTTTCCATACTTCACCGACTTCTGGCTGGTAAAGCCCGAACCGACCGCGCGCACCCTGACCGTGTATGCGTTGCTCGACAGTCCCGGGATCACCGGCGCTTATCAGTTCGAGATCCGTCCTGGAACCACGACCCAGGTCCAGGTGACCTCGGAGCTGTATCCGCGCCGTCAGATCGCCAAGCTCGGCATCGCGCCGCTCACCTCCATGTTTCTGTATGGTGAAAACTCCGGCACTCGACGCTTCGACGACTATCGGCCGGAAGTCCACGACAGCGACGGTCTCATGACCGAGCGCGGCACCGGTGAATGGATGTGGCGCCCGCTGGTCAATCCCAAGGACTTGCGGGTGAATCGCTTCATGGACGAGCGCCCGCGCAGCTTTGCCTTGGTGCAACGTGACCGTGATTTCAATCATTACCAGGACGATGAGGCGCGCTACGAGCGACGGCCCAGCTACCGTGTCGAGCCCCTTGGGGATTGGGGCAAGGGCGGTGTCGAGTTGGTGGAGATTCCCTCGGACGAGGAGATCCATGACAATATCGTGAGTTACTGGGTGCCGGATGCGCCGGTGCAGCCGGGTAAGCCGATGACGTTCTCTTACCTGCTGTCCGCTTACACTGGAACGACGCAGTGGCCGCCGGGAGGTAAGGTTATTGCTACACACTTCTCCCGGGTCGTGAGCGGGGCAAGCGTGGTCCCGGGTGTGCGTCGTGTGATTGTTGATTTTGCCGGCGGCGACCTCGACAGCTTGGCCGGCGCGCAACCGGTGCAGGCGCAGGCAAGCGCCAGCGGAGGGGAAATCGATGAGGTCACGGTGGAGCGGCTTGCGGCGAACGGCGTCTGGCGTGTATCGATGCGGATGAAGACGAGCGACAAACCTGTCGACCTGCGTTGCTACCTGACTTTGTATGGGGAAGCGTTGACCGAGACTTGGACTTATCTTTGGGCTCCGGGAAACTAGCCATGGCAAGTGATCGGCTGCGATGGGCTGCGCTTTGGCGTCGGGTCTTGTTCTTCGGGCTGACGTTTCTCACGTCGCTGTCGGCGAGCGCGCTCATGTGGGACATTCTGCGCACGAACGGCTTCACGGTATGGGAGAAGGCGAGCCTGCTGGTGTTCTTCGTGCTGTTCACCTGGATCACGGGCGCGTTCTGGACCGCCGTCGCCGGGTTCATCGTGCAACTCATAGGGCGTGACCCGGCGGTGATCCACTCCTCGCAAGCGCGAGGCTGGACCCTCAAGGGCCGCACCGCCGTCATCATGCCGATTTACAACGAAGACACCACGCGGGTGTTTGCCGGTCTTGATGTTGTCTGGTCCTCGCTCCAGAGGCAGGCCGAGCAGGCGGCTTTCGATCTGTTCGTGCTTTCCGACACTCGCAAGCCCGAAATCGGCACGGCGGAGGAGCTCGCTTGGGCACGGCTTGTTGAGCGACACGACGCGCGCGGGCGTATCTTTTACCGCCGTCGCAAGGAAAACCTGCAGCGCAAGGCCGGGAACATCGCCGATTTCGTGCGTTCCTGGGGCGGTAAATACGATTACGCGATCGTGCTCGATGCCGACAGCATCATGTCCGGCCACGCTCTGGTAACACTCGCGCAAATGATGGATCTGCATCCGGAGGCGGGCATCATCCAGGCGCTGCCGACGCCTGCCGGGCGCGAGACCCTGTTCGCGCGCCTGATTCAGTTCGCGGCGCGACTCAACAGCAGTATGCTCGCCAGCGGCCTGGCGTTCTGGCAGCTCGGTGAAGGCAACTACTGGGGGCACAACGCCATTCTGCGGTTGCGCGAGTTCGCTGCGTACTGCGACCTGCCGAGCCTCCCGGGCAAGCCGCCGCTAGGCGGTGATATTCTCAGCCATGACTTCGTCGAAGCCGCATTCATGCGGCGCGCGGGGTTCAAGGTCTGGCTGCTGACCGACCTCGAGGGAAGTTTCGAGGAGGTGCCCTCCAATGTCGTGGACTTCGCCGCGCGCGACCGGCGCTGGGCGCAGGGCAATCTGCAACATCTGGGGCTGTTGCCGATGCGCGGACTGCACTGGCTGAGCCGTCTGCACCTGATTACGGGCGTGCTGTCCTATGCAAGCTCGCCGCTGTGGCTCGCGGCTCTGCTGCTGAGCTCCGTCGTGGTTTGTTTGGACGCGATCAACGGCTATCAGTACTTCGAGCCCGGTTCTTATTCGCTGTTTCCAACTTGGCCGCAGTACCGCGACAGCGAGATCGTGATATTGCTGGCGGGTACGATCACCCTGTTGTTCATGCCGAAGATCTTGGGCACCACGCTCGCGCTGGTGAATCGCAAGCTGCGTCACCTGTTTGGCGGCACGCGCCGGCTATTGGGCAGTCTTCTGGTCGAGCAGCTGTTCAGCACGTTGCTGGCGCCATCTATGATGCTGTTTCACACCGCCTTCGTCATCACCATTCTGGCCGGCCATCCGGTGGCCTGGAATGCACAGGATCGCGGCGACCGTGGCATCACGTTCCGCGAGGCCTTCTCGCGCCATAAGTGGCACGTGCTCATCGGGTTGGTGTGGGGCGGCGTCATTGTGGCGATCGCTCCGCGCTACATCTGGTGGATGTCACCGATCCTCATCGGTTTGCTGATGTCGATTCCCTTGACCATGCTCACCAGTCTCACCAGCGCAGGGGTGTGGGCGCGCAAGCATGGTTTATTGTTGACTCCCGAGGAGATCGAGCCGCCGCAGGAGCTGGCCGCGCTCGAGCAGCTCATGGCCGCGGGGGGGATCATGGCGAGCCCGCCGGGCGGTCCGGGCGACAACCTCGATGCGCTCAGTGGCAAAGCCAACGCCATCCGCGTGGTGCAGCTGGAAGACAGCGTGCCGGAGCGCGAGCCTTTGCCGATGGAGGCAGCGGTGCCGCGGTACTTGCGGCCGCGAGACGCGCTAACGCTGTTCCAGCGCGTTGAGCCGTCACGGAAGGCTGACGCGGCTTAAGAAATCTTGATTGGGCCGTCGCTGCGTCCCGTGGAGCCGGAACGCGGCTGCTCGTGCTAATTTCGTGTCCCTCACAGTCCAGCAGAGGGAACCTAAGGTGCGTGTATTTCGTGATGTGCGGCTTGTCTTGGTGAGTGGCTGGCTCGCCTTGGCTCTGGCGACCCAGTCGTCCGCCCAGCCGGTGGCGACACCATTCCCCGCTACTGTTGAACAAGCCGGGCATACCTACATCACGCGCAACTCGCTGGAGGGGCCGATCCGCTTTCTGTCATCGGACGCTCTGGAAGGCAGAGGGCCGGCAACACGCGGCGATCAACTCGCCCGGCTGTATCTGGCGACCCAACTCGAGAGTCTCGGCTTGAAGCCTGGCGGCCCCAACGGGCAATGGCAACAACCCTTCGACGTGGTCGGCATCAGGTCGCAATTGCCGAGAACCTGGAGCTTCCAAGGCAAGAGCGACCGTGTCGATCTCAGCTGGCGCGAGGATTACATCGCGGTCAGCGGGCAGCAGAGTGAGAACGTGGCCATCGACGATGCAGAGCTCGTGTTCGTGGGCTACGGCATCCAGGCTCCCGAATACAAGTGGGATGACTTCAAAGGGGCGAATCTCAAGGGCAAGGTGCTGGTCATGCTCAACAACGATCCCGATTGGGATCCGAAGTTGTTCGCGGGCAAGCGCCGGCTGTATTACGGGCGTTGGGTCTACAAGTACGAAAGCGCCGCGCGCCAGGGCGCCGCGGGTGCCATCATCATTCACACAACTGCGTCCGCGGGCTATCCGTGGCAGGTCGTGCAAAGCTCCTGGGGCGGGGAGCAATTCGAGCTGCCCGCGGAGAACGAGCCGCGGATCCAGCTGAAGGGTTGGGCCACGGAAGAGGCGGTACGGCGGTTGATGAAGTCGAGCGGCTATGACCTCGACAAACTGGTCGCGGCGGCGAGGTCGCGCAGCTTCGCGCCGGTGCCGCTGGGCATCCGAACTTCGATCGCTTTCAGCAACAAGCTGTCGCGCTCGCAGACGGGCAACGTCGCCGGTCTGCTGCCCGGCAGCGATCCCAAGCTTGCCGACCAGGTCGTGGTGTTTTCCGCGCACCATGACCACTTCGGTATCGGCGAGCCGGACTCCAGCGGCGATCGGATCTATCACGGGGCGTTGGATAACGCTTCGGGCTGTGCCCAGGTGCTTGCGATGGCACGCGCGTTTGCGTCCCTGCCGGAACGGCCGCGGCGCACACTGTTGTTTCTGTTCGTCGCCGGGGAGGAGCGCGGTCTGTTGGGATCGATGTACTACTCTCTGCACCCGACGTTCCCTGCCGGCAGGATTGCCGCGGATCTCAACTTTGACGGCGGCAACATCTTCGGCCGCACGCGCGATGTCACTCTGGTAAGCCAGGGGAAGGCTTCGCTCGACCAGGTGGCCGAGGTGGTTGCGAAGTGGCAGGGCCGCGTGCTCGAGCCGGACCAGTTTCCGGATCGCGGTTACTACTACCGGTCCGATCAGTTTTCATTCGCCAAGATCGGCGTGCCCGCGTTGTATTTCGCAGGCGGCACGGATTTCGTCGGCCGCTCGCCCGAGTGGGGGCGGCAGCAGATCGAGGCGTGGGAATTGAAGAAGTATCACCAGCCGGGCGACAAGCTCGATGACAGCTGGAACTTCGACGGCATGATCGAGGACGCGCAGCTCGGGTTCTATTCCGGCTGGCTCATCGCGCAGGCGGACGCAATGCCAACGTGGAACCCGGGCGATGAGTTCGAAGCGGCGCGCAAGAAGGCGCTGGCGGCGTTGAGCGGGGGAGCGGCGCGGTAGGTTAGCTGGCGCCTGAAGGTCACTGGCGGGCGCCATTAGACTGTGTCAGGTCGGGCGCCTACGGAGCCTTTGGCGGCAACGCGGCAACCGTGGCCGCGGTGCCGGAAGTAGTAGCGGTGCCCGGCGCGGCAGTGGCGTCCGGTACCGTGCCAACCGCAGGTGCGGCTTCGGTGCCAGGGGCGGCCGCAGGTGTGACGTTGGCCACGTCGGTCTTCAGAGCTTCCTCTTCGGCATGTTTTGTCATGATGACAATACTGATGCGCCGATTGATCGGGCTCTGCGGATTCGCGCGATCAAACAGTACCGACGAGGCGAGTCCCACCACGCGCGCGATTTTCTCATCCGGGAGGCCGCTGGTGACGAGTGCACGGCGGGCGGCGTTGGCTCGATCGGCCGAAAGCTCCCAGTTGGAGTAGCCCTGCCCGGGATAGGGGCGTGCGTCTGTGTGCCCCGTGATGCTGATGCGGTTGGGCACCGAGCTTAAGTAGGGCGCGAGCTCGTGCAAGATCGCCTGCGTGTAGTCGCGCAGCCGGGCACTGCCGACGTCGAACATCGGACGATTCTGCGCGTCGACGATCTGGATGCGGATGCCTTCCGGGGTGATGTCGAGCAGGAGTTGGTCCTTGAACGGCTCGAGCGCCTGGCTCTTGCTGACCGCCTCTTTCAACTCCTCCATGAGTGTCTCGAGTTTCTTGTGCTCGGCTTCGAGCACTTGCTCGCGCGCCTGGGCATCGGTTTGCGCCTGGTGCTGCTGTCGCTCGTCCGGCGACTGTATGGGCGCAGGCGCTGCCGTCGCCCCGATGTTGGGCACCTTTGCGAGGCCGGAGCGCGGCGAGTCCAAGCCGCCGTGGAGATTGATGGGGCTGGTGCTGGCCCCACCGGGTCCCATCTGGCCGGGAGCGGCCTTGACGCTCTTGCCGGTCTCCATGCTGGGATTCTTGAAGTATTCGTAGATCGCCGCACGCTGTTCTTTCGATACCGCTGTGACCAGCCACATCACGAGGAAGAACGCCATCATGGCGGTTACGAAGTCGGCGTACGCAACCTTCCAGGCGCCCCCATGATGACCCTCGACGCCCTTCTTTTTGCGCTTGACGATGATGATGGGGCGAGCGTTTTTACCCGGAGCGGCCATGGTGTTGTTGTCAGCTTACGTCGGGTGAGCCTAGGCGGCCGCACGCGGCTTCTGCTTCAGCTGCGCCTCGAGATCAGTGAACGTGGGACGCAGATCGCTCATCAGAAGCTTGCGCGCGAACTCGATCGCCACCGCCGGCACATAGCCGCGCACGCTCGCCACCAGCGCCATTTTGACAACCTCGAAGGCCCGGCCTTCTTCGTTGGCCGCGTGACTCATGGAGGCGGCGATCGGACCGATGAAGCCGTAACTGACCAGAATACCGAGGAATGTGCCGACCAAAGCTGCGCCAACTTTGTGACCGATGGTGGCCGTATCGGCGCCATCGAGGGCGGACATGGTGTTCACAATGCCCAGCACCGCGGCAACGATACCGAAACCCGGCAGCGCGTCAGCGACCTTCTGCACCGCATGGGAGGGCTCGTGCGCGGACTGGTGATGGGTTTCCAACTCCATCTCGAGCAGGCTCTCGAGCTCGTGCGGGTCGAGGCTGCCGCCGACCATCAGGCGCAGGCAGTCGTTGATGAATTCCATCAGGTGATGATCCGCCCGGATCTGCGGATAGTTTTTGAAGATCGCGCCGCCGTCTTTGGCGTCCAGGTCCGCCTCGATGGCCATGAGGCCGTCTTTGCGAATCTTCATCAAAACCTCATACAGGAGCTTCAGCAGCGCCACGTAGTCCTCGCGCTTGTAGCGCGGTCCCTTGATGACGTCGAGGGCTCCCTTGAACGAGGCCTTGACGATCTTGGTGGGGTTGCTGGTGAAGAAGGCGCCGAGCGCCGAGCCCACGATGATGAGGATTTCCGTGGGATGCCAAAGAGCGAGAATATGGCCGCCCTCGAGGACAAAGCCCCCGATGACGCACGCAAGAACGACGACAGAGCCGATTATTTGGATCACTGGAAAGGCGCTTGCTATGGCACTAACGGGTGCGCACGATCCCTCGTGCGGTCGTACCCTTATCGGCTCGTGTGCAGCGCACCTTTAGTCGTAAAGATGTATCAACGAGGGTTCCCGGCTGTGTTACAGGCCCCAAAAGTGTGACGCGGTCGAGCGTCGCACCTGTAGCGGGCAGCTGACGCTGGAGTTGCACCAAACTCGATCCCCAATGACGCGTCTGTTCGGGATTGGCAGGCGCTAATCGCTATTTCCGCTTTGGCATGTCCGTTGCTTGCATTCCGGTATGGAGGAACCTATGACCGACTCCCGTCCGGTAACCCGAAACGCCGTGATCGATGCGGCAGCGCGAGTAATGGCGCGTCGCAGCGATCACCGCATGCCTTGGGCTGCGATCGCGGATGAGGCGGGTAATGAGCAAGCGGTTCTCGCAGCCGAGTGGTTTGAAGACCTGTCCGCCCTGATAGGCGAATGTTATGCGCGCACCGCCCAGGCTTTTGCTGAGGCCCTGCTGCGCGGTGAGACTGCTCCGGGCACTGCATTCGACAAGGTTGCGGCCTTTCTGGTCGCGGCGCTCGAGTTACGCCGTGAGCGCGGCTCGCTCCTGTCATTCAGGCGGGGGCACGATCTTCCCAACGCGCTGCAGCGACGCCTCCACGAGTGGGATCAAATGGCTCGCGCGCGCCTGAAGCGTTTGTTGACAGGTGGGCGACGCGATGGCTCGCTGGCGCTGCGTAACCTCGATAGTGCGTGCGAGCTGATTCTGGCGAGCTTGACGGTGCCGGACGTCGCTGTTGATGGGCCCGAGCAGAGGATGTGGGACAGCGAGCTGATCGAGCTGTTGCTTGCCTCGCTGTC
>CAVVXG010000033.1:5000-86860 GCA_963752125.1 uncultured Pseudomonadota bacterium | reverse complement strand
ACCGATATAGCCTTTCTCGAGCACGGCGATGCGGGTGATGCCGTGGACTTTTGCCAGGTAGTAGGCCGTCGCGAGACCATGCCCACCGCCGCCGACAATGATGACGTCGTATGCGGACTTTGGAGTGGGGTCGCGCCAGGCGGGCTGCCAGTCGCGGTGACCGCGAAAGGCTTGTCGGAACAGGCTGAAAATCGAGTAGCGCATGGTGCGAATATTCAAGGAGATGAGGGCGGCGGAATGTTCATTTCGCGGCAGGGGCTGTACAATTTGCGCCTCGGGGCGAATTTCTCAAAGGCCGTAACGCCATGGCGCGGTTGAGTGAAGCAGGCGGGTTGCCTCCGATCCAATCGGTCGGTTTCCTGCTCGTTCCGGGCTTCGCGTTGATGACCTATGCATCGGCCATCGAGCCGTTGCGGGCGGCCAATCAGCTCACCGGCAGAGCGTTGTATCGCTGGTGGCATGCCGCACCAGAGGACAAACCCGCCTTCGCATCCAACGGCGTGGCCGTGTTGCCCGATTGCAAATTTGGTTCAGATCCCGCCGAGCTCGATTTGATGATCGTCTGCGCCGGGGGCAATCCCACGACGTTCAATGACAGACGAACATTCGGCTGGCTGCGCAGGCTTGCTCGCCGTGGCGTGATCATCGGCGGGCTGTCCGGAGGGCCTGTCATCCTCGCCAAGGCGGGCCTGTTGAGCGGTCGGCGCTGCACAGTGCATTGGGAGCACGGCCCCGCGCTGCAGGAGGCGTTTCCTGATATCGCCTTGACCCGGTCTTTGTTCGAGATCGATCGCGACCGCATTACTTGCTCGGGCGGCGTGGCCGCGTTGGATATGATGGTTGCGCTCATTACGCGCGATCACGGGTACCAACTCGGCGCGGCCGTCAGCGACTGGTTCCTGCACACACAAGTGCGCGAGGGCGGTGGGCCGCAACGCATGGATTTGCGTTTCCGTCTGGGAATCGGCGATGAGAAGGTCTTGAGAGTGTTGAAGGCTATGGAGTCGGATCTCGAGTCGCCGTTGTCCCGGCAGCAACTCGCAAGATTGGCGGGGATCTCGCTGCGGCAATTGGAACGGTCCTTTCGCAACCACCTTGGACGCGGAGTGCATCAACACTATCTCGCGCTGCGTCTGGCGCGAGCTCAGCAGTTGCTACGCGAAACGTCGCTGTCGGCTCTCGAGGTTGGATTGGCGACGGGGTTCAAGTCGCCAAGCCAGTTTTCGCGGGCGTTTGCGCAGAAGTTCGGCTTTTCGCCGCGAGAGGCGCGGCGTGGGAGCTAATACGATGGCATGGCCCTACGATCCAGCACCTCGATCACCGCACGGTGGGCTTCAAGTATGGCGGCGTCGGTGTGAGGGCTGGCGGCGGCGTCCGCGTTTGCGATGGAAATCAATCCGAAGGGCTGGCGCGCCACCACATTGGGTCGATTGGGGCTGGAGGTGAATACCCAATCCAGCGGGTCGTACAGGCTGTTGTAAGAATAGGTGTAGCCGTGCGGCCAGCGGTTGACTGTAATGGCCAGGATGTCCCGCGCGGCATTGAAACCTCCAGGTCCGAGGACGCGGGCGAGCTGATCGCGGATGTTGCGCTCAAATGTTTCGAATGAAGTGGCCAGCAACTGCGCGCGACCCAAACGATGCTGCACTTTGATGGGTTGGCCTGGAACACACGGAGTGCGCTCCATATGCACTACAATCGGTTCGTCCGGTGACTGCGGATGCCGCAGGTCGCCGAGGGATACCGCCTCCGCCAGAGAGACTTCGGAGTGATACATCCCGGGGGTGTTGATGTGGCTCACGCCAAGCTTATGAAAGCTCCGCCAGTTGCGTAGCGCGACACTCGTGTAGACGATCGGTCGCTTGATGTTGAACGCCAGCGCTTCCTTTTGTGCTGTCGGGAGTGTGGGTATCAGATAGGGGATCAACATGTTCCAGCAGGCCATGACGCAGGCTCGCCCTTTGATAAGATACGTTTGCCCATCACGGACGTATGCGAGCCTGACTGCAGTGGCTCGAAGCGGGTCACCGTCATGCTCGACGTGGACCACGGTACTGTTCAACCGAATCCGCGCCGCCTGTTCCTTTCGGTCCAACAGCGAATAGTCGACGCGAGCGGCTCCGACGTCTTCCATCGTGCTTCCCGGAACAGCGCCGGGTATGAGCGAGCGCACTAACAGGCGGGCAATGGTGGCATTGCCGTCGGGGAAATGGATCTCGCCGCCTCCACCTTCCATCCGTTGCCTGCCGTGCTGTCCGCCCGGCAGGTCTTCTAGAGTTCCTTGAGGTGGAGGCTGCAATCCCAGGCCGTCAAACCCGGGCAAGCCGTCGTTCCACGCAAAAAGCGCGGGCACCGCGTCCGGTCCCACGCAGTACCACCCCTCGGTGGCGCGCGCAAAGAACCACAACAGCGACGGATCGACCTTGGCTACCTTGAGCAGGTAGTCGTGGTAGCTCATGCGCGCGAGCTGCAATTTCTTGTCCGCCTCGCTCGCTCCAGCCAGATAGTCAGGTTGATGTGGGTCGTACAGCCGTCGCAGATCGCGCTTGGCAGCCTCGGTCAGCGGACTTTGCGCAAGGAATTTCGCGTCAAAGCCGCTCCCATCCTCCGGCGCGCCCACAAGCAGCCGATCGCGCCCCCAAGTCTCGCGGTCGAAGAAGTAGGCCTCGCGCAAACCCAACGAGCTGTACAACTTGCGATTCGCCGCGTTCGCTGCCTGGTAGCGCGGCAGGTCGATCCCTACATCACGCAACAGCTCCAAGGCCGGCGCGTTGTAGCGCAAGGGAGACTCGATGTTGAGGGTGCCGCCGTTGAGCGCCATCAGCCGCCCTTGGTGCTCGAACTCGTTGCGCTTGGCGTGGCCGCCGAAGTCATCGTGGTTGTCGAGGATGAGCACACGCGCGTTGCCGTTCAGGCGCTTCAAAAAGAAATGAGCCGCGGCGAGGCCGCTCAAACCGGCGCCCACGATCACCAGGTCATACGATTCGTTAGAGTCTACGGCCGAACCCAGATCCAAAGTACGTGTGTCTCGAAGGTGATGCGCGGCTTCGAACGAGCCGGGGTGGCTGCCGCGCATTCCGGTGCGCCGCGGTGGGTAGGGGTCCAGCGCAGGCGGCGCCGCGCTTGCCTGTGCGCTGAGCGCAGGCTCCGAGACTCCCGCGAACATCGCGCCAGTGAGGGCGATGCCGACGCCGTTGACGAAGTCCCGGCGGGTGATCGGGCGATGCATCCCCAGCTGTTGGTCAGTGTCGCCTGACATCGCCGCCCCCTCGAGATGGTGTCTGCCTGTATCGAATATCGATACATGAGTATCGACATCCGACGGGGACTCTACGGCGGCCGGGCGGCGGTCGTCAACGGGCTCCTAGGTGCAGGCGCGCGCCAACCGCCTGACCAAGCCAGGCCCGCGATACACCATGGCGGTGTAGAGCTGCACCAGATCCGCACCCATTCTGCGCAGCAGCTGAGCATCCTCGGCAGAGGACACCCCGCCCACCCCGATGATGGGCATGCCCGGTCCGAGCGTTTCCCGCAGAGCTCGCACGGTTTCGCAGGACTTGGCCAGGAGGGGGCGGCCGCTGAGCCCGCCGGTTTCGCTTGCCAGGGGGTGATTCGGGACGGCATCCCGCGAGATCGTCGTGTTGGTCGCGATGAGGCCGGCGACCGGGACGGAGGCGGCGACCTTGGCGACTTCCCGGACCTGTTCCGGTCCCAGGTCCGGTGAAATTTTCAGAAGAATCGGTACCCGTCGCGAGTGTTGTCGCTCCAATGTATGCGACTCCTGCAGGAGCCCCGAGAGCAGCGGTGTGAGGTGCTCGCTGGCCTGCAAAGATCTGAGCCCAACGGTGTTCGGCGACGAGACATTGACCGTGACGTAGTCGGCGACCGGAAAGACCGCGCGCAAACAGAGCATGTAGTCGTCGATGGCCTTTTCGAGCGGCGTCGCGGCATTCTTGCCGATGTTGACTCCCACCACCCCCGAGCTGTGGCGGGCACGTAGGCGCGCCACGATCCGCTCAGCGCCGTCGTTCGGGAATCCCATCCGGTTGATGATGGCTTCGGCCTCGCCCAGGCGAAAGACTCGCGGGAGTGGGTTTCCCGCCTGGGGCTTGGGGGTCACAGTCCCCACTTCGACGTGTCCGAAGCCAAGGGAAAACCAACCATCGACCGCAAGCCCGTTCTTATCGAACCCCGCGGCCAACCCGATACGATTGCGAAATGACAGGCCCAGCGCTTTGACTGCAGTCGCGGCGGTGCCGGCCGGCGGCGCCAGGAGTCGTCCTCTGAGGCGAACCGCGTCGAGGGTCAGCGCGTGGGCCTTCTCGGGAGGCAGGAGGAAGAGAGCGGAACGTGCGATCTTATAAGCCATAACCACGAAGTATCGCTTAAACGAAGCGCGCCTGCGATGACTTGAAGGGCAGGCGGCCGATACATTGCTTCACAATGGCGCGGTATCTTCGGGTGCTGGGGCTGAAACGTTCGCGGTGGCGAGGACGATCATGCGTTTTTTCCATAGATGGATCGCCGGCCTGACTGTGTGGGTTTCAATCGGTGCCACCTCGATTGCCCTCGCCGCCTCGGCGAGTGACCCCGCTACCAGCAAGGAGTTGTCCAACCTGACTCACGCGCAGATGCGCGAGGACCTGGCATTCTTGCGGGACGTTTGGAAACCTCAGGACCAGAGCTTCACTAGCGCCCAGACCGAGGAGTTCAACCGGCTCATCGCCAGTGATATCGCTCACGCGGACGAGCTCGATCCGGTTTCATTCTGGATGCGCGTATCGCGAGCTGTTGCTTTGCCTGGCAACGGACATACTAACGTCAATCGCGGCTTTCCCCCGTTCGTGGGGCTGCCTTTCGAGGCATGGTGGTTTCGAGATGGCTTGTACATTGTCGAAACCACGCCGGCTTATGCGCAGTTGCTGGGCGCGCGGATAGACAAGATCGGGTCCAGTACGGCGGAGGAGGCGCTTTCGGCTGTGACACCCTTCATCTCGGGCAACGTTGCCAAGGTTCGCAATGTCAGTCCTGCGTACCTGCGGATTCCAGGTCTGTTGCATCGCCTGGATATGAGCGATAGCGACACGCGAGTCCGCTTTACCCTGCGGCTGCGCACCGGGAAAGAAAAGAAGGTCACCCTGGCAGTCCAGGACGGCAGCGATGTGCCGCCCAATGCCGCGTCCGACAACTACGGAGTGCTCATTCCACAGGAGCCGGATGAGTCCGGTCGCTGGCCTCACGTTCTCGATGGGGTGAGAGAGCTGCCGGATATTTACCATGCGCCGGTCGATGCAGCATTTCACTGGATTGGCGCCGGCCATCAGGTGCTGTACTTGCGTAGCAATCAGGTGGCTGCGTTGGACGGAAATCTGACAGCTTTTGAGCTGAAGCTCGTGCGGTTGCTCATGAACGAGATCGCGCCGAACCGGCCGAAGGCGGTCATTGTCGACCTGCGCCTCAACTCGGGTGGCAACTTTTTGAACAGCGTGCTCTTTTGCCAGGCTCTTCCGAAGGTGCTGTCTCCGGGCGGCAGAGTGTTGGTTCTAGTGAGTGACAGCACATTTTCGGCAGCCATCCTTACCGCGGCAATGTTGCGGGAATATGGTGGCGCGAGCGTCATGTTCTTGGGTACGGATATGGGTGACAATGAGCGCTTCTATGCGGAGGGTAATCGCATTCCGTTACCTGACTCCAAGCTCGGGATCCGTGTGTCCACGGGGCTGCATGATTGGAGCGAGGGCTGTCACGATCTGGAGCGCTGCTTCTGGCCCGTGGTCGTCTGGGGCCCCCAGAGCGGCCAGCGGATCTCGCTTCATCCTGACGTCGAGATCGAGCCGACCTTTGCCGACTACGCCGCCGGGCGTGATCCGGTGATGGAAAAGGCGCTCACTCTGGTGCCTTGACGGCCTTGCGCGGCTGCAGTCAACGCACCCGAAGTTTGAAACTCGGCGAATAGTCGGGCCGAGTGGAAATGGTTCCCACTGGCAGCACAGGGCGGCGGCTCGTCATTTCGATGGAGAATTGACGTACCAGCCTGGCGGTGGCGAGGACCGCTTCCGAGATTGCGAGTTGTGCGCCGATGCAGACATGCCGGCCGACTCCGAAGGGTAGGTAGGTGAGTCGATCGGGCTCGGAGCCATTCAGGAATCGTGTCGGATCGAATGTCTCCGGGTGCGACCACCAGCGTGGGCTCCGGTGCAACAGCCAGTAAGGCAGCAGGATGATGGAGCCGGCGGGCACCGTGGTGCCGCAGATGTCGTGAGTCTGGTTCGCCAATCGGCCGGTCATGAACGCTGGCGAGTACATCCGCAGCGTCTCCTCTACCACGGCTCGTGTTAGTACGAGCTTCGGGAGGCTTGCCGCGGCGCCGCCAACAGACAGGTCCGTCTGCCGCGCCTCAGCAGCGAGAGCCTCTTGCCATGCCCTCGACCTTGCCAACAAGGTGCACGCCCAAAAGAGGGCCAGGGCGGTCGTCTCATGTCCCGCAACGATCATCGTCGAGACCTCATCGACGAGCAGGTCTTCACGGTCCGCGCTGTGGGCTTCCGAAAGGAGATCGAACAGGTCGCGGGGCGCATCGGCACGCTCCGCCTTACGTCGCACTTCAATGATAGAGCGGATCAAACCGATCCAACGGCGCCGGAATGCGGCACGTCGTGCGCGTAGCGGAGTAGGGATCATTTCGGGCAGGAATACGTCGCTGGGAAAGAGGCGTCCCACCGTTTGCATATATTCCGTAATCGCCCGACACAACTCAGCGCCGAATGTTGCGGCCTCCATGGAGAACAGCGAGGTGGCCGCGATGTCCAAGCTCAGCAGTTGCATTTCGCGTAGCAGATCGACCTCATTGCCGCTGGTGCGCTCGAGCCGCTCACACGATGTCTCGGTGCATCGGATGATGTGCTGGGCCATGATGGGAATATTTCGCGGCGTGAATGCGGGTGCCATCGCGCGCCGCTGCTCTCGCCATGTTTGTCCCTCGCTGACGATGAGTCCGCGACCGGCGATGGGTCCGAGAACCCGCCGCCCCAGCGGCAGCCTCACGTAGTCCTCGCCGTGCGTGAGCATGATGTGTCGAATCGCATCGGGAGATGTCGCCAGAGCCAGGTAGCGCCCCGCGGCTCCGAGTGTCACCACTGGCTCGTCGAGACAGCGCGGTGGGAACGCTTGGTAGGCGTTCTTGCGTAAAGCCAACAGGACTCGGAAGCCACCAATATTGTCAGGTGCCATCGGTGGCATGGAGGGCGCGATATTGGTGCGCCCGGGGCTTGCGGAGCTCATCGTGGTCAATCTATCAGCACTGCGCCGAGCTATCCAGTACTGACAGCTCGCGCGCACTGGCTGGACGAGATCTTCGTGCGAGGTGCACGCTAGCTCGCATGGTGATGCCTCTGCAGAAAGTTCGGCGGCTTGGTGATTTCAACGGCCTGTGGTCGTTGTCTCTGCGCTGCCGGTGTTGTCGTCATATGGCGGAGATTTCCGCGCGGCGGTTGATCGAGCGCCACGGGCCGGAAAAGTTGCTCAAGGACGTCGCCGCCCGGTTGTGTTGCCGAAGGTGTCAGGAGAAGTACTGTCATTGCGGGGGTAGGAATTTTGAGGCCATGGTGGGGTTGCAGCGATGAGGCTCGTCAAGATCCGCAAGTTCTGCGCCGTGCGGGTGTCGCCGGTGTTGGAGCCCGAGACGGTCGAGTAAGTTTTGGCGGAACGCGCCGGCGGGCGTCTTCCGCAGCGCCACGGATCGCGGCATGAGAGGCCGGTCAGGTTGTGCCAGAGGGCTTGTCCAGCACCGCTAACACCCTATCCAGCGGTTCCGCGCACGCCATCACTACATGCGCGACGGCGGCGATGTCGTTGATGTCCACGACCGGTATGTTCACGCCGGGAAAGCCTTGATCGCTTGCGATCGCCACGATGCGCTCGTCTTCCGGGTGCAGCGGGGTCTTGCCCACGGCTGTTCGGAACACTTCCAACTTCGGATGGCGCTCCGTTTTGAACCCTTCCACCAGCACCAGGTCGCAGGGTGAGAGTCGTCGTAACAATTCCGGCAGTGTCGCCTCCGCGCCGCTGCCGACTTCGTGCATCTGTACCCAGCGCCGCGCGGACGATACGATGACTTCGACAGCGCCGGATTTTCTGTGCTCGTAGGAGTCTTTCCCTGGCTGATCCACGTCGAAGGCGTGGTGAGCATGCTTGAGGGTGGCGACGCGGACGCCGCGCTGTCCCAGCAGCGGAATCAATTTCGTGATGAGCGTCGTCTTTCCAGACCCGCTCCATCCGGCAATACCGAGCACCCGGGCATTAGTCATGATCGGCTCGGCTCCCCAGGGCACCTGAGGCACTGCAGTATGTGATGGACATGTCGATCTGCCGCCGCTTCCGATCTGTTTCGCAATATGTTGCCGTATATTACGTCCTGAATGGCCATCGATCCGAAACCCCCGTCAGTGGCTGGCGTTGTGATTGCCGGAGGGCGGTCTGTGCGCTTCGGCGGCGAGAAAGCGGTGGCGGGTCTGGCGGGCACGCCGCTGTTGATGTGGGCGGTGAGACGGCTGCAGAAGAGCTGTATCGCTGTGGCCGTGAATACCCGGTCCGGAACGGAGGCCCAAGCTCTGGCTCGAGCCGAGGGCTTGCCCATTTTGTATGACGCTCAGGGTGATGCCGCCGGTCCGTTGGCTGGCGTGAAGGCCGGTCTTGCCTGGGCGCAAGAGCTTGGTGCCAAGGCTCTTGCTGTTAGCCCGTGCGACGCGCCGCTGCTTCCTGACGAGCTGTTTCCACGGCTCATCCAGGCGGCAGGCGATGGCTCCGCCATGGCAGAAACCGCTGATGGCCGTCAGCCTTTGTGCGCGGTATGGTCGGTCAGTGCTTTGCCGAAAGTCACTGCGGCACTTGCGGGCGGCGCGCATCCACCGACATGGTTCATGTTGGAAAGCCTCGGCGCTACGCGCGTTCATTTTCAAACGGCCGAAGCGTTTGCCAACCTCAACACCCGGGCCGATCTGGCGGCGATCGCGGGACGGCTCGAGCGGGAAGAGGGGCAGCACTGAAGGACTCTACCAGCGGTAGAGGGTTGCCACGAACCCTTGCGGAAACGGCTCTGATTGCGGTGGCAACTCGACAAATCCGTCCGATTGAGTCAGGGCGAGAAAATCACCCGGTCCGTTTGTAGGTTGAGGCACAGCTAATGCGCGTCCGCGCTCGTTGTAGCGCATCGAGACAGGCAGGAAGTACGCGAGCTGGCGCTGGAACTTGACCGGCGCGGCGAGTGCAATCAGCTCAGGCGCCGTCCGCCGCGTGCCCATCGCAGCTGTCATTGCCGGCACGACATAGCGAATCAAACACACCAGGGTGGAAACCGGATTGCCTGGCAGGCCAAACACTGCCTGGCCCGCCGGGCCTATACCGAACCACATCGGCATGCCGGGCCGCTGGGCCACTTGGTAGAACACTTCTTGCACCGCAAGGCTCTTCAGCACCTGGGGCACGAGATCGAACCGGCCCTTGGAAACTCCGCCGCTCAGAATCAACACGTCGTTGTCGGCCAGGTGCTGCGCCAAGTGAGTATGCAAGCGCTTCTCGTCGTCCGGGACGTGGTCGTTGCCCACCTTTTCGAAGCCGCGCTTGCGAAGAGCGGCGACGACAGCGTGGGCGTTGGAGCGACGCACCTGATGCTCTGCGATGGGTTGTCCGGGCTCGACCAACTCATCACCCGTTGAAACCACCATGAAGCGCGGCTCACGGCTTACCTGCACGCTTGCGAGACCGGCTGATGCCACCACCGCGATTTCGGGCGCGCCCAATCGCGCGCCGGCCGTAAGCATGGGGACGCCAGGTTCGCTATCCGATCCACGGCGCTGCACGTTGCGATATGGAGTGCCAACAATGCCGGCGCGCAATGTGACGACATTCCCGGTGAGCTCGTATTCCTCCAAAGGAATGACGCAGTCAGTGCCACGAGGAAGCATCGCACCGGTCATGACCTCGACAGCGTTGTCCGCGTTCGCCAGCGTTACAGCCGGTGCGCCGGCTGGCTGCGTTGCTTCGACTACGAAGCGCAGAAGCCCGCGGCTCAATGCACCGCCATGGATCGCGATGCCATCCATGCAAACGCGGTCAAACGGAGGGTTGTCGCGCTCGGCGTATACATCCTGACGTAACGTTGCGCCGACGCAGTGCTGCAAGGGTCGTGACTCGGCCGGCAGCGGACTGATCCGCGCCTCGATCGCCTCCTGAGCCATTTGCGGTGTAATTGCCGTAGAGGTCACCGTGGTCGCTGTCCGCCTGCCTCAATTATAGCCGTTGCCCTACATGCGCAACTTATGCTGCGTCGTTCATATCGTTGGCAACCGTGCCGCGTGCTGGCTGGATAAAGCGAAGGCTGCCGCGCTGCTTGCGCTTTTGCCCCTAGCCTTCGAGGCTGTCGCGGCACACGCCGATGATGCTCAACAGTCCGCGGCCCACTGTACGGCAACGGTGATGGCTACGTCGATGAAAGCCGCCAGCGACGCTCGTTGGGAGTGTCAATCTGTCAGCGTCAGTCAATCATTCAGCTGAGTCACCAGAAACTCTTCGAGCTTGCCATCAGGGTAACCTCTCTCGATGGCCCGCAGCCGTTTCGAGTGGCACAGGATTTTCCACGCTCTGGTAATCATGCCGCCTCGTTTGCTCTGGTGTTCCAGTTGGAGTAGCACGGGTGCTCCCAACGGGCCGAGGCTCGCCTTCATGTCGGTAAGGGCCTCCTCGGTGAGCACACTGTTACCGCTTGCGGTGAACAACGATCGATCGACTACGCCTCGCTGAAACTGCGCAAACACCGCGCGGGCGCGGGCCTCTTCCGGAGTGGGGGGCAGCACGACGAAGGCGATGCGCTCCACCAGGTCATCCGGATCAGCCCAGTCGCCGTTGGTCAGCACGGTAATCGCGATTTTGTCATCTGGCCAGATTCTGTTGGCCGACAGGAAGCCCGAGCCCGCGCCGTCATGCCCGATCCGTGTCCGGCCTCGTACGTGCTGGATGTCGAGCCCCAGGCCGTAGTCCTTCTTCGTTCCGTCCTGCAACGTCACGCGCTCGAGCGCGGCCTCGTAGGAGCTCGGTCGCAGTAGGGAGCGATTGATCAGGCTGATATTCCAACGGGCCAGGTCCCCAGGCGTCATGGCCAACTCCGCCGCGGCGAACAACCAACCGGCGCCTTCTTTGGGCGCAGGGCGCGCCGGGCCCAGTCCCTGGCGCGTATAACCGCGCGCATCGCTCTCGGGTAGGGCGTGGGTGTCATCCTCCGTGACATGCTCCATCTTCAGTGGAGCAAAGATCCGTTGATGGAGGAAGCCCACCAGGGGCTCGCCGCTGACTTTCTCAACAATGGCTCCGGCGACGACATATCCGGTATTCGAGTATTGCCAATCGGTCCCTGGTTGAAAGTCGAGCGGGCGACGCGCCCACTCGTTGATGATGCCCGCCGTCATGGTGGGGCGTAGCATTTCCGGCGGCACGAAGTCCTGCGGCCAGAAATCCCGCAGGCCGGAAGTGTGGCTGAGTAATTGCCGCACGGTGACCTTGGATGCCTCGCCGAGGTCCGGGAACCACTTTCCCACGGTATCCTCGAGTGATAGCTTGCCCTGCTCAACCAGGAGTAACACCGCTGCGGCGGTGAATTCTTTTGACACGGAGTCGACCGCATAACGCATCGACGCTGTCGCCGGGATATCTGGCGCAAGCCGCGCGTTGCCATAGGCGTGCGCGTAAGTCAGAGCGCCATTTTGTACCACTGCGATGGAAGCCGAGGGCGCGCCAGTGGTGGCGAGCCACTGTTGTGCGGCCGCATCGATTTGCGCGGTGATGTCAGGGCTATTCGCGGCCTGTCCGTCTAGCGGTAGAGAGCAAAGTATCGCAATAACGACAGTGATCGGCAGGCGCACGATTGACCTCATGGAGCCGTGGGGCTTAAATGGCTGGATAAACGATGTCAGCGATCGGATCCACTTTAGCGCCCGTAGAAAGTACCACGGCTTTTCCGGTTTATTTTTCCAATCCGAGCCTGTGGTCGCGCCTTCTGCCGCACCCAGCGAGCCATTGGCAGCTGTTCGGTGCGGGTGAAATCGTTTTCAAACCGAACAGCATCGTAGTGCGCGGCCGTCGCCGCCGGCCTTTCGGTTTTACGGTCCGACATGCCGCGGAAATCGCTCGGGCGGACATCTTCAACGTTGTCCAGCGGCGCCGGGTCGTCCGCTTCCACGTGCGCGTTCCCTTGTCGGCCGAGAAGGCGCTGCAAATCTGGGCCGATGATGTAGTGTCTGCAGAGGAGATCGTCGCGCTTCTGCCGCAGGAGCGGACTTTCGTCCTCGCGGAATCGTGAGGTGGCGCCACGGGTTTACGGGGAGGGGCGGTAGTGACGTCAGTTTACGCATCTGTGAGCGCTTTCGCGGCAGCGGCCGCTCTAGTGACCATTGTGCCTGGCTTGGACACTGCGCTCGTGCTGAGAACGGTTGCCACGGGTGGATGCGGCGGGCCGCGTTGGTCGGCCTGGGGGTCTGTGTCGGCTGCTTTGGGTGGGCCATCCTGGTGGCGTTGGGCCTAGGTGCGCTGCTCGCGGCTTCGGAAGTCGCATACGCCATCCTGCGATGGGTGGGTGGCGCCTATCTCGTCTGGGTGGGCTACAAGATGTTGCGCTACCCGCGCCGTAGTTTTGTTCCCGCAGGAGACAAGCTAAATCCCAAAGGCTCTGATTTCGCGACAGGTCTTCTGAATAATTTGCTCAATCCCAAGGTTGGGGTGTTCTACGTTTCCTTTCTGCCACAGTTCGTTCCCCATGGTCTCCCGGTCGCTCCCTTCATCCTGCTGCTGGGCGCCATTCACGCCGTACAGGGTCTCATCTGGTTCGGTTCCCTGATTCTGGCCACCCGGCCGATTGCGCGCCTTTTGGAAAAGCCGCGCGTAGTGCAGACCTGCGACCGTGTGACTGGAGGAATGTTTGTGGCATTTGGTGTCGGATTGGCGTTGGAGTCCAAGCGTGCCTGAGGGGTGGGTGCGAATGAGAGCAGTACGGCTGCGCCCGGCGGTGTTTGTTGCGTTGCTCGTTATGCCGCTCATGGGTTGGACGGTGCCGTTGATTTCTCCTGCTGCCGGCACTGACGCGATACTCGCGCTGCGCACGGCCCCGTCCGGCGAGCTCCGTCTCGAGTACACGAAAGACTCAGGCTCGGATGCTCCGGCGAAAGTTTCCGCCGGCATCTCGAGTGACTATCACTACCTGCGCTCCGGTGATAGGAATGCAATATACGACTACAAGTTGCGGCGCATTTTCGTGCTGCAGAAGGACAACAGCTTCGTTAACAACTCGCTCTATGCGGAGGTCTGGTATCGGGCGATGGAGCTGCAGAGCCGGGTCGCCCTATCGGGTGCGCTGGCGAAGGGCGGCGCCGACGTGCCTGCCGAGGCGGCCGCTTCCCACGAGCCGTTTTACATGGAGACGGATCTGGGGGTCACATCCAAGCAGCTTGCCCGCCCGGCCCTGCAGCAGGTGACGGAGCACGATCGCGTCCGGTGGTCGTACAAAGGCCAGGAGGTCGCGGCTGTTCGCTACGAGAAGCGGGAGGTTCCGCAGGCGATCCAAGGTAGCCTGCGGCGCTTTTGGACATCCTTCACAAAGATCCACCCTGACATCGCCGAGGGCCTTGCCGCCAGCAGGCGGATGCCGTCGGAGCTGTGGGTGTTGGAAAGGCCATTCGGCAAACAGCCCGTCATGGCGCACTGGAAGCTGACGCAGTCGCGATGGGAGGCGGCCGCGGCATACCCCCTGCCGCCGCACCTGTCAGCGGGGCCCGTGATTACCACCGGCGGCTTCCCGGATATCTTTGCGACACTTGCGGCGGCGGTAGCCGAGAAACGAGCTCCACCGGCTTCAGAGGTCTATACCTCCCGAGCCGAGGCGGCGATTGATCACGGCGCGGGGCTCGAGGCAATAGTGTGGCTGATGGAAATGAATCTTGCTCAGGGACGGCCGTACGCACCCTGTACGCCAGGTGATACCAGGCCGTTTTGCAGCCTTTCGGTTCGTGCCGGTCCGCTCGCCAAAAACGATCCGCGTGTCGCGATTGCCTTTACCCGGAGCGCGCCGGACAAATCGAGCCGGGCGCAATTTGACACGCTGCCGAATGCATACCTGTTACGTCTGCTGTGGGCCACTCGTCCCCCAGGGAAGGACGTCGAGGCGCAAGAAAGCGAACGCGATCTGCTGGCCGCATTGCGCGCAAGCCCGATAGCCAACTTCTGCAAGGATACCGGCGATTTCTATGCCCAGCAGTGGCAAGCGTTCGCTGCGTGGCAGGCCTGGGATTTCGGGCGGTTGATGGCCGGGCACACGCCAGGCGATCTGCTCGAGACCATTGATACGGTCGAGTCAAATCTCGCCGCGGGTGAGCATGCGTTGTTTTGAGTTCACGCAGCCGAGCGCAAGCGGCAGGTGCGGCTGAGACAGTTACCTTATGGGGTCACGCAAGAAGAAGTCGCTCGCCAGTGGCAATAGAAAACCGCTCTCGGCAGCAATTGCCAAGGGCTATGAGCGTTACTTGAAAATTGTGCTGGCGTTGCCAGGCACTGAGAAGTCCACCTCGTATGGCACGCCCTCCATCAAGGTGCGCGGCAAGATCCTGTCACGTTGGCGGACCGAGGCTGAGGGTGGCTTAGCGATACGTTGCGACTTTCTTGATCGGCAGATCTTGCTACAGACACAACCTGAGGTGTTTTTCCTGACCGACCACTACGTCGACTACCCGATGGTTCTGGTGCGGCTCGAGAAAATTTCGCGCGGCGCGCTGGTGGACGTGGCCGAGTGTGCTTGGCGCGTCGCGGCGCCTGAGAAGTTAGTGAGAGAGCGGGACGCGGCGGCGTGAGCGGGTCATGCTGTTCGCTCCCGCTGATTCTGGCCGGCTGTGTTGGAGCGGCTAGAGGTGTCTCGCGCTAGACCGGCTGGCCGTAGTCAGGATGCCGCGGCAGGTCGTCTGTTATGTGCAGCCAGGGGATCTGACTGCTGACAAAGATGTGCTTGCGCGGAGGGAAGGCTTCTGGAGTATCGAAGGAGGCCGTGTTGACACTCACCTCTGCCGGTGTGTCCTCGCTCATGAAGACCAGATAGCTGCCGCAGTCGGCGCAGAAGCTGCGCCTCGTGCGCGCAGAGGATGCGTAGCTGCGAGGCTCACTTGTAATCCAGCAAAAGCTCGCGGTGGGGAAGGTGACCCAGGCTACTACTGGTGCGCCGGAGTTCTTCTGGCACATGCGGCAATGGCAGTAGCCGCTGTCGAGTGCTGGCGCGGTTATTCGAAAGCGGACCTTTCCGCAGAGGCAGCCGCCGTCGTGAGTTGTCATTTCGACCACCTGCTTCCGATTGTGCTGGCGCTCGTCGTGGCGCATTGAGCCCTCTGGGTTGCTGCGTCGAGCCCATCGGCGGGTCCGCGTCCAGCAAGGTCTCGACAATACGATATGGCCGGTGTCTCGTCGACATCTTCGTCGTCTTCTACCCTGGTCCGTCTGGTTCATCCGAGCGCGCGGCGGCTTCGCCATGTTGATCCCGCTGTCGTGGCCACCGTGGTAAATCGCGTGGTGATGCAACGTCGGTTTTGCACGCTGAGTTGGCGTGAAAATAAGCGCGCAAAATTGGTGTATCCATCCAGTAATGCGCTGCAATTATTTATCCAACACACGCTCATTTCAAACTTCTGTTTGCATAAAATGACGGCGTGCGGAAGTGGCCGAGGCAATCATTGGAAGAGGCCGGGGTGCGATATGAGCTATGGGTTGGCGCACAAGCGTGAAGTTATTGGGGACGCAAACATGGTACCAAATAAGAGCGGTGATCTCGCCGCACAGGTGACCGAACTGAGCTCTGACGTTCGGCACGCGCAAAAGGATATTAGTGATATCAAGGTTGAGGTCGCTGAGCTGCGTTCCGATGTTCAGCACGCGCAAAAGGATATCAGTGGTATCAAGGTTGAGGTCGCTGAGCTGCGTTCCGATGTTCAGCACGCGCAAAAGGATATCAGTGGTATCAAGGTTGAGGTCGCTGAGCTGCGTTCCGATGTTCAGCACGCGCAAAAGGATATCAGTGGTATCAAGGTTGAGGTCGCTGAGCTGCGTTCCGATGTTCAGCACGCGCAAAAGGATATCAGTGGTATCAAGGTTGAGGTCGCTGAGCTGCGTTCCGATGTTCAGCACGCGCAAAAGGATATCAGTGGTATCAAGGTTGAGGTGGCTGAGCTGCGTTCCGATGTTCGGCACGCGCAGAAGGACATCAGCGATATCAAGGTTGATGTTCGCGATTTCAGAACTGAGTTCCGCCAGTCCAGGGAGCACACGGAGAAGAGGTTCGATGAGATCAAGGACTCTCTCGGCGCGGCGAGGATCTGGGCGTTCGGGCTATATGTCGCGCTGGCTGGGACGTTGCTATATGTTGTGGCACGGAGTGCCAAGTGGTTCTAGATGCGCTGACGGCGACAGCTGCAGGTCGAGCGCAGTCGTAAGAGAGGCGCTGAGGAACCGCTAGCCGGTAGCGGCCCGAACGGCGCTCATTACCTTTGCATGTTCCTCGCTGCTGAGCACCCGTGGTGTGGCGATAGGTGCCCATGTGTCGCGTACAAACAGCGGTGTGTGCTTGTAGTCGCCGTTGAAGCGCGCTTTCAATATCGTGCGGAGGAACCATGATACGGCTCTGCCCATTCCCGCCGTTTTTGGCTTCGGCTCACCGCCGGCGCCTTTGGTATTGACCCTGGCGCGCACAGGTCCAAACGACTCATCGAGCGGTGGGCCGCCGGTTTCCAGGCAGCTGTGCAGAAGGCCGATGAACGAAATCTTCGGGGTGTCGAGGGTGTTGCCGATCGGCGTGTTGCAACAGGTGGTGTACCAGCGAAGCAGGCCCTTCGGCGTGAGCCGCATACAAGTCAAGGCATCCACGCCCTGGGTGAGCGTCAGGTACTTTGGGAGAATCTGGAACACTTCCGATCCGCCGCGCTCATCCAGGATGTCACGCTGTCGTCCCAAGAAGTGCGCGAACGCCTGGCAATCCTTGCAATAGCAAATGGCTCGATTGGCGCCGCGGGGATTCGCGACTTCTCCCTTCAAGGTGCCGCACCGACATTGCAACGGATGGCTCATGAGTTGGCCTGCAATACGGAAAATTCCTACCTTCAGTCATTCTACCGTGCTTTGCTCGACGCCACCAAGGCAAAGCTAAATGCCTTTGAGGCGGATTGACCCATCGGATGTGTGGATCAACATCGCTTCCCCACCACCGTTCAGTGTTTCTTGCACGTATGATTTGCCGAGGTCCCCTTGCACCTGAACCGGCAGGTTCAACGTGATGTGTCCGGCGCTGGTGCTGGCGTCGATATTGGCTTTGAAGTCGGCCGGCAGGGCCATGTTAATAGAACCGTCCGTCGTGCGGATGCGCCAGGGGGAAGTCATTGCCGATTGGCCCGGAGAAACGGCACGGCGAGGTGAACGGAAGATGGCGATGAGATGCGACTCAGTTAGGTGTTTCGACCGTCCGCCCAGATGGCGAACCGCTCGGCCACCGGAATGAGCCGCTTGCCCTGGAGTTGCGGGTGGCTCGAATGCTGCTTTCCAGGTGCTCTTGCACTGTCGCGGCACTGGCGCTCTGACACCACTACGTGGCGTTAGCGATGTCGGGGGTGATTGGCGCCGCCTGGGGCGCCCACGTGTGCTACTGGCGAGGTGCCGATCATCTTGGGCGTCTGGCTGGCGCGAGACGAACAGGTTTTAGCTCTGATCTCGCGGTGATGTCGATGCGTGGCGGTCGCCACGACCGCGGACTTGGTCCGATCATCGTGCGTCATACAAATGGATGACGCACACGCTGTACTGCCGCGCAGCGCAACAAGTCAAACTCAACTCAACACTTTGCGATGCAAAGGTATGGGCGGGTTTTACATTATCTTAACGGGAACGTCACATTAAAAAGTAAATCTCCCCGCGTTCCCGTGGCAGCGCATTAAAAGTCTGCACGGACCTGAGCTCAAAGGATTGCGGGCCGCGGGCATACAACAAATTCCCGTCCTACAAAAACCGCAGAGGTTCCCGTGATCAAGAAACTCATTCAGGCAGCGGTCGTGCTGGCCGCCTGCAGTAGTGCCGCGCACGCGAGCACGTTCGACTTTTCCTATACCTTTTCCGACGGACAGAGCTTGACCGGGTCCCTCGACGGTACGCTGACCGGCGATCTGGTAACCAATATCTCAAATATCAGCGTCGAGTTCGACAACAGCGCCTTCACCGGCACGCTCTACGCCGGCACCTTTAACAGCGCAGCCAGCTCGTACAACTACAGCGCGAATGCCGCGGTGGTCTCCACCGACGCAACTAAAAACAACTTCATTTTCGCGGACAATACCGATCCGGGCGCCAATAACGTCACGAACTTCTTTTACTTCGTCAACGGTGCGACGCCCTCTGGAGCGCAAGGACAGGAAGTGGAAGCAGGCAGCGTTACGAGCGGCAATCTGGGTATCGACTCGGGCGGCGGCAAATGGTCGTTGACCCCCGTGCCCGTCCCGGCCGCGCTGCCTCTGCTGATGTCGGGCCTCGGGCTTCTGGCCGCGGCGAAGCGTCGCCGTCAGAGCAAGGCCGCTGTTTGAGCCGCCCATCCGCTTCGACCCCTGTCTACGCTTTAACGGAGCAATTCATGCACGCTCAGTCTGATTCTTCCAAGCTGTCGCGGAAGTCCCTCGTTTCCGTCGCTGTCGCCGCAGCTCTGCTTTCTGTCGCCGCCACCAGCCAGGCCGCCGCCCCGCAGATCGTCAAGGGCACCGTCGCCGGCACTCTCTTTACGCCGCCCGTGAATTCGGCCAATCCCGCGCAGTCCTCCGCAGGCGTGACCGTACCGTCGGTTTATGCTGGCGCGAAGGTGTGCTTCGACCTCAACAACAACGGCGCTTGTGACGCCGGTGAGCCGAGCACCACGACCTCAGCGACTGGATCCTTCCAGCTCATCAGTGCCAAGCCGGGAAATGTCATCGCCGAGATCTCCACGGCCGCCACCAACGGTGGCCAGCCGGTAACACAGCGGAATGTGTTCCGCGTATCTTCACAGCAGATCGCCGAGGCCACGAAGTCTCCTCTGGCGCCGGCCACTATCGCGATCACGCCGCTGACCACGGAGCTGGTCCGCATGGTCGAGAATGATGGGCTTACTTATGACGCCGCCCTGAGCACGGTCGCCGAGCGCATCGGTGTGGAGGCCGCCTCCGTCATTGCCGCCCCTGCCAGCATCACGGACCCCGTGCAGCTGCAGGCGGTCGAGGCCGAATCGGTCGTGTTGACGAACCGCTTTGGCTTTGCCGCGAAGACCGTTGATCGTGGCGACTATGCGAGCATCCCCGTCGCGCAGCAGGCGGCGATGAACATCGAGGGCGTTCCGCGTTACGACCACATCTTCATTGTCATGTTGGAGAACAAGTCCACGTCCGCGATGCTCAATTCGCCCTACGTGCCGAATATCAACGGGTACCTGGCGGCGAACAACCAGTTCACCAACTACTTCGCCACCGGTAATCCGAGCGAGCCGAACTACACCGCCCTCGGTGGCGCGGATGACTTCGGTATCGCCGACGACTCGCAATGGAATTGCAGCGCAAGCGGTGCAAATGCTCCTCAGGACCTGCCGTTGCCCACCAAAACGCAGCCGGGCCTCGGTAGCTCGCCGTTTACCGCGACCTGCACAGCCGGGAATGGTGTCAATCACAACATTGTGAACATTCCGAACCTGTTCAACGCGATCACCACCGCGGGCATGAGCTGGAGAACCTACAACGAGTCCATGAACCCGGGCCAGGATGCGCGTACCGATAGCGTCGCGGACTCTGCCGTGGTGGCTCCGGACCACGTTTATGCTCCGGGGACGATCAACGGCAACACGACGGCCATTGGCGACCCCAACGGCTTGCTGCCGCTTCCGGCCGGAACCTACAAGACCAAGCACAATCCCGCGATGGCGTACCAGAATGTGCGCAGCGCGGTGGAGTTCAAGTCCAGCAACCGCACGCTGGGCGGTGGCCAGTGGGATCCGTATCTGCTCAATTCCAAGGCATATACGATTCCGCAGGGCTATGACTACGACCAATTCGGCACGGATTTGCAGAGCGGCAATATCGGTCAGCTCAACTACGTGATTCCCGACCAGTGTGACGACATGCACTCGATCGGAGTTTCGGGCACCGACTCCGTGACGAAGGGCTCGATCACCGCCAGCGACTGCAGTGGCGTGCTGAACGGCAACGATCCGCCGCCGAACGACACACATAACAACATCATGGCGCGCGGCGACAACTACGTGAAATATCTGGTGACCAAGATCGAGGCCTCCCCGATCTGGCAGAACCAGAGCAAGCGTGCGGCAATCGTGCTGATGTTCGACGAAGGCAACTCCACCAGCGGATTCAACTCCTGCTGCGGCTGGAACCCGGGCAACAGCACGGTAGCCAAGCCATTGGTCCAGAACCCGGACGGCACGTTCTCGGTGGATAACTCGGTGGTGGGTTACTCGTTCGGTAACCGCGGTCACGGCAACAGCGTTTTTGCCGTGATCACCAATCAGCCGACCGCGCCGAAGGGCATTAAGGACAGCGACGCGTACAGCCACTTCTCGTTCGTGCGCACGCTGCAGGACATGTTCAACCTGGCGGATCCCGCCAACCCCGGCAGCTACATGAACCGCAGCAAGTACACCGAGAGCTTCATCGCTGCGAATATCCTCAACCTGCCGGAATACGCAGGCTCCGCCGACACTCACTTCGATGCAGTGCGTCCGATGAATCACCAGTATGTGATTCCGGCGAACTACGTTGAGAAGCAGTCCAGCGACGAGAGCACCATCGTTGCCGGCTCGGGCAACCCAGCGGGGACCGTACCTGCGCAGGTCGGGCCGGACGCGAACCAGACGAATATCTGGGCGCTTCCTGTAGCCGTTCAGTAATGGAGCTTCGGTAAGCTGATGCAATTGGGGCGGGTTCAGGGACGAACCCGCCAGCGTTACAAAAGAAAGAAGTGAAACTACTCGTCCCTACTGTACGGATGCTGTTCGTCGGCATCCTCTTTGGTGTTGTCGTAGCCGCTCGCGCCGCGACCGATCCAAATAGCATAGCCTACAAGATGCAGCGCCACGATCCGCTGAGCCTCGCGGCGCAGGTCGGGCAGAAGATGTTCTTCGACAAAACCCTGTCCGGCTCGGGCAAGTTGGCTTGCAGCTCTTGTCACGATCCGGATCACGCGTATGCCCCAGCGAACGCTCTCGCGGTTCAGGCCGGCGGCAAGTCCATGAACCGGTCCGGCACCCGCGCCGTCCCCTCGATTCGTTACAAGGAATACGTGCCGCCTTACGCCGATCTGCTCGACAATCCTGACGGCATCAGCGCCCCCGGTCCCGGAGGCGGCTTTACCCAGGACGGCCGCGCGTCCGATTTGGCGGAACAGGCCAAGATTCCGCTCCTTGATGCCAATGAGATGGCGAATGAGGACGGCGCCCATGTCGTCCACACGATCGCCCAGTCGGATTACGCCGAGCTGTTTCGCCAGGCCTTCGGCGCTGATATCTTTTCCGACTCTGACAATGCCTTCCAGAAGGCGGTGCAGGCATTGCAGGCATTTCAGCTGGAGGACTACAGCTTCCATCCCTACAGCAGCAAGTTCGATCTGTATGCCGCCAACAAGATCGGCGGTGCTCTCACCGACGCTGAGAGACGCGGCTTCGCCGTGTTCATGAATCCGCAGAAGGGCAATTGCTTTGCCTGCCATTACAGCGGTGCCGGCCTGAACGGCAGTGTCGCCATGTTCACCGACTATTCGTACGAGGCAATCGGCGTCCCACGCAATTCCTCCATTGCTGTCAACCGCAACTCCAAGTACTACGATCTCGGTATCTGCAACCGATCCGATCATGCTGCCGCGCAGAGTAAGCGCTTCTGCGGCATGTTCAAGACGCCGACGCTTCGCAACGTGGCCACACGCCAGGTCTTTTTCCACAACGGACAAATCAAGTCGCTCCGTGAGGCGATCGAGTTCTACAACACGCGCGACACCCATCCCGAGCGCTGGTATCCCAAGGTGAACGGGGTGGTGCAGAAGTTCGACGACCTGCCGCCGCCGTATCGCGGCAACCTGGACAAGCAAGGTCCCCTCGACGGTCGCGCCTTGGGCAGCGAGCCGCCGCTGACCGCTCAGGACGTCGATGATCTCATCGCGTTTCTGAATACCCTGACCGACGACTACACGCCGCCGGAGACGAAGAATTGAGAGCAAAGACGATGTTGTGCAACGTATCGAGCGCCCGAGTGTTGATTATGGTTGCGGCCGGCATGCTGCTTGCGGGCACGGTCCATGCCGCGGCGCCGGCGGCGGCCACGCGGAAGAATTTGACGCCCGCGGTCAAACAGTATCTGCGACAGAAGGGTGACTTCTGCCTCGGTAAGTTCGAATGGCCCATCGCGGTGAGCGACGCTGACCGCCAGGTCGGTACGCATGATGCGATTCAGATGCCCGCTCTCGAGAAGCTCGGTCTGGTGAGCGTGGCGGATGCTCCAGGCGATTCCACCATCAAGGAGTATTCGCTGACGGCCGCCGGCCAGAAGTACTATCGGGCAAAGCAGACCATTACGGTCAATTCCGCGGGTCAGAAAATCAAGCACCGCGGTGATTTCTGCCCGGCAAGACTCGATCTCGACAAAGTGGTCAGCTGGGATCCACTCACAGTCGTCGACGGTCGCACCCAAACGACTGTGACCTATACCTACAGGATTGGCTCCGCCGCCGACTGGGCACGCGATCCGGACATCCGCAAGGTCTTTCCCATGATCCCGAAGATCCTGGACAACGCCGGCTCGCAGAAGTTGACGCAATTGTTTGCCTGGTCCGGGCACGGCTGGGTGCCGGTGCTGCCCGGCGATTGAGCGCGAGGCCGCCGGCCCGTGCCCGCCCACGGTGCGTCCTGGTGCGGGTTGCACCGTTAGCGGCGCCAGTTCAGGTATCCCGCCATCGTCTTGCGCCGCCCTGGTGCGCAGCGTTGGTTTCGACACGAGCGGAAGTTGACATTCATATGACAACCTGCGACGATTTTTTTCATCCCTACACATGAAAAAGCGTCAAGTGTGAGAGTGACGCAGTTCGCTTGTCCGTTGTCCCGTGTTTGCTATGGTGCGACACGACAGACAAGTACCCCGGGGGGATGGACGAGCCTAGGAGAACCGTTGTGCGTAACTCGCCGAGCAAACACTATCTGGTGGTGTCGGATTTCGACCAGACACTGAGCTTCAACGATTCCGGCCATGTCCTGGCCGAGTTGCTGGGCGTGCACGATTTCGAGCGCAAGGTCGCAGGCCTGAGTCGCAGCAATTTGGTGCAGCAAGGCGGTGAGCTCGCCTACCTCATCCGTCACGATCCTGACTTTCGCGGGGTGCGCCGCGAACATCTTGTCGAGACGGGCCGTCGGGTACGGCTAAAGCTCGCAATCCCGGCGCTAGTGAGGTTTTTAGAGAAGGGACTCGACGACTGCCGCTTTTCCTTTTATGTCGTTTCGGCCGCGCCCCGTGAGGTCGTTGTTTCCGCCCTGGCGGGCATTGTCCCGCCCGAGCATATCTACGGAACCGAATTCGACCATGACCCCAATTCCGGTGAGGTTCGCGCCATTCTGCGTGTGCCTGCGGGTTACGGGAAGGTCGCCGTGTTGGAGGAGCTGGAAGAACGGCTTGGCGTCGTTACGGATCGCGTCGTCTACGTGGGCGACGGCAGCTCCGATGTTCACGTGATGTTGCATGTCAATCACGGCGACGGCTTCACGATTGCTGTTTCCGAAAACCAGCAGCTCGCGCGCATCGCCAAGACCACAGTGGTAAGCGACAACGCCTGCAGTGTGCTGGTTCCGATGCTCCATCAGGTATTTAGCCTGCGGACGCCGGAGATCCGGTCACTGTTCGAGTCGAATGGACTCATGCTTCACGATTGGGAGCGGGCCCGCACCGACCGCGTGATGATTCTGGAAGCGCCGGAACTGCCGGTCGCGGCCGTGGGTTGATTTTCAGGAGAGCGCAGCGTGACGCAGATTCTTGGCTGGGTGGCCACGGCGGTGTTCGTGGGATCGTACTTCTTCTCACGGCCCTCGGCACTGCGAGCCGTGCAAATGACGGGCGCCGTTCTGTGGATCGTTTATGGCGTCCTGATTGACGCCATGCCGGTTATTGCGGCTAATGCACTGGTGTTTGCAGCTGCCGGGTGGACATTCCTCGCGCGGTCACCCACGCCGGCGCCGGCAGCAGCAGCCCCGGGCGCGCCGCGTTCAACGTAAGCGGCGCGGTGATCAGCTGCTCTTAGGGTTCAGTCAACCCTGTTGAACTGCTTGATAATGAAGTAAAACATGTTCGGGTCGGTCGGCTGGCCGTTCCGGGCGATCTCCTGGATGTAGTCCTGGGTCTGCGCCTGAAGCATATCCGCGACCTCGCCGAATACCTCACTGATCGACTTGGCATCGTCATCGATCGTCATGATTCCGTGATAGCCACCGGTGAGCTGCGTTTCTGCGCGTGTGTACAAATCGGCGCTGTAAAAGTAGTAGCGAGCCATGGGTCGTTCCTGACGTTGCGAGGTACCTGCAAACGCTACAACATCAGCTGCCCACTCGCCACCACGACCCCACTTCCGGATATCCTCACGCGGTTCGCGGTCACGTCCACCCGAATCAGGCTGGTGCGGCCCATTGCGGTCCCTTGCTCAATGACGATCGGCCGATCGGATGGGGCCAGCCCGTGAGCGAGCAGGTGTGCGGCCAAAGGTCCAGCAGCCGTTCCTGTGGCGGGATCCTCCCAGATTCCCACGGTGGGGTTGAAGAAGCGAGCGTAGGCCGTCGCGTCGGGCTGTCGAGGGTCGAGGCTGAAAACATAACAGCCTTCGCCACCCACGCTGCCAAGGAGGTCAAACAAGTTCTTTGCGTCGGGGCGAATCCGGTCGATGATCTCGCGATTTTTGACCGGGACCATGAGATGCGGCGCGCCGGTAAACACCACCTGGCAGGGCAGCCGATCCGTCGCGAGCTCCTCAACGCGCAGCCCGAGGGCCGTCGCAAGTGGGCCGAGGTTTTCTACTTTGTTGCGTGCCTCAGGCGCCTCTTGCTCCATGACAACGAGCTCGAGTACGCCTGCAGCCGAAACGGTTACTGAAACAGGCAGTACGCGGTCACCAATCTCCTGATGAAACACAGTTTCTTGCTTGGACAGCTCCAGTCTCCCTGCGTGTGCGAGCCACCACCACGCTCCGAGCGCGTTGTGACCCGCGCCAAACACTTCGGCGCCGGCCGCCGTGAACGACCGCAGCCGCCAGTCCGCTGCCCTTCGCGTGGGTTGCATTACGAAGGTCGTCTCCGATTGGTTGAATTCTCGCGCGATCCGCCGCAGAAGCGCGAGCGGCATCTCCTCTAAGCCTTCGACCACGGCTAGTGGGTTGCCGGTCAGAGGCTCAACGGCAAAAACGTCGACGATATGAAAGGGGATGCGCCACTGGCGGCCGCCGGCTGCATTGCTGAGCGCACCGCTGGGCGCGCCGTTGATTGCCCCAGAAGAGTCGGTCGAAGAATTGCTCGAGCCCATAAAACCTGCCCTTCGCCCTCAGGCACAAATAAAACTACAGGCTATCAAGTGGCATTCGTACTGGACAGGAGACCCCGCCACCTGTAACAAAGCGCTCCACATAGGGCCCATTATTCCTTCAATCGGCGGCCGAGCAAGAGCGTACTTTGGCGGTCAGACACAACCTTAATTGATGTCTCACACGGAACCACGGCCGCCGGCGCAATGACCTTACAACCCGCCATCCTGCCTGCCTTCGGCGTATTCGTTGCCGCCGCCCGCCATGAGAACTTCGCGCGTGCCGCCGAAGAGCTCGGTCTCACCGCAAGTGCGGTAAGCCACCATGTGAGAACACTGGAGACCGCGCTCGGGGTGCGACTCTTCCGCCGGCACGCACGCGGCGCACATCTGACATCAGAGGGTCGGCGTCTGGCCGACTCCGCAAGCGTTGCTCTTTCCGACATTGATGCCGCGGCGAGCTCGCTTAAGAAGGCGCCTCGCGACGTGAGTCGCTTGCGGATCGCGACGCTGCATTCGGTGAGCTATTGTTGGGTTCTGCCGCGCTTAAAAAACTTCACCACCGCTCACCCGCGGGTCAAGATAACGTTCGAAGCTGGCCTCGCCTTGACCCGCTTTGACAGCACCGGTCCCGACCTCGCGATACGCCACGGGGAGGGGCACTGGCCAGGTCTCACTGCACATCATCTGATGGACGAGGAGCTATTTCCTGCTGTCGCGCCAAGTCTGCCGGGCGTTCGCGCTGTTACCGAGGTCGCCGGAATAGCCAGGTTGCCGCTGGTCACCGATTTGGCCTATCAGGGCTGGCCGGAGTGGTTTCGCGCCGCGGGTCTCAGAGGTGTCAGGCTGCCCCAGATGCACGTCTTCAATGACTCGACAGACGCCTTGCGTGCCGCGGCATGCGGGCTGGGCG
This sequence comes from uncultured Pseudomonadota bacterium, assembly GCA_963752125.1. Lineage (GTDB taxonomy): Bacteria > Pseudomonadota > Gammaproteobacteria > Steroidobacterales > Steroidobacteraceae > 13-2-20CM-66-19. The sequence continues at coordinate 60,322 of CAVVXG010000033.1, read as the reverse complement.
CGGTGCTCGCGCGAAGCCGCCTCGCCACGTCTTACCTGCGCAGCGGTGAGTTGATCAAGTTGCCCGGTCCGCCTTTGCGCGCGCGATTTGGCTACTACGCCGTCCACCCGGCGCACCGCCGCCCGAGCCCCATCGCCGCCGCGTTTATTCAATGGCTGAAGGAGGAGGCTGCGAGATAACCACGGCGCGAGCGACACCGGGTTCCGATACATTCCGTTACCAAAGAACACAACAAAGTCCACCGCAACCCGCGATCGTCCGGCGCCAACCACCGCCGCAGCCCTTGGGTTCGATGCGCTTCGCCATAACCGCCACGGATCGCTACCTGAACGTGTTTCGCACCTTCATCGAGCGCGGCTGGACGCCGGTGAAAGTGTTTACCGGCAAGGTCGACAATCGCCTGCACAGCAACTCTGCTGTGATCGATTTCGCCAGGCAATTGAAACTCGACATGCAGATCTCGCGCCTGACGGAAGCTAACTTGCGCGAGCTGGCTGCCGTGGGCTGTGAGGCGCTCATCGTCGCGAGCTACGAATGGCGTATTGGCGACTGGCGTCCGTACCTGAAATACGCTGTGAATTTTCATCCCGCGCCGCTGCCGCATGGCCGGGGTCCCTATCCACTGCCTGCCGCGATCCTCGGAAACGCCTCGAGCTGGGGCGTGTCCTGTCATAAAGTGGCGCCGGAATTCGACGCTGGCGACATTTTGCAGGGTGTTGAATTTCCGCTGTCACCCGACGAAGACCATGACAGCCTGGACCTGCGAACCCAACTCGCCGCGCGGCGGCTGGCCGCCGATGTCGCGGATCACTTCGTTGAATACTGGGACGCGGCACGACCTCAGAGCACCGGAACTTACTATCCGAAATGGACTGAAGCCGACCGCCGCCTGGATTTCACTCAGCCCGTGGAACAGATCCTGCGACGGGTGCGTGCGTTCGGACGGATCGAATGTATAGCGCACGTGAACAACGCGGTGCTCTTCGTGCAACGCGCCGTCGGCTGGACCGAGGTTCATCAGCTAAAGCCCGGCACGGTAGTTCATGTCAACAGCCTGGCGTTCGTCGTGGCGGCGGCTGACGGTTATATCGGGCTCACTCAATGGAGCTTGATCGCCGCGGAGACCATCACCGGCACCGTACGTCGCTAGCTCCACCTCGGCTGCTCGTCAGCGCAGACCGACACACCTTCCGGACTTGCGCCGGTTGGCCACAGTTGCCCGAGCCAAAAGTCTGAGCGTGCCGAAGAAGACGCTACCGACTCTGGAAGATCGTAAACAGGGGCTGACAACTCGCGCTCGAGCGTGGGAACTCGGACGGCGAGCGCCGGCTAGGTCCTCAAACACTCGCAACGGCTGGCGGGGCCTGGGTCGTAGGCGGTGTTTGCGCGACGGCTGCTCGCACGGTGCTAGGGCGGTTGAGCCATTCCACCAGCGGTTCCCACTGTTCCACATCGGCCGCGGCGACGTAGCTCTTCATCTCGTGCACGCCGATTCCGAGCTCAGCGGCACGAACGTAGTTCTGTGAATCCCGGATCGTCGCCACGATAGGAATTCCCAAGGTCTGCAGGAAGCGGATCAAGGTCTGATAGGTGAGCGTATTGCGCCGTATCCGGTTGGCTATGACGCCTATCCGGTCATCCTCACGCCGCACCTTGGCTACGAGCAGCAGATCACGGATGCAGCGTGAACAAGCATGGATATCGATGTCCGACGGCAGCACCGGCACCAGGATCTTATCGGCATCGCGGGTGATGTCCGGCATCTCCCGTGAGTCCATGGCTGCCGGGGTATCGACAATGACGTGGCTCGACTTTTCAGGTATGCGCAGTTTGAAGGAGCGCGTGGTACGCCCGTCGTCCTTCTCGAACGCCGCAATCGCATGAATCGGCGGTTGCGTGGGCTGACGTTTGCGTGCCCAACGGATCGAGGAGCCCTGTGGATCGAAATCCATGAGGACCGGCGTCTCTTGGCGAGAGGCGAAATAGCTCGCCAGATTGATTGCGATGGTCGTCTTGCCTGAGCCCCCTTTGGGGTTCATGACGACGATGCGCTTCATTATTGAAATAATCGGCTATCCGAACGATTCTGCGCAGCCTACGCGTAGGATGGCGGCCCCTGCAAGCTGACACGGATCACTGTCCGAATCGACATATTCAGGTTGTGAGCAAATTCTGTCCCGGTGCGCACGTTGGCTGCCGGCCTATCCGTCTCGCGTGCCGTCTGTGAGATCGCGCACGCCTGCTTGACACACTGTCCGCGTAGAGTCACCCGCACATGGAAATCTTTCTGAACCTCTGGGACGAGCTCGACGATCTGGTCGGAGCTTGTCGCCACCTCGCGACGTCTGCCGTCATTGAAGTCGCGACGCTTGGCCGCCCTGCCGCCACCCTCATCGTTACCCTGGCTGCCGCGCTCGTCCGCCTGAGAGCATAGGGGCAGCGCTTGAAAAATCTGATCTGATTCCCATCATCGCTCCCTCCTGACGGTCGCCTTTCGGACCGTGTTGGCCGCGTTGCAGCCGGCAAAAACCATGCTTTTTGCTGGGGGCGCCTAGCCCGCAGGCCGGTTTTTTCTCATTCGTCAAGGCAGAACAAAACGGAAGGGCAGTATGACAACCATAGAACAGACCCCAGAGAGCAAGGATAAGCAGACCCACGGCTTCCAGGCGGAAGTTCGCGAGTTACTGCAGCTCATGATTCACTCCTTGTACAGCCACAAGGAGATTTTCCTGCGTGAGCTCGTCTCGAACGCATCCGATGCCAATGATCGGCTGCGGTTTGCTGCGATCGCAGCACCGGACCTGCTGGCGAAGGACCCGGACCTGCAGATCACCATCGCAGGCGACCCCCAAGCCGGCACGGTCACCATCAGCGACAACGGCGTTGGCATGTCGCGTGATGAGGCGATCGCCAATCTCGGCACCATCGCGCGCTCGGGAACAGCGCAGTTTTTCCGCTCCCTCTCGGGAGATCAGCAGAAGGCCTCGCAGCTCATCGGACAGTTCGGAGTCGGCTTCTACTCGGCGTTCATTGTTTCCGACCGTGTGGAAGTGGAGTCCCTCAAGGCGGGAGCATCGGAAGATGCGGGCGTTCACTGGGAGTCGCGCGCCGACGGCGAGTTCACCGTCGAAACAATCAAACGTGCCGAGCGCGGCACCACCGTCAGGCTGTACCTGAAGGAGGATTGCAAGGAGTTTGCCGACCCGTTCCGCCTGCGGTCCCTGATCCGGCGCTACTCGGACCACATCGGCTTTCCCGTGCGCATGCGTAAGGAGGGCGAAGCGTCGCTCGAGTACGAGACGGTGAACCAGGCAAAGGCGCTCTGGACCCTGCCGCGCACCGAGATCAAGGACGAGGAATACACGCAGTTTTACCAGCACCTCGCCCACGACTTCACCGACCCGCTCTCATGGAGTCACAACAAAGTCGAAGGCAAGCGTGAATACACGAGCCTGCTCTACATCCCTGGCCGCGCGCCCTTCGACCTGTGGCAGCGAGATGCGGCACGCGGGCTGAAGCTGTACGTCCGCCGCGTTTTCATCATGGATGACGCGGAGCAGTTCCTGCCGCTGTATCTGCGCTTCGTCAAAGGTGTGGTCGACTCGAGCGACCTTCCGCTGAACGTCTCCCGCGAGCTGCTCCAGCAAGACTCGGAAGTCGAAGCCATTCGCAATGGCCTCACCAAGCGCGTGCTCGACATGCTCGCGAAGATCGCGAAGGACGAGGCCGCGAAGTATGCGACGTTCTGGAAGGAGTTCGGCAACGTTCTGAAGGAGGGTCTCGGCCAGGATCATGCCAACCGCGCTGCGCTCCTGAATTTACTGCGCTTTGCGAGCACGCACGAGGAGACCAACGAGCCCAAGGTGAGCCTCGCAGAGTACGTGGAGAGGATGAAGCCCGGGCAGGATCGGATCTACTTCGTGATTGCCGAGAGCCTCGACTCAGCACGCTCGAGTCCTTATATCGAGCGCCTGAAGGAGCGGGGAATTGAGGTTCTCCTGCTCGCCGAGCGAGTCGACGAGTGGGTCATGGGGCAGATCGACGACTACGAAGGCAAGCGTCTGAAAGATGCGGCTCGCGGCGATCTCGAGCTCGGCGGCCTCGAGGGCGAGGCCGACAAGAAGCAACATGACGATGAGCTGAAGGAGAGTAAGAGTCTCCTCAAGCGCGTTAAGGACGCCGTAGGCGATCGCATCGCGGAAGTGCGCGTCAGCTCGCGCCTCAAGGATTCCCCGGCGTGTCTGGCGCTCGGCGAGCACGACATGGGGGCTAACATGCGGCGCATCCTCCAGGCCACCGGCCAGAAAGTGCCTGAGTCCAAGCCCACGCTCGAGCTCAATGTCGGTCATCCGCTGGTGAAGTATCTCGACGGGATGCCCGATGAGGAGCACTTCAAGGAGCTTGCCCAAGTGCTCTACGAGCAGGCGGCTCTCGCCGAAGGCAGCCAACTTGCGAACCCCGCGGAATATGTGCAGAGACTCAATCGTCTGCTGGTGCGGCTCGCCGGTGCGCCACAGTCCTGAACTCAATCACAGGAGTTACCTATGCCTGCCAATGCCCAACTGATGATCACCGAGCTAAAGCCCGGAGAGGGCCCCGCCATCAAGCCGAGTCAAACCGCCGTAGTGCACTACACGGGTTGGCTCTATGCCGAGGAAGCGCCCGATAACAAGGGTCGTAAATTCGACAGCTCCCTGGATCGGAACGACCCGTTCAGCTTTCCTGTTGGTGCAGGACAGGTGATTCAGGGGTGGGATCAGGGCGTGGCGGGCATGCAGGTGGGTGGACAGCGGCGGCTCGTCATACCGCCGGAGCTCGGTTACGGTGCGCGTGGCGCCGGCGGGGTCATCCCACCGAATGCGATGCTTGTCTTCGACGTCGAGCTTCTCAGCATTCGCTAACGCTGACGACTGACTAACGGACGGACGCTTTTAGGCGTCCGCTTTCGGATGTTCTGCTGCGGCTCAACAAAAAACCCGACGGGAGGGCTGACACTCTCCCTGTCGGGTTTTTTTCTGACCGATCCAGTCCGCTCGAGCGGCTACTGGGTGGGGCCTGGTACGTGCGCCCCTCGGTGAGAGATCCGGCGCTTACGAGTTGACCATCGCCTTCAAGCTCTTCAAGGGCATAACGCGAACTTTCTTGCTCGCGGGCTTGGCCTTGAACATCATCTTCTCGCCGGTGAAGGGGTTCACGCCTTCGCGTGCCTTCGTGGCGGGCTTCTTGACGACCTTCATCTTCAGCAGACCGGGCAGGGTGAACAGGCCATTACCGCGCAGGCTCTTCTTGATCACGCCGCCGAGGGAGTCGAAAACGCCTCCGACCTGCTTGCGTGAGAGCCCTGTGTCTTTGGAAATCTGAGTCAGGACTTCCGACTTCGTCGGTGCGCCACCCTTTTTCGCCATATTGCGCTACTCCTCGAATGAATTTGTGAGCGTGAAACGCGGTTTATTTGTTGCCGCGAGAGAGAATCGGCGCGAAAAATAACACATGCGCGCGCTTTCGCAAGAGTTTTTTCGCGTCAGGTGGCGCTGAAATGCCTTTTTTTCAAGTGTTTTGCATCGGTGAGGTGCGCGTAAGCGCCTCAGCGCGACCGTTAGCATGCACAATTACCGCACGCGAAACGTCGTTTCTAGCGCGGTCTCGACACACGAGAATGCTCCCATTCTCGATGCGATGTGATCGCTAAGAGTGTGTTTCATAAAAGCGAGCGCCGCTCCCGGGCGTTCCGTACACAGTGCGCGGGGCCTTTAAATACAGCCAAAAAGCGTCATCGGCCGTCGCGGCCCATACGCGTTAAGATCGTGGCGCTAGCGAGTCATGCCTCATGTCAGGGCATTACGCGTCAGGAGCGCGCGGGCGCAGCAGCGGAACCGCGTCGCGGACGTCAAACAGTGGTGTGTACTAGTGGAGGAGGATGAGTATCGCCTGGATGGCGATACACGCCCACAGGGGCGAAAGATCTAGTCCCGCCACCGAGGGAATCAGGCGCCGGAAGGGACGCAACACCGGCTCACAGATCGTGGCGAGCACCGATTGCATCGGTGAATAGCCGCCGGGGGCGATTAGACCGAGTAAAGCGTACAGGACGATGGCGTAGAAGTAGGTCCACAACAGTGTGCTGGCGATCTCCAGCGCTACCCTTTGCACCCAGTAAAAAGGGCTCGGGAAGCTAGCGCCCCGCAGGGCGGTGATAATTGCGACATTGAGGGTGGCGACGATCAGAACCGCCACGACGGAGGCGGTGTCGACTTTGCGCACCGGTGGCAGAATGCGTCGCAGCGGCAGAATCAGCGGATTCGTAAGCCGTACGATCGCCTGACAGAGCGGATTACGGAAGTCCGCGCGCGTCCATTGCAGCAGCAGTCGCGCCAGCACGACGAACAGCGCCAGGGACAGCAGTGTGTCGACAATATAAATGATCGCATTCATGCAGTTCGCTCGCCGTCGCAGATCCGATCTATGCCAGTCTGATCTATTCTAGTGCCGACGCGAGGCCTCAAGCGCCGAATTGCTCCGCCAGTTCCCGGCTGCGGCGAGTTGCGGCCTCGAGCGCGCGCGCGATGATGCCGCGCAGATCTGCCGCTTCCATCGTGCGCAGCGCCGCCTCGGTGGTGCCGCCCTTCGATGTCACTTCCGCTCGCAGGCGCGCGAGGTCGCCGTCGCTCGAATGCGCGAGCAGTCCGGCGCCATGCAGTGTTGCTACCGCTAAGCGGCGCGCCGCCTGCGGCTCGAGGCCCAGGTCCGCCGCGGCTTGTGCCATTAACTCGGCGAGCAGGAAGAAATAAGCGGGGCCGCTGCCCGAGAGGGCGGTGACGACATCGATCGCCTCTTCGGTGGGTACCCAAACAACTTCACCCACCGCCTGCATGACCCGTTCTGCGGCCGCGCGATCCGCGGCACCGACGTGTTCGGGAGCGTAGAGGCCGGTAACCCCAGCGCCGACGAGCGCCGGCCTGTTAGGCATGGCTCGCACTACGGGAATCCCGGACCCGCACCAGCCTTCCAGGGCGGAGGCGCGGATCCCGGCTGCCACGGACAGCACGATAGGTTTCTTGCGTGTCAGCGATGGTTGGAGTGAAGCTAGCACCGTGGCTGCATCCTGCGGCTTCACAGCCAGCACGATGAGCTCCGCGTTCTCAACGGCCGCGACGTTGTCGGCCGTGGCGGTTATTCCGAGATCGCGTGCAAGCGCCGTACGCGCGGCCTCCACGCTTTCACCGACAGAAATCTGCTCTGGACGGGTGCCACGGCGCAATAGGCCGCCGATCAAGGCCCGCCCCATGTTGCCACCGCCAAGGAATGCTAGCTGCATGTTGTCTCACGTTTGCGGCGCGGCGCGCCGGTTACATACTAAACAGTTTTCATCCGGACAGAGGATCCGCGCGCACGCCCCTATTGTGCCAGTTCCCAGAGCGGCGGTCGGACCCTTCAGGCTGTCGCGGCCCGAATAAGGCGGTTCCGACACGCACGATCGTCGCCCCCTCGAGGATCGCCGCTTCCAGGTCACCGCTCATTCCCATCGACAGGGTGTCGAGTCGCAGGCCGCTCCTGTTGAGCCCCTCCAAGGCTGCGCGCAACGTCTTGAACCAATGGCGCTGACGCTCCAGATCCGCCTTCGTCCGGGGGCAAACACATCAACCCGCGCAATTTCAGGCGCGGCAGCGCCGCAACCTGTGCTGCAAGCGCGGGGAGCTCCGCTACGGTCACGCCTCCTTTGGTGTCCTCTCCCGCAACATTTACCTGCAGGCAGACGTTCAGGGGTGGAGCGTAGTAAGGCCGTTGCTCCGCCAGGCGCTGTGCAACTTTCAGCCGGTCGACCGCATGGACCCACGCGAAAGTCTCCGCGACCGGCCGCGTTTTGTTGGACTGGAGCCGCCCGATGAAGTGCCAGCTGAGCCCCGCGGGGGCTGATCCATCGGCCGATTGCGGTAGGGGGCCGAGTTTCTCCACGGCCGGAATCTTTTCCAGCGCCTCCTGAAGGTAGCTCTCGCCGAACTCTCGCATGCCTGCCACCGCAGCCGCGTGCACGGCCGCGGCGGGCTGGCCCTTGGTAACCCCCAGAAGTGTGACGGAGTCGACACCCCTGCCAGCCTGGCGGGCAGCCGTTTCTATGCGATTACGCACCTGTTCCAAGCGTTCCGGCAAATTCTGCGGACCCATTAACATAAAGGACGTGGAACCCCTCCGTTATACTGCCGGGCACTGCAAGGGAGCCCCATCACCGCATCTGCCATTGAGATGTGCTCTTCTTGAGTCCTTAGTCGCCCTCAGGGAGCCTTGAATGGCCGTCGACATCGCGCAACTCCTTGCGTTTGCCGTCAAGAACAACGCATCCGACCTGCATCTGTCCTCGGGTGTGCCGCCGATGATCCGTGTCGACGGCGATATGAAGCGCATCAACATGCCGCCCTTGTCGCACAAAGAAGTGCACAGCATGGTGTACGACATCATGAACGACAAGCAGCGCAAGGCGTATGAAGAGTTCTTCGAGACGGACTTTTCCTTTGAAATTCCCAAGCTCGCCCGTTTTCGCGTCAACGCGTTCAACCAGAACCGTGGCGCCGGCGCCGTGTTTCGTAACATCCCTTCGACCATTCTGTCGCTGGATGACCTGAACGCGCCGAAGATTTTCCGCGACCTATGCATGCTGCCGCGCGGCCTGGTGCTGGTCACCGGACCTACCGGTTCCGGCAAGTCCACCACCCTGGCCGGCATGGTCAATCACTGTAACGACAATCGTCCGGACCACATCATCACCATCGAGGATCCGATCGAGTTCGTGCACGAATCCAAGCGTTGCCTGGTGAACCAGCGCGAGGTGCACCGCGACACTCTCGGGTTCACTGAAGCGCTGCGTTCGGCGTTGCGCGAAGATCCTGACGTCGTCCTCGTCGGCGAAATGCGCGATCTGGAGACGATCCGACTGGCCCTCACAGCCGCCGAGACGGGCCACCTCGTGTTCGGAACCCTGCACACCAGCTCCGCCGCGAAGACCATCGACCGTATCGTCGACGTGTTCCCTGCGGCCGAGAAGGACATGGTGCGCTCGATGTTGTCCGAGTCGCTGCGGGCAGTCATCTCGCAAACGTTGTTGAAGCGCAACGGCGGCGGACGCGTTGCAGCGCACGAAATCATGATCGGCACCCCTGCGATCCGTAACCTCATCCGCGAAGGCAAGATTGCGCAGATGTATTCCGCTATCCAAACGGGGCAAGCCGCCGGCATGCAGACCCTCGACCAATGCCTGTCGGACCTGGTTACCAAGGGGCAGATCAGTAAAGAAGAGGCGCGCTACAAGGCGCAGAACAAGGACTCGATCTAACGAGACCTTCAAGAGCAACCGACCATGGATCGCGATCAAGCTATCAAGCTGATGCAGGACCTGCTGCGGCGGGTGACTGAAAAGAAAGCCTCGGACCTGTTCGTGACCGCCGGCTTTCCGCCGGCCATCAAGATCGACGGCGAGATTCGTCCCCAGAGCGAGCGTGCCCTGACGCCGGAGCAGTCGGCGACTTTGGTGCGCGCGATCATGAACGACCGCCAGACGAAGGAATTCGACGCCTCCAAGGAATGTAACTTCGCGATTGCGCCTCCCGGGATCGGCCGCTTCCGCGTCAGTGCCTTCGTACAACAAGGCGCGGTGGGCTGCGTCATCCGTCTCATCAATGCGAAGATCCCGACGTTCGAAGAGCTCGACCTGCCGCCGATCTTGAAAGAAGTCGTGTTGACCAAGCGCGGCCTGGTCGTCGTCGTTGGCGGCACCGGCTCCGGTAAATCGACCTCGCTTGCAGCAATGGTGGGCTACCGCAACGAAAAGACTCGGGGTCACATAGTGACCATCGAAGACCCCGTCGAGTACGTTCACCAACACAAGGGCTGTGTCATCACGCACCGGGAGGTCGGTGTGGATACGGATTCCTGGCAGGCGGCGCTGAAGAACACTTTGCGTCAGGCTCCGGATGTCATCCTGATCGGTGAGATCCGGGATCGCGAGACCATGGAGTACGGCATTCAGTTCTCCGAGACCGGCCACCTCGTGTTGGCGACCCTGCACGCCAATAGCGCCAACCAGGCGTTGGACCGTATCATCAACTTCTTTCCCGACGAGCGTCGCGAGCAGTTGCTGATGGATCTGTCGCTGAACGTGCGCGCGCTCATCTCGCAGCGACTCATTCCTCGCGAGTCCGGCGCGGGCCGGATTGCCTCGATGGAAATCATGCTCAATTCGCCGCTCATCCAGGACCTCATCTTCAAAGGCGAGGTGGCGAAGATCAAGGAAGTCATGTCGCGCTCCACGCGGCTGGGCATGAAGACCTTCGACCAGTCGTTGTACGAGCTGTACGAGACAGGCTTTATCTCGTACGAGGATGCGTTGCGTAACGCCGACTCGAAGAACGAGCTGCGGCTGCGCATCAAATTGGAGAGCAAGCGCGAAGCCAAGAACATCGATGACGGTGGCGCCCTGCACATCGTCGAGGAAGAAGAAGGCGGACGTAATCTGTGAGCGCGCTGAAAGAAACGGCGGATCAGAGCCTGTCCGCCACGGGTCCCCAGGCATCCCTGGCTGCCGCGGAGGCCATCGGGACCGGTCCGCACCTGACACTCAACACCAAGCCGCTCTTCAAGCTCATGGTGGAGAAGAAGGCCTCCGACCTGTTCTTCACCTCCAATGCCCCGATCAAGATCAAGATCGAAGGTCAGATCCTGGCCGTGAACAAACAGGTGCTCACACCGGAGACGGTGAAGCAGACCGCCTACGCGCTCATGAGCCCGGAGCAGCGTGAGTATTTCATCCACGAATACGAGCTCGATTTTGCGATTTCCGAACCCGGCCTGGGCCGCTTCCGTGTCAACGTCTTCATGCAGCGTGGCTATCCGGCCATGGTGTTGCGTTACATCACGGCCGATATGCCGCGGATGGATAATCTCGGCCTGCCGGATGCGCTGACCGACCTCATCATGCTCAAGCGCGGGCTCGTGCTCATGGTGGGCTCCACCGGTTCGGGTAAGTCGACGACGCTCGCGGCGATGATCAATTACCGCAACGAGAACGCCTCGGACCACATCGTCACCATCGAGGACCCGATCGAGTTCCTGCATACCAACAAGAGGTCGATTGTCAATCAGCGTGAGGTCGGGCTCGATACGAAGTCCTACTCTCGGGCGCTACGCGGAGTGGTGCGAGCCGCGCCGGACGTGATTCTCATCGGTGAGATCCGCGATCGCGAGAGTATGGAGGCAGCGATCCATCTCGCCGGGACCGGGCACCTGGTGCTCGCGACCATGCACGCCAACAACAGTGCCGAATCCCTCGATCGCATCATCAACATGTTTTCGAAGGAACAGCACGCGCAGATCTTCCTCGACCTGTCGCAGTACCTGCGTGCCATTCTGGCGCAGCGCCTGGTGATGGGCAAGGACAGCCGGCGTTGTGCGGCGGTGGAAGTGATGTTGAATACGCCGCACATCCAGGAGCTCGTCAAGAAGGGCGATGTGGTTGGCATCAAGGAGGCCATCGCGCTCAGCGGTGAGCGTGGCATCCAGAGCTTCGACACTGCCCTGCGGGAGCTCTACAAACAGAACCGCATCGCGCTGGAGGAGGCGCTGCTGAACGCCGACTCGCGCGCCAATCTGGAAGCGAAGATCAACTTCGGCTAAGTGATTTTCGCAGGATCGTCCGGCTCCGGCTCCGCGGGCGCGACCTGACAAGGGATACCGTAACGGCCAGCCAATTCCCCGGCGGCTGCGAGCATCGTGGCAGACCCGCAAGCGAAAATCTCCACCTCGGCGAGCTCGACCTCACCAAGTGAGCCCAGCCACGCCTCGGCGAGGTCAGTGACGAGGCCATCAAAGCAACCGGGGAAGTCAGACCCGGTGGCGAGCCGGTTCGGGATCCCGTGTGCCTCGAGGAGCGGGTTGCACGCGATGACTCCGGGTGGAATGCCGGGCACGATGATGCTCGAGGGCCGGGCGCGGAAGGGAAACGGGGTGTCCGATCCCATGAGCACCAATGGCTTCCAATAGGCGCCCTTGGGCGTGGAAGGGGCAATCGCCCGCAAGCGCTCCGCCTCGGACGCGATGAGCGCAATGCCAGCGTCTTCACCTATCAACAGCGTTCGGGGCCGCTCCGCGTGCACAACGAAGAGGCCACCCATCGCTACCCTCGCGACCCCACTACGTCCGCCAGCACGGCCATCCGCACCGCTACGCCATTACGCACCTGGTCCCGGATGACGGACTGCTTGCCGTCCGCGACGTCGGAAGCTATCTCGATGCCGCGATTCATCGGCTGCGGATGCATCACGATGGCGTCGGGTCGCGCCAGCTCCAGCCGTTCCGGTGTCAGTCCGTACATTGCGAAGTACCGATCGGCGTCGGGTAGGTCTGCTTGCCCCATGCGCTCTTTCTGAATCCGCAGCATCATCACGACGTCGACGTCCTTGAGTCCTGATTCCAGCGTCTTGTGCCGGCTGCATCCCGCGAACTCCTGCGCTTCTGGCATCAACGGCTCGGGCGCAACGATCCGCAGGTCGGGGACGCCGAGCGTGCGGAACACGTGATAAGCCGAGCGAGCTACGCGCGAGTGTCGGATGTCACCGACGATCGCGATGGCTAACCGATCGAAGTGCTTCTTTTGCTGCCGGACAGTGAGTGCGTCCAATAGCCCCTGCGTTGGATGTGAGATATGGGCTTCACCCGCGGACAGCACGCTTACGTGGGGTGCCACGTTCGCCGCGACGAGGACCGGCACGCCGGCTTCCGGATCGCGGATCACCATAACGTCGACGTGCAGCGACTGCAGAGTGAAGACGGTATCCAACATGCTCTCCCCCTTCACGCGCGAGGAGAGCTGAACTTCGAGGTTCACTACGTCGGCCCCGAGTCGCTTCGCCGCCAGCTCGAAGGACACGCGGGTGCGGGTTGAGGGCTCGGTGAACAGATTGGCGACCGTGACACCCTCGAGGGCCGAGCTGATCGGTGGCTTGGTTCCGAGCGGACGAACGAACCCCTGCGGCACGCTCCAGCAACCGTTCAATGTCGCTGCGGAGCAACCCCTCGAGAGTTAATAGATGTCGCAGTGATCCGTTCGGCCGATGTTGCTGCGCTGTTCCCGCAGTCATAGTTGTTGTGCCTTTGAAGTCATCACCGACCCTCACCCATTAGCCACCGTTGTAATATGACCGCCGCAGCGGCACTGTCGATATCCTCCTTGCGTACGCGACGCTTGCGCTCGCCACTCGAGCGTCGTGCTTTGAGCGCCGCAGTCGCCTCTAGCGACGACCACCGCTCATCCACCATGTTCACCGGAAGACCGAACCTGCGTTCGAGCTCGGCCGCAAAGCGGCGCGCAGCCGGCGCCAAGCCCCCGGACTACCGTCCGCATTATACGGGGCTCCTACCACGAGCAGCCCCGGACTCAACATACGCACCTCGCGCGTGATGCTGTCCCAATCAGGGCCTTGCTGATGAACCGCTACCGCAGGACGCGGGGCGGCGGTCGCCGTGAGGGTGTCTCCAGCGGCAATACCGATGCGTTTGAATCCGAAATCGAAGGCTAGGACGGTTTGGACGTCGGGAGCTGCCCGCTCAAGCGTGTCCTGCTACGGGACTGAGCCGCTCAGGCTCGATGCCAAGCAGGCGCCATGCACCCGCCCAGCGCTCTTCAAAGGGCAAGTCGAACACCACCTTGGCATCGACAGGCACGGTGAGCCATGCGTTCTCCCGCATTTCGCGCTTGAGTTGCCCCGAGTCCCAGTTCGCGTAGCCGAGTGCGATGAAGGCGTCCGAAGGGCCTTCGCCGCGAGCCATCGCCGCAAGCACATCGCGGGATGTAGTGACCTGGATGCTGTCCGAGACCTTATGGGTGTGATCCCATTTCCCGCCCGGACGGTGCAGCACGAAGCCGCGATCCGTATGCACAGGGCCGCCGCGCAGCACCGGCTGCGCCGCGATGTATTCCGTCGTCGGCTCGAGCTTCATCTGTGAGAGTACGTCGGAGAGCCGCATGGGCAAGGGCTTGTTGAGCACAATGCCCAACGCTCCACGCTCGGTGTGCTCACAAATGAGCGCCACCGTCTGCGCAAAGTTGGGGTCCGACAGAGACGGCATCGCGATGAGCAGATGGTTCGTCAGACTGTTCTGCGCACTTTCCGCGAACGGCGAACCGCCGAGTCCCGGAACCCCTGTGACCGTAATGTTTTTGCCGCCCATGGGCGCAAGTATGGGGATGAGTCGCGGAAGGCTCAAGGAATCGCTGTGACGCTCCCGCCTCGAGTCCACTGCCATTCGTAGACAAAGCGCAACACCTGATGCTCCCGGGCCAGCTCCGGTGGGAACGGGTCGAAGGGTGCGGCCAGTTTCAGTGTCTGCAAGGCCGCGTTGTCCAGCTCAACCGAGCCGCTGCTGCGTTGAATCACCGCTCGTTCCAAGGAACCGTCCGCCGCAATACCCACTTCGATGACGGGGTTGGCCTTTTTTGCATTCAGCATCCGGGCGGCGGCCGGAAAATGAATGGTTCCGACGCGCTCGACTTTATGGCGCCAGGAATCCAGGTAAGGCGCCAGCGTAGCCGCCCGCGTATCGGGGGTAGTCCACAGCTCATCCCGCTTCGGCCCGCGCAGCTGTGCCGGTCCTTGGTCGTCTTCCGGACCAGGTTGTTCGGACGTCTGTTGATCGAGCAGCAACGGACGATTGTTCGACTCTCCCGTACTGCCTTCGTCCGCGAGGTACTGAACCTTTGCCTTCCATGCGGTGGTCGTGAGCACGCGGTCTTCCAGCGCACCCGATACGTCACCCTTCGGCGCGAGCGCATTACCGTCTTCCGTACCTTCCTGCTGCGGGATGGGTACTGAGGAAGCGCGATTGCGTGGCGCGACGGCATCGCGGGTGTTGCCTGACCCGAGCTGAGTGCGCTGTGCCAGATACGTCGCCGTGTCGTTGCGGTCTGCCTCGGGCACTTCGTCTGAAACCAGAAGTACTTCTAGTCCAGGCGCTCCGCCTTTGTCAGCGAGGCGCCGAATTGAACGTCAGACCCAAGATGATCAACCCATGAGCCAGCGCCGCGAGAAACAGCATGACGAACAAGCGGTCGCGAACGGGCGCCTTGCCTTCGCGCAGTCTCAGGGCTCTGGTTGCCATCAGCGAATCTTACTCATACAGGGGTCGTCTTCAGGACGCTTGGGGTGACGCCAGAAGCCGACGCTCCACCGCCTGGATGAACAGGTCGCCAATATTGATCCCGAATTGCTTGTCGAGCTCACGAATGCCGGTCGGACTTGTGACGTTGATCTCGGTGACGTAGCCGCCGATGACATCCAGCCCCACGAACAGCATGCCCTTGGCCGCGAGCGCAGGACCGATTTGCCCGACGAGCCAACGGTCGCGATCGGTGAGGGGCCGTCCGACCCCCTTGGCGCCGGCGGCCAGGTTGCCGCGGTTATCCTCGGCTGTCGGAATGCGCGCGAGGGCGTACGGCACGGGCTCGCCATCAATGACCAGCACCCGCGAGTCCCCCGTGTCCACGATGTCCGGAATATAACGCTGTACGATCGCAAACCGGCGCCCGTAGTCGGTTAGCGTCTCGAACACCACGTTCGTGTTTTTGTCATTGCGATCCAGCACGAAAATGGAGCGGCCGCCCATGCCGTCCAGCGGCTTGCAGACGATCCGGCCGTGTTCGCGCAGAAACGCCAGCATTTCACCCATGTCGCGCGTAATCAGAGTAGGCGCACAGCATTGGGGAAACCACGCGGTGTATACCTTCTCGTTCATGTCCCGCAGCCCTTGCGGGCGGTTGACGACGAGCGCGCCCTGATCGGCGGCCCGCTCGAGGATGTACGTGGAGTAGATGTATTCGGTATCGAACGGCGGATCCTTGCGCATCAGAATGCACTCGAGGTCCCCCAGAGGCTCGGTTCGCGGTTCGCCCAACGAAAACCAGCTCTTCGGATCGGTGGCGACCGTCAGCGGCCGCACTCGACCGAAGGCTACCCCATCGCGGAGCAACAGGTCATGCATCTCCAGGTAGGCCAACTCGAAGCCACGTGCCTGGGCGGCGAGCAGCATCGCGAGCGTGGAGTCTTTCGCGTATTTGATGGCCCCGATGGGGTCCATCACAACGCCGAGGCGCGGGCGTTCGGTCATACTGGTTCCTATAGCGCAAAGTCGCCCGGGGGCGCGAACGTGATTATGCTCGTCCACGGTAAATATGTCCGACCACGCGCCGGGCGCATCGGCCGCGACGGCTCCGATCTTGAAAAACGTGACGGGCGTTGCATGGCAGGGGGTCTACCTATATGTTAAAACCCGCGCTGCATTTGCCTCGGAGCCTGTCAGGCTCCCTAGTACCCGCCACGATGTGGCCTATTGTTACGGCTGTTAAGGAAGGAGTTGCCTGACCGTGACCGGCAGCAACACGAAACTCCAGGGTCTCAAGGTACTGGTCATCGACGACAGCAAGACGATCCGTCGTACGGCGGAAACCCTGCTCGCGAAAGAGGGTTGCGAAGTCTTCACGGCGATTGACGGATTCGATGCGCTGGCCAAGATCGCCGATCACCAGCCTGACATCGTGTTCGTCGACATCATGATGCCGCGTCTCGATGGCTATCAGACCTGTTCCCTCATCAAGCACAACAAGGTATTCCGTTCGATTCCCGTGATCATGCTGTCCTCCAAGGACGGCCTGTTCGATCGCGCCAGGGGTCGAATTGTCGGCTCGGAGCACTATCTCACCAAGCCGTTCACCAAGGACGAGCTCCTGAGCGCGATAGAGACGCATATCGGGAGATAAAAGGAATGCCGCTGATACTGATCGTCGACGATTCGCCCACCGAAGTGCATGTCATGCAGAAGGCACTGGAGAAGCATGGGTACCGCACGGCGGCCGCAGCCGATGGCGCCGAAGGCGTGCGCCTTGCCAGGGAAATGAGCCCGGATCTCATTTTCATGGACATCGTCATGCCCGGGATGAACGGATACCAGGCGACCCGTGCCCTGGCTAACGACCCGAAGACCCGCACCATTCCGATCATCATGGTGACGTCCAAGGGCCAGGAGACGGACCGCATCTGGGGTTTGCGCCAGGGGGCGGTCGACTACATGGTGAAACCGGTTTCCCCGGACCAGCTCGTTGCCAAAGCGCAGGCGACGCTGTCCGCATGAGCGGCGTACCCATGCATTGCCTGAGGGCTTCTCGTGGCCGATGAAGTCCCATTGAAGTCGCTGCGCGATCGGCCCTTCGAGCTGCTGGCCGAGCTCGAGCGCCGGGGCCGCGCGGTCTCGGCCCAGGTGAGCCAGGAGGGCACCGCCGGCCGTGAATGGGTGGGTGTTGCCCTGCGCATGGCGGGTGATTTGTACTTGGTGGCTCGCGAGGAAACTCGTGAGGTGCTTGGCCTGCCGCCGGCCCTGACCCGGGTCCCGGGCGCGAAGTCCTGGATCAAGGGGCTCGCTAACGTCCGCGGGCAGTTGCTGCCAGTCATTGACCTGCGTCAGTTTTTGGGCAGCGGCACGACGCCCATCACGCGCAACACTCGGGTGGTCGTGGTGAACCATCGTGAAATTCCCGCCGGGCTCCTCGTCGATGAGGTGCTCGGCTTCCGGCGCTTCGCTGAAGGCGAGTTCTCCGGCGATGCGCCGCCAACGGTCGCGCGCTGCGAGCGATATCTCGCCGGCGCCTTCCGCCGCGCCACTGAGCAGTGGCCCGTATTGAGTCTGAGGTCCGTGCTGGAAAGCTCGGCGTTCTCCGAAGCAGCGGCCTGAAAGGCACCAGCGCCCATATGACACAAGTGAACCCGCGATGAGCCCCCCGGCATCCTCGACTCGCGTAGGCGGCGGCCTCGCCATGTTGTTGGTGATAGCAACAGTATTGTTGGCTGTCTCGGTGCTCATTTTCTTTACACGCGACAATCAGCCGCCGGCCCCGGCCTCCGTCACGGTACCCCTCGATGCGCTTTATGGGTTGGCGGTTGACTCGGAAGGCGCGGTGTCGGGCAACGAAGCCGCCCTCGGCAGCTTTCAGTCGCAACTGCAGCAGCTCAAGGACGCGGCCGCGGCTGCTCCCAGCGCTGCGTTTGTGAAAGACGCCCGCTTCTCCCGCCTTCTGAGCAACGCCGCAGCGGTGAGCGAGGCCAGGGTTGCGCTGGCGGATGCGGGTAACGCTGCCCGTGAGACGCGAGATCTCGTGCCGCGGCTGATCACCGAGATGGGCGCCATCACCGGCGGCCTGACCGGTGCCAACCTGGAGGTCGGCTCGCGAGCGCTGGAGCGTTTTGAGTTGCGCGCGCAGCGGTTGCAGTTGGACGTGGCAGCGTTGGCTTCTGGCGGAGCCACGAACCAGGCCGCGCAGCGGCTGGCCGAAAGTAACGACTATCTGGGACAGGTCATTCAAGGCCTGCAGGGTACCAACACCGGGCTGGTACTCCCCAAAATCACTCCGGGAGCGGAGACGGAGAAGCGCCTCAAAGCTCTCGACACCATTTATGCCGACCTCAACGGCGCGGTTCGACGTGCCGTCGCAGCGGCGCCCGCGCTCCCGGCGGCGCAGGCTGCAGCACGGGATATCACGACTGACGCCCGCGCCTTAGCCTCCGCAGCGAAGGCGGCCGAGCCCGCGCCGTCCTCGAGCAAGCTATCGAACTGGGTCCCGGGCGGGTTGCTAACCGCCGCGCTTGTCCTACTGGTACTCGGCGTGGTTTCCTCCCTGCGCGTGCGTAAGACCGTCGAAGCACAACGTCTGACCGTTGACACTCAACGCAAGGAAAACGACCGCAATCAGCAGGCCATTCTGCGTCTGCTGGATGAGCTGTCGAGCCTCGCGGACGGTGATCTGACGGTGCAGGCGACCGTGACAGAGGACATCACCGGCGCTATCGCCGACTCGATCAACTATGCGGTCGACGCTCTGCGCGGCCTCGTGACCACCATCAACCAGTCGGCCATTCAACTCGACAGTGCTACGCGCCAGACGCAGGCACTCTCCCAACATCTGGCGAAGGCCAGCGGCGCGCAATCGAAACAGATCGCCTCCGCGACCGAATCGGCCGGCAGCATGGCCTCCTCGGTGGAGGAGGTATCCGGTAACGCCGAGCGCGCCTCAGACGTCGCCCGCCATTCGGTGGAAGTCGCCCACAAGGGCGGTGATGCGGTGCGTCGCACCATCGACGGCATGAACACGATCCGCGAGACCATCCAGGAGACCTCCAAGCGCATCAAGCGCCTTGGTGAGAGCTCGCAGGAGATCGGTAACATCGTCGAGCTCATCAACGATATTGCCGAGCAGACCAACATTCTGGCCTTGAACGCGTCCATCCAGGCTTCGATGGCCGGAGACGCGGGCCGCGGCTTCGCGGTGGTGGCCGACGAGGTTCAACGCCTGGCCGAGCGCGCGGCGGCGGCGACGAAACAGATCGAGGTCCTGGTGCGGACGATTCAGACCGACACCAACGAAGCGGTGGTCTCCATGGAGCGCAGCACCACAGACGTCGTGGGCGGAGCGCTGCTGGCGGAAAACGCCGGTGCGGCTCTGGAGGAGATCGAGCAGGTGTCCAACCAGATCGCCAGCCTGGTGCAGAACATCTCGGGCAGCGCGCGCCAGCAGACGGGTGCCGCACAGAACATTGCACGTAACATGCAGGTCTTGAAGGAGATCAGCGTCCAGACGGCGGAATCGACCAACGCGACCTCCGCCGCCATCGCCAAGCTAGCCGAGCTCTCCGCCGGACTGCGCAAAGCGGCCGCCGGTTTTCGGCTGCCCGGAACCACCACCGAGCCCATAGGATCCACGGGCCCGTTCAAACGACTGGACGAAACCGCCAAGGTTGCCACGACGGCACCGCCGGCCCGGCCGGTATCGGCGCTGGGCGGCACCTGAGCCGTTTCGCTTAAGAGCATTTCATGCCGGAAGTCGCTTCCCAGACGTTGGATTTTGTCGGCCGTGAGCTGAACCTCACGCTCGCCGAAGCCCGCACTGCGCTCGAGAATTACGTCGAGCAGCCAGACAACGTGACCCTCCTTGAGCGCTGCACGCAAGAGCTACATCAGGTGCAGGGTGTGTTGCGCGTGTTGGAGATTTACGGCGCGGCGCTGCTTGCGGAAGAGATGGAGCAGGTTGCGAGCTACCTGCTGGCCACCGCCACCGAGCGCAAGAGCCAGGCCGAGAGTCTCGATGCGCTCATGCGCGCGATGGTGCAGCTGCCGAGCTACCTCGAGCGAGTGCTGGCCGGCGGCCGCGATCTGGCGCTGGTGCTCCTGCCCTTATTGAATGATTTGCGTGCGGTTCGCGGCAGCGCTTTGCTGTCGGAAGGCACGCTGCTGCTGCTCAACCTCAAGTCCGACAAGCAGGCGCAACCGGTTGCGGCTGCTCCGGGTGAGCCGCCGCTCACCGTGGAGCAATGGGCGCGGCGCCTGCGCGCGCGCTTCCAGGTCGGGCTCATCGGTTGGATCCGTGGCGAGCGCACCGAGCAGAACCTCGACATTCTGGCCGCGGTAGCGCAGAAGCTCGAGCAGATCGCGACCCGGCAGCCGGTGTTCCAACTCTGGTGGGTCATCGGCGCCATTATTGAGGCGCTACAGGAGAACGGCATCGAGGGTGGCGTTTCGGTCAAGCGCCTCCTGGGGCTGGGCGATCGCGAGATCCGCCGCCTCTACGAGCAGGGCGAGGCGCGTTACTCGCAACAGCCCCCCGTCGAGTTGCTCAATAACCTGTTGTATTACGTCGGACGCGCCGAGTCCTCGGGTCCGCGTGTCACAGCCGTGCGTGCCTCCTTCCGTCTGTCGGAGTTGTTGCCGGTGGACGAGAGCATCGAGCAGGAGCGCGAGAATCTGTCCGCGCCGAGCGTCAAGCTCATGCAGACCGTCGCCACGGCGATCCGCGAGGACCTGTCGAAGGTCAAAGACGTTCTGGACATTTTCGTGCGCCGTGGTGCCGGGCAGCCGAAGGAACTCGCGCCTCAGGTGGAGTTGCTGCGCAAGATCGGCGACACCTTGGGCGTGTTGGGATTGGGCGAGCTGCGCGGCAAGGTGCAGGGCGAAACCGAGCGCCTGGAAAAGATCGTGGCCGGCGACCTCAAGGCCGACGACGCCACCTTGGTGGATGTTGCCGCGGCCCTCATCGGGGTCGAGGATCGGTTGGATGACGGACTGGTCGGCATGATCCGGCCGAGGACCGACGCGCTGTCCGAACCCGACGAGGATGTCGAATTCCAACAGGTCCAGGCGGCCGTGTTGCGCGAATGCATTCTCAACCTTGCGCGCATCAAGGAAGCGATCACGCAGAATGTCGGTGGCACCTTGGATGCCGGCGGCTTCGATAGCTGGCAGGAGCTCATGCGCGGCATGAAGGCCGGCCTGCTGATGCTGGGCAAGACCCGCGCGGTGGAAGTGATCGAGGCCATCACGACCCAGTTGAAGCGAGTGATGCAGCCGGGCGGTCGTGCCTTGCCACCGGGCTTCATGGATCGCCTCGCCGATGCCATCGTCAGTGTCGAGTACTACATGGAAACGCTGCAGGCCGGACGCAGCGACCCCTGGTACATGCTCGACAATGCGCAGTCGTGCATCCAGGCGCTGGAGCAAACTGATACGCCTGCGGTTCCGACGGTTCCGGCGCTGGATCCGGGCGCGTTCGCCAAGACCATACAGATTTCCACCGTCGGCGGAACCACTATCGATGTGGGAGCCACATTGGTGGGCTCGGCGGGGTCCATACCGCCGATCGTCCCGGCTTCGCGCACTTCCGTGGTACGCGCGTTGGCCGAGAGCGCCGATCCGGAGCTCGTCAAACTCTTCATCGAGGAGGCTCACGAGGAGTTGGCCAAGATCCAGCGTCACTTCCCGGCATGGGATCAGAATCCCATGGACCGCGAGTCGCTGGTCACCGTGCGCCGCTCGTTCCATACCCTGAAGGGCAGCGGACGGATGGTCGGCGCGCGCGAGCTCGGCGAGTTCGCCTGGTCCATCGAGAACTTGTTGAATCGCCTTCTGGACAACACGCTGACCCGTACGCCGGCAATTCTTACGGGGTTGCGCGAAGCCGTGGCCGCGCTGCCGGAGCTCATCGAGCAGCTCGAGACCGGCAAGCAACCTCGTGTCGACATGTCCGAGATCTCCTCGCGGGCGCATGCGCTTGCCGCAGGTAAGACACCCTCGACCACTGCACGGGCCGCGGCTCCCGATCTGTCGGTGAACGGCAAAGGCGGTGATTCCGTCAGTACTGGCGGCACGGCTACGGTGGCGGTGCCGAATCTGCCTGGCGCACCCAGGCCTTTTGGGCGTGCTGGCGCTTCCGGTCCCGGCGCGGTTGGTGCTGGGGCATCCGCCGATTCGAGCTTGTCGCTCACGGCGACCATGGCCGCGCCGACGACGCCAACGACAGGTGGCGCTTCGGTTGCATCGTCAGTGGCGACGCAGGTGTTGCCCGCTCCCGCGCCTTCATCGGCGGCGGTAGCGGCGGCACCCTATCCGGGCTCTCAGAGTGATCCGGTTGTGCCCTCGCACGCCGCTACGTCGGCTTCGACGACTTCGCCGCCGGGAGAACCCACATATACCAACGGAGCAGCCGCTGGACCTTTCCAGGCCGGCGCTGCACCTACACCGTCACCTGCTCCGGAGACACTCGCCGCGGTCGCCAGCGGCGCGCCGATGGCACCCTCGCATGCGCCGTCGTTGCACGCGGCGCCTGAAGGCGCCGCCAGCGCGTCGACCAACGCACCATCGCACGCGTCGCAGTCGGCCGCCTCACCGCCGAGCGATGCTTCCGCGGGGCAACCGGCGGGCCTTGACGACGTGCTGCGTGAGATCTACGCGCGTGAAACCAACACTCACGTTGCGACCGTCCGCGCCTACCTGGAGCGTGAATCCGGGTTGGCTGAGCCGCACGTGCTGCCCGAGGAGGTCTACCGAGCCTGCCATACGCTGTCGGGGAGCTCGAAGATGGCGCAGGCGCGGCACGGTACCCGCGTCGCCGAGCCGCTCGATCATTGGCTGCGCCGCGCCTTCAGCAGCGGACTCGGTCTGGCACAGCGCGATCTCGCCCTGTTGAGCGATTGCATGGTCGCGATGGAGGCGGTGGCCACTCATCTCGACGAGTCGACCGGGTATTTCGTAACTCATTGGGACCTGCAGCAACGCATCGCCGAAGCCGACAAAGCTCTCGACCAGCGCATCGCCGCTGCAACGGCCGCGCGCGCCGCGCAGGAAGCGGCGGCTGAGGTTGACGAGCCGATCGCGGAAGAAGTCATGCCTGAGGAAGACGCCGAGACTCCGGATGATGCTGGTGACTTCGATCCCGAGGTCGCTGCGATCTTCACCGAGGAGGCGACCGAGCTCATCGATGCGTCCGAACATGCGCTGAGCGATTGGCGCGGCGAGCCCGAGAGCGCCGAGTATCGCCTGGCGCTCAAGCGCCCGCTGCACACTCTGAAGGGTGGCGCGCGCATGGCAGGCATCATGGCCATGGGCGACCTCAGTCACGAGTTGGAAACGCTCGTCATGCAGGTCGACAACGGTTCGGTGGCGCCGAACGACGCGCTGTTTGAGGTTGTGCAGGCGAGCCTCGATGAGCTGGCTCGTATGCGTGAGCTGGTGGCCAACGGCCGGCGCGTGTCCCCCGCGCGCGCCATGATCGCGCGTATTCACGCCTTGTCGCGCCCCAAAGCGGCCCAGCCCGTCGCGGCCACGCCAAAACCGGCCGCGGTGCCGACCAGAGCCACACCTTCCGCGCTTCCGCCGACACCAGCGGGGACCTCGCCTTTTTTTTCCGAACGCGCTGAGTCGGCGCAATCAGCTGACTCCGCGCGCCCTGAGCCCCAAAACGAGGCCGCCCGATTCGGCGCCGACCTCGAGCGGCTGACTCCACATGTGCCTGAGGGCGCCGCGGAAGGCGCAGCGCTCGAGACGCCGGCAGATGATTTCTCGCCTTCCTATTTCGTGTCGGAGGCTGTTGGTACGGAGGGTGCAGGCGCCGAACCTTCGGCTCCATGGTCGGACCAGAACAGCGAGAAGGGTTGGTCTGCCAACATGCCGGACTCGCAGCCCACGCCCGAACACGCATGGCTGAAGGACACCACCCAAGCGCCGTGGCCACCCGAGTTAACCGCTGAAGACGGTTCGAGCCTCACGGATGCGCCGGAAGGGGCGGCCAATGCCAACGCCTTCCAAAGCGGCGGCGGCGAAGAGATCCAGCTGTCCGATCCCGAGGGTGAATCCGAGCGCGCCGCCGTTGAGGGCGCCGGCTCCCATGCCGATTTCGCCACCAGCATCCAACTTGGCGGCGACGATGGTGAGGCGGCCTATCGGGCTTTGAGTCCCGATGATGCAGTTGAAGTTGAGCCGGCCGCTGCTGAATGGTTTACGAGTCTGGAATCCGGGGGTGGAGTCGCGGGCGCTGACGAGCGCGCCAGCGACGACAACCTGGACTTTGGCGCCAACGCCCACGCCGAGATTGACGCCGGTGTGGCTACCGACGCGCAGACCGAGGCTGGCGTAGCCGCCAATGCCGATGGGGCTCTCGCGAATGCCGGCATCGCCGGTTCCGACGAAGGCATCGTCGTCGTCGAAGATGTGCAAGCGTTCGACGCACTGCCCGCAGTCGCAGCTGCGGCCCCGGAAATAGAGCGTCTTTCCGCGACCGGCGTGCATGCAACATCTGCAGCAGCGCAGCCTGCCGCTTCGTCGCCGAACTCGGTAGTCGCCAAGAGCGTCTCAATTAGCTTTGAACGGCGCGCCGAACCTCGAGGCAACGACGACGGCCTCTTGCCGCCGCAGCCGGTGCCGCCGGGCCGCGAGCCAGTAGCCCCAGTTGAGCGCCAGGAAATGGCGCGCGTTGACGCCGAATTGCTCGACACGCTGTTGAACATTTCCGGTGAGGCAAGCATTGCGCGTTCACGGCTGGAGCAGCAGCTGGGGTCGTTTGATTTCAACCTCGGTGAGCTCTCACGTACCGTAACGCGTTTGAAGGAGCAGTTGCGCAGCCTCGAAATCGAGACCGAAGCGCAGATTCTGCACCGTCACGAGGACGAGGGCGGTCATCGCAGCGAATTCGATCCGCTCGAGCTGGATCGTTACTCATCTATTCAACAGTTCTCGCGTGCGCTGGCCGAGACGGCGAATGACGTCGCGAGCATCCAGCAGCTTCTTGAGAACCAAGCGAAGGATACGCAGAGCTTGCTGCAACAGCAGGCGCGCACTATCACCGAGCTTCAAAACGGACTCATGCGTACGCGCATGGTCCCGTTCCAACGCCACGTGCAGCGTCTCGCGCGCATCGTGCGCCAAGCTGCTGCTGATACGGGCAAGCGCGCGGAGCTCATTGTCGAGGGCGCCTCGGGTGAGCTCGATCGGCAGGTGTTGGAGCGCATGTTGCCCCCGTTCGAGCACATGCTTCGCAACGCGGTGGTACACGGTATCGAGAAGCCTGAGGAGCGGGTTCGGGCCGGCAAGCCCGAGGCAGGCCGCATTGTTCTCGAGCTGCATCGCGAAGGCGCTGAGGTCATGGTGCGCCTGAACGACGACGGTGGCGGCATGAACCTCCAGGCGATTCGCTCCAAGGGCCAGGCTCTAGGGCTCATCGCTCCAGGGCAAGTCCTCAGCGACGAAGACGCCATGCAACTCATCCTCGAGCCCGGCTTTTCCACCGCCGGCGCGATTACCCAGCAGGCGGGTCGAGGTGTCGGCATGGACGTGGTGGCCACCGAGATCAAACGCCTCGGCGGCGCCTTGCATATGGAGACGAAGGCGGGTGAGGGCACGGTCTTTACAATCCGCCTGCCGTTCACTCTTGCGATCAGCCATGCACTCGTCGTCCGCACCGGGGAAGAGTTCTACGCGTTGCCGCTGCCGACCGTCGAAGGCGTGCTGCGCCTCTCGAAGGCTGAAGTGACAGCGCACCTCGGCCGCGACGCCGCCGCGTTCGATTACGGTGGCCAGAAGTATCGCTTCCAACACCTCGCCACCTTCGTGGGCCTCGAGCCCTCGGCGCTGCCCGAGCAGGACGTCACCATTCCGGTGGTGTTGGTTCGGGCCGGTGAGCACTCGACAGGCCTCGTCGCCGATGAGCTCATCGGCAGCCGCGAGATTGTCGTGAAGTCGGTCGGCCCGCAGATTTCCAGCATCCGTGGTATCTCGGGCGCGACGATCCTGGGTGATGGCCGCATCGTCATCATTCTCGACATCGGCGCACTCGTGCGGGCCGAGTGGCGCAATCGCCCGACAACGCCGGTCGTCTCGAAAGAGAAGGCCGACAAACGCGTTTTCGCGATGGTCGTCGACGACTCGATTACGGTCCGTCGCGTCACCCAGCGCCTCCTGGAGCGCAACGGTATGCGTGTGCTCACTGCGCGCGATGGCATGGACGCGGTGGCGCTACTGCAGGACAACGTCCCCGACATCATTCTGCTCGACATCGAAATGCCGCGCATGGACGGTTACGAAGTGGCCGCGCACGTTCGCAACGACCCACGCCTGAAAGACGTGCCCATCATCATGATCACCTCGCGCGTCGGCGAGAAGCACCGTGCGCGTGCGATCGAGCTTGGGGTGGACGACTACCTCGGCAAGCCGTACCAGGAGGCGCAACTCCTCGAGGCCATCGCGCCGCTCGTCGAGCGCCGCCGCGTGGCCATTGGTAGTCATCTGTATGCCACCGAGTTAGGTTGAGGGCGCCACCTTGGCTGAACGCGTTACTGAAATCTACAGCCTGTTGGTTCCCCTGGTCGACGGGCGGCTCATCATTCCGCGGGCCTGTGTCGCGGAGGTCATTGGGTTCCAGACTCCGTCGGAAATGACTGGGGCGCCGCCTTGGTACGTTGGCACCGTTCCCTGGAACGGCAAGGCCGTTCCGCTGGTGTCTTTCGAAGGTGCTTGCGGGCAGATGATTCCGCCCGCATCGGGCCGCACGCGTATCGTAATCCTCCATGCTCTCGGGACGCGCGTCGAAGGCGGCAACTTCGCACTTATCTCGCAGGGCTTCCCACAACTCGTACGCGTCAGCAACGACGTCGTCCGCCCCGACAATTCGCGCGTCTTCCCGGACCGCACGCCGGTGATCTGCCAGGTCCGCATGATCAACGAGACTCCGCTGGTCCCCGACCTGGAGCGTCTCGAAGAGATGATCGCGGAAGAGACGTCGATCGCGAGTTGATCAGGTGCGCGGTCAGGTGGCCGCGTGTTTCAGCGCTAGCCTTCACATATCGGCCAGAAGGCGCTGCTGCCGCCAGGCGGGCGCGCTGGTGTTGAACAACGACGTGCCCGGCGTGAGCAGACACAGGTAATGAGCTGCCAGGCGGCGTTGCTGTTGGTAGCCCTGCTTCGATACGTGGAGACAATGGGCGCGATCCACGGGTGCGCCCATGAAGTAGCGCCTGCCGGGCTGGAAGCGCATCCCGTTGACTTCCCACCACGCCCGGATTTTCTGCCCGTGCGGCCATGACAGGTCTTCATCGGGATCCCCATCGACGGCGGGATCGTCGGGATCGTCGGTCGGCCCGGCTTCAAGCCCTTCAGGTGCGGGGCAATCGAGTGCCGCGGCACCGAGATCCAGCCCGGTGATCAACGTGAAGGCTTGACCCGCGAGCCGCGACAGTTTCTGGTTGTCCATCTGCTTGATGAGCCATGGCACGTAAGCCGGATCGCCCGTGAGGCCGCTGCCCTGAATGACCCAGCGGCCGTGGGTCATGTCGGGAGCCAACCGTTGCAACTGCGCGTGCGCCGCATTCGTTGTCATCGCCTGGATGGCAAGGCGGAAAGCGCGCTCGCGATGGGGTGCCGGCCCGAAGCCGTGTGACAGCAGCACCTCGAGCGCCGCGCCGCGATTGCCGAGCAGAACCGCCGACCAGGCAGCCCAGAAAAGTACGTCCGGCTGTTTGTCCGCTTGCACCACTGCCAGGCAGGCCGAGAGCATGTCCTCGCGACCGAGCTCGCCGACCGCTCGAAATGCGCGTGCCCTCACGTTGGAATCGGCATCCTCCAGCAACCGAGTAAAGGCGGCCCCTGGGTTCACGCGATGCATGGCGCAAGCGGCGATGCCAAGAGCGCGGCTGAATGAATCACCTGAAAGCAGGGCGGCTACAGCGCCTTGAAGATGCGCCGGCTCCACCCATCCAAGTGCCAGCAGAAGTCCGGCTGAGGTTTCCGGCACCGACTGAGCCACGCTGATAATTCGCCCCAGCCTTTCCCGGTCGCGGGTCTCGAGCGCCCTGACCGTTAACGGAAAGATGTTGGCTTGAGAAGGCGACTCGAGGGCCGCTTCACAAAGCATCCAGGCTTTCTCGCCCGCCAGGCGCAACCCCTCGAGGTTTGCCGCGAGCCGCCGGTCGTGGCTGCCAAGGCGCCGCAGGTTGGTGCTGGGTCCCTGTACGATGGATAGTCGGTTGGATCCGAGGAACATCGCGTCGTCGCAGTGCTGCTCAACGACGTGGGGGACAATCATCATCGGCTGATGATCCAATGTGAGTTCGGAGGCAATCCCAAAGTTCACCGACTCGGGCGGTTAGACCTATAAGGCACGGTGGCACCGGGAAGATTGTGACGCAGACCATCCGCGGTGTTCTTGACGCGCGCCGCATCGGTCCCTGCGACGGCAATTTTGATCAGTTTGAGCGGTTCGGCGAAGTACGCCATTACGCTCATGGCGCCAGCGCTGAAGCAGACGACCCGCTTCTGCAGTGGCATCGCTGGCGCGAACCCCAGTTGCACGAGCAGTTGGACGAGGCGGCTCATTGAGTCAACGGCGCTGTCCGCGGTGGTGCCGTGGATCACGATCGCCTCGCTGGCCGGGTGGAGATCGTGCTCGAAGTGCCGGAATATGAACTGGACAACTCGCTCCGCGACCGTGAATCCTACCTCTCTAGCTACGTCCGCATCGGGAGGCACGTCGTCCTCGATGGCCACCAGGGGGGCATCGAGACCGTCGCTGCGTGCCAGATCGAGATACAGGCTTTCCGGTGTTATCTGCCCCAGGTCTGTTTCGCGCGTCACTCTGAAATAGCGCGGCGGTCCGGCGGTCTCGTCCGACATCTCCTCGAGCTCGTAGAAGTTGTGCTCCTGTTTCTCGCCGAACGGCCAGCAGTCCCCGCTTTTGTGCCCCATGACGGCAAGGAAGCCACGGTAATTGGCCGGCAGGACAACGTGTAGCGCCTCCTCCACATTGCGGATGTCCTCTTCTGGCACTCCAGTCATCGCTTCCGCCGCAGTTGCATCACGCGATCTGACAAACTCAACGACAGCATTCCAATTCATGCTGGGCAGCTCTTCTTTGGGCAATTCGTCATGAATAACAGTTCCTGGCAGGTGTGACATGACCCTACCGCTCCTCCAGTTGGTAACTGCGCCGCTCCCCTGGTCGAGAAGTCGATCGGTAATTCCTGGAGCCCGCGCTGGCTTGGGTCGGTCAAAAAGACGCGCCAGTTGTATGTCTGGTGCCAGGTTATATTGCGCGGAGGCATGAAGTACATCTCGCTCATCTCCAGCGCTGCATGGCGGTTGGTCATGACCTTTGCGGCAGCGCACTGCCCGACAGCGTTATACCCCGCGCGTTTGTTTACGTTGCCCAGATCAGCAATTGCCGCGTTGATGGCCTTCTGCGTCTCTGCCGTCGTCGCGGCCGAGCCCGTGTTCGCCTTAATGTAATCGTCAGGATCGACATTGCCCCCGCCCATTACGACATCGACGAAGGGCTTGGCGACTTCCTTGAATCCGTCCAGGGTGTTGCCTGACATCGCTGCCCAGTACGTACCGCACCTACAGTACATGACGGCGACCATATACCCGTTATAGGCCTCGCCCTTCCTCTTTTTTCTTGCATATCGCGATTTCTGTTCGGCATCACTTGCGGCCCGAAACGCCGCCTTCAGTTTTTTGATGATGCGTCTGCAACGGTTGGCCGTGCTGCGCGACTCGTGCACCCGGTGCTCCTCTGGCCCTTTGTTGCAGATGGGACAGAGCCCGTCGAAGTCGTCGGCGTATGCGACCGCCGTCTTGCCGGCGTTGATAAAGGCAACGTTGTACGTGTTGCCATTGTGTAAGGCCGTGTCTAGAAAGCGGACAACGCTTTTGCCTTCCGCCTTCACGTCGGGACTGCCCGTCTTCCACGTCACCGTTCCGTCGCACTTGCTCGAGATTAGGCCGCCGCCCGTTCCCGGCTCGTCTCCTGTGCTTGTCGCAATTTTGGCAGCGACGTTGGCGAGCGGGTTACCCTCGATTTTGACGGACTGGGCACCATCCGTGATGTTGCTATCCATCGCCACATTGACATAGGGGATGGGAACGGGCCCGCCCGGACTAGGGGTCTTACATACATCGGGAGGGGCACAGGTATGCGTCATCCCATGGCCCTTGTGAAGAATGCTACGCCCGTTGGCCGACACTGCCTGTCCCATGGTCGCGTCCGCTCCTTATGACACTGCCGCACTTTCGATAATCGCCGCGCCTACCTCGCCGGAATCTGACTCGCTGTAAACGAGTGCCCGGCTACTGACACGGAGGCGCTCGGTTGCCATCCGGTACACCGCAAATGCGAGGCCCAGCGGCCCGGCTGCCGCACCGACGTCGCCGACGCAATCGGCGATGAGATCCAACTCCAGCGGCTCGGGCATCACCTCGACCTCTCGAAGGTAGGCGTACGAGAAGTTGCGTCCGAAATAGCCTTCGCCACTGTGTGCGGCGATCACGCGGTCCACGCGCCGTGCGCCGCCTTCCCGGAACGAGCGGAACACGGTGGCTAAGTCCTCGCCGCTGACTCGCTCGATCTGTTGGAAGGGCCGACCACTATGCTGCGCCACGGCTTCCAGTGTCGCCGAGGTCGCTGGATCGAGTGCGGGATCATCCGATCTCGCAACGAGCGCGAACACAGCGGCCTCACCGGGAACGGTACCGTCCGTGCGGGGACCCAGGACACGTTCGTCATCCAGAAGGCTGGATATCCTCGGAGCCGCACACAGACTGTCGACACCGCCTACGACGATAAATCGATGGGCGCCCTCAGCTACCAGCGCCGCGGCTTGCGCGAACGCTACAAACGCGCTGGCGCGCCCATAGGGGTACCACGCGATCTGCGGTCGAACGATCGGATTGCGGCGCAATTCCGCACGGAGCAGTGATGTCTCGTCATTGTCCAGGTCGGAGGAGATGCAGAGCATCAACGGTGCATGCGTGGCTTTTACAACTGACAGTAGTTGTTCCACACCCGCCAGTCCGATGTTGGCAAGCGACGCCAATCGCTCGGGGCTGGGCATGTCGTGCTCGAGAAGCGCTGCAGCGGGCACCGGAGTGCCCTCGTCGCTCTCCAATTCGCAGAAGTTGCTAAGGCCGGCGCCCATCGCCGCGAGTGTCGCCGGAAGAGTGTAGCCGAGCGAGGTGCACCCGGAGAATCCGATGATGCTGGCGCCTGTCATGTGGCGATCCCTAGCGCCGTGGGGTCTACCCCTATCTGCAGCCGCGTGTTTACGTGCTTGACTAGCGACATCGGTGCCGGCACCGCCGCTCGGTAAAACAATGTCAACGTCTGCTTGTCGGTCTCAAGGACGACGCCATCCATGATCGGTGTGGAGTGAATTCTTCGGCTCTCGAAAAGGCTGAGCGCCGAAAAATTGAGCTTCGGCAACTGAAACCGGATCGGGCCATCACGGTGGACGCCTTGCAGCAGGACTTGCTCTCCGCCAACGAGGTGCGGCGACGCCTGTAGGTACGGTGGCGCTCCACAGAAAAAGCGCAGATCCAGATCATCCGGCCACAACGGTGCACGGTTCCGCTTCCAGCCTTCGTCGTACGTCCCTACATGGCTGATTCTCGGCTGCCAGTGGCGGGCAAGAGGAAGCGTGCCGACCGGCTGCGGGCGATCAGAGACGCTTCTCAGCAACTCCTGTGGGTCCTCGATGTTGGGCACAGGCCGCCCGATGGCATCGCTCACGTCGGTTTCGAAGCCGCACCCAACAGGGTTCCGTGGCTCGAACTTCGGCCGCAGCTCTGTCGAGCTCGTAGCGACTCCGCCATAGGCGCGTTCCCAGATGAGCGGCATTGATATGAAGGGCGCCGGGTCTGACGGGCGTGTGCGGGTGAGTGCGCGTTGCCATACGCGATCACCGGTAACTTGCAGATCGACCCCACAGGGTCCGACGCGGATGTTGACCATCATCGTGGTCACTGGCACGCCGTTCGGCGCGTGGGCGCTGCCGCGTATGGAAATATCGGTCGCGGGCTTGGTGTAAGGAGATTGCCCCTCGCGGAGGATGCTGCTGCGGCCGGGCTCCCCGAAATACTCGTCAGTCGTGGACGGGATCTCCTGCGTCGGCAAGGGCTGCAGGCGAGGGTGCCCGTTCCCCGGGGCAGGCAGAACGAACTGCGCACCGACAACGATGAGGAGGACGTCGCGTCCCTCGCGATCCATTGACGGCATGGCAACGGCGCCAAACGGTGTCGCGTTCTCGAGATTCATTGGCCCGGCGTGCGGCTGTGTTACACCGCGACGTGGCCTGCTGAGTTGATCCGAATGGAGGGCTTCCTCAGGCGCCATGACGGGTTCGACATTTGGATATCGTGCACGATCACTTTACCTTCTCCATGGTTAGCGCCAGCCTCGCCTTGCCCATTACGCAGGATAGTGCCGTTCTGGACGGAGATGATCGCGCGCCAGCTCACAATTCCAAAATTGCCATCTCCAGCATCTTTATCGCTGCAGCTCTGGCGCGCGATGGCCGTGTCGTCATCGTTCTCGACATCGCGCGCCGGCTACCGATCGTCTGTCTTCGCGCTCATAAGAGCGACACGGCGGCAACATTGTTATAGGTCGTGGAGGCAAATAGTAACGCCGCCACCCGTGCGTGATTTGTCAGCACCAGATTCTTCATTCCGCCGCCGCTATTCAAGAGCTTGTTGTTCAGGAATTCCGCCGACTGTACCGTGGTCGTGGTATTGAAGGTGAAGTTCATGGCGGTCGACGCGGAAATATTCCATCCGCTGTTTCCGCAGACCTTCAAGGTGCGCACGTAGTCGGCAGCGCTGGTGTTGAATGATGAAAGTGACAAGCTACTGCCGCCTTCCGCCGTGTTGTCGCAAAACTCGAGCAGGTTCAGTGACACTCGCTCGCCTGAGGCGATTGGCGCGTAATGATTGGCGGAGGAATTTGAATTGATCGAGGTGTTGCCGTTGATCTTGAGGTAATCGCCCGTCACGCCAGACTGACAGGCCGCGTATATAGACTCGAATGCTGCAGACGAGGTGATCCGATTTCTCTCAATGATCGCGGACGCCACGTAGGCCAGGATTCCGTAGTTAGACGGGCCGTCAATATCGTTTTCGGCAATACGGATGTTTGAGTGCACGGAATTGGAGCCGGAAGGAAGGTGAATTCCGATAAAGGGCTGATAGATTTTATTCGCTACAATAGCTACGCCATCAACCACGTTCGTCCCATCCAATGCGGCGCAACGAATGCCAACCTGGTCCAGGTTCGACCCGGCAGGGTTATACTCAATTCTGTTATTGGAGATGGTGATTCGCCGTAAGTCCCCTCCGGCGACCTCTTCTGCAATAATGCCGTAGGTCGTGGGGTTGTAGACGCTGCACGCCTCTATGGTGCCGCTCACCACAGATTGCATGTAGATGCCGCCACCGCTGGAGCTATAGCTATTGAAGTCGCTTACCGTGACGCGCTGACACTGGAATACCTTGACGCCAAAGCCGCCGGTCTGTGCGCCCCCGACTATGTGGCAGTCCTGGCATCCTGACATGTAGTGACTGGCCATGCCGGCCGCGCCACCGTTGGTGAAACATAGCTCTATCGAACTGCCGATTGAGTTGCCGAGGTAATGCCCCTTCCAGTTGAAGGTATTGATGCGGTTGTTGAGCATCCGTACCCTGTTTCCCTGGTGGGAATGGAACACGCCGTTGGTCTCGCCTCCTATGAAGGTCTGGCAGTTGCTTGCAACACAATTGGTGATCAGCAGATCGTCCGCGTAAAAGGCGAGCACGGGGCCGGACGGGAAATTTTGGAAGGATACATCCCTGATCTGGCATCCCACTACAGTGCTGCCGGCCGAGCCGTTAATGAAAATGCCGCATCCTACGGCGGCGCGTCCGATCCCGGTGCCTCCTCCTGTCCAGGTTCCGGCGGGAAACGGCATATTGGTGCCGTCAAATCCGCCCTGTCCGCGGATAACCGAACCGGCTGACATGATGCAGACGTAGTATTGCGAGTATCCCGAAATGGGCTTGATGAGCCCGTCGAGGATCAGGGTGCAGTTTGCCGGGAGTGTAAATGACGATCCAACACCCAGCGTGACTCCATCTGGTATCCAGACCTTATTGCTGACTGACAGAGCCGCGTTGATTGCCGCAACGTCATCTGTTGTGCCGTTGAGGACGGCGCCGGTGCGACGAATGTCATAGCCAAAGACATCGGCCGCATATGCATAGTTCGTGGGGGTGACGCCGGCTGCGACCTCGGCATTGGTGCGAGGGAAGCAGGGTGGAGTGCACGTTTGCGCGGCAGCTTCACGCGAGAGTATGACGGGTCCGGCGGAAATGGCGAGGGCTTTGGCGATGTCGCGGCGACGCATAGTGAACTCCCTTATAAGGTCTGCCGTGACCTATACTGCACGCACTGCGTTATTTATCTCAGCTTGGCCTACTGCATCGGCGGACGATTCGGCGGCTGTCTGCGCATTGGTCGCAGTCCATTCACCGCCGCTGCCATCAAACACGGTGAGAGCATCGCTGCTGCGAAGTCGTAACCCACGCGTGATGTGTTCACGGCGCTGC
This sequence comes from uncultured Pseudomonadota bacterium, assembly GCA_963752125.1. Taxonomy (GTDB): domain Bacteria; phylum Pseudomonadota; class Gammaproteobacteria; order Steroidobacterales; family Steroidobacteraceae; genus 13-2-20CM-66-19. The sequence continues at coordinate 25,570 of CAVVXG010000033.1, read as the reverse complement.
CCGCAGCGACCAGACGCTTCCCGGTCGACGCGGGCGCGTCCACATGAACGCGTGTCAATCGCATGTTGTAAGGTCGACCCCTTTGCGCGCACCTGCGGGCGCGCGGTCGGCGCAGGTGACGCCGTAGCGTCAATTAGCAGGTGTTCGCGGCACATTCCCCAAAATAGCGCTCTGGCTAGCTTGGCTGGCGACTAGAAAGAGCCGCTCGGCTAGTTTTGCAAGTTTAGGTCGGCTCTTTGAGCAGAAAATAGCCATTCGGCTATTTATTTCTTGATTTGCTGGCTCAGAGAATCAAATATAGCCACTCGGCTATTTTGTGAGGATGTCCTTGTGGGGAATACGACAATTCCAATTCGGGGCACTCAAGACCTGGGCCGGCTGCTGCGCTTGGTTCGCCGCAGCCAGCATCTACGTCAGGACGAGGTAGGCCGCTTCTCCCATTCGTTCATTGGGGAGGTGGAAATGGGCAAGCCCACCGCGCAAATCGGCAAGGTCTTGGAAGCGCTGCGTGAGCTGGGTTTGAAGCTCCATGTTGAGCTTCCGTCCGGCATTCCTGAAAGCGCGGCCCAAGACCTTGCGCGCACGCGATGAGCGCGACCGCACGCGAGCTCGTCGCCTCCATCAATGGTGCGACCGTCGGCATACTGCGCGACCAGGCCGATATCTGGACCTTCGAATACGACTCCACGTGGGTGAAGTCCGCTGACGGGTTTGATCTCGCGCCCGGTATTCCGCGCTCGCAAGGCAAGATCATCGATGGTGCCTCATCGCGCCCGATTCAGTGGTTCTTCGATAATCTCCTGCCGGAAGAAGAAGCACGCGAGGTCCTCGCGCGCGATGCAAAGCTCTCGCGCGCTGACGCCTTTGGGCTCCTCGAGTATTACGGCAAGGAGTCCGCAGGCGCAATTACCCTTCTGCCACCGGCCGTATCCTTCAACGAGTCGGGCTACCGCCCCCTCACTGATGCGGATCTGCACGAGCGCATCGTGAATCTCCCACAGCAGTCGCTCGCCGCCAAAGCCCCCAAACACATGTCGAACGCGGGCGCGCAGCACAAGCTCGCCGTGTGTGTGCGCGAGGGAGCGTTGTTTGAACCGATCGGTCGCACCCTCTCAACTCACCTCCTGAAGCCCGATCATCAGGATACGGAACACTGGCCGAACACCGTCGCCAACGAATACTTCGTAATGTGTCTTGCCGCGCGACTCGGGCTCGAAGTGCCTCGAGTAGAGATCCGTTATGTGCCGGACCCCGTCTATCTCATTGAGCGCTTCGATCGGCAGATCCTCGCTGAGGAGACTCGCAGAACGCATATTATCGATTGCTGTCAGCTCCTCGGTGTACCGCCAAGGCTCAAATATGAGCAGACGAGCACCGACAATCTGCTTCGCTGCATTGATCTGTGTACAGCACGGGCGCGGGCGCGCGTGAGCGTCCTTCAATGGATTTTCTTCAACGTGCTCACGGGCAACGGCGATGCGCACCTGAAGAATCTCTCGTTCCGCGTGACTCCGGAAGGGGTCGACCTCGCGCCGTTCTACGATCTCGTCTCAACCGAAAGTTACCGCGCGACTCACGGCAGCAATCCTCGCTGGCCTGATCGGGATTTGAGCATGAGGGTCGGAAAAGCGGATACCTTCGGTGCCGTGACGAGAGCAGACTGCCTTTCAACGGCGGACGGCTTAGGGGTCGGCAAACGCGCGGCAGCAAGACTTCTCGATGAGCTCATTTCCGCTGTCGAAAGCACGTCAGAGACGCTCTACAACGCGTTCGAGGCCATGACGATTCCCAACAATATTCGGGCGGGGCAACTGCGCGTGTTACGGAACATCCGCGCGATTGTAATCCGGGAAATGGCGGCCCGGTTGCGCGCTTCGTAACGGGGTATCCGGAGCCGGTTAGCGAGGCACGCTCGTTGTTGGTCTGGGCATCGGAAGTATGGTCGCAGTTCCTTTCGGTGTGTCGGTAGGTGATGGTGCTGCAGGAGGAACGGCGGTCGCGTCAGCAGGTGCCGGCGCGTGTGCTGATCCGCTGGTGGAGGCTCCGGCGCCAGCGCGCGTTTGCGTGCCCGCGAGCGCCCGCCGCGATTGCGGCGGTCGGAACCCGATTGGGATCGTGGCGGTTCCGGAGGTTTTTGCAAACGGCAGCCCATTCACCGCCGCGTACGAGCCCTCGCATAGCTCGAGTGTGGGCAACTTCGGCCAGGATTCCATCGGGATCGCTACCTTCGGAATCTCCACGTCGACTCGCGTGAAGGGCACCTGGAGTGCGCTCGCCAGGTGCTCGACGAGCGAGCGCAGCTCATCGGCGAAATCTTCCGTCACCGATGGATCGCGTGCCAGGTAGTAGGTTGTCAGGTAGCGAGCGATGGGCGAGGCCTTGCTGATTTCGTGATTCACCAACTCCTGCTCGTTGGCGAAGGTGAAAATTGAAGTGGTGGATAAATAATCCATGAAGTCTGTCGGCACCGAGGGCTCGTCGGAATGGATCGCTGAGGTGCTCACCGTGATCCCGGTGCCGGATTTCTTGACCTGCACATCCCCTAGCTCGAGCTGGTAAACGAGCTTCGCCGGCCAGGCGATGAAAATCTGCGGTGTCTTGCCGATGACCTGAGGACATGCGCGGTACCAGATAGCGATCTGCCGCTCGTGCTCGACGACCGCGTGCGTGCGCACTTGCGTCAGGATGACCTGCACCGGATCAACCTCCCGCGGTGCCGGTTTCGCGCCCCAGATGGCGTGGCCGATGAAACCACCGAGGATGAGCGCGAGTAGCGCGATGACCAGATACCTCATATCAAAGGTCACCAAAGTAGCGTTGGAGTATGGTTAATGCCGCAATGGCCGCGGTTTCCGTGCGCAGCACCCTGGGCCCCACACGTACCGCCTTGAACCCCGCCGCGATCGCGGCCTCCTGCTCGATGTCTTCCAAACCGCCCTCCGGGCCGATCAGAACCGTGATCCCCGCACTCACGTCCTCGAGGTCCTCGATACGCAAATCGCCGTTAGGTGAGAGAAGGAGTCGTGTGGTGCTCGAGGTATCGGGGGTGAGCGCCTCGTAGAAATCGACTGGCGTTGCCAGATCCGGGATCCGGTTGCGCCCACATTGTTCGCAGGCCGCGATCGCAATGGCGCGCCAATGCTGCGACTTCCGCTCGGCCTGCTTTTCATCCAGCCGCACCACGCTGCGCTTGGTGAATACCGGCACGATGCGCGATGCGCCCAGCTCGGTGGCTTTCTGAACAATCCAATCCATCCGTTCGCCACGCGAGATCCCTTGCACCAATGAAAGCGACAGAGGAGACTCGCGCTCGAGCTGCCGATGCTCCTCCACGTTGACCACTACGGAGTCCTTGCGGAATTCCTCGATGCGTGCCGCAAATTCACCGCCACTACCATCAAACACGGTGAGCGCATCGCCGTTGCGAAGTCGTAACACGCGCGTGATGTGATTCGCAGCGCTGCCCGCAACGACGAGACGCTTCCCGCTCGAGACCGGCGCGTCCACATAAACGCGTGTCAAGCGCATGTTGCGAGCTCGATTCCTTCGCGCGCGACATCGGCCATCAAATCGATCTCTTCGGGTGTAATGACGTAGGGTGGCATGAAATAGACCACGTTCCCAACGGGTCGTAGCAGCACGCCTCGCTCGATGGCATGGCGATAGATGATCAGTCCGCGTCGCTCCTGCCACGGGTACGGCTCACGCGTGGCTTTGTCCTTCACCAGTTCGATGGCGACAATCATGCCGCGTTGGCGAACTTCGGCCACGTGCGCGTGGCCCTCCAGCTCTCGGGCGCGCGCCCCCATCTGCGCCGCGAGCGTCCGATTGCGCTCGAGGATGTTGTCCTCCCGAAAGATCCGCAAGCTTGCGAGCGCCACGGCGCATGCCAGCGGATTGCCGGTGAAGCTGTGTGAGTGGAGGAAGGCGTTCAACTTTGTGTAGTCGTCATAGAACGCGTCGTACACGGAGTCTGTGGTCAGAACGGCCGACAGTGGCATGTAGCCAGCCGTGAGTCCCTTTGATAAGCACATGAAGTCGGGCCGGATGCGAGCCTGCTCGCAGGCAAACATCGTGCCGGTGCGCCCGAAGCCGACAGCGATCTCATCCGCGATCAGATGAACGTCATACCGGTTGCAAGCATCGCGCAGCATCTCGAGATAGACCGGATCGTACATGCGCATGGTTCCGGCACATTGCACCAAGGGCTCAACGATCACGGCCGCGACTTCGTGCGCGTGGCGCGCCAACGTCGCTTCCATATGCGCGAACTTGCGCCGCGAATGCTCGGCCCAACTCTCACCGGGCTCGCGTTCGTAGCAGTCGGGTGAGGCGACCGTGATGACATCCATCAGCAACGGCTTGTAGATCTCCTTGTACAACTCCACATTGCCGACGGCGAGAGCGCCCAAAGTCTCACCGTGGTAGCTGTTCGAGAGTGTGATGAAGCGCCGCTTACCCTCTCGCCCCGAGTTGCGCCAGAAGTGAAAGCTCATCTTCACCGCGACTTCCACCGCCGAGGAGCCGTTATCCGCATAGAAGCAGCGCGTCAGCCCCTGCGGTGCGACCCGGACTAAAGCCTCCGACAGCTCGATGACGGGCTCATGTGTGAAGCCGGCGAGAATGACCTGCTCGAGATTGTCCAACTGCGCGCGCGCCGCGGCGTTGATCCGCGGATTGGCGTGGCCGAACAGATTGACCCACCAGGAGCTGATGGCGTCCAGGTAACGGCGTCCCGCGAAGTCCTCCAGCCAGACCCCTTCGCCGCGGCGGATCGGGATCAGCGGCAGCAGCCCCTCGTGATCCTTCATCTGCGTGCAAGGGTGCCAGACGTGCGCCAGGTCACGCGCCACGTAAGAAGCGTTAGGGTTATTCATGCAGTGATTGTGGCATGATCCCGGCGGCCGTTGATCCCCGGCTCATGTCCCGTCCATGCCTATGTCGTCCTCGGTCTCGTCTATGAAAGTCGACCTGGCTACCGGCCTGCTCATCGGTGTGCGGCAAGTGTTGTCCCCGCACTTCGATGCGCGTCCCAGCAATGTGGTTCCCGAGCTGATTGTCGTCCATGGCATTACCTTGCCTCCGGGTGAGTTTGGCGGGCCGTGGATCGATATGCTCTTCACGGGCAACCTGCCTCTGGATGCCCATCCTTACTTCCGCCAGGCGGCCGCACCCGGCCGCCGCGTCTCAGCCCACGCCCTCATTCGCCGCGACGGGCAGGTGATCCAGTACGTCCCCTTTAGCGCGCGTGCCTGGCACGCGGGCCAATCCGAATATCGCGGCCGTCCATCCTGCAACGATTTCTCGATCGGCATCGAGCTGGAAGGCACTGACGACATTCCCTACACCGACGCGCAATACGATCAACTTGCGAGTGTGGTTGACGGGCTGCTGAGCGCCTATCCGCTACTGTCCTCGACTCACATCACCGGCCACAGCGACATCGCGCCAGGACGCAAAACCGACCCAGGCCCGGCGTTCGATTGGGCACGATTTCGTGCGACGTTGGATCGCGCGACCAAACTCCGAACAACCCCCACCGCAGAGCCCGCACAAACCGTGTAGATCTCCGCTGACCGTAGGCAGAGTAATTCGTCCCCCGGAAAGCCCCTTTTTCGCTCGCCGCTGCGCTTACCTCGAGTAGAAGGCTAAGCCGGCTTGCCCCGATCGTGCCGCCAAAGCACCTCCGTCCCACGCTCGTGTCGCGCCAACACCCGCGCCAACACAAACAACAAGTCCGACAACCGGTTAAGGTACTTCAACACCTCGGGGCTCACCGACTCCTCCCGCGACAGTGTCAAAGTACGTCGCTCGGCCCGCCGCGCAACAGTGCGCGCAACATGACACGCAGCGGCAGCCGGCCCCCCGCCCGGCAAAATGAATTCCTTCAGCGGCGGCAGGGCGTCATTGAACCCATCCAGCGCTTCCTCCAGCTTCGTAACATGCGCCTCGGTAATGACCCGATGGCCGGGAATACAAAGCTCGCCCCCCATGTCAAACAGCTCGTGCTGAACCTCGGTGAGGCACGTGACAACCCGTTCCGGTAGCCCCGGCACGGCCAGCAGCACCCCCACCGTGCTGTTGAGCTCATCGACAGTCCCATACGCCTCCACCCGAGCGCCATCCTTCGGCACTCTCGAGCCGTCGCCGAGGCCCGTCGTCCCGTCATCACCCGTACGCGTATAGATTTTGCTCAGCCGATTGCCCATGCTGTCTCCCCGCTGCGCAGGCGCGTCTGCGCGGGCGCCTACTTCAACCGTGACTACCAGACCCGATTATGGCATCCCAAGAGCTTCAAGCAGCCCTAGACGCCGCGCAGGCCGCGGCACAGATCATCCGTTCCCTCTACCAGAAGAATCTCGCGGTCACGACGAAGGCCGATGCGTCTCCAGTGACGGAGGCCGACGTTCGCGCCGAGGAGGCCATCAAAAGCGTCCTGAGCGAGCGCTTCCCAACCTACGGATTCTATGGTGAGGAAACCGGCCAGCACGGGATGGGCGCGGAGAGTGTGTGGCTCGTCGACCCGATCGACGGCACCAAATCGTTCGTGCGCGAATGCCCGTTCTTCTCGACGCAGATCGCCTTGATGCGCGCTGGCAAGTTCGTGCTCGGGGTCTCCAGCGCACCGGCCTATGGCGAACTGGCTTGGGCGGAGGTAGGAGGCGGCGCCTTCCTCAACGATAAGCCCATCCGAGTGAGCAGCGGCGCCAACCTGGCAAGCTCGATCGTATCAGCGGGCAATTTGAAAACGCTCGCGCGCTCCCCGCAATGGAGCCGCTTCGGAGATCTCATTACGCGCGTGAGCCGGATCCGTGGCTATGGCGATTTCGTGCACTACCATTTGCTCGCGCGCGGCTCACTGGATGTCGTCCTCGAGTCCGACGTGAACATTCTCGACATCGCCGCGCTGACCGTCATCGTGCGCGAGGCGGGTGGCATATTCACGGATCTGAGTGGCTCGGAGGTCGGACTGGGGACAACGACAGTGCTGGCGACCAACGGCGCGCTGCACGCAACGGTGTTGGAAGCGATCGGGTTCGGACGCTGAGAACGGTCAGGCCAGGGCGGTACACTCACGCGCTGACAAACACCCGCCGCCCGTCTTTCTCGATCTCCATCATCGGTGAGTTGTAAAGCTCACTGAGGCTTGCGGCAGTCAGCACTTCCCGCACCGGCCCCGCGCACCAGCGGCCATCGCCGAATAACAGAAGCACGCGATCGGCAAATCGTGCCGCTAGCGTCGGGTCGTGCAGTGTTGTAATGACGGCGCTCCCGCTCGAGGCCAGCGCGCGAAACAGTCCCAACACCCCGATCTGGTGATGCGGATCGAGATGGTTGGTCGGCTCGTCCAACAGAAAAACCCCGGGACGTTGCGCAAGTAGCGCCGCGATGGCGACGCGCCGCAGCTCACCGCCGGATAATGTATCCGTGCGGCGTTCGGCGAAGCTCTCCAGCTCTACAGCGGCCAACGCTTCGCGTGCGATCCGCTCGTCCGCGGCAGTTTCCCATTGCCACAGCGACAAATGCGGATGCCGTCCGATCAACACCATCTCGAGCGCGGTAGTGACAAACGCATCCTCGAGGTCCTGCGCAAGCAGCCCGAGTCGTAGCGCCACGGCGCGCCGGTTGAGCTTCGCAAATGGGACGCCTTCGAGCTCCACCGCGCCCGCATGTGGAGGCCGCAATCCCGCGAGCGTGTGCAAGGTCAGGGTCTTGCCGGAGCCGTTGCAGCCGAGAATGGCCACGACCTCACCCGGAGCAAACTCGACCGACAGATCGTTGACCAGCGTCCGACTTCCGACACGAACGCTGATCTGCCGCGCTACCAGGCCGTGTTTCACCGCTGCGTCCATCGGATCTCTTGTGCCGTATCTCGTCCGACCACCACATCCTTCAGGCTTGGGGGCATATCGAAGTCTGTCGTTGACAGCGCGCGCCGCCCCGCCATGATCTCCGCGGTAGCCTGTGGATAGCGCGGTTGCCGATCCGGATCTGCGAAACCTGCCGGGTAAAGCGGCGCTCCCGTATTCATGTCGTACTTATCGGTCGCGCCGAGGGTGTGCATCAACTCGTGGGCGATGACGACGTTGTTGTCACCCGCCATGCTCTTTACCGCAAACGCGTGCACGGTGCCTACCAGCCCCTTTTGCAAGCCGTGGGAGTCGGGTACGGACTGCAGCGAGCTCGGATCGTGGTACAGCACGAAAATGCGGATCCGTGAGGGCGTTCGACCCGGCACCTTTGCGGCGTGTAGCGCGAACCAACGCATCTTGAGGCTCCACCACATCACTCCCAGCGGTCCCGAATTGCGTTCGAGCTGCGGCGGCAGTTGTATCCCTTGCGGATAGAGCTCGATATGAACTGGCTCATCCAGTCCGACGCCGAACCGGTGTGCTTCGCGCTCGAAGAAGGTCTCGATGCTTGCGAAGTCCTCGGGTGTCAGCCCTGCGATGTACCTTTGCGCGGTCGTGCTTCCGTCGGCGTTGAGAGGATAGATACCCACCCATAAGGGGCTCTTCCAGCTCTGGGTGTTCACTCGATCGAGCCATGTCCGGCCCGCCGCGATGACCAGTATCACGAGAAGCACGGCGATCCGTATGGTCTTCCACACGATGAAACGCGTCTTGCGGATCGCTAGGGTTGCAGGCGTGTCGCGGTCCAGCATCCTGTTTTGAAGGATCCGTCCGCCCTGGGGGTGAGCTCCCGCGTCCAGCGCGCGCGATCATGGATCCGCGCCTCTCCCTCAACCCACAATTCGACCGAGTCCGCCCACAATTGATAGCCACCCCAGTGGGCGGGTCTCGGGATCACATAGTCCTTGTGTCCTTCTGGCGACGCTTGTACGGGATCCGGAACGCCAAAACGCTCCGCGGTGGACGCAACGGCCTTCCGCAAGGCTGCGCGCGATGCGACCGGCGCGCTTTGCTCACTCGCCCAGGCACCGACCCGACTCTGCCACGGTCGCGAAGCGAAATAGGCATCGCTGGCGGCGTCCGGCGACTTCACGATCGATCCCTCGACACGTACTTGCCGGTGCAAGGCGTCCCAGTGAATCACTGCCGCGGCCCGCGGATTGTGCTCCAGCTGCCGTCCTTTGCGGGATAGGTAATTGGTGAAAAAGACCAGGTATCCCGGCTGGACCACGATGTCCTTGCAAAGTACGACACGCGCGGAAGGGCGGCCGTCCGGCTCGCTCGTGGCGAGCACCATGGCGTTGGGATTCGGCTGCAGCTGCCGCTGCCAGCTCTCCGCCATCCATTGGCTCAGGATTGCCAGGGGTTCCGCGGGCAGCGGTTCAGGAAGAAGCTCGTCAGGGTGTTTCATAGGGGGCAATGTTAGAGCCTCGCCCGGTGATGGTCATCTGCCGCAAGCCCTTAATCGGGGCGAACGCCGGCCTTTTGTGCGCTTTGCGGCGGAAATCCGCCCTTCGCACTTGCAGGGCACCCCCGACGCCGATAGAAAGGGCGTGAACCGCATTAAAAGAGACATTAGGACCCCCTCCATGACGCGCGACGATGTAACGCTGGACGACCTGCGCCGGCGCTTGAACGAGATTGACCGCCAGCTCATCGAGCTCGTAGCGGAGCGTAAAGCCGTCAGCGGAGAGGTCGCACGCGTCAAGCGCTCTACCGGCCATCCGACGCGCGACTACGAGCGCGAGCGCGAGGTAATCCTGGGCGTCCGGTCCACCGCGTCGGAGCTGGGTGTATCCCCAGGTCTCGCGGAGGAGCTGTTGCGTCTCCTGATTCGTTCGTCGTTGACGACCCAGGAGCAGGCTAGTGTCGCCGCGCGTGGAGCCGGCACAGGCCGCCGTGTGCTCGTGATCGGAGGCGGCGGCAAGATGGGCGGCTGGTTCGTTGTCTTCCTCACATCGCAAGGCTTCACTGTTGAGGTCGCCGACCCGACCAGCGGACCCGTGGGCGTGCCGCGGGTGGCCGATTGGCGCAAAGCGGACCTCAATCAATACGACTACATCATTCTCGCCACGCCGCTTGGCATCACTGACGCCATTCTGCGGGACTTGGCGCTGCGGCGTCCCACCGGTGTTATTTTTGACGTGGGTTCTTTGAAGTCGCCCCTGCGCGCTGGGTTGCTTGCGTTGAAGTCGCACGGTTGCCGGGTCGCCTCGCTGCATCCCATGTTTGGTCCAGATACCGAGCTGCTTTCCGGGCGCCACGTGATATTCGTCGATCTGGGCCATGCTGAAGCACTCGCCAGTGCGCGGGAATTGTTCGCGCCGACCATGGCGGAGCAGGTCGTGATGAGTCTGGATGACCATGATCGACTCATTGCGTACGTGCTCGGGCTTTCGCATGCGCTGAATATCGCATTCTTCACCGCGCTGGCGGAGAGCGGCGAAGCCGCGCCAAAGCTCGCGCGCCTCTCGAGTACGACGTTTGACTCCCAACTCGACGTGGCCACCCGCGTGGCGCAGGAGAGTCCGGATCTGTACTACGAGATTCAAAGTCTGAACGACTACGGCGCTGAGTCGTTAGAGGCCTTGGCGCAAGCGGTGGAGCGCATTCGCACCGCGGTGCTGTCGCAGGATCACGACGCGTTTGCCGCGCTGATGCGACGGGGCCGCGATTACCTCGAGGATCGCCGCAGCGTGGCGGAACGCCGTGCCTGATAGATCTTCGCGACGCCCCTCTTCGAGCGAGGCGCGCGTCCGCGCCCTCGAGATCGAGAATCGGGCTCTACAAGGCCGGCTGCAGGACCTCACCGAGGAGGCCAGCCGTAATCAAGCTTTGCTGAGCAAAACCCAGGAACGCGAGCTGGAACTCTTGCGTGCGGGCTCGCTGGCTCAACTGCTGGATCGCTTGATCCACGGGCTGCAGGGGTCTTACCAACTCGACGCCGTCACCCTGGTGCTGAATGACCCCCAACACGAGATCCGCCACCTGATGGCTGGGGACGGATTCCTCGTGGAGGAGTTGCGGGAGGTGCGGTTCGTTGACACCATCAAAGAGGTCGCGCCGCGCTTGCCTGAGCTCGAGCGACCCTGGCTCGGCCCGTACTACAAGGAAGATCACGTGTTGTTGGTACAAGGCGTGGTTCGCATGGGCAGCGTCGCTTTGATTCCACTGTGGCGTAACGAGCAGCTCGACGGCTTGCTCGTGTTCTTCAGTCGTGACCCGATGCGTTTCACCCGGGAGCTGGCCGTCGATTTCCTGGCTCATTTGGGAGTCGTTGCCGCGATCTGCGTCGAGAACGCCGTCAACCGAGCGCGTCTGGTGCGCAGCGGTCTCACCGACTTTCTCACCGGCTTTCACAACCGGCGTTACCTGCAGTCGCGACTACGCGAGGAGTTGGCGCGGGCCCAACGTGCACGTCAGTACCTCGTTTGCCTGATGATCGATGTAGACCACTTCAAACGCATCAATGACCAGTATGGACATCTTGCGGGGGATGCGGTGTTGCGTGAGGTCGCGCGACGTGTGGATGCCGAGATGCGTACGAGCGATACGGGTGCACGCTTCGGTGGCGACGAGTTCGCGATTGTCCTGTCCCAAAGTAGTTTCGAGGACGGGGAGCGCGTGGCCCACCGCGTCTTACGCGCTGTCGCTGGCCAGCCGATCAAGGTCGGCGCCCAAGGTACGGAGACCGTCACCCTGTCGATTGGAGTTGCCGCCGCCGCACCTAGCCCTGAGGTTCGAGACCTCAAGCACATGGCCGAGCGGCTCATCGCGGAAGCCGACGCTGCCCTCTATCGGGCCAAGAGTGATGGACGCAATCGCGTTGTGACATCGCAGACTTTCGTGAAGTGACGAACCGGCGGGCTAAGCCGTACCCCGCGCAACCACCCCGCGCCCTCGCAAGAGCGCGATAAACAACGGCGCCCCCACGATCGCCATGATCGCTCCCACGGGAAGCTGCCGTGGACTCGCAATGGTTCGCGCCACCAGATCGGCGATCGCTAACAACGTGCCTCCCAATACAGCCGACGCAGGCGCTACAACACGATGATCACTCGTGCGGAACACCAGGCGTACGGCGTGTGGCGTAACCAATCCCACGAACCCAACAGTCCCAGCGCTTACCACAGCGACGGCGGTTAGTACCGCGCACGCGAAAAAAAGGAGCGAGCGCCAGACCTCGATCTCCAGACCCACGCTGCGCGCCCGCAGCTCTCCCGCGGCGAGCACATTCAGGGGCCGTCCGATCGACAGCGCTACGACTACGGCTGTCACGGCTGCCAATGCGCTCATCCAGGGGCTGAACGCCCACTCCAGGTCCCCCGCAATCCAAAACACCATGCCGCGGACTCTGGTCGAGTCGGCGACCGCCAGCAAAACACTGACGATCGCACCGCAGGCACTGGCAAGCACAACGCCCGTCAGCAGAAGCCTGGGCGTCCCCCCGCCGCGTGCCAGGAAGTAGACGATCGCGACTGCACCGAGGGCCCCAGCGACAGCAGCCGAGTGGACGCCGAAAGCTTCGGCGCCCGCAATCATGGCCAGCAGGGCCGCGACGGAGGCGCCTCCGGAGACGCCCAGAACGTAAGGATCGGCCAAGGGGTTGCGGAAGAGGGCCTGTAGCAGTACCCCCGCTAGGGCGAGCAGACTGCCAACGCCGAATGCAGCAAGGGCTCTTGGTAAGCGCACGGCGGTGATGATGGTGTGCGCTGCGTCGTCGTTGCTGCCGAACAGGGCGCCAGCCATGCGTTCCGGTCCGAATCCCGAGCTCCCCACCAGCAACGACGCGAGGAACACCAATGCCGCCAGCGCGATCAGCGCCGTAAGGCCTTTCCAGGCTGTCACCCTCGTGTTCAACATCCTCACAAGATAACCCTCTTAGGACGCGCAGCGCCGCTAAGCTTATCGGGTGCGCCGCTGGGGTGGGGGTCGCGAGCGTGGCTGCGTGCGATCGTGTGAAGCGAGACCTTACTCACGACAGCCGTCGCTTGTGGCAGACTTCGGGAGTTACATGAGCGACGTCATTGATTCAGACGGCTTCCGCGCTAACGTCGGCATCGTCCTGATGCGGGGCGACGGCGAGGTGTTTCTCGGGCGTCGCACGGGCGGCCGCGGTTGGCAATTTCCTCAAGGTGGGGTGCGCGTCGGAGAAAGCCCCGAGGAGGCCGTGTATCGTGAGCTTCACGAGGAAATCGGGGTGTCGCGTACTGACGTCGAACTTGTCGGATGCACCACTCGGTGGTTACGGTACCGGTTACCTGCCCGGTATGTTCGCCGTAACCAGCGTCCGGTTTGTATCGGACAGAAGCAGCGCTGGTTCCTGCTGCGGTTGAAGCCTGCGGAAGTGGAGTTCGACTTTGCCCAAACGAGCGAGCCGGAATTCGACCAGTGGCGCTGGGCGTCGTACTGGGAGCCTGTCAAGGAAGTGATTTACTTCAAGCGCCTCGTCTATACCCGCGCGCTCCTCGAGCTCGCTCCGGTCGCTTTCCCGCAGGGACAGCCGGCATTCCCTTCGTGGTGGGAGGCGGTGACCGCGCGCCGCAAAGTTGCGTCGGCTCCCGCACCGATCGAGTGACCCTGCTCCCCCGGTGGGTCCTGGCAAAAATGCTTGGCAAGGATGGCAAGCCTAGGGCGGCCCCGCCCAAACCCAGTCTGGTCGTGCGTCGGCACGCGCCAACTCGCCGGATCGTCCTGATCTCGTTCATCACAGTCCTTAGCCTGTTCGCGCTCTACGTCATCTACGAGCTCGGCCGCTACAACGCTGGCTACGATCGTCTCGCGGTAGCTCAGCAGCGCACCGAGCTGGAGGTCGAGATCGAACACCTCGAGAAGACCAACCACGAGCTGCGTACCAAGCTCGCCGAACTCGACACGATCCGCATTGGCCGCTCGCGCGAGCAGGCGGAAGTTTCGCGCGCTATCGGGGATCTTCAGGCGCAGGTCGCGCGTGAGTCGCAGGAGCTCGCGTTCTATCGCGGTGTCGTCACGCAGGGCACTACTGCGGAAATCGGAGTGAAGCTGGGCCAGGTGCGTGTCTCGCCCGGACGTAAGGCCGGACAGTACTCGGTGCACATCGCGCTCGTGCGTTCGGGTCGTCCCGATAGCGTGGTTACGGGCACTCTGGACGTGGTCGTCGATGGCAGTTCCAGCGGCAAGTCTGACGATGCAACTCTCGACCTGACCATGCTCACCCTCGGCAAGCAGCGTGAGTTACCCTTCAACTTTCGGTTTTATCAAAACTTCGACCAGGACGTTACGATTCCCGCGGGGTTCAAGCCCGAGCACGTGGCCGTCGAAGTGCATTCGAGCCGTAAGGAGGTCGCTCCCTTGGTGCAGACCTTCTTGTGGAACGCGCAGTCGACTCCCTGACATCGTCGGCGTGGGCGGCTGCCGGCCTCCCGGCTACGTGCTGCTTCTCCCCTTTGGAGGATAGATGTTCAATCGTGAAACGAAGCAAACTCGGATTGATACCCTGATCGGCAAGGCGGCGCGTGTGCGTGGCGACGTGGAATTTGCTGGGGGGCTGCATCTTGATGGCACCATCCTCGGCAACGTCAAATCGGATCAGGCGCCATCCTCGGCCTTGTCAGTGAGCGAGGGCGCCTCCATTGAGGGGATGGTGGAAGTGCCGAACGTCAGGCTGGACGGCACCGTTAAAGGCGATATCTACGCTCCCGGCCGCGTCGTTCTCGGCGCCACGGCACGCGTGGAAGGGAACCTGTACTATGGTGTCATCGAGATGACACTTGGGGCGCAGATCATGGGAAAGCTGACGCAGGTTGCCCCGCAAGGGGCTGCGACCCCTGCCACCGGCCGAGCTGCTGGCGATTAAGTCAAAGCTCACCCGGCCAGGGCCGCATCAATGTCTGCGCTAAGCGCCTTTGACGTAGGGCCGCGGCCGCTTCTAGACTCTTTGGGCGACAGGGCGATTCTCGTACGAGGCGATTGAAATTATGAGTACGGCTGAAGCGTTGCAGGAAACCCCGGCTTTGCTGTTCACCGATGCCGCGGCCCGTAAGGTCTCGGATCTGATCGTCGGCGAGGGCAACCCGAATCTGATGTTGCGGGTATTCGTGCAGGGTGGAGGCTGCTCCGGTCTGCAGTACGGCTTCGAGTTCGACGAGGTCATCCAGGAGGGCGACACGTGTGTCGAGAACCTGGGCGTGAAGCTTCTGGTCGACCCGATGAGCGTGCAGTACCTGACGGGAGCGGAAATCGACTATCGGGAAGGCCTTGAAGGCGCGCAGTTCGTCATCCGCAATCCGAACGCCAGCACGACGTGTGGCTGCGGGTCCTCATTCTCGGCCGCCTGAACGTCCAGCGCCCCGCGTGCGATCGGCCGTCTCTGCCCGCTCAGCCCCACAAGCAGCGCGCCGCTCCAACGTCCCTGACGTACTAGCGGCAGTCGATCTCGGCTCGAACAGTTTCCACATGATCGTGGCGAGGTACTCGCACGGTCAGCTCGTCGTTATTGATCGACTCCGCGAGATGGTACGTCTCGCATCCGGCGTCGAGGAGAACGGCCGGATCGACAAGGAAGTCGCCGCGCGAGCACTCGCCTGCTTACAACGCTTTGGGCAACGTCTACACGACATGCACGCTGACAGTGTCCGGGTTGTCGGCACTAATGCCTTGCGACTCGCTCACCGTAAGCAGGCGTTTCTCGAACGCGCTCGCGAAGCCTTAGGCCATCCGATCGAAATCATTGCCGGTATGGAAGAAGCGCGCCTCATCTACTCGGGTGTGGCGCACAACATGCCTAGTGAGCCCGGCAGACGACTCGTGGTCGACATCGGTGGCGGCAGTACGGAGCTCATCATCGGCGAAGGGCTGACCCCTCTGGAGCTCGAAAGCCTCCAGATGGGATGCGTCTCGCTCAGCGAACGATTTTTTCGCGATGGCAAGATCTCCGCCAAGCGTATCGAGCGAGCGCGCATGGCAGCGCGACTTGAACTGGAGCCGGTGCAAGCGGCGTTCCGTCGTCGAGGGTGGGAGCGTTGCGCCGGAAGCTCGGGCACCATCCGTGCGATCGGCGAGGCGATTCGGGAGTTGGAGCCGCAGGCGGTGATGATCACGCCCGCCGGGCTCGAGCGGGCGATCAAGTACAGCGTCGACGCCGGACATGTCCGGGAGTTGCGCCTTACGCCGATTACCGAGGACCGCCGCCCCGTTTTTCCCGGTGGAGTCGCCATTCTTTCGGAAATTTTCGCCGTCCTCGACTTGAAGGAAATGCGCATCGCCGATGGCGCGATGCGCGAGGGTTTGCTGTACGACATGCTCGGCCGCTTCACCGACGAGGACGCGCGCGAGCGCACTGTCCGCGCGATGCAGCGGCGTTATCACGTCGACTTCGCGCAGGGCGAGCGTGTTGAATCAACGGCACTGCAGTTCCTCGAGCAGACACGCGCGACCTGGAAACTCGACGACCCGCTTGCCGATTTGGCGTTGAAGTGGGCTGCTCGATTGCATGAGATCGGTCTCGACGTCTCCCATAGCGGCTACCACCGCCATGGCGCTTATCTCCTCGAGAACGCGGACATGCCGGGCTTCTCCCGGGAAGAACAGCGCCTCCTCGCCCGTATGGTCGGCGCACACCGGCGTAAATTGACGTTGGACGGTATGGAGGAACTCGTGCCGCCCTGGGACCGCAGCGCGGTGTATCTCATCCTGCTGCTGCGGCTCGCTGTGTTGTTACATCGCGGCCGCAGTCCCACGGCGCTGCCGCCGATTGAGTTGAAGGCGACGCCCAAGTCGCTGGAAGTTGAATTCCCGGCCCGCTGGTTGAAGGATCACCCGCTGACATCGGCCGACCTCCAGCAGGAGACCGAGTACTTGCGCGTCAGCGGTTTCCGGCTGCGGGTTTTCAGTCGCGGACGTTAGCCGACTTCAGTCCGTGGCCGGTGCCAGGGTGCGGACTGTCTTGCCGTTCTCGTCCAAAAATGCGATTGATGCGCCGCCATCGGTTGTGACCTTCATGACGAGCCTTGGACGACCTTTGCCGTCTTTCAAGGAGACTGTAGCGGTGTGGTCGTCCGTCTTGCCTACGAACATGCGGGCGGCACCGAACTTACCGGCCTGGCTCAGCTTCTCCAATTCGGCGCGACCTGCAGGTGTGTCCTCCTTCCCGGCAAGATCCCACGGCAGCGCCGTATCGGGTTTGTCATTGAACGAGAGGCCTGCGGTGCGCCGGCCGTTTTCTTCCTGTTGCTCGAGCACGATCACCTGGTCTTGCTCGTACTGATCGAAACTCAGATGACCATAGTTCGCGACCTGTCCGCCTTGTTTTGCCCCGCCGAAGGTGAGGCCGCCATTCTCCGTCCCCTCGTCATTGTAGAAAATAATCCCGGCAGTTCGGCGGCCCGGATGTGGAAGCTCCTTACCCTTGACGATGATCCCTGGGGCGGCACCGGCTCCGGAGATGATCATGCGCAGGGTGCCGTCGCTTTCACGCACGTTGATGCGGCGGACGTTGATCTCATCGTACGTGACGCTGTGCGGCGCCATCTTTACCTGCGAGACGGCCAGTCCAGCGACAATCGTCGTCAGCAGCACGCTGTAGCCGAGAAACAGCCTATGGACAGTCTTCTGGTTCATTGAAAGGTCCTTCTTTCGTGTCCAACTCCGGCGAGCTACGGTGCGGTCGGTGACCCCGCTGCATACCGGCCAAGCAACTCCATCTGCGCATTCACCGGCCGATGCTCGGCGCGCGCAATCCGCTCATAGCGACCGTCCGGCAACAGCTTCCATGCCTGACACGTATCGTTCAGGCAATAGTGCAACTCGCGCAACATGCGTTCCTGGTGCAACTGGCGCTGGATTGGAAAGGCGACTTCGACGCGGCGGAAGAAGTTGCGCTCCATCCAGTCGGCGCTGGCGCAAAACAACTCCGACTTGCCGCCATTCTCGAAATAGCACACGCGCGAGTGCTCGAGGAACCGACCCACGATCGAGCGGACCGCGATGTTTTCCGATACCCCGGGCACGCCCGGGCGTAGCACACAAACCCCGCGGATGATCAGATCGATCTTTACCCCTGCGCATGAAGCGCGGTAAAGCGCCTCGATCGTCTTCTGCTCAGTCAGCGCGTTCATTTTCACGATCACGTGAGCTTTGCGACCCGCGCGCGCGTGATCGATCTCGCGTTGCAGCTTGGCGAGCACCATTTCATGCATGCCGAACGGCGACTGCACCAGACGGTTCAACTTCGGCGTCTGAGTCAGGCTGGTGAGCTGCAGGAACAACTCGTGCACGTCCTGCCCGATCTCATCGTTGCACGTGAAGAGTCCGTAATCCGTGTATGTCCGCGCCGTGCGCGGATGGTAATTCCCCGTGCCGAGGTGGCAGTAACGACGGATCCCGCCGGGCTCACGCCGCACCACCAGCGCTAATTTGGCGTGCGTTTTGTAACCGACGACGCCGTACATGACGTGTGCGCCGGCTTCCTGCAGCCGGTTCGACAGCTCGATGTTGGCCTCCTCGTCGAAGCGCGCACGCAGCTCGACGATCACCGTAACGTCCTTGCCCGCATTGGCGGCGGAGACCAGGGCATCGACGATCGGCGAGTCGTTGCCGGCTCGGTAGAGCGTCTGCTTGATTGCCAGTACCTGCGGGTCGGCAGCTGCCTGGCGCAGGAAATCCATCACCGGAGCGAAGCTCTGATAGGGATGATGCAACAGCAGGTCGTTCTGGCGGATCACGGCGAACATATCGCCGCTGGCCACCAGGCGCCGCGGTACCCCGGGGGTGAAGATTGGATATTTCAGGTCCGACCGCTGCACCAGGTCATAGATGGCGGTCAGTCTGTTGAGGTTGACCGGCCCCGGTACCCGGTACATATCGACATCGTGCAATGCGAACTGTCGCAGTAGGAACTGCGCCATATCCTCCGGACAATCGCGCGAAGTCTCCAACCGTACCGCCGCCCCGTAGCGGCGATGCGCGAGCTCGCCCTCCAGGGCGCGGCGCAGATCGTCAATTTCCTCTTCGTCGACGAACAGGTCGCTGTTGCGTGTGACGCGGAATTGGTAACAACCGGTGACCTTGATGCCCGCGAACAGTTTGTGAACGAAGGCGCTGATTGCTGGAATCTCCTAATAGCTCATCTTTACCAAGTTGTCCCTCTGCATCGTCGGGTCAATGGCTGGCTGCGTCATAGCGCCAGGTACGGTCGAAAGATTATGAGATAATACAATGGATGACCAGCAGCCACCATCCGGCTCGAATCGACTCGATCGACTCGACCAGATGACGTTCACAGACTACCATAGCAGTGGGTGATTCCTTCCTTCTGGGGAGCGAATGACTTAAGATATAGTCGGGCGAATGACTTGCGAAAGTTCATTCGAGATCGAACCAATCAATCCATCCATCAGGATAATCCTCCTTTTTTTTCACGCAGATTTATTCACCGTTCCGTAGGTGAACCTGCGGAAGGATCATTACCACGTATCCACGTATCCACCCAATGTGAATGGATGTTTCCAACCACTCCTCCCCTGGCTCTCCATGAATCGGAGCTCGCGAGGCGCGTGCAGTCGATCGGTCGAGGAATGAGGTTCGCCTCATTCTACTGCATGCTACCCTCCGCTCTCGCTGACTTCGGTCAGCCGATTGCAGGACTTTGCCAGGTTCCCCGTTTCGACTCGTCTTGCCTCCGCTCACCTCGAGGCAGCAGTCGGAGCCACTGTTACACACCCATGTGACCCTCCTTTTTGCTAGTTGACTTTTTTATGTTGCAGTCGCTCGGTTGCTGCTATCAGCAGCTGTCGCCAGCTCCTGCACACGTTTCTTATTTGAACGTAAATTCATACAACTCTTAGCAATGGATATCTTGGTTCTCGCAACGATGAAGAACGCAGCGAAATGCGATACGTAATGCGAATTGCAGAATTCAGTGAATCATCAAATCTTTGAACGCAAATGGCGCTCTTGGGTAGCCCTAGGAGCACGCCTCTCTCAGTATCGGTTCAACCACCTCTCAGCCGCGCCCGTGTATAGTCGTTCATTGAACGATTGTTCCGTGTCGCTGGAGAATGAGAGTCTTGTCGATAATACTATCGACTGAGGTAGTCTCTTGAAATACATCGAGTGAAGCTCTCGCATCTCGACACTTTTCTCGCCCTTCGTGGTTGAGGAAGCTACCTCGCAGCTGGTTTGTGTTTAAGTGACGTGAATACTGAGCCTTGTGCTCTTCCTTTTTCACGTGTAACTTATGGCGCAGCTATTCAGGCCAACTGGTAATGTGTCGCCGGTCGGCCTCACGTACGCGGTGCCGCTTCGTTTCAAGGCGTGCGCGTACTGCAATCGACAAGCGCGATCGATCGATCTGATCGATTGATCCAACTGTCTGAATTTTGATCTGAGATGAAGCGAGACAACCCCCTGAATTTAAGCATATTAATAAGGGGAGGAAAAGAAACTAACAAGGATTCCCTTAGTAACGGCGAGTGAAGCGGGAAGAGCTCAATTTGAAAATCGACTACCCAAGCGGGTCGTCGAGTTGTAGCCTAGAGACGTACTATCAGCTGAAACCTGGGTATAAGTTCTTTGGAATGAGGCATCATAGAGGGTGAGAATCCCGTATATGACCCAAAGCTTTCAGCGTACGATGTATGTTCATCGAGTCGAGTTGTTTGGGATTGCAGCTCTAAATGG
>CAVVXG010000032.1:0-126102 GCA_963752125.1 uncultured Pseudomonadota bacterium | reverse complement strand
TTATTAATTTTTCTTGTACCCCCAGACCTCGGAGGCAAAAGGTACAAGACCGTCTGGGGGGTACGTACCCCCCCTACCCCCCCATGCCCACCTCTGCCTCGGACAAATCCTCCTCTGGGTATGAATCAGACGTGCACAAAGGCGAAAAATACATTACGTCCCTCTGCTCTGTTACAGTTCCACTTCCAAACAGTAACATATCGATGGCAACTTATCCATCACCGACAACAACAACGACACCAACGCCATTTTCATGTACGTAACAACTGTATAGTCCCTGATTAATTCTTAAATGCAGCAAGCATAATTAATTTTTAAATGCATTAATTTAAGTTTTAGATTAGGGGAACGGGATGATTACAGTGGGCCGGGACCTTTGATACGATCATATTTAGGAGCAAGGGAAGAAAATTAGACCGGCTCCCCCGGGACCTTTTATGTCGGGCAACATCAGCCAGATATGGGTACGGTTTTAGCGGAAGGAGGGTTGGTGGAGAAGGAAAATCGTTCTTCAGAAAAAATGCCGAAAAACGAGGGGTTTTCAAAAAAAATTTCCGCCACAGTGTGGCGACAAACAAATCCCCAGCTCTGATTTTTCTGAGGTTTTTTTGACCTCAAAAGGGGATTTGAAACCCTCAAACCCTCTCACTTTGCCCATACCTGGGCTACCCCTGTAAGGAATGACGCAAACACATACAACTGCAGCGGAACCTCAAGCCACAGGTAGCACCCAGGAAGGAATAAGTGAAGGGACGCAACCACATACAACTGCAGCAGAACCTCAAGCCACAGGTAGCACCCAGCAAGGTACAACTGGAGAAGCGGAACCGAACTGGGTTCCATGGCCATCACCGACCAAGAAGACCACCACTCCAGTCATAGGTGTTTTTGGGGGGGGTTGGGGGGTTAACCCGCCCCCAAGCCGGACAAAAGTATGTTAACCCCTGGCCAATTTTAGGAAAATTATGTTAACCCCTGGGCAAAATTTGCGGCCTAAAAAATTTGCATATTTGGCCTAAAAATTTGCATAAATTACGGTATTTTTGGGTTACGGTATGCAAATTTATGCAAATTTTTAGGCCAATTATGCAAATTTTTTTAGGCCGTCCATGTTAACCCCCCCAACTTTGGGACCCGAAAACACCTATGCTCCAGTGTGGTACACAACTGCGTCAACGAGCAAAACCGCCCCATGGACGCAGAGCGGGAATTCAAATGGAAATGCGGTGGCTGAAGAAATCAGTGACGTGCTTCAGTGTTCTGTGCAGTGTGCGCAGTACTGGTTCCAGAAAGCGAAGGAATTATTCACTGGAGACGACACTCCGATTCCCATGCAGCAATGCGACTGTGACGTTTTTCCGTTCCGCTCGTTTGCTGAAGAGAAACAACAGTCGGACACCACTGGCTCTTGGATTAGCCCAACGAGTACGACGATGCCAACGATGAATAAAGGTAAAACCTCAACGACTATTTCGAAAACTGAGTTCGTTTGCAGTCGTTTCAGACTTTGTCGCCGGAGCGGCGGAGCTGCTGAGTCCGGATGCCGCGTCCGATCACTGGGACATCGTGGAAGGCCAGGGCTCCCTCTTCCACCCCTCCTACGCGGGCGTGTCGCTAGGCCTGTTGCACGGCACTCAGCCCGACGTCATCGTGATGTGCCACGAGACAAGCCGCGATCGAATCCTCGGGTTGGAAGCCTTCTCGACGCCCTCGCTGATGGAGGCCATCGAACTGAATCTGCTTTTGGCGAAGCGCACGAATCCACAGGTGCGATGTGCCGGGGTAGCACTCAACACGTCACGATTGTCTGAGTCGCAGGCGCAAAAAGTCCTGGAGGAGCACACCAAGAGACTCGGCCTGCCGGTTGCCGATCCCATCCGCGCAGGCGCACAGTTCGAGCGCTTAGCCTCGGCGTGCCTTACGCTTTAGCGTCGATCGCGGCCGGCCGCCCAGGGAAGGCAGGCTGTGCACTACCGGCTCCCGCGCAGACGCCTTCTGCGGGGCCACGGCGTCCTGCGCAGGAGCCGCGCTCGCTGGAGGTTGGGGTACGGTGCACATGGACAGTGCACGGCAAGGCTGCGTGCCTCTGGCTACGTAAGCATGCCCCATGCGACTGTCGAAATACACGGACTCCCCCGCCTTCAACACCAGCGGGGCGTAACACTCCGTATGCAACTCGATCTCGCCCTCGAGAATGTACAGAAACTCCTCGCCCTCGTGTCGCATCAACGGCCCGAACTCCTGTAGCGATCGCGCACGGTACTCGCTCAGGATAGGGGTCATCTGCTTGTGGAGCAGGTCCGTACTCAGGTAGCACAGCGTATGGTTCGACATCGGAACCAACTCTCCGTCGGTGATGCGATTCACGCTGCGCCGGCCGGGCTGATCCGCTGCCGCATCCACCGCCTCAGGCGCCGCGGACAACAACTGGCTGACATCGATCGCCAGTCCATTGCTCAACCGCAGCAGCATGTCGTAGGTGGGCGAGATCTGATCGTTCTCGATACGAGACAACGTCGAGGCGGGAATGCCGGTCCGCTTGGCGACGTCCACCAAGGTCCACAGATTGCGTTTGCGCAAAGCCCTCAACGCCGGACCAGGTCTTGCGTCTGACATCCGTTCCTTCCCAGGCGCGATTTACGGAAGCGGACATACTACCTTCCGGCTGGAAGGCAGGCAAAGCCCTTGCATATACGGAAATGATGTGGCCCCGGATCATGACGATCCCGATCACGCCGACCCCGATTATGCCGACAATAGCGATCGGACCTGGCTCAACAGTTCCGGATCCGGCCGTGCGCTATCTGCCGCGCACCATCCTTGCGCGTCAGGCAAGACTCCAAAGTGGGCAATCACCCGGCTGTCGCGGGATGTTGCGCGTACCAAGCCCACGTTCCCCACGTGAAACCCCGCGCCACCTGCGCCTGCGAGCGCGGCGCTTGGCACCACGATACGCATAACACCGGCTGCACGCAGGCGACGCGCCTCCGCGCGGCACAGATCGTAGCCCTCCGGACTGGAGGTCACGGCAGCCCGCGGCAGTTTCGGCTCAGCGAGCACGCTACGCCTCTCGTCAGGACTTCAGCCAGAGCAACAGGTTGCGCGTTTGTGCAGTAATGCGCGCCGTCAATGCTCAGCGAGCCATTGGATGGCGGCCACCATGTCGTTGTAGAACACCCGATAGTCGCCCTCGCCAAAGGCGATGCGCGCCAGAAACGCCAGGCGGCTGTTGGGCACCACGATGGCCCGTTTCAGCTTGATCGGTCCTAGTTGCTCATCCAGCGCTCGCTGCGCCCACGGGATGTCCACCGGCGGGGCATCCATCTCCAGGGTGTCATACAGAACCTTGCCGCGGCCGGCGTCCCGGACCAGGAAGAGGACTTTCTCCTGCGCCTCCCGCAGCAATTGCTCAGTCGGCTCGCCGCGGACCCGCGCGACAACCAGATCGCCAACCAACTCGACCCAAACCTGGCCGCCCCCCATATATCAACCTGATGGTGACCTACACCGAACTATCATGCGGTATCGGACCGGCAAGCCGCAACCGGTGTGGTGAGTCCGCCGCCGTCGGTTGGTGCAAACCGGCAGCTTGAAAGTGCTGTCGATATCCCCCAGGGGAAACACCCAGCAGCTTATGAAACGCCGTTCGCATTGAGTTCACGGTGCCGAAGCCGCATTCGTGTGCGATCCCTTTCAGGCTCTGGCGGCTCTCCTCGAGTCGCCTGCGCGCGGTTTCCACGCGCAATCGCTCCACATACTTCGCCGGCGTAAGGCGCGTTTCCTTACGAAAGACTCGAGCGAAATTGCGTGGGCTCATGGCCGCACGCCGGGCGAGTGTTTCCACATCCAGCGACGTACCGAGGTTCTCCAATATCCACGACTGCAACTCCCGCAGCGGTTCTCGATCGCTCAACTGCGCGCTTAAGGCCGTGCTGAATTGAGATTGTCCGCCCGGCCGGCGCAGGTAGAGCACGAGCTGACGAGCGACCTGCAGCGCCAGGTGCTGCCCGTGATCTTCCTCTATCAGGGCCAGCGCGAGATCCATTCCCGCCGTGATACCCGCCGAGGTGTAAATGTTGCCGTCCCGGACGAAGATCGGATCCGGGACAACCGCGATCCGCGGATACCGGCGAGCGAGCTGCTCGCACCAATTCCAGTGTGTGGTAGCCCTGCGGCCATCGAGCAATCCCGCGCGTGCGAGTAGGAACGCCCCCGTACACACAGAGCCGACCCGCCGGGCTCGACCCGCGATTTCCCGAAACCACCGCATCGCATGCAGACCGACGCCGTCTTCCTCCACCGCAACCCCGCCGACCACCAACACTGTATCGATCTTGCCTTTCAGACCGCGGAAACTCTCGTGGGCTCTCATCTGCAAGCCGCTGTTTGTCACGAACGACGTTTGCCGCGAAAGGCTGATGACCTCGGTACTGTAGATTGGGGCGGCAGCGGCGCTCTGCTTGCAAAACAGTTGCGTGGCCGTATTGAAAACCTGGAATGGCCCGGTTAGATCCAGGACCTCCATTCCAGGTGCCACAAGGAACACGACTCGTCGCGATGGAGTTGTCCGCAGACGCGTTCGCCGCACTGTTTCACCTCGTTGCCGCAGCAGTTTGCGCTAAGACTGCGCCGCCTCCAGGAACAGCTGCGGCGCCTTGTCGAAAGTCGCCTTGTGCGAGGGAGCGCAGAAGTAATAGGTCGTTTGTCGATAGACCGAGCGCGGGGCTGTCCGGGGGTCGACGTCCATCTCACAAACAGGGCACAAGGGATGCGCCGCGGTCGACACCCGACGCGCCGCGTATAGCTGGTTTGAATGAGAATCCATCCAACCTTGCCCCTGATATTCCATCGCAAAGGCGGTCTTTGTGGCGACCTCACGGCCGAAATATCGCTCGACCACACGCAGTGCCAGATCAATTCCACTGGATAGACCACCTGAGCTAGCCACCACCCCCGACTCCACAAACCGGGCTCCGCGTACGACATGGACAGCGGGAAAGTCTATCGCCATACCACCGTAATCACTATGATGCGTCGCTGTGGGCTTACCGTCCAGCAAACCGGTCTTCGCCAGCACACGCGCTCCGACACATACCGACATGGTGACATCCGTGCTGTTGCTCACCCGGCGGATCCACTTGAGCGCCGCCTCACTTGCCCCATCCTGAGCCGGAATCACCAGAACCTTCGGTAGCGCCGCGGTCTCAAAAGTGAAGTCCGGACGGATCTTCATACCGCCGCTCGCGGTGACCAGATCAGTCGTTTCAGCAACCGTGTACAAACTGAATAGCGCGCCGTGGCGCTCCGGGACATAGGCGCTCTCAAAGACTGCCCAAGGCCCACAGAAATCGATCACGACGGCGCCATTGGAGACCAGGAATGCCACTGGAATGCTGCCCTGCTGCGGCGGCTGCAGCGGCCTGGGCGAGTCGGCCTCGGATACCGCCCCCGCAGGAGCAGCCCCGTTCCCAGCGCCATCCGCACCCGCGGCGGAGGCCCTTGTCGTCGAAAGCACCAGTGCCGTTGCGGCACTCAACGCCGTAGACCCTTGAAGAAGTTCCCGCCTGTTCATCGTCCGCTCCGTGTGCGTAAACAAGACCGCCAGCGAATATCGACCGGCGTCATCACCTGGCTCAATGACAACCATGCCTGCATTCCTGCCAACGGCAACTGCCACCCCCACGCCCCTGGCAGGAAACGGTCAACCAATGTCCTTTGGGCTTGAACAGTCACGCCGCATTCTGCAACGCCCGACAGCCGATCCATGGAGCCCTCGTGAAAACGTTCATATCGCTTGCGATTCCGATCCTGCTGAGTGTTGCGATGACCAACACCGCCGCCGCTGCGGCTGCGGCTGCGGCGGACCAGGCGCCGCCGAAGAAGATTGCCATCCTCCTATTCGATGACGTCGAGATCATCGACTACAGCGGACCCTATGAGGTGTTTGGCGCAATCGACGACTTCGACGTCTATACGGTGTCCGCAACCGGGGACGCGGTCACGACCGCGATGGGTATGCGGGTACTGCCACAGTACAGTTTTGCTAACGCACCGCAGGCAGATGTCCTCATCGTTCCGGGTGGCGGCGTGCAAGCGGTCCAGCACGATGCCCCCACCCTGGAGTGGATCAAGAAACAAAGCGGCACCGCCGCACATGTGATGTCAGTTTGCAACGGGGCCTTTACCCTGGCGAACACCGGGCTGCTACAAGGTTTGACCGCGACGACGACCCGAGGACATATCGGCGCCCTCAAGCACCAGCACCCAGAGCTCAAGGTGGTGCGCGATCAGCGTGTCGTCGACAACGGGAAATTCGTAGTCACCGGCGGGCTTTCGGCAGGCATCGACGGCGCACTGCATATCTTGACTAAGATGCGCGGCGAGGGCGAAGCCCGGGCAGTGGCCGTGCAGCTCGAGTATGACTGGCGTCCAGAAGGAGGCTTCCTTCCGGGCACCGACGCGGTTCACATTCTGCCGCGGGCGGCGAATTACGAGCTGGCGAAAGTAGCCTACAAGGACAGAATAATCAGCACGCAGGGCGACCAGGAGCACTGGACGATTGTTCGGGAAATGAGCTCCAATTTGAGCGGCGTCAAGCTGATCGACGAAATCGGCAGGATCTATGCCGCCGCAGGCAAGGCCGACACTGACCAGTGGTCCCGCAGTGGCGCTCCTGTCACGCCGTCAGGCCAGCCGGTCAGCGCCTGGAAGGTCATCGACGGTGACGGCAAGCCGTGGACAGTCACTATCAGCAGCGATGCTGTGGCCGGCCAAAGCAACAAGCATCTGGTGCGGATCGGTGTTGCCCGAGCCGGCTAGGCGACACCGTGAGGTGCGCATTCCCAGTCAGCGGGCATTTCACGGAACACGCGCGGCGCTCACCTCTTCGGTAGTGTCCGCGCGGCGCCCCTTCCAGAGCGACCAGACGCCATAAGTCAGCAGCGGTATAACAAACACGGCCAGAATGATGTAGGAAAGCGCGCGGTATCCTCGCGCGATGAGAGTGACGAGGCCGAAGCGTTCGGCCAGGAACATGGAGCCGAGCAACACGACAGCGGCGATCAGCAGTCTGCCCATACTCGGCAGCTCTCTGCCCCGTTGCCGGCGATAAGCTGACCCGACTCGCTCGTTGATGGCGTGCACGAATCCCGTACCGCACTCGAGCAGCGCCGCAAAAATCATCAGTTGAAAGATGACATGAAACACCGGCAGGCCCATCTGCGCGAGCATGAAGTCCGCTGGCAAGGTCTCGCCCTTGATCTGCGGGTAAAAGGCGCACATGCAGACGAAGAAAATGATGGCCGGCAGCATCGCGAGCGGCCCCGCGAGCAGTCCCGCCTTCACCGCATCGGCATTGCTGGTCAAATGGCGCATGACCGGCAGGATGATAATCGCGCCGATGACGTTATAACCGGCGTACGTGACCCCCGAGACTGCCCAGCCGTCAGCGGGCACGGTGCTGGCGAAACTCGCCGGCACCTTGTCGCCGAATTTCATCAGCGAAAGGACCAGGAACACTCCGTAAGTGATGTAGAGAAAAATAGAAACCCATTTGAAGAGGCGCTCGACGGAGGCGTTGCCGAACATCGTGAAAAGAGCGATGCCCACCGCCAGATAAAGCGTTCCGTACAACCGTGGCCAGTGGAAAATGGCCTCGCCCAACGCGCCGGCCGCGGCGCCGAACACCGCCAGAACGAGCACGAGATTGACGACATAGGCCCCCTCAAAGACGGGTGCGAACCGGCCCAGCAGGTGTTTGAAGAAGGTGCGATAGTCCAGCGCCCCGAACGCGCGGGCGTAAAGAAACGTGGCGACGCAGACACCGCTCCAGATGAGCGTCGCGAGCAGCATCCCAGCGAGTCCACCCCACGGACCGCTGGGCAGGAAGAATTCGGCCAACTCGCGCCCCGTGGCGTAGCCGCCGCCGATCACGACCGCCTTGAAGGCAAAGCCCGGCAGCAGCAAACGCTGAAACCACGAGGGCCGGGTTGCGCTCATTGCGACAAGTCCGGCGCTCCCCACAGCTCCTCAGGACACGAGATCGTCCCATTCTCGTAACGGACCGACGGCGTACGGTCGCGGCTGAGAAACACCGGCCCGTCGAGATCCACGACGTTGCACAGTTGTCCGACGAGAAATGCCGGCGCCATCGCGAGTGATGTGCCGACCATGTTGCCGACCATCACGCCCAGTCCAAGGCGCCGCGCCTCTCGCGCCATCGCAAGACCTTCGGTAAGGCCGCCGCACTTGTCCAGTTTGATGTTCACCACATTGAATCGCCCGAGCCAGGCGCGGCAAATCGGCCAACCCTTGCGCGCTCTCATCAGCCGCCAAAGGAATCGGCGAATTCAACCCATCGAGCTCGCCTCCTGGCCAATCCTAAATGGCTGCTCGATAAGCTCCACCTGGGCCTCGATGAGAACGGGCATCAGCGTCCCGAGGGAAGCTCGTGTGAATCCCTGATTGGCATCCACGCCCAACCACACATCCGGGCACGCCGCGCGCACGGCCCGGACGCGATCGGCATCCAGCGGCTCGCCTGTCAGCTTCAGTTTGATCGCCTTCGCATTCTTGTAGGCGCGGGCATCCGCGGCCATCTTCTGCGGACTGTTGGCGCCGCATGTAAATGTCGTAAGCAGCGGACGCGGCCGCTGCAACGCTGCGATCTGCCAGGCGGCGCGGCCCGTCTCCTTGGCTTCCAGATCCCACAGAGCGCAATCGATCGCATTGCGGGCCCCGCCCGTCGATAGGAGGCTTTGCAGCGACTCGCGGGTAACCCCGGCCTCGATGCGCCCGCGTACCGCCTCGATCTGTTGGACGATGCCGGGCACATCGTCACCCTGACGATAATAGACTCCGGATGCTTCGCCTCGCCCTCTGTGGCCACCGCGTTGTAGCGTTACAGTCACGACCTCCGTGTCCACCATCGTGTGCCCGGTGATGTGAAACGGCTCTTTGAGCGGATATTTCTCGACCGCTACTTGCAGAGTCAGGGGACCCGTATTCATCTCACACCACCTCCAGACATGCGTTGATCAATCGATCCAGCTCAGGGCCGCTGCGAAGCGGGTCGGCCACTGGCAGACCGAGTTTAGCGCACTGCTCGGAAAGGACGCCGCGCGCTTGCGCGGCATCCAGATGCGAGGTGTTCAGTGAGACGCCCGCGCAGCGAACCTGCGGATTCGTGCGGCGGGCAAGTGCAAGGGTAATCTCGATGGCTTCGGGCACGCTGGGTGTGGCGTAGTGCTCAAGTCCCAACACGCGATCGCGGCCCACCGCGTGACACATCACGATGACATCAGGCTGTGTGCCGTGAAGCAGCCCCAGGGATACACCCGAGTAGGCGGGGTGGAACACCGAACCCTGCCCTTCCACGACATCCCAATGATCCGGCGCGGCATCAGGACTCAACATTTCCGCAGCCCCGGCCACGAAATCCGCCACCACGGAGTCGATCGGAATACCGCCGCCGCAGATCATGATGCCAGTCTGGCCCGTCGCGCGGAAGTCCGCGGAAATACCGCGCTTCTTGAACTCTCGCGCAAGGGTCAGCGCGGTGTATTTCTTGCCCAGCGCGCAATCGGTACCGACTGTCAGGAGGCGCCGGCCCGTGCGCTTGCGCCCGTTGCCGACCGGTAGCCCTGCCGGCGCATGCCTGACATTGATCAAGCGCCGGCCGAGCCTCGAGGCGGCCGCTTGCAGCTGCGGGACGGTCTCCAGTCGCGTGTGCATGCCGCTGATGATGTCGAGGCCGGCCTCCAGCGCTTCGACCAACGCGGGCACCCAACTCGCAGAGACCGCGCCGCCGATAGGCGCAACACCAATAACGAGGCCGCGCGCGCCTTTGGCCTTCGCCTGCGCCGGCGTGAGCGGCGGCAGCCCGGTCGTCACGGTTGCGGCCGGGAGGGCGTATTCCCCCAGACATTGTTCGCGTGCCCAATCACGCAAACCGAATGCAGTCTTTGCAAGTGGAGCGGACGTCGTATCGCCCAAAAACAGCAGATACGGCTGCGGAAGGCCAGTGTCGATCATGAAAACCTCAATGCCCGGCGACCCGGCGCCGATCCTTAATATACCCGTGACTTTCCATTTTGGAAACTACTTTCCGGAGCAGCGAGTTCCTTAAGGGCGCTGGTTTTCCCAATGCCAATCTCGACTGGACGCGCGGCATCCCCCGCCGGGAACACCGGACCAGGCGCGCCCACGCACAAATCGACCGCTGGCGGCGCCGGTAGCCATTCCGTCCTTCAGCGCACGGATCCCATTGACCCATACATCCGCCACTCCGGTGGCGAGCTGATGAGGATTTTCGTACGTCGAATGATCCTGAATGGTTGCAGGATCGAAAACCACCACATCGGCAAAGTAGCCCGATGCCAGGCGACCGCGATGTTGGAGTGACAGGTTGCTCGCCGGCAAGGCGGTGAGCTTGCGAATAGCCTCCTGCAGGGTAATCACCTTTTCCTCCCGCACGTACTTAGCCAGCAGACGCGCGAAATTGCCATAGGCACGCGGATGGTCACTCGATTTGAGGAACACTCCCTCCGGAGCGGGGGCACCCGCGTCCGATCCGAAGCTTACCCACGGAAGTGCGATTTGACGTTTAACGTTGTCCTCCGACATCAGGAAGTAGGCCACTTCCACCCGCGCTCCATTCTCGATCACCAGATCGACCGCCGCATCCTCGGGGCTGACTTTGCGGGCTGCCGCAACATCAGCCAACGTCTTGCCGATCAGGGGACGCAGCGACGGGTTCTTGAACGCCAACAGCAGTGTGCCGCTTGCCCCGGCACGCAGCAGCAGGTTCTCCCAAGTTGGGTTGGGATTGCGCATCTCGGCAATCACCTTGGCGCGCGTGGCAGGATCGCGCAATCGGGCAATCCAGGCCTCGAGGCCCCCATCTTGCACCCACGGCGGCATGGCGGCGTCCAGCCCGGTTGCTCCGGCCGTGTAGTTGTACATGTCCGCGGTAATTCGCGTTCCACTCGCCCGTGCCGTCTCGATCGTCTCGATGAGCGGATCAATCTTGTTCCAGTTGCTCTTGCCTGCCACCTTCAAATGATAGATTTCCGCAGGCGCTCCCGATGCCTGCGCAATGTCGATGGTCTCCTTGACGGCCTCGATGAGCCGATCTCCCTCGGAGCGGATGTGCGCGATGTAGATGCCACCACAACGCGCGGACTCGCTGGCGAGCGCAATCAATTCGGGGGTCTTGGCATAGTCGTTGGGGCTGTAGATGAGCGCGGTGGTCACCCCGAGCGCGCCCTCCTCCATCGCTTGGCGAACCAGGGCCTTCATCCCATCCAGCTGTTGCGGTGTCGGCTGCAGATCCGCCTCACCGAGGAAATTGGCACGTACTATGCCCGCGCCGACGAAGGAAGCGACGTTGGGAGCTATGCCGCGCTTTTGCAGCTTCTCCAGATATTGCCCCAGCGTGGTCCAGTCGACGTCGTAATGAATATCGGACTGCCGCTGCTTCACGAGCTCTTTCATGTGCGGCGTCAGCGGGCCCATCGAATCCTCGCCCATCACCTCGAGAGTTACGCCTTGCTTGAGATCGCTCAGCGCCCGGCCGTCCACGAGAATTGACTCTTCCGGATGCGCCAGCATGTTGATGAAGCCCGGCGCGATAGCTTTACCGTGCACATCGATCTCAGCTCGCGCATGACCCTGCGCATGGGGGCCCACATAGGAGAGATGGTCACCATCGATCGCGACCTCTCCCGAGTAAGGTGGCCGACCCGATCCGTCATAGATGAGCCCATTACGGAGGATGGTGTCGTGCTGCGCGCCGTCAGCGAACGCGACGGACGCGAACGTGCTGATTGTCGTGAGCAATACTTTGGAAATCATGTATCGCAAGTCGCCCCCTTTTAGCTGAAGCATGCGGTGACCGACGGCCGTCAATCACCGACCGATCGCCGAGAACTCGAGGTTCGAAATGGGAAAGTCCTGCCAGCCGTTGAAGTCGAAATGCCACCACTCGGCTTCGTACACGGTGAACCCTCGAGCCTCCATGGCCTCGCGCAGCAAATCGCGCCGCCAGCGCTGCAGCGAGGTGCCGCCGACATACAAGGGAAACGAGCGGCTCGACATCTCATCGTAGCCGCCCGGCATGGTGACGATCTGGCCCGACTTGAGCTCGTGCAATGTCAGATCCACCGCCGCGCCACGGTTATGACGCGAGCCTTGGCTCGGATCAGCCACGAAAATATGGTTGTAGTCCGGCGTGGCATCCCAGAACATCCTGGTCACGAACCAAGGGCGATAGGCGTCATGAATGGTAAGACCGAATCCCTTGGGTGCCAGGTCGGCGGCGATGAGACTCAGCGCCTGCGCTGCCGGACGCTGCAGGAATGCGCGCGCTTGCGTGTAAACGGGAGTTTGCAGAAAGTTGTTGGAAGTCGCATAGCGGACATCCAGCCGAACCCCTGGAATCCGGGAAGTCAGCTCCGTCAGCTCGGAGGCTCGCTTCGGACCGGCCTCCGCGGGAGGCTGGGCTGCGAGCGCTGCGGCGCGCAGACTCGCAATGGGGCGCATCGACTTACGCAGCGCTTCCTCCGCTTCGGTACCGAAGTCGCGCCGTGGCAACAGCACCCCGCTCAGATCAGCCGCGTTGATCCGTCCCCGCGCGTCACGTTGGAATCGAATCGCCTCCAGCCGGAAAGGTCCGTTGTCGCGCGGCACAGACCAGCGATTTGTGCCCGATGCACTGAGTGGCTGATAGGTAGACCAAGCCGTTCGTGCATACGCACGGCCATCCCGCTCGTAGATGCGAATGTAGGCATACGGCCATCCGTAGTCACCAACGATCTCCTGCATGGCCTGCGAGGCCGGCGGCGGCTCGCTCGCCGCGACCCGTTCGTAGGTGGCGCCGGAGAGGACGACACGATTGAGGTCTGCACTCACCTGCAGGTCGCTCGAATAGGTGCCGCTATCATCCAACACCACGCCCTCACCCGCCCGGCGCACTTCGGCCGCCACAGTCGGTCCTTCGAGGTAAAGCTTGCCGCCAATCACACGCATCGCCAGAGAGTCTTTGCCGTGCCGAAAAACACCGGCAAGTTCCCGCGCCCGCGGGCCGTAAACAGTAGATCGCGGCCAGATCGGGACAGGCCGTGCCTCTCTCGCGGCAGCCAGGACCGTTGCCGCATAGCGAGCAAGCCGGGTCGACGAGGGGCTCCCATCGAGGGCACCAAGTACAATGACCGCAAGTCCCTGGCCCGGTACGAGCAGGACATCCGAGGAAAACCCGTACACCTGCCCCGCACACTCCAGTATTTGCCAATCACCGGCGGTGGCGGCCGTGAACCCTGCGAGCGTGCCGCTGCCCATCAACCTGCGTGCCAGCTGTGCCAGATCACGTGCTGAAGTGTAAAGGCCACCGGCGGGTCGAGCACCAAAATCAAACACCGGAGCGGCGAACCGGGTTGAGTCGAACGGGGCCATTTCGGCGTGCACCAGGTTGTTGACCTGGCTGTGCCTGAGCGCACTGGCTTGCATACCAAGCGGGCTTGCCAAGCGCTCCCGCACGAGATCGTCGAAGGCTCGACCGGACACAACCTCCAGTGTACGCGCGACAACGGCGAAATCCGCTTCCGAATACTTCCCCGTCGAGCCGGGTGCAGCCACCAGCGTGGTCCGGTTCAGACTATCAACCGTCGCGGCGAGCCCGGGCTCGTCACTGGCGAACGAGCTTCCGACAGGCGGCTCGCGAACCAGGCCGCTGGTGTGAGCCAGCAGCTCGCGCAGCGTGATGGCCGCGCCGAAAGGATTCGCCGGCTTGAAGTGCGGCAGGTACGTGCTGACTGGCTTATCAAGATCGAGCCGGCCGCCCATGACCAGCTCCTTTACCAACAGTGCGGTCAGCGCGTCCGTGATCGAGCCCACGCGGTAGATCGAGTCTGGGGTCGCAGGACGGATCTTGGCCGAATCTTCGAATCCGTAGGCCTTCGACCACAGCAGGCCATCACGCCCAGTGACAGCGACCACCAGCGAGGGCAGCTGCTTGTCCTCCACCTCAGCGCTGGCGGCCGCATCGATTGAAGCCCAGGCAGCTGTGCTTACCGCAGCCGGATTGTCCACAACACCCCTAACCGCTGTTGCGGACGGGGGCGAGGTCGCGACCGGCGAGGCCGCCGCGACATAGGAAACAGCCGCGGCGAGCGCCAGTAACACGAGCCTCGCGATCATCGGTTGGCGCTTTCGATAAGCATGTAGTCGTAGACGGATCTGGCGATTGCGGCGATCACCTGCTCTCTCTCCTCAACCGGCTTGCGGCTCTTCTTGATATAGACAGCGATGACGACACGCCCGCGACCGTTGGGCAACGTGATGATCCCGACGTCATTGACCGTGCCTCCGATCGTCCCAGTCTTATCCTTGACGTCGGTCCCGGCCGGCAACTGGCCGCGCAGGCGCTTCAGACCCGTGATGCAACGTTCCATCGACCCCAACAGGACATCGGTGCTGGCTGCGCTGAGGGCGTGACCCTCGATAATTTTGGTCAGTAAGAGAACCATCGACTCCGGAGTTGCCGTGTCGCGCGGATCATCGTCAAACGAAGCATTGGGCTTATCCCCGAGAGCCTCGAGCGCGGGATTCGCGGCGACAGCCTGCTTCAACTGCGCCTCCACCGTGCCATTCGCCGAGGATACCCCGAAGAACCGTCCTACAATGCCATTCGTATCCCCATCGATGCGCATGCCCTCCACGCCCAGCCCCTTGACCCAGGCCGTCACGGCGGCAGGGCCGCCTGCCAACTCAGTCAGCACATTGGTCGCGGTGTTGTCACTGCGGGTCAACATGCTCTCGATCAAGTTGTGCACGGATGCCGAGACCCCCGGAAACGGAAAGATCTCCGCAATCCCCTCGGAGGACAGGACGTGCTTCGGATCGACCGCGATCAGTTGATCCAAAGTGAGCTGGCCCTTGTCTACCTTGGTGAGCACGGTCCCTGCGACCGCCACCTTGAAGGTGCTCGCCATCGGAAAGGCCTCTTTGTCGTTCATCGACAGCGTCAGCCCCGTCTCCAAGTGGCGTGCCAAGACACCGACTTCACCATCGGCGGCTTGCGCCATACGCGCTATGTCGGCTTCGAGCGCGGCGCGCCCCGGCGCTGTCGCGGACGCTTGAGGAGGCTTTGTGGTCGGCGCCGCGGCCGCCGATGTAGCAACCGTTGCGGCTATGGCCACCGCGGATGCGAAAGATATCAGTACGCGAGCAACATGTTTGTTCATCGACCTACCCCCCTTTAGCGCGTCAATGCGCGCCCAACGTCCGGCTCAAGAACTCCGCCGTGGCGCCATACGCCCGCAGCCAAGTCGCATATCGAAGGAAACCGTGCTCCTCGTCGGGGAAGATCAACGTCTCGGTGCGCACCCCCTGCTCGCGCAACCGCCTCACGAGGTCGGTTGTTTGATCAAACGGCACGCTACGATCATCGTCACCGTGGATGAACAACACCGGAGAGTGCCATTTCGCGGCCGCTGCATCCGGGGATGACTTGAATGCGAGATCATACAGGGGCGCATCGACTCCCCATCCCGCTCCGTGCAGCTCCTTCGCCATCTGCGCCCAGTCGTGCACGCCATGGAAATCAACACCCGCGGCAAAGAGATCCGAATTGCGGGCGAGTGCCTGAGCGGTCAGCAGGCCGCCGTACGAGCCACCCCAGATGCCGATGCGCGTTGCATCGACATTGGGCAGCCGGACCAGAAATTCACGTCCCGCCAATACGTCCTGGTATTCGGACGCGCCGCGCGGCCCCTGGTTCTGTGCGCGGCGGAATGCCTGGCCGTACCCGATCCCATCGCGATAGTTGACCGACAAGACGACAAAGCCGCGCGAGGTGAGGTACTGATTCATCGCGTAGCTGTTGCTGTAGTAGTCCATGTAGTGCCAGCCTGGCAACATCTGGCGGACGGGCCCACCGTGGACAAAAATGACGGCCGGCCGCTTCGCGCCGCCGCGAGCCGCCGCCGCTTGAAACAGCTGGCCGTGAATCGTCACGCCGTCGGCCGCCTGGAACGTGACGACCTCGGGTTTGACGAGCGCCTGCGCGGGAAAGCTCGCCGGCAGAGTGGGAAAAATCCGTTGCGGCGCACCTGCGGAGCTCACAACCGCAATGGACGTCGGCTGCACGGCGTCAGCACTGCGATACGCGTAGTGCTGCGTAGCTCCGATGAAGACCGGCCCCACATCGATCGTCCGACCTGCCAGTCGCTCAGCCTTGCCGCCGGCCACGGGTATGCGAAACAACTGCCTGCCGTCAATTTCCGCACAGTTGCTGCTCACAATCACCGTGCGTCCATCGGCTGAGAGCGAGCCGCTTTCCACCTCACAGTTTCCGGGTGTCAGATCCTTCGGCTCTCCCGCGGCGGGAGACAGACTATACAGGTGCATCCAACCCGAGGCTTCCGAATAGAACAGCAGCTGATCCGTCGCACTCCACTGCAGCGGCTCACGAGCGGGGCCCTCGCTATCGAATTGGGCAAAGCCGCCAGCCGTGTCGTTGGTTCGAAAAACGCGCTTGCCTGCCCCACTGGTTGCGTCTGCAATCCAGATCTCGAAGGGCCAGGCGCCGGTGATATTCAACAATTCCCCGAAACGCTCGCCACCAATGCGAATGAAGGCGACACGCTTGCCGTCGGGAGACCACACCGGAAAATCGTCTCGATCCACGTCCGGCGCCAGCCAAGTAACCCTGCGAGTGGCCGTGTCGAAAACACCGATGAAGCTGTGATCCTTGCGTTCGCTCACAAAGGCGATGCGGCTGCCATCCGGCGAGAACACCGGACGGCCGTTGGTGCCGCGGAGCTTCAGCAGCGGCGCCGTACACCAGTCTGGCGCTGCCACACCGGTCACCGACAGACAGCTGACGGTCTCGCCTTGAACTGCCAGCACCACTCGGCCATCAGGCGAGAGCACAGGCGAATTGCCCGTCGCCAGCTTGCGCGGTTGTCCGTCAGCGGTTGCGACCCAGACCTCTTGTTCGACACCGCCTGGCAGACTCTGCGGATTCTGCGAGAATCCCGCGCCGTCGGGATGCCCTCCTCGCACCCATACGACCGTCGCGCCGTCACGGCTCAATCGCAAGGCGCTAAGCTCCTGGCCATCGTCTTCGGACCAATGTGTCAGCATCTGTGGAACGAATTGCGGGGGCGCCGCCGCCCACACGTTGCGTACGCCCCGCTCGTTGGCGATCCACGCGATCCTTTCTCCCCGCGCGGCCGCCGCGAGCTCGGTCGGATAAGGGACTCCGATGAGATCGGCAATGTCGTACGCGAGCGCAAGTGCAGGTACACAACCCATCGCCGCGCAAAGGACGGCTACCCAACTTTTGAGTCTCATTATTGAGCCTCGGGTTGTCCGATCGGGACATACAACGCACTTGGATGCGCGCGATCGTGATACAGCGTGACGGTGACCGGGCGGGCATCCTGCATCGACTCGGCGGCCACTTCGCCGCCGCTGTTGTAGTTCTTTTCCGCCAGGATCGAATTGACCGGAGTCAAGGTCAGGCGCAGCCGGCTGCCCTTACCAATCTGGCGTGAAACAAACATGAAGTGATCGAAGTCATATTTCAACGGCGCCCGTGTCGCCACGAGCTTCGGCTCGCGCACATTCTCGCGATAGCGAGCTCGCAAAAGGTCTCCCGTCAACAAGATGCTGGTACCGTCCGGCCGGATCTCGTAGACCGAGACGGCAAAGTCGGTATCCGGCTGATCGATGCCGATCCACGCCGAGAACTTGAAAAAGCCGCTCACTTCGGCGTCCTTATCGAAGGGCGCCGTGTGATAGACCAGCAGTTTGCCCTTCTGAGTCAGGATCGCTTCCTGGTCGGTAAGGTCACTTGGGTCGCTGGTCGCCTCGTGATGCGCATAACTCAGATCATGCGGATCGTAGACGTAGTGGTCTGGTTTGCCTTTGGCACTCTCGGCACCGAGGGTGCCCGCGGCGAATACATCGGTGGCGTTGCTGATCGAATCCAGGAAGTACGGCCGTGACTCGCTCGTCACCCCCTCGAGCGTGTCGGCATAGCGCCAACGCTCCGCGCCCATCACGTAATAGGCCACCTGTTTCTGCAGGAATTGCGGCTTCGCCCCCCCTTGCATGGTCCAGGCGTACCATTGCAAATGTAGCCCCGGTATATCCACCAGACTCGCCGGTGCGAATTTGAGACCGCCGACTTCCGCCCTGGGCGTACGCGTACCGGCGTGATCCCACGGGCCGATGACGAGATAGTGACGGGCGCGTGCCTCGGCGGAGGCGTGACTCATGTACAGGCGATAGTGTGTGAGCGCTCCGGGTTGGTCTCCGTCATAACTGCCTGTGATGGTCAGGATGGGAATCGACAGGCGCGCGTACTGCTCGGCGGTGGGATTGTAGGCTATCCCAGAAAGCGTCCGGATGCGGATGTTGAACCCACCGCTGGAAGATATCGGACGGGTGGCCGAGCAGCGTGTCAAATTGCTTGAATGGCGTGCCGGATTCGAACCAGCGCTCGTACCAGGCGCCCCAGAACAGACCATCGCCGAAGATCATTTTCCTGCGAGGTGTGGCCGCTGACGATTGTCAGCCACTGCATGTCGTAGGGCGAGAAGATATTCGCCCCGCATGCGGGAAATCCACGCCTGCGTAAGGCGCGGCGACCGGTACGATGGTCGCCAGATGCGGCGGGAACTCCTTGGCCGTGGCCCACTGATCGTAGCCGGCGTAGGAGCCGCCCCACATCGACACTTTGCCGTTGCAATAGGGCTGCTTCGCGAGCCACTCCACGACGTCATAACCGTCATGGGCCTCCTGGAGCAACGGGTCGAACTGCCCTTCGGAATTGCCACGGCCCCGCACGTCGACGGTAAGGAACGGATACCCGTGAGCCGCAAAGTAGACCCCCCGGTCGTGATAGCTCTGCGAGATGTAGGGAGTGAGCGTGAAAGATGCACGGCGCGGGCTCTTTTTGTCCGCGCGGGGTGTACACCGTCGCGTTCAGTTGCACGCCGTCGCGAAGCGGGATCTTCACGCCCCAGCGAAAGTCAACTTTAGTCCTGCTCCGGCATCAGTTGCGGCGGGTTCGCGCTCGGCACCGCCATCTTTGGCGTTCGCGAACAACGCTACGGCCGAGAGGGCCACCGTCCAGACGGCCCGGCTGAGAATTTGGCGCTGCATACTCGAAGACTCCTTGAGTGTTGTTCTTGGCTTTCCGTCTGTCAAAACGTCCACGCCAGCGACAACCCGATCGGTGCGCGGCCTCAGAACCACCGCCGTCCACTGAGTGGAGTAGTTGGCGAAGTTCGGATTGTTCAGCCCGGTCGTTTCGCTGAGAGCCCGGCTATCCGTCACATTCTTGACGTACGCCTCCAGCGTCCACGGACCGTGTTGCAGACCAGTCCGGAAATCCACCGTGGCGTAGCCGGGGAGCTTTGTGGACGTGTAGCCCAGGACCGCATTCGTGTTGGGGTCGTAAATGGGCGCCTGGCCGAAATTCGGCATCGGCCCCACCCCGCTCGCATTGTTCGGATCGTATCCCAACTGCAGGGCGTTCGGCCGCGCGGTGGTGGCGAACACCGATCCGCCGACGAAGGCCTGGAGCTGCCCCGTCAGATCCCATTTGTAGTCGACCGCGAAGTTGCCGCTCAGCCTCGGCGTGCCGGGCAGCCGGTTGCCGGCCTGCGAGAGCTCCGCGCCGCCCGCCTGATCCTTATCGAGCCGGTTCTGGTTGTAAGTCAGGTTGGCATTCATGCTGAGGCCGGAGAGCGGCGCCCAGGTGACCGCCGCCTCGATCCCTTCCGAATGTGCCAGGCCGCCGTTGGACAGGAACGAGAAGCCTCCCAAGGTGACTGCTTCCTGCACGTCCGTCCACCGGATGTAGTACGCGGACAGGTCGAGCGTGACCCGTCGATCGAAATACGAGCTTTTCCAGCCGGCCTCGTAGCTGGTGAGATGATCGGGCTTGAAGGCGGCCGGCAAACCTGCGGCGATCGCCTCCGGACTGAGGAAGCTGACACCCCCTGCCCTGTAGCCCGTGGCCACGCGCGCGTACACCATCTGGCTCTCGGTCAGCTTGTAGCGAGGATTGACCGCCCAGGTGGTCGCGTGCTCGCGTTCCGAGTTATCGACATGCTGCGCGTCGCCGAACAGGAACCCCTCGAAGAATGAATGCAGCGTCTGATCGTCCACGCTGTAACGGGCGCCGAACGCCACATCGAACTGCGGCGTGAAGTGGACGTCGATGTTGCCGAACAGCGAGCGCTCGATGTACAGGTTTTTGTGGTACCCGCCGAAAGGTACGCCATATGCCGACAGGAACTGCTGCGTGTTGGTGTCGAACAGGCCGACGCCCTGATCATATTCGGTCCGATCGTGCGTGTAGTATGCGCCGACCTGCCAGTCGATCTGGTTGTCGCCGGAGGAAGTCAGACGCAGCTCTTCGGTAAACTGCTTCCCATGGACGACGAGCGGGTTGTCCGCCCCGAGGTTTGGCTGCCCCAGAATGCCGGTCAACAAAGCCCCGTACTGAGGTGTCAGGTCCTCATCGCCGCCGTTGCTCAGCGTCGAGTAGCTGGTGGAGGACAGCAACTTGGCCCAGTGCAGGTCCCACTGAATATCGGCGTTGTAGACCGCATAGCGCGCGTTGAACCACTCGTTGCTCAGGGAACGCTCGTGTGTGAGGTCACCGTAGAGGGTCTGGCGCGTCAACGGATCGTAGTCCACGAAGTCGGAGCCGTGATTCTGCATGAGCTGCATCATGCCCGAAAGATTGACGGTCAATGAATCAGTGGCATTCCACAGCAGCGCCACCCGGCCGCCGCTCACATGGCTGCTGTTCACGTCCTGCCGCTTCAATAGCGGGTCGGAGATGTACCCTGGATCGTTGCGGCTGAAAGCGCTGATGCGCAAGCCGAGGGTGTCCGCGACCAAGGGTAGGTTGACCGCGCCACGGGCGACTCCACCGGTGCCGCCGTGAAACGCAGATTCGCCGGCAACCTCGACACGCCCGGTCAAATTGTTTGGATCGGGCTTGATGCTGACGTATTTCAACACTCCGCCGATGGCGTTCGCCCCATAGAGGGTGCCTTGCGGGCCGCGATCGACTTCGATCTGCGCGATATCACTGGGATCCAGATCCGGTGTCAGGAAGGCGCTGCTGGCGTGCGCACCGGCCGGAGTGAGTGGAATGTTATCCAGATACGTCACGACCGTAGCGCCGACATCCCCAGCATTCACGCCACGGAAAGTGACCTTGGTCTGGCCAGCGCGTTGCTCGTCGAAGGTGATGCCCGGCGCTTGGGTGAGATAGTCCTCGAGGCGTGTTGCTTTGGTGAGAGCGAGCGTCTGCGCATCGATCGCGCTCACCGCCGCCGGCACGTCCAACAGTTTTTCCTCGCGCTTGCGGGCAGTGACCACGACTTCCTGCAGCCCTGAACTATCGTGACCGGCCGCGTCCGCGACAGACTGCGCCATGGCTGGTGTCGTAACGGCGGTCGACCCGAGAATGAGCGCGCCGCATGCATTCAGTCCGGAAACGACGACGCGCACGGCTTTCTGCCTGTGTTTCATGGGTGCCCCTCGAGATGTTGTAGCCCCAGCTCACGCGGCTGGTCTTTTGAATCTACACCAGGATTTTCTTTTTTGGCAACTTCTGAAATATATATGCTATTTTAGAAATAGAGGAAACTCGTTCAGCGGAGCCTTCTTATGAGACTTTCCTGCCTGGCCGCGGCACTCGCCTTACTCCCCCTCGCCCACCTATGCGCCGCGGAAGAACCCGCCTACGACCTGGTCATCCGCAACGGCCGCCTGCTCGACGGCCAGGGCAATCCCTGGGTGCAGCGCGGACGTCGCCATCAAGGACGGCAGATTCGTCAAAGATCGGCCGCGTGGACGGGCCGCGGAACCGGCGCGAGATCGACGCCAACGGCGAGTACGTCTCGCCCGGACTGGATCGACATGATGGATCAGTCCGGCGAAGTGCTGCTGAAGAACGGCCTTGCCGAGAACAAGGTGCGGGAGGGCGTGACAACGGCGATCGCCGGCGAAGGCGGCACGCCGGTCCCTTCGGCGCGACATTACCGGAATACTTCGCCCAGTTGCGAAGCAGGGCATCTCCCTCAACTTCGGCACTTACTACAGCTCAGCCCAGGCGCGCGTGGAGGTCATGGGCGATGTGGCTGGCAAACCCTCCGCCGAGCAAATGGAAGAAATGAAAGCGCACGTCGATGAGGCGATGCGCGCGCGGAGCCATGGGCATCGCCACCGCCCTCATCTACCCACCCGATGCATTCCAGAGCACCGCCGACCTCGTTGAGCTGGCGCGTGTCGCCGCACGACACGGCGGAATCTACGCGAGCCACATGCGCGATGAGAGCGCCAAGCTCCTGCAAGCGATCGGTGAATCCATCGAGATCGGCGAAAAATCGGGCATCCAGGTGGAGATCTTCCATTTCAAGGCCGCCTACGCCCCGGGCTGGGGAAAGTTGGTCCCGCAGGCGCAGCAGCTCATCGAGGACGCGCGTGCTCGGGGGGTCAACATCGCGGCCGACATGTATGTGTACACCGCCGGTGGCACGGGCCTCGACATCACCGTTCCCAACTGGGTTTGGGAGGCTGGAGCGCAACAAGGACTGCAGAAGCTGAGGGACCCGGCGGTCCGTGCACGGCTGAAGAAAGAGGTCGCGGCAGGCTCACAGCCCGGGTGGTCGAATCTGGTAGAGGCCAGCGGCGGCTGGGACCATGTGGTCCTGGCAAACGCATACAACCCGCAATACGACAGCTATCGCTACAAGAGCATCCAGTACATCTCCGAGCAGCTTCACAAGGATCCAGCGGACGTCGCCTGGGATATCCTGCTCGGCGCGCAACCGAACCGCGCGATGGCGTTGTACTTCATGATGAGCGAGCCGGATATCGAAGCCGCGCTGCGCTGGCCCTGGATGAGCATCGGTAGCGATGCGGGAGCGGCCGAAGAGGCAGGTAAGATGGATGCTATCGGGCTGCCGCACCCGCGGGCGTACGGTAATTTTCCACGCGTCATCGCCGAGTACGTCAAGAAACGCCATGTACTCACCCTGGAGGACGCGGTGCGCAAAATGACCTCCTGGCCGGCGACCCGTATGCACCTTTACGACCGGGGCGCCATTCGTGAAGGCCTGAAAGCGGACGTCACGGTCTTCAGCTACGACCGAATCCAGGACACGGCCACCTATGACAATCCGATGAGCTTCCCCACCGGCATCGACTACGTGGTGGTGAACGGTCAGCTGGTGGTCGATCAGGGCCGGCATACCGGTGCGAAACCGGGCTCCGTGCTGCGCGGCGCGGGTTACTCCGCCGGAAACTTTTGACACCCGTGTTGCCGCCTCCCAAAATTCCCCTACCAAACGGGGGTGCCAGGTCGATGAACACTGAGGGCCATGGGATCGGCGAGAAACTGCGGGAGCTGCGCAAGCACCGCCGGCTGACGTTGGCGATGCTGGGCAAGCGCACCGGATACTCGGTTTCGGCCCTTTCCAAAATGGAAAACGGGCGGCTCGGGGTCAGCTACGACAAGCTGACGCGACTCGCCGTTGCGCTCGATACCGACTTCAGCACTCTCTTCGCGGACACCCCCCAGACGAACGGGCCACCGGCGGTCGGGCGCCGCAGCATCGCGCGCAAAGGCAACGGCAAGCTCGTTTCGACTGGCAACTACGACTATCTGTAC
This sequence comes from uncultured Pseudomonadota bacterium, assembly GCA_963752125.1. Classification (GTDB taxonomy): domain Bacteria; phylum Pseudomonadota; class Gammaproteobacteria; order Steroidobacterales; family Steroidobacteraceae; genus 13-2-20CM-66-19. The sequence continues at coordinate 102,398 of CAVVXG010000032.1, read as the reverse complement.
ATCTCGCCCGAATTGAGCAGCAAGCAGATGGTACCGATCCTGTGCAAGATACAAGCCACCACCCTGGAGGAGTTCGGACCTCTGGTGCGCCACGGGGGCGAGGAATGGATCTACGTTCTCAAGGGAGAGATCGAAGTCCACAGCGAGTTCTACGAGCCCGAGCGCCTGCAGGAGGGAGAGAGCATCTATCTCGACAGCCGCATGGGACACGCCTACATCAGCAAGAGTCGCGGCGGCGCCGAGGTGCTCGCCGTCTGCTCCGCCCCGCAGGCAGAGCTCGTTGAGCAGACCGAATCGAAGGCCAAACAACTGGGGAGCGCCGCCCGACCGGGCCGCCGCAGCAAGAGCCGGTAGCACTATGTGGCAAAATGCCACATAGTGCTATATGATGCCTCAATGGCAAAGTCCATTCGCGTCTCCGACGAGTTATACAAGTTGGCGGATTCCGCTTGCGCCAGCGCGCATCGCTCGCTAGCGCAGCAGATAGAATATTGGGCAGCGCTTGGCCGGGCCATCGAAGCGGCCGGAGTCACCACCGCGCAGGTACAACAGGTTCTGGAAGGTGATCGTCGCACGCGAGAAAGGACTTTACTCAAGCTGGGGCTCGCTGACCCACAAAGTATGTACCTCTTCCCGGTAGAGCTCGCCCAACAAACGAAGGTCCGTTTCCCGGAGCTGGGCGAATAGTAGCCGTGTGATTTCGCGTAACGAGGCGTACACCACCCCGGAACTGCTCGAGCGCATCCTTGAGCTGGCCGGCATGGACATGGTCCTCGTCGGCGGCCAGGCGCTCGCCTTCTGGGCTGCTTATTACCGCATACCTGCATCACCCATAGCCGTGACGAAGGATGTCGATTTCCTTGGAACGCGAGCCGACGTAGAACGGCTGGCACACGGCCTTGGCGCAAAAGCGACGTTCCGCCGACAAAGGGACCTGACACTGCTCGCTGGACAAATCGAGAAGGAACTGTCCACGGGAGACTATATCAACATTGATGTATTGTCCGGTGTCTATGGAGATCTCAGCACCGCCGACATCGCCAAACGTGCGGTCGTCTCCGAAAGCCCGGTCGGAAAATTTCGGGTCATGCATCCGCTGGACGTGCTTCAGGGACGACTCGAGAATGTGTACGGAATACCTGAGAAACAGGATGAGCATGGGATAGCCCAACTTCAACTCGCCATCGCGATGGTTCGTGAATTCCTGAGAGATATTGGCTCGCAGGAAACAAAGCGCGCTGGGAAGCCGGACCGACCTGTAACGCTGCGCCACGTGCGCCGGATCGAGAGCCTTGCCCTATCAGATGCAGGTCGCAAGGTCGCGAAGCGCTACGACATACATATAGCCGATGCGATCGATCCCACCTCGCTATTGCATCTCAAAGCCCTCGTGACGCGGAAACTGCCGCAACTCTTGAAACTGATGTCGGCAGGACGGCAAGAGGAGCTCGCGCAAGTTAAGCCGCTAACTTCAATGTGAACCGCAATCCAACGCGAGCGGCAAATACCAGCAGCATATCGGCGCTGAAATCACGCCAGGCCCCTTTCATCAGGGCGGACACCCTTGGCTGCGTGGTGCCAAGCCGTTTGGCCGCCTCGCTTTGCGTCCAGCCCCGCTTCTTTATGTGCTCACGCAGCGCCGCCATCAGATCCGCACGCATCTCGAGCACACGCGCCTCCGCCTCATCAAAGCCGAAGATCGTAAAACACGCTGCGGCCGGCGGGAGTGACATGGCGCGACGCATGCTCTCATCAAACCCAGGCGGACGAGCGCTGGAGTCACCTCATTTTTAGGTCGCAGACCTCCCTAGCGCCTCGAGACACCGAGGGGATAAGCTTCCCGGCGAGTGGCAGTTTCAACTTGCGCGGGTTCTCACCATGACATTCGAAATGAAACCAATCGCTGTCGTCTCGACGGCGAGGAGCCGACCGGAAGACGACTACTGGGGCGGCGAGCGGTCGTGCATTACGCTGGCAGCGCAGTTCTCGCCCGATGCGCTAGCGGGTCTCGATGCGTTCTCGCACGTTGAGGTGATATACGTTTTCGACCGCGTGGAACCGTCGAAGATTGTCACGGGTGTGCGTAGTCCTCGTAACAACCCTGCTTGGCCGGCGGTCGGAATTTTCGCCCAGCGCGGTAAGAATCGACCCAATCGCATCGGGTGCACGATTTGCCCCATCGAGCGAGTGGTGGATCGATGCCTCTACGTCAGAGATCTCGATGCTATCGACGCAACGCCGGTGCTGGATCTGAAGCCCGTGATGGCAGAGTTTCTACCGCGCAGTCGAGTCGAGCAACCAGCGTGGGCGTCTGAGCTCATGCAGCACTATTGGAGCCCTGCTGCCGACTGAGTCACAGGACTAGCGTGTCACTCCCAGGTCCCCGATTGAACGCCGCACAGCGGCAAACGCCGCGAGCAAAGCGTCGGTTTCTACGTATTACATCCCCACGATTGCGTGGATATCATCTCTTCCGTTGAAATTATATGCATGACATCAAGTTAAACTCTCACGGTATTGGCTCTTTGCAATACCGTGAGTTCTTTTTTCCCACCCGCTTGCGTTAAAAGACCCACAAGTACTCTCGCAGAAAAAAGACGAGAGTGACGCGCCCCCCCGCCGGGTCAACTTCGAATCGATCCTACGTCCGATCAGCGCCCCTCGCAGTTATTGCTCGCCCGACTGCTTTCTGGCCGCAGTGATTTTCTCAGAAGATCTCGATGCGGTGATCTCGAATCGATCGTGGTGTAAGCCATCGGGCTCTGTCGTCTCGAGAATCGCCAACTTGCCATCAGGAACGATGACGGAGGGGCTGGCCACTATTTTCCCATCGCGACGGAGCGCGCACTCCACGAGAATCTGTCCGGCGACGAGCGAACGCGGAATAGCACGTCTCTTTCGATCACTCCAGTCGGCCGAGTGTCCGGGCTCATTGGCGAGATACGGCGTGCAGGCGACGTCGAGTAGACGGTCGTTTGGATTCTTGAACGCCTCACCTGAATGGATGAGGTACTCCGTGGCCAGCGTCGTCACGTCCTTTGTCCGATTCACACCCTTTGTCTGAGCGTCGGAGACCGTTACCTTCAGGTTTACAAGGATCAACCGATCATCTTCAGTAACAGCTTGTCCCGCCCATGCGGCGTAGCTCGCGATACCAGTCAAAGCGACGATGAACGCGAGACCGACGCGCCGACGCGACTGTCCGGGAAGAGGACGCTTGAGCATGGAAATTCTCTCCGCAAGGGGATGGATGGATTGCCAATGGCACCCGATGGGTTGCCTCAATGTGGATTCAGTGACGAGTTGAGCCTTGAGCAGTGTGTCGGCGTAGCGGCGCCGAGCGTTATCGCGCTGCGCCAACACGAGCGCGTCGCAAGCGAGTTCCTGATCAACACGCAACCAGGTAAGCGCACGATACATCAGCGGGTTGAACCAGTAGAGACAGAGCGCGAAGGAGGTAACCAGGTTGGTGGCGACGTCGTGGCGAGACTCATGCGCGCGCTCGTGTGCCACGATCAGTTCACGCTCCTCGGGTGAGTAGTGGTGCTCGAAATCCTTCGGTACCACGATTTTCGAATGCCACGCACCGACCAACATTGGCGCAACAACCATATCGGAGCGATGAAGTCCATCCTCATCGCGGGTCAGCGTACCCAGCGATCGCAGGAATAAACGTTGCCGTGAGAGCATCGAGAAGAACATCGCACCAGCGCCAATAGCCCAGGCCGCCAGTGCGAGGTTGATGAGTACCTCTCGGCGGGGTGTGGGCTCGCTCACCGTAGCTATGGCGAACGCTGAGCGGATCTGCTCCGGCAGTGTCACCTGAGCGGATGCAAGCATTAGCGACGGCGCAGGCAGGACCACGGCAGCCACCATCGCAGGGACGAGAATCCACAACCAGTACGCGGTGCGTGCCCCGACGGCGGCCCGCAACGGCTTGCGCAGCAGACCGACAATCAGTACTGCCGCGCTCGAAGCGAGCGTAGTGTCGGTCAATGCCTGCAGTACTTCAGCCCTCACCGTCGAGTTCCCTGATCAGTCGCTTGAGGTCTTCGATGTCTTTCTTGCTCAGCTTCCTGTGCTGGGTGAAGTAGGACACGAGCGGCGCGACGCGGCCACCAAACAGACGATCGAGGAAGCCATGACTTTCGCTTGACACCCACTGGTCGCGGGTTAGTACGGGTGAATACACGTAGCGACGGTTATCCTTGCGGGCACGCAGCGCGCCCTTCTTCAACAACCGGTTGAGCAGCGTTTTCACCGTCGGTTCCTGCCACTTTCCGTGACTCTCCAATGCGGCGAAGACGTCCTCGGCGGGAAGGGCCCCGCGCGCCCAGAAGATCTCCATCACGATTGATTCCGCCTCGCTGATCGGCACCGGTCTCTTCGCTGGCATCGGCAGTCCCGCTATCGATTACACTCGTAATCTGTATCGGGAGTTTACATGTGTAAACACTAAATGCAAGTGCCAGACGAGCGCATTGCGCCACTAGTGGCTCGAGTGACAGCTCTCGAGACGCTACACAGGATTCAGACGCAAGTGCCGTCTGGTCTCGAAGTTTATATGGATGAGGACCAGCTGGAGCATGCGCTCATAAACCTGTCACGCAATGCGGTCGAAGCGCTTCAAGCCGCGCAAGGCCGTGTCTCGATCGTAGCGAGAAGTCGTCATGGTGATCTCGTAGTCGAGGTGATCGACGAGGGCTGTGGTGTCGCCAATAAGGTAGCGGTGTGGGCCTTGTTCTTTCGCGGCAGATTGCCGAGGCCCACGGAGGAGCACTCACTTTGGAAAATCGTGAGGATGCGCCGGGCGCTATTGCGACTCTGGAGATTCCTAGTGCCGCGCGAATGACCTGAGCGGCCGACCGCTCAATGTGCGGGACCGTACAGAACGGCGGGAGGGATAAGCTCAACCTAGTACAATGCTGCACGAATTCCTCACGACCAACCGAGATGCCCTCGTCGAACGGTGTCGTCTCAAAGTCGCCAAGCGGCTATCGCCCAAGGTTACCGATGCGGAACTGATGCACGGAATACCTGCGTTCCTGGATCAGCTGATTAAGACGCTCCTGGTCGAGCAAACCTCCGAGCCCCTGCGCAGCCGCAAGGTCTCAGGGCCGTCAGGAGGCGGGCCGGCCATGTCCGAGATAGGGACGACTGCGGCGTTGCATGGACGAGAGTTAGCGCTGCAGGGGTTCACAGTTGAGCAGGTTGTTCACGACTACGGTGATCTGTGTCAAGCAATAACCGATCTCGCGTTTGAACGCAGCGCTCCGATTGAGATAGACGAGTTTCGAACGCTCAACCGCTGTCTCGACAACGGTATCGCCGATGCGGTGACCGAATATGCTTTTCAGCGCAATTCTGTGGTGGAGAACATTGGTGTAAAGGCCTTGAACGAACGGCTGGGATTTCTCGCGCATGAGCTGAGAAACCACCTCCACATAGCGACTCTTGCCGTTACAGCCATCAAAGCAGGCAACGTCGGGATGAGCGGCGCAACGGGAGCCGTGCTGGATCGTTCCCTGATTGGGATGCGCAGTCTCATAGATCGCTCCCTGGCCGATGTGCGAGTAGCAGCGGGGATGCTTCCTCGACGTCAACTGCTGTCGCTCGCCGATTTTGTTTCCGATGTAAAAATATCTGCCTCGCTCGAGGCACACTCGCGCGGGTGTATCTTTATAGTGGATGATGTTGACCCGGAACTTGCGCTCGATGTCGACCGGGAAATGCTGCTCTCCGCGGTTGGCAACCTGCTGCAAAACGGTTTTAAATTCACACGACCCAATACCGAAGTCCTATTTAGCGCTTACGCTGTCGGGGATCGCATCCGGATCGAGGTCGAGGATCACTGTGGCGGAATTCCGCTCGGGGCGGACAACCTGTTCCTGCCGTTCAAGCAACGCGGCGAGGACACGTCCGGCTTGGGACTTGGCCTCTCAATCTGTCGGCGCAGCGTCGAGGCGAACAATGGAGTACTCAGGGTCCGGGACATCGCGGGCTCAGGCTGTATTTTCACGATTGACCTGCCGCGACACACACTGCCGTAACCGTCTAGGGCCTCCCGGGGCAACCCCCGATGCTCCAGCCAAACTCTGACGCCAACTAACGGAAAGGAGTTACCCCTCTTTGGGGCCGGACACCCGGCCGGCCTCCGTGGGGAACAGACGCGGTCGCCCTGGTGCGGCATGGCAAGGAACGTGCAAGAATAGCAGAGCTTTCCGTCTAACAACGGCGCTTCGCAAGATAAGGACGACGGCCCTCCGGGGGCCCGAAAGAACAATGAAACTACCAGGACTTCTCCTGTTCGGTCTATTCCTCGCTCCCCAAATACACGCCGAGGCAATTCAATTTCAAGCACCCGCAATCGGCGACCGCGCCGCGTTGTCGAGCTCGATGCGGCAGCTGGCCCTGGAAGCGCTCAGCCAACCACAGGCTGCTCGAGAGGACTCCGACCTGCGGAGCCGATTCCGGTCGCAACTCGCCGCCGGGCAGTATGCAGAGGCGGTGAGAACGCTTTCGGCCTGGCGTGCACGACACCCCCGCCGCGGATTCGATCGCGACATCCTGTTGGAAATCTATGGCACGGCCAAGGCAACGCAGGCGCAAGAGCACCTGTCCTTTCAGGAAGCGTTCGCGCGAGCCTTCGCGACGGTGTTTCGCGAGCTGGATGACAAAACAGCTTTGGATTCCGAACACTTCTTCCAGACGCCCTCGAGAGTCCTGGCCGAGCAGCTCGATCGATTGCTGACACAATTCAAGGATCACAAGAACCTTGTCTCAGCCGATGCCGATAGTCTGATTCTCGCCTACCTCCTGACCGAGGCGCAGCAGAACGTCGCGCCCTATTTGCCTGGTGCGGAAACTCGAGACGACGCTCTCAGATTCGACATCGAAGATGAGGTGCTCATCAAGACACGCGAGGGTGCAACACTCTCAGCCGTCGTGGTGCGCAAGAAAGGAGTGCGGGCGCCACAGCCGGCCAGTCTGCGATTCACCATCTACGTCGACCCTGCCGCCAACCACCTGGCAAAGGTCGCCGCCATCCATGGCTACGCCGGGGTGGTGGGTTACGCACGCGGCAAGCGATCCAGTCCGGATGCCATCGAGCCTTGGGAGCATGAGACACAGGATACCTATGCCGTCATAGATTGGATCAGCAGACAGCCCTGGAGCAACGGCAAGGTAGGTATGTACGGCGCGAGCTACGACGGCTTCACGCAGTGGGCCGCCGCCAAGAACTTACATCCAGCGCTCAAGACAATCGTCCCGGGCTCCGCCAGCCTGGCGGGTTTTGGCCTGCCGATGCAAAACAACGTTTTCCAGAGCGCCAACTACGCATGGCCGTTCTATGTGATGGACAATCGTGAGCTCGACGAGGCCACCTACAACCAGAACGACCGTTGGAACATACTGCCCAACAAATGGTATGTCAGCGGACGCCCCTATCGGGAAATCGACGCGCTCGACGGTAAGCCGAATCCCTTGCTGCAGAAGCAATTACAGCATCCCTCGTTCGACTCTTATTGGCAGGCAATGCAGCCGTACAAAAGTGACTACGCCAAGATCGACATTCCCGTACTCACGATGACAGGCTACTACGATGACGCCAACTCCGCCGCGGTCAACTACCTCATCGAACACTATCGATACAACCCGAGAGCAAATCACTACCTGGTCATCGGGCCGTACCCACACGCTTCGTCGTTGAGATCGTCCGTGCCACCGGTTGTCAAAGGCTATTCGATCGACCCGGCGGCTCAGATAGATAGCCTCGAGCTGACCTATCAGTGGTTTGACTATGTCATGAAGGAGGGACCGAGACCGGAGCTGCTCAAGGACCGGATCAACTTCGAGGTAATGGGGGCCAACCTCTGGAGGCACGCATCCTCGATGGATGCCATGAGCAACGACAGCCTGACGCTTTACCTGACGAACGAAAAGCGGGGCGAGCAGTTTCACCTGGCTTCCACAAAGCCCAAGCGCACCGGGTATCTGGAGCAAACCATCGATCTGGCCGATCGTAGCAGCGAAGTCAGCCTCTTTCCCGCTGCTGCGATCACCGCCATGCCGAAGATCGCCAGCGGCTTCACGTTCGTCAGCGATCCGTTGGACGCGCCGATGTCGGTCGCCGGGCTGATCACCAGCAAGCTCGACGTATCGATCAACAAGCGCGATATGGATATCACTTTGGGCGCATACGAGCTGATGCCGGACGGCACACTCTTTTGGCTGGCGTACTATCTTGGGCGTGCCAGCTATGCCGAGGATATGGGTGTCCGCAAGTTGCTAACGCCCGGCGTGCGCACCGTAATCCCGGTGACGCGCACCCCACTGGTCATTCGACAGATGTCGAAGGGAAGCCGCTTGGTCCTGCTGCTGACGGTCAACAAGAACCCTTGGGCTCAAGTGAACTACGGCACCGGCAGGGACGTGAGTAGCGAATCCATCACTGATGCCAAAGAGCCGTTGAAGGTTCACTGGTACACCGACAGCTTTATCAAGGTGCCGATCTGGCGATAGCCCAAGAGCTTCCCCGGGCTATCAACCCGGGCGGCGCACGAAATCGCTTGCCGTGACGGCAGGCGAGTTGCTCGCACTGAGCTACAAACACAGCCGGCCCGAGAGTGTCGATGAACGACAGCGTGCCGCCGGTCCAAGCCGGAAATCCGATGCCCAGAATTGATCCGACGTCAGCTTCCGCCGCCGTAGTAACGACCGCCTCTTCGAAACAGCGTGCCGCTTCCACGGCTTGAATATAGAGCAGGCGCTGCTTCACCTCCTCCACCGTGGGTTGCTTGGCCGCGCGCGGATACTCCGAGGCAAGGCCGGACCACAGCCGTTTCGGGCCGTCATGCGGATAGTCATAGAAGCCGGCGCCGCTCTTGCGCCCAAGCCGTCTCAAGTCTTCGACAAAATGGCGCAGAATCGGCCAGGAGACACCCGCCTCGTACTTCGGACCCAGATCCTCTTCGGCTTGTCGCGCGGCATGATACTGAAGCTCGAGAGAGACTTCGTCGCTCACAGCGAGCGGGCCGACCGGCATACCCGCCTGGCGCCCGGCGTTCTCGATCAACGCTGGATCAACACCCTCGGCGAGCATGGCCTGGCCTTCCTGACAGTAGGCACCGAATACGCGCGTGGTGTAGAACCCCCGGCTGTCGTTGACGACAATCGGGGTTTTCTTGAGAAGCCCGATGAAATCGAGCGCGTGAGCAATGGTCGCCGTGGACGTTTTGCGTCCGACGATGACCTCTACCAGCGGCATGCGCTCGACCGGAGAAAAGAAATGGATGCCTATGAATTGCTCCGGCCGCGTGGAGGCATCAGCCAAACCGGTGATCGGTAACGTCGAGGTATTGCTAGCGAAGATGGCGTGTGTCGACATCGCAGCGACGGCCCGCCGGGTGACCTCCGCCTTGATCGCTCGATCCTCGAATACCGCTTCAATGACCAGCTCGCAATCCGCAAGTTGCTCGTATCTGTCCGTCGCCTCGATCCGGGCCAACACCTCGGCCGCGCTCTCGGCGGTACGGCGGCCGCGCTCGATCTCGCGAGCCAGAATCTTTTCGGCGTATGCCCTACCGCGTGCCGCCTGTGCGGAAGTCACATCCAGGAGTACCACCCGTAATCCCGCAACGGCGGCGACGTAAGCGACTCCGGAGCCCATCATTCCGGCACCTAGAACACCAATCCGGGTGAGTGACAGGTTTTCCACGCCTGTCGGTCGCCGCGAAAGCTTATCCAGCTCACCCTTGCGAACAAACATAGTGCGCATGAGATTGGCCGCGACCGGTGATGACAGTAACCGTGCGAAGTGCTTCGACTCGACCCGCAGCGCGGTATCGAACGGTACCGTGATGCCCTCGTAGAGGGCGCTGAGGATTTCGGCGGGAGCCGGATAGTTTCGCTGTGAGAGCTTGGTAACGATACTCGTGGCGAGCGCAAACGTTTGTCCGATCGCCGCTGGAGCCAGGCTGGCGCCACTGGGGATCTTGAAGCCCTTGCGGTCCCACGGTGCTGTTGGATCCGCTGCCGTTTGCAGCCACGCACGCGCACGCTCGACAACCTCGTCAGGGGGTGCAAGCTCATGCACGAGCCCGAGTCGCAGGGCCTCCCCCGGAGCGATATTCGCCCCCTCAGTCAATATCTTCGCGGCCGCCGCAACACCGATGAGGCGCGGCAGACGCTGGGTGCCGCCCGCGCCTGGCAGCAGACCGAGCTTGACCTCTGGAAGCCCGACGAATGCCTTGCCACCATCGGCCAGCACTCGGTAATGACACGCAAGGGCAAGCTCGAAACCACCCCCGAGCGCCAAACCATTGATGGCCACCGCCACCGGCTTACCGCAGCTCTCGATCCGGCGGAAAAGCCGACTCAAGAGCTGGCTGCGCTCGTAGATCTGCGTGCTGGAGGTACCGTTGTCGTAGGCAGCCAGTAGCTCTTTGATGTCAGCGCCCGCCAGGAAAGTCGGTTTCGCCGAAGTGATGACAATGCCCCGCACCCCGGCGTCGAGCTTCAGCGCCTCCATCGCGGCGCCGAGGTCCGCGATCAGCTCGGGCGTGAACATATTCATGGAGCGATCGACCAAGTCGATCGCTATCGTCACGAAGCCTTGCTCGTCGCGTGCGATGCTGAGCGTGGTGTACATGCTGTTCTCCAACTACAACCGCTCGATGATGGTCGCCGTGCCCATGCCCGCGCCCACACAAAGTGTGATGAGCGCGGTTGCGAGGCCCCGACGTTCGAGCTCATCGAGTGCCGTGCCCAGGATCATCGCCCCCGTGGCCCCAAGCGGATGACCGAGGGCGATTGCCCCTCCGTTGACATTGACGCGCTCGTGCGGGACTTCGAGGTCTTGCATGAAACGCATCACCACGGCCGCGAAGGCTTCGTTGACCTCGAACAGATCGATATCCGCGACCGACATACGGGCGCGCTCGAGAACCTTGCGCGTGGCGAGCGCAGGACCGGTCAGCATGATGGTCGGCTCACTGCCGACCGATGTGAAAGCTCGAATCCTGGCGCGTGCCTTGAGACCGAGGTGTTTACCCGCCTCCAGGCTTCCCAGCAACACCGCGGCGCTACCGTCAACCATGCCGCTGGAGTTGCCCGCGGTGTGCACGTAGCGAATCGCCTCGACACACGGATAGCGAAGCTGCGCGACCGCGCTGTAACCTCCTTCCTCGCCCGCCTGTTGGAATGCGGCCTTCAGTGCGGCCAAATCATCGAGAGTTGTGTTGGGCCGCGGAAACTCATCGCGCGCCAGGATCACTTTCCCGATGACGTCTCGCACAGGCACGATCGATCGTTCGAACCGCTCTGCCGCGAGCGCCGCCGCCGCGCGACGCTGACTCTCGAGTGCATAGCCATCTACATCGGCACGCGTGTAACCCTGGATGGTCGCGAGCAGATCTGCCGAGACGCCCTGCGGTACGAAACACGTGCGGTGTGCGACGGCTGGATCGCCATACCACGCGCCGCCGTCGGAGCCCATCGGGACGCGCGACATACTTTCGACTCCGCCGCCGATGACGACGTCACCCTGGCCAGACATGATCAACGCGGCGGCGCTGTTGACGGCCTCCAAGCCTGAAGCGCAAAACCGGTTCAGCTGGTAGCCGGCGACTTGTTCATCAAATCCCGCGTTTAGCGCGGCAACCCGGCCGATATTCGATCCCTGATCGCCGACGGGGGTCACGCAACCGAGAATCACATCGTTGACGGCCCGGGTGTCGAGCCTGTTGCGCTCGCGCAGCGCGGCGAGCACCTGCGTTGCCAACTCGATCGGCGGTATTTCGTGAAGCGCGCCATCGGGCCGCCCGCGTCCGCGAGGCGTACGGACATGATCGAAGATATAGGCGTCAGTCATGGTGTTGTCGTCCACCTACCAGCGCACGGTGAGGGACAACCCGTAGGTCCTGGGCGGGTTGACCAGAATCCGCGGCCGGCCGGCCAGCTCGGCCGCTTGTGATTGGTTGTCGCCGAGATTGGCGTGCGTGTTGGATACGTTGTTGACGAAGGCCATGATTTCGTAGCCATCGTTGCCAGCTCCCAATCTGACGTTGGCAATGTCGTAGCTGGGCCGCAAACGCGGATGCAACGGATCGTTGTTGGCACTGAAGCTATGATCGACATAGCTGTTGTCCAGATGCGCGATACCGCGCCACCGTTTTGTCAAGGCAAACGTATAGTCGAGGTCAGAGGAAACCGTCCATGGTGCGATCTGTTGCACAGGCTCACCTACCCTCGCCTGGGTAAGAGGCGATGACTTCGTGATGGTCGCGTCGGTATAGCCGACGCCGGTACTAAAGGTGAGTCCCTCGGCCAGCGAGAACGCGAGCTCCAGCTCTCCGCCGCGCGAGCGAGCCGCACCCGCATTGGTGACGTACGGAAAGCCGCAGGAGAGCAACACGGTCTGCTGCAGGCTGTCCCAATTGATCCAGAACAGCGCGGTGTTCAGTGACACACGCCGATCGAACAAGCGGTTTTTACTGCCGATTTCGTAGTTCCACAGGCTGTCGGCCTTATATTGCGTCAACTGATTGGGCGACAGCCCTGATGAGGCATAGTCCGCGGCGCAAAACGACGGCGGCGGCGCAAGTTGCGAGTTACCTGGCCGAAAGCCGCTGGAAGCCAGCGCATAGTAGGTTGAGTCGGAGCTCGGCTCGTATTTGAGCGCGACCTTCGGAGTGGTACGGTGCTCAGACTGCATCCCCGGCCCTCCGGTCTGGCCGCTTGCGGCCAGACCGCCGACCACATCATTGCTGTCTTCCTTGATGCGCGAGTAGCGCAGGCCCGCCGTTACGAACCAGTGGGCCGCGAACTGATACGTCAGCTCACCAAATGCCGCCGACTCGCGCTGGGTCGTGGGGTTTGACTCCTGAAATACGAGGTCCGTGCCCAGGGTGCCGCCGGAGCTGGCATCCAACCCCGGGACGTTCTTGTACTGATCGTAGTTCTGCTGTTGGTGCTGCAAGAAAATCCCGGTCACGAGCTGCACGGGGCCGCTGAACTGCGAGGAAAAGCGCAGTTCCTCCACGAAGGTGTGGGTGGGCTGCCAGGTGGGCAAGGCCACAGGGATCAGAGGCGTCGCGAAGATCGCGGACAACTGCTGTGAGAAGTCCTCGCTCTCGTAGTCCTGGCGACTGAACCAGGAGGTGGCGGATGTCACCTCGCCGACCGGAGTTGTGTAGGAAACCGTGACCCCACCGTACGTCCATTTGTCCTCGACCGCCTCCGCGATGTCGAACGGTCGCAACTGCTCGAGCGTGCCCGCGCTATTGTCCGACAGCGGCCAGCCGTTCATGCTGGTGTACTGCTCGATCAGCATGGGGCGCACCGTGAGCTGGTCCGATATCTTCCATAGCAACGACACCATGCCGCCGGCAAAATCCTTACGCGCGGTCTTGACCGTATCGAGGGTCGCTGGATTTTTGGGATCCGGGAATGAACGGTTGATGAAGCTGCCGTCGTTGCCGCCAAATCCTGTGAGGCGCACGGCGAGCCGATCCACAAGCAAGGGGATGTTGACCGAGCCATCCACCTGGAAGCCGCCACCGCCTGCTTCGACTCGTGAGCCGGTCGTATGTAACTTTCCCGAGAAAGTCGTCAAGTCCGGGGCCTGCGTGATCATCCGTACGGTGCCGCCCATCGAGCGGGCGCCGTAGAGGGTCCCTTGAGGGCCGCGCAACACTTCGATTCGTTCCAGATCGATGACTCGCGGGTCGAGCGTGCTGGGCACCGGCATATCATCGATGTAGAACCCGGTCGTGCCGCCTCCTTGGATGCCGCGGATGGCGATGCTGGTCGCATCAACAATGCCATGCCCGGAGGAGAACGTAAGATTGGGCACTTTGACCGCGTAGTCGAGGAAATCGACGATACCGGCGCGCTCCATGCTCTGTCCTGACAGAGCGGTGATACTCAGGGGCACATCCTGCAGGCTCTCGGCGCGCTTGGTCGCCGTGACGACAATTTCCTGCAGCTCCGAGCCTGACACCTCGGCCTGCGGCGGCGTGTCGGCCAGCGCCATGCCGGGCAAACTCGTGAGTGCGACGGCCGTCGACACGGCTCTCCCAGCGGCAGCGTTTGATCGCTTCGTCATCACTGTCCCCCAAATCATTTTTAAAACTGAGATCATTCTCAAAACTATCCACGGGCCATCACACGCTCACCGCCGCTTGCGCCAAACGAGTGGCCGGCTTTAGCCGCCCACCACTGTTGCACGTGCCTCACCGTCGCTTGTCGCGCGAGCCTTGAGCGCGCGCTTATCGACCTTGCCGATGGGTAGCAATGGCAGGTCAGCTTCGATGACGAACCGTTTTGGAACCTTGTAGTTGGCGAGGCGCGCACGGCAGTGAGCCTCGAGCTCCTCGCACGTAGCAGGCGTTCGCAGCGCGACAAAGGCGACACCGACCTCTTGCCACAGAGGGTCCGGAACCGCGACAACCGCGGCGAGCGCGACAGCCGGATGAGCTTCCAGCACGATCTCGACTTCGCGCGGATAGATGTTATAGCCGCCCGACTTGAACATCTCCTTGATGCGTCCCACCAGATGCAACCGCCCGTCCGAGCGCCACTCCCCCAGATCACCCGTCTTGAAGTACCCATCCGGGGTGAACGCCTCGGCAGTCGCATCCGGGCGGCGCCAGTACCCCAGAAAATTCGAGCGTGAGCGCGTGTGGATCTCACCGGCGGCGCTCTCCTCGCCCGAAGCATCCACCAACCGCACCTCAACACCCGGAAACGGATGTCCGACGGAGTTTCCGAGCACCTCCAGATCATCGGTGGGCGGGGTGACGGTGATTGCGCTGGCCGTCTCGGTCATACCGTAGTTAGTCGCGAGCCTCGGGCAGATGCGCCGCAGCCGCTCGATCGAATCGACCGGCATCGCAGCTCCCTCCCAAACGATCAAGCGCACCGCCGAGAGATCGTAGGAGGCGAAATCCGGCAGGCCGAGCTGCATCTGAAATACACTCGGAACCGACGCCCACATCGTCACCTGCTCCCTGGCCATCAGCTCGAGACTGGCGGCTGCGTCGAATTGCTCCATGAATATCACGGTGCCTCCGGCGACCAGGCAGGGCGTGGTGCAGTCGACCACGCAGCCCAGATGATTGATCGGGAAGTAGTTGAGCACCCGCAACGGCCCGACCGGCCACAGCTCATTCTGCGTGCGACTGAAGGTTGTAATCCCTTCATGGTGTAGTAGCGCCCCTTTTGGGGCGCCCGTCGAGCCGGATGTGTAGACGATCAAACACGGATCGCGGCCGCCGCAGTTGGCGCGCGCATCGGCAAGCTCCGCCGCTTCTACAGTGCCGCCCCTTTGCAGAAACTCCCGCATCGACTCGCCGCGTGGCACCGGCGGGTCGCCCTCGAAGATGACGAGGTGCCCGATACCTGGGCAGTCGGCCCGCAGTTGCTGGAGCTCGCTCGCATAGTGACGCCCGTGAAGCTCACTGCGGGCCAACAACACCGTGGGCGTCGAGTCGTCAAGCACATATTTCAGCTCATCGAAGCGATAGCGGGGATTGAGCCCGACCCAGATGGCGCCGATCGAGGCCGTAGCCAGGAATGCGACCACAAAATCGGGGTGCGGCGGCGCTAGTGCCGCGACCCGGTCTCCTTTGCCCACACCGGCGGCCAGGAGCGCCGCTGCGAGCCGCTCGATCGTGCCGGCCAGCTCCCGGTATGTCACTCTTGTCGCTCCTGATACCAGCGCAATGGTGTCAGGGTGTGCCTGCGCGTGCCACGACACGTAGTCGTTGATTCGCGCAAATGCTGGGGGCCGGCTCATCATGCCAAGCTCGCGGGTGTTAGCGACCGCGCAGCCACGAAGCGCAGTAACACCAGGGACATCAGGGTCAGAAATGCCGGCCCGACCAGAGTCAGAGTGGGAAGAGACGTCGTCACAATCCCGGCCGACAGCCACAGAACGAGTCCCGTCGCAGCAGGCCCAAGCGCAAGACCGAGCTTCTCGGTCGCGGTCCACACCCCCATGAGAGAGGCTTCTGCCCGCCTACCACGCTCGCCTTCACGGTGGATCAAGTGGGCGACCAGCGTATAAGGCAGCACCTGCATCGCTGCAATTGCGCCGCCGAGCAGCGCATACGCGCCCAACACGGCATGCCAGGAGGCATGCGCCAGCGTCAGCGCCCCAAGGGCCATGGCCGACGCCACATAGACGGTCGCGCCGGCCACCAGCATCCGGGTCTCACCCCAACGGCGGCCAGCCAAAGACCACAGAGGGATCGTCAACGCCGTGACAGCAAACATCGCAAACATGGCCGTACCGATCGAAGTCTCCTCGCGACCGAGACACTTCGTGACCAGATACGGCGTCGTCGCCGAGATCATGCCGATCGCCGTGAGCTGTAGCAGGTACGCGCACAGCAACGTGACGAACTGCGCGTCCGCCAATGCGCTCCACACGTCATGCCACTGGCTCGACGGCCCCGCTGCTCGCGTGGCAAGTCGAGGATCGCGCCCTCGTAGCATGAATATCGGCGCGGCCATCGCCAACGCGCAGGCGAGCGCGACCCGGATAGACATCGCGGCATACCCATCACGCCCCCCACCGTAACTCTGCACAAGCAGCGGCACGAGCCCCGCCCCCGTCAGTACGCCGAGCATTGCGACGAACATCCGCCAACTGGTGAGTCGCGCGCGAATATCGCCATCCCTGCCCAGTTCCGCCGGAATCGCAACATACGGAACCGCAAACAGCGAATACACCGTCGTGAGCAGGAGGTAAGCAATAGCCACCCACAGCGCAAGACTCGAGCGCCCCACCACTGGCGGACTGAACACGGCAACGAACGCGAGTGCCACACCAACCGTACCGGCAAGCAAAAATGGGCGCCGCCGGCCGAGAATGCTCACAGTTCGGTCCGACCACGCGCCGACGAACGGATCCCACAGGATTGACCAAATCTTGGGGACAAACACGATCGCGGTGGCCCACTGCGGCGGCAACCTGAGAATCTCCGTACAAAAATACAGCAGCAGAATGGTCGGGACGGTGGAGAACACGCCCGTGCCGAAGGATCCCGCCGCGTAGGCTGCCGTCGCAACGCGACCGGGCGCCGTAGTGTCGTGCACCATGACTTGCCTTCATGACTCCGGAGGCACCCAGACGGTCAACCAATGAGCGCTGAGTGCCGGGCGTGCCTCCTCTTCGATCTCGACGGTACAGTTGAACGTTGTCACGAGCCGCTTGCGCTCGTCCTGCCTGCGCTCATGCACAGCGAAGCGGCCGCGGATGCGCTTGCCCACACGCACCGGGGATACCAGGCGCAGCCGATCGAAGCCGTAGTTCAGGTAGTAGCCGGACTGCTGCGGGCCGCGCGTTGGCTGGCTGCCGAGCGCGGCCTGCAACAGGTGCGACAGCAACGACACTGTCAGAAATCCGAATGCAATGGTGCCGCCGAACGGGCTGTTGGTCCGCGCCCATTCAGGATCGATGTGCATAGGGTCCGGGTCGAGCGTGAACGTGCCAAAGCCGTCGACCATTGCCTGGGTCACGGTGACCCAGGGCGATACACCCACTTCCGCGCCCGGCTCGAGCCGCGCAAGGGCGTGTTCTATCTTCGCTTCGGGCATGGAATTCCTGACATTGGTGCTGTCCGTTATTTTGTAGTACGATACGTTTTTGAGTCTGATCTCATTTTTATGAAACGTCAACCCGCGAAGCGAACCACGGCTGTGGCAGCCCCGCCGGCCACACTGTCCTTCATCAAACATCTGGAGCACGCGCTGCGCGCGGCGCCGCCCAAACAAAAGGGTTTGCGCACTCGCCAGCGCCTCAAGATCGCCACCGCGAAAGTGCTCGAGCGTGATGGCTATCACGCGCTGCGTGTCTCTGACATTTCGGCCACCGCGGAGCTCGCCGAAGGCTCGTTCTATGTCTATTTCAAGGACAAGACTGACGCCTCATTGACGGTGCTGCGTGAGTTGCTCGAAGACTTCACCAGTCAGGGGCTCGATAGCGACGAGGAACGCGAGCCTTTCGAGGCGATCCGCGCCGCGAATCGGCGTTGGCTCGCGGTATGCCGCGCCAATGCCGGCCTGGCACGCTGCATCTTGCAACTGGGCGACGAGGACCCCGACCTGTCGCGCCTGGCGCAGCGCGTAAATCGAGCCTGGTTGGAACGAGTTGTTCACAGCAGCGCCAAACGCCGCGGCTCCAATCGCGGCGCGAACGCTGCAATGCTCGCCGCCTATCTCATGGGCGGCATGATGGACGAGTTGGCGCGCAAGCTCATCATCTACCCTGATCCGCAATTCCTGCAGCTGTTGGCCGAGCTCAAAGCGGACGACGACGCTGTAGCCGATGCGGCAAGCGTCGTGTGGCTGCGTGTCTTCCATCCCGACGCACGCCCGCCGCAAGACTTACCCCCCGCCGCGATGGCGCTGGTTGACTGGATTTGGATGCTTTGACCCGCGGAGACTATGAAGATGCCCGTTGAAAAAGAGCTTTTGAGCAGACGCGACACTGTCAAACTTCTCGGCCTGAGTGCCGTCGCGATGGCGGCGCCCACCGCAGCGGCCGCGGCAAACCCAGACGCCGCTCCCGCGCAGAACGCTCCGCAAAGCCACACCCCGATGAGCAAAGGCAATGGCGGCCTTGAAACCGCCGCGGCGATTGCGGACGCGATACGCAGCCGCCAGACTTCAGCGCTCGAGGTGTTGGAATTCTTTCTGCAACGGATCGACGCCAGAAACAAGGAACTGAACGCGTTCATCTATCTCGATGTCGAGACGGCCCGCAAGCGCGCACGCGAGATCGATGCGCGCATTGCCCGTGGTGAGGACCCAGGGCCTCTTGCAGGGGTGCCGGTCGGCGTGAAGGATCTGGATCGGTGCGCGGGGATGCCCGGATCGGAAGGGTCGCTGCTGTTCAAGAATGGCCCGCCGGCAAAGTCCGATGCACCGCATATCGCGCGCCTGCGCCACGCGGGCGCGGTATTCGTTGGCAAGACCGCCGCGCCCGAATTCGGGCTCCACTCCATCACGGCTTCGCGCGCCTGGGGTGTCACGCGTAATCCCTGGAACTTGGCCCTGAGCCCCGGCGGCAGCAGCGGCGGATCGGCAGCCGCCCTCGCCTCCGGCATGATTCCCCTGGCAACAGGGAGTGATGGCGGCGGCAGTATCCGCTCTCCGGCTGCCTTCACAGGCCTCATCGGGCACAAAGTATCAACAGGCCGTGTGGGTGGGGACTCAGCCGGCGACATCGACGTCAATGGCTGCCTGAGCCTGAATGTGCGTGACACCGCGCGTGTTCTGGATGTCATAGCGGGACCGACGGCGCTGGACCGCACGTCTTTGCCGAAGGTGGACTACCGTTACGAGCAGATCATCGAAACGCTCGATGTAGCCGGCCTGCGCGCGGCCTGGTCGCCCGACTATGGCTGTATCCCTACGGAGCCGGAATGTATCGACGTTGCGCACCGCGCCGCCGCCACTCTCGTGCGTGCGGCAAAGCTGCGGTGGGTCGAGCGCCCCTTCACCCCTCCCAATCCATTCGACGCCTGGGTTCCTGCGGCACTCATCCAACTGCGCGGCGAGCTCAAGCTCGCTCAGATCTGGCCCGAGAAGAAGGCTCAGTTGACCGAATTCGTCGCCGAACTCCTCAGCCGCACGCCAAAGGACCCCGAGCTCGAGCTCGCACGCGCGACACAGGCGCGCGCCGAAGTCGAGGCGGAAACCGCAAGGTTGTTCGAAGACGTCGACGTGCTCTTCACACCCGTAACGGCACTCGTGTCGCTGCCGGCGCAAGGCCCGATACCCGACGTCATCGCCGGCCGCGATGCGCGCCATACCGGGGCCGAAGCACACTCGATGCTCGTCAACATGTGTTGGCTTCCAGCCATTTCGGTGCCCGCCGGCCGCAGCGCCTCGGGTTTCCCCATTGGCCTGCAGATCATCTGCCGCCGCGGGCGGGACGATGTAGCGCTGCGACTGGCGCGTGTTCTCGAGCAGGCACAGCCCTGGCCGCATCTGGCACCGCGGTATCGCACGTGAGCGCCCGATCCCTTCGAGAGACCTTCTCGGGTTACCGCCTGACGAACATCGGCCTCCTCACGCCGGAGAAGCTCTTGTGGCAAGCCGCTTCGCCTCGCGCACGGAGGCGAGGACAAGCGAGATGCTGACCCATACCGCGACACTGAAGTAGAGCGACATCCACGCAATCTCGCTCTTCCAATCCTGCCAGCGATATGACACCACCCGGTGGTGCGA
Source organism: uncultured Pseudomonadota bacterium (assembly GCA_963752125.1). Lineage (GTDB taxonomy): Bacteria > Pseudomonadota > Gammaproteobacteria > Steroidobacterales > Steroidobacteraceae > 13-2-20CM-66-19. The sequence continues at coordinate 82,157 of CAVVXG010000032.1, read as the reverse complement.
GACATCAGTGATGCCCTGCGCGATGCTGAGGTAGTGGCGTCCGCGCTCCTCATCGGACATCCATCGTGACCAGTACATGGGCACGTCGTGACAGAACATAAAAGCAACATATACGGCGCCAAAGACACACCAGGCAACCAGCATCCGGCGCCGAGCTCCCGTCCAACGCGCGCGCACGAGCACCATTCCAATGACCACGAGGGCGGAGGAGATTCCCCACAGGGTTTCCTCGATCACGTGACCGGCGTTGGAGGTCGTAATGACCGAATACCAGGAGCAGACCTCGGCAACCGCAATGAGCGACAAGATCGCCAGCGGAACAGTCTTTGCGGCACTCCATCCGGTCGCACGGGCGTCCTGCGAGAACATCAGCGCCCACTGAGCCACAAAGCTCAGCTCGGCGACTGTCGCGACCGAGCGGCCGACGACGACGCTCGAGAGCCAATCATTGATCAGGCACAGGCGCGGTATGTCGTAGACAGGCAGTGCTGAGCGGAAAGCGCAGCCAAACACGTAGACAGCCGACAGAACGAGCTGCCTTCGGCATGCGATGTACGATTCGGCGGACATGGCTGCCTGGGTGCGCTTGACTGCCGCGGCCGACAACGCCCAAGCGACGACGTTGACCACTGCGGTCGCGCACAAAAAGTACCACCAGGACGTGACGCCGAATGAGTTCATTTTTGCCGACATTTGGAATCTAGCAAATTTTGGTCCCGTCGGCAGGTCCGGTGCACATCACTCCAAATCTGCTTGGATTTCACAGTCTTGCGGCAATACCCAGCGGGGGGTGGGTGGCAGACTCCGCCGGCGCCGCTGTACTTGCCGCCGCTTGGGTGCAACCGCGATACTAACGTTCGCTGTTGCATTAATCGGATCCCCCATGAAAACACGCGGTCTGGGTCGTCGGGAGATTCTCAAGGCGGGCGGCGTTGCCCTCGCCTTCGGCTCACTGTTCATCGCCGAGGGTGCCGGCGCGGCGGAGGAGACGAAAATCAAGATTGGTGTCATCGGTTCTGGCAATGTCGGCAGCGCGATCGGACGCGTCTGGGCCAACGCCGGACATCCAGTAATGTTTGCCTCACGCAATCTCGACCACGATAAACAGCTGGCGGCTGCGATCGGGACGAATGCCCGGGCGGGAACGCCCAGCGAGGCCGCCGCGTTCGGGGAGGTTCTCTTATTCGCCGTGCCCTACGGTGCCCTGCCGGAGCTGGGGAAGTCGCTTGGCGGTGCAATCAAGGGCAAGGTCGTGATCGACGCGTGCAACCCCTTCCCGCAGCGCGACGGTGAGATCGCGAACCGGGCTCGCGCCCAAGGCGCCGGGCGCGTCTCAGCGGAGCTGCTGCCGGGCGCGCATATCGTGCGTGCTTTCAACGCGATCGGCGCTGCCCGGATGGGCCAAGCGCACGAGGAGCCGGGGCGCATCGGTATGCCGATCGCCGGCGATGATCCTAAAGCGATCGAAGTGGCTTCGCGCCTCATCCGCGAGCTCGGCTACGACCCCGTCCTGGTCGGTGGGCTCGAAAAAGGTAAGTATCTGATGCCTGGGACACCCCTTGGCGGGGAACACTCGCCGGACGAGATTCGCAAGATCGCGGCGACCCTGCCGCCGTAAAAGGAAGCAGCGCCATGGCCGAAGGGTCCTGTCTGTGCGCAGCGATCGGGTACACCGTCGCCGGGCCGCTCCACTCCATGGTGAGCTGCCACTGCTCCATGTGCCGTAAGCAGCACGGCTCCGCATTCGCCACCTACGTATCGGTACCCCTCGAGCGTTTCCAATGGACCCGTGGCGAGGACAAACTGCTCGGGTATCAGTCCTCCCCGCAAAGCATCCGTAATAGCTGCGCTATCTGCGGGTCCACCGTGCCGATGACGGTGCCCGAAGCCTCGTTGGCGTTCCTGCCAGCTGGCCCGCTCAAGGGTGATCTGGACATCGAGCCTGAGGCGCACATCTTCGTGGGGTCGAAAGCGCCCTGGTACACCATAACGGACACTCTGCCGCAACACGACGAATATCCGCCTGAAATGGGCGCGGCTGCAGTGCCGCGAGCCAAAGTCGAGGCGCGGCCCGGCATGACCGCCGGCAGTTGTTTGTGTGGCGCGGTCGCGTTCGAAGCGACCGGCGAATCGATGTTCATGCAAAATTGCCACTGTCAGCGCTGCCGCCGCGCCCGTGGCGCCGCCCATGGCACCAACATCTTCTACAAGGCTTCCCAGTTTCACTGGATCCGCGGTGAGGGGTTGGTTTGCGAATACAAGTTGCCCGAATCCCGGTTCTATACCGTAGCGTTTTGCCGGCAATGTGGCGGCGCGCTGCCGAAGCTCACACCGGGCGCCGTAGCCGTGATTCCCGCCGGGATCCTTGACACCGATCCGCCAATGCGGCCGCAACGGCATATATTCACCGACTACAAGGCGGCATGGTTTGAAATTACCGATTCGCTGCCGCGATTCGCGGAAGGTGCGCCGCGACCTGGCTAACCGCAATCGCAACAGCCGCGCCCCGAGTCACTCTCGCGGCGGAAGAACCCCGAGCGCGGCTTGCATCTGCTGGCGCAGCAGGAACTTCCGAACCTTGCCGGTCACGGTCAGCGGAAACCCGTCCACGAAGTGCACATAGCGCGGCACCTTGAAGTGCGCGATCTGCCCGCGGCAAAACTCGATGATTTCGGCAGGCTCGGCTTGCATCCCTTCCCGCAGCCGCACGACCGCACAGACCTCCTCGCCATACTTGAGATCCGGTACTCCCACCACGGCCACGTCGAGCACCTTGGGATGACGGTAGAGAAACTCCTCGATCTCGCGTGGATACACATTCTCTCCGCCACGGATGATCATGTCCTTGGAGCGACCGATGACGCTGCAGTACCCCTGCGCATCGATGATGCCCAAATCACCGGTATGCATCCAACCTGCCACATCGATGACTTCACTCGTCCTCTCGGGATCATTCCAATAACAGCGCATGACGCTATATCCGCGCGTCAAAATCTCTCCCGCCGCTCCGCGTTGTGTTACACGTCCCTCGGCATCGACAATCTTCACCTGAACATGCGGATGGACCCTGCCGACGGTGCTGACCCGCCGCTCCAACGGGTCGTCCCACTGACTCTGGAAACTCACCGGGCTGGTTTCCGTCATGCCGTAACAAATGGTGACCTCCGGCATGTGCATCTCCTCTACAACACGCCGCATGACCGCGATCGGACACGGCGAGCCCGCCATGATTCCTGTGCGGAGCGATCTCAGGTCGAACTCCTGAAAGCGGGGATGGTCGAGCTCTGCGATGAACATCGTCGGAACGCCGTGCAAAGCAGTGCAGCACTCCTGCTGAACGCTTTGCAACACTGTCAAGGGCTCGAAGGCATCACAGGGAAGAACACTCAATGCGCGGTGTGTCATCGCCGCGAGCACGCCCAACACCATCCCGAAACAATGGTAGAGAGGGACCGGAATACAAACCCGGTCATCCTGGGTCAGCCTCATCCCCTCGCCGATGAAAAATCCGTTATTGACAACGTTGAAATGGGTCAGCGCCGCGCCCTTGGGCGCTCCGGTCGTACCGCTGGTGAACTGAATGTTATATACGTCATCGCCGTCCGCCCGCGTGGCGATTTCGCGCAGCTTTGCGCCCTCGACCTCACCACCAAGCCGCTGAAGATGCTCGAAGGAGATCCCGCCGCGTGGCGGATCGGAGCCTAACCGCACGAGCAGGCGCAAATCCGGAAATGCGTCCGCGCGCAACCCGGCGCTGCAGCCAGAAGCCGCCTCAGCGAGCTCCGGGATCAGCGACTCGAGCATCGCCATGTAGTTGCTGGTCTTGAATGTCGAGGTGAATACCAGCGCCCGGCAGCCGGACAGACGTAGCGCATGCGCCATCTCTGCCGTACGATATGCCGGGTTGATGTTGACCAGAACGAGCCGTGCCCGGGCGGCGGCAAACATGATCAGGAGCCATTCGGCACAGTTGGGAGCCCAAATGCCGATGCGGTCCCCCTCCTCGAGTCCGCAAGCCAGCAGACCCCGTGCCACCCGCTCGACCGCCGCGTCGAATTCGCGGAACGTGAAGCGCAGGGATTGGTGCGACACAACTACCGCTGGCCGCTCGGGATCCGCGCGCAGCGCGCTCTTCAGCACGCCATCCACTGTCAGATACACCAATGGCTTGTCGCTAGTGCCGGAGGTGAACGCGAGTTGGCTAACGCCATCAGGCGACACCATCGCGTTGATCTTTCGGTTACCCCCCATGCAGCACCTGGTTCTAGTTAGCAGCGCACAGCATGGAGGATGATACAGCCTCGTGAGGTGACTGGCGGCCCGGAGCAGCACGATTTCCAACGCACGGGCCGCTTAAGATGGCTGGGATGCCGGCCTAACTATGATCGCCGCAGCGAGGGCGACCGGAGGAAGGCTTACTGAGGTGTCCGCGTAGTAGGGGCTACGCGGTAAATGGGAAGGCCAGCCGCGCGAGACAGCCGGCAACGCCCCGACATGCGGGAGGACCGGAACCTGGAGCCTAAGCGCCCGTAAGGAAACTGTCAGTGCACCGTTCCGCGGCGAGCCGGGGGCAGCACCATCCCAACAAGCGCCTGCCGAGCGTTCCAGGAATCGATACTGATGCGCTGCAAAAACTCATCCAGCGCCATCCATTTCCAGCCTTCCCAGGTGCCGTCGACCACCTTTAGCAGAACCGTTTCGCCGTTCATATGATTGATCTCCGCGCAACGACTTTCGGTCTAAGTGGGGTTGCAAGCAGCAAGGATCAACCCCAGCTCCCAGTACACTCCGGCGTGGTCTCATACCCCTTTAGAGAGATCGACCAATGTACCCGCCGGCGGAGACCGCGCTCTGCCCGCGGTGGATCCGCAACTCGCTCGGTTGTGGTAATTACAACATACATCAAAGAGCAATTGTCCTCCCGAGCTGTAGCTCCTATTGTGACCTCACGAAGAGAGTGAGGTTCATGGTTCTACCACGCATCAATTGGGTGATCCGACTCGCGGGAGCCGCTCGGGCGCTCGGCCCCTATGCCGCTATAGAGCTGCTGCTTCCCGGCGGGAGTTTGATCGCGCTATCGGTGTGGGTTTTCCGGCACCGATCCCGGGTTGCCGCCCGCGTGCGACGCGTCTTTGCACGCGCGCCCGAAGCGCAGGCGCCCTCCCCGGCAACGCATGTAGCCTAACTTCTAGCGGTTGGGCGCACGGCTCCTGGCGCACGGCTGAGAAAGAGTCCAACGTATCCCCGTGCGCTCCTGAATCAGCACACAACGCGCCCCTTCCTTAACGAGCCGAAAATGCTCCGAATGTCCCAGCGCGCGCCCGTCCAACGGCAATCCATTGGGATCGCGAGGCCGTACGGGTTCGATAGTGAGTGAGCTTTCACGGGTCAATGCGTCCGGTGCAAGCAGGACGGGCGGACGACCCAGTGCCTCGCCCACAACCCGGCTGAGCTCGATCTGGTTTTTCTCGGTTGGGTGGGTTAAGAGCGCCGGCGTCGGGTCCCGGATCGCTGCCGGCGCGCACGCGCATAAAGTAGGCAGCAGGGGTGCTATCAGCAACCCTGCGAAGCTCGATCTCACGGCGTTCGGATCGTGAGCTCTCGCCATGGCGCCCGATGAACCGACAAGTGCTTGTTGGCCTGAACGGCCGGCGGCCCGAGGCCCGACGGCGGCACGGTGCACGCACCCGAACTGCGATAACCCAGCGCGGCTGCCAACCGCCCTTCAGACGCATCTCCCAACTGGTGCGAAAAGTCGTCGGCGACCGAGCAACCGGGTAGCGGGGCGCTGGTGAGCGTGCTGGAGTTCTGAGGCGAGAAACCATCCGGGTAGTTGCCGAACCCCTTGGCATTGTCGCCCTGAAACTCGATCGAGAAATAGGTGGTCCCGCAGTTATCCTGCGGGTAGAACCCATAAGGCTTGCCGCAGGTCGTCGAGCCGATCTGAATCACCTGCACGTTGACGCCGTTCAGGCCGTTCATGACCGCCTCGCTGGCGGAACAGGTGCCCGGGCCTGTCAATACGAACACTCGCTGCAGGCCCAGGTAGGGCAAGCCCACACCCGCGGCCGGTGAGGATGAAAGCCCCTGCGACACCGCAAAGAATGGAGTTGGAGTCAGCGGCTCGTTGGTCACCGGGTTTGTGCTCGGATACTTGGAGTTGAACGCAATTTGGTCGAAGGTTTGTCCGGCCGTCGGCACGGGACCTGCGATCATGTAGGCCAACTCGCTGGCGATCGCCAGGTAGCCACCGCCGTTGTAGCGCATATCCAGCACCAGGTCGGTCACGCCGGCGGTTTTGAGCTGTTGGATCCCGTTGATCAGCGCCGCTTCGGCGGTCGCGATGTGGTCGTTGAACAGGATATAGCCAACCAGTCCGCTGCCCGTTGACAGGGTGGTGACAATAGGAACAGGTGCCTCCGTCACTGCCGCGGCCTGCAGTGTCACGGTGTGAGTGGTGGTCGCGCCCGGATCAAGCAGCGTGAAGGTGTGTGTCTCTCCCGCTGTGGTTGGGGATAAACCCTGATTCAGGGTGTCAACGCTCGCCTGGTCGTCGGCGTTGACCAAGTCGACACCGTCAATCTGCATGATTTGCGAGCCTCGCACGACGCCAGCGGCCGCCGCGGCGTCGCCCGACCAAACGTAGCCGGCATAAGCCTGCCGGGGCGGAGTGGCCACTGCCAAATCCCAGGTAACCCCATATCCAATGTCGACCCCGGCCTGGGACATTTGTTCCCACTGAGAGGTCGCATAGGTGAAATGGAACCGGTCCTTCGGGTGCCCGGTTGATGTCGTGGCAGAGGTCTTCAGAACCTGGAAATACGCGGCAGTCGTGGAATACGTGCCCGGATCGAGGTCCGGCACCTCGTTGTACCAAAGATACAACTCGTTGGTCCAAGAGCGCAGCCAGTTGTTCTCATCGGTAGTGGTGCCTTGCATGTCCGGGTACGGCTGGTTCGTCGAGGGGTCGACGCCGGAGCGAGGTTTTGCGCACTGAGCCGCATAGTGTGCGGAAGGCTGGTAAACGCCAGCGACCCATCCGTCGCCAACCGGAGGATTTCCTCCCGAACTCGATCCGCCGGACGTCATCGAGCTGCCCGAGCCACCGCCACCACAAGCGGACAACCCCACAGCGAGCATCAGCACAACGCTGGAACGCCTCGCCCAGACCTTGCATGCCCCCATCCCTGCCCACCTTCATTGTTTCCCAGTCCGAACAATAGCATCCGGACTCGCGCCGGTCACGCCGAGACCCCTAAAGCTTCACGTCGGATTGCAACGCGAAGTACCGAGTGTCCCGTCCACCTCTTGCGCTCACGAGCGCCCCCGCGCCGCCGTAGACGTAACTCGCATAGAGATCCCAGTAACGCTTGACGCGCCAGTCGAGCCTCACATAGCTCAACTCGCCGATTGCATTGCTTCCAACACCGGTGCCAGGGATCAAGGCAAACCCGGGCTGTTCGTATACCGCATCGTTACGCGATACACGATGAAGGAAATCCACCCCACCGCGTAACGTGACATGAGATATCGGCTCGATCGTCACATTCGGCTGGAAGTCCCAGTCATTGCCAGGATAGATCAGTGGAGCATCGGTGAAATAACCCAGATTCGGGTAAAGTGAATCAAACGTACGAAGTTGGCCGTCGCGGCCGGCCTTGCCGCCGCTCGCGAACCCCGCGCTCAGTCCAAAGCGCGGGTGCCATCCATACTGCAACGTGTAGCCGACGTCGGACGCGATTCCGTAGGCTCTAATCTCGAGGCGACCGACTGTTCCACGTTGTAGCGCCGCCTGTGTGGCGTAGTCGAAGCCCCGCGAGCGGCCTGACGATCGAAGCCCGACGGTTCGACGAAGCTCCGGGCCGATACCTCCCTGGTAGAGCGCCTGAAGACGCGAACGGATGAAGTAAAACAACTCACCGGCGCTCGCAAACGCCTCCGGCGCGTGGCGCAAACGGGCGCCCCAGAACTTCTCTCCTGGGGTCGCGTCGTCGTCGAATGCTCCACCGCGGTTGCGCACCGGACGGCTGACAAACTCCTGGACAGACCAGGACTGCCATTTCTCCGTCAGGACAGCCGCGTCAAACGCTCGTCGCAGGTTGGTCACCTCGCGGTTGGACACCAGCCTGTTACCGTCGAAGTCGAGTTCCTGGCGTCCGAGACGCAGGTTGAGCTGCGCCCCATGGAATCCCAATGGCAGCTCGAGATACCCCTGCGCGAGATCGAGCGCGCTGCGGTAGAGCGGTAATTCGAGCGGCTTTCTTCCGGAATCGGTGGCGGCGGAGAGTTGTACGAACAGTCTCGGACCCGCGGATGTGCGCAAGTCCGCCTGCGCCAGGAACCGCTCGCCGGTGGCCGTGTAGTCCGGATTGTGTTGAATGTCGAAGGACGGGTTGTGCAATCCCTCCACCTTCAGACGGTACTCTCCCCCAACGGTGAGCGAAAGCGCCCCGCTGTCAATCACCGGAACGTCGTTGGCTCTACCTGTAGAAGCGACCGTCGTCAGAGCGAGCAACCACGTCAAACAGACCCCGCGCACACCGTGACGCGCCATTTTTCAAGGCGGACAAGGCGCGCCGGCCGCCTGCCAGGCTCTGAAGGCCTGCAAAAACTGCTCGCGGCCCAAGGGCGGAGGCTCCCGTCGATTGCCGTCGAGGTTCCTCCCCGGTGTCCACGCCCAGCGCACCAGGGCCTCAGACTCAAGATGCAGCGCCAGTTGCTCGAGATTGCGATTGCCGTTGCGGCTCTGGTCCAGCAGACGACGGCATAAGGCCGCATCGCTCAACGCTGCTCCCGGAGCGGACTCCCACGCCATGTCCAACGGCGCCAGACGCCAGTTCGGCGCTCCCGGCACACCGTTGCCCTGGTTTTGTCCCTGGTGACACTCGCTACAACGCTTTCCGGCCGCACCGCGATCATCCAAGCCCCGCGCGATCAGGAACAGATGCTCATGCCGGTCATCACCCTGCCGCGGGTAGTGGGTTACCGTATGACAGTTGAGACAGCGCGGGTGAGTCAGGACCCGCGCGATCGGCGCAAAAGAGGCGCGCGCAGCCGCGGCAGAGCCGCGCGCTGTGCGCCCCTGACTCGTGGAACAAGCTGCCAGGCCGCCAATCATCATCACGGCGAGCAGCACTCGTAGTGAGCTCCGCCGGCTCATGAGCCAACGCCCGCCGCGGCCCCACGTCGCTCCGCGGGCGCTTCGTGGGATTTCCCCCACTGCCCCACGTCGCACCGCAGGCGCTTCGTGGGACTTCCTCCACTGCGTTTCGGTCACGTTTCGGTCACGCGCCGGATGGCCCGCTTCACCCTGTGATAGGTTCCACAACGACAAACGTTGGTGATCGCCTGCCCCATCTGCTCATCGGACGGTGACGGAACACTTGCGAGCAGGGCGGCCGCAGCCATGATCATTCCGGACTGGCAGTAGCCACACTGCGGTACCTGCTCCGCGATCCACGCCTTCTGCACTGGGTGCGACCGATCCGCGGACAACCCTTCGATGGTTGTGATGTTCAGTCCTTGAGCGGCGCTGATTGGAAACGAGCAGGAGCGCACAGCGCTGCCGCCGACATGTACCGTGCACGCGCCACAAGCAGCGATACCGCAACCGAACTTTGTGCCCGTCAGCCCAAGCTGCTCGCGTAGCACCCACAAGAGCGGCGTGTCAGGCTCGACATCGAGCTCGTAGAGTTTGCCATTGACCGCGAAACTGATCATGCCTGTTGCTCCTGGGAAAGCTACGCAACCGCCGCCAAGCGGAACCCATCGTTCCCGATCGGCATGGAGCGAATACGCTTGCCGGTGGCGGCGAAGATGGCGTTGGCCAGCACTGGCGGAACCGTTACGGGACTCAGCTCGCCCACGCCCCCCAACTCACCGCCTCCCTCGATGAATTCGGTCACCAGATCCGGGGTTTCGGCGAGATAGGGCATGTTGTAGCGGTGGAAATTGGTTTCCACGGCAGCCCCGTGTTGGAAAGTGACGTGCGACTTGGCATACGCGAGGCCAAACACCGTGCCGCCCTCAATGCCCGCGGCGGCGATACCCGGATCGAGTACCCGGCCGCAATCAACCACGGTGGCAACCCGCTTCACTTTGACCGCATCGCCCGCTACCTCGACGTCCATCACCTGGCACAGATAACTGCCGAAGGCGAAGCTGAATGCCACGCCACGCCCTGCGCCCTTCCCGACCGGAGCACCCCAGTTTCCCAACTGCGCCGCCCGCTCCAGGACCTTCAGCCCTCGAGGATCGTGCGTTAGCAACCTGCGGCGATACTCGACAGGATCGATCCGCGCCGCGGCCGCGAGCTCATCGACGAAGCTCTCGAGCGCAAAAGCATTGGGACCATAACCGGTCGTGCGCATCACCGAAGTACGGATCGCAGTCTTGAGCAGATGAAAATCGACGCGCCGATGCTCGAACCGGTAGGCCATCTCCGCCATGCCTTCCATGCAGCTCGGATCGACTCCGGTTTTATCCAACACCGGCTGTATGGTAGGGAAGACAGGCAGCAGAATGGTCGGCGAAACCACGCGCGCCGCCAGAGCGCTCGGCATGCCCTGGCTGTCCAATGCCGCCGTCAGACGCACAAAACTGGCTGGCCGATAAGAATCCCTGCTGATGTCTTCCTCGCGATCCCAGATCACTTTGACGGTCGCACCCACGGCCTTGGAGATGAGTGCCGCCTGTACGACAAAGTCCGGCAGCAGCCGGCGGCCAAATCCGCCGCCGAGATAGTCACTGCGCAAAACCGAGATCTGCTCATCCTGCATACCCAGAACGCTCTTCAGAGCAAAGAGCGCCAGCTCCTGCCCCTGTGTCGGCGCCCAGATATCACATCGCTCGGGCGTTACCCGTGCGACGCAGTTCATAGGCTCCATGGTTGCGTGAGCTTGAAAAGGGTTGCGGTAGTCCGCGGTAATGACCGCGGCGCCGGCAGTATTCAAAAGCGCCTGGGCATCGCCTTCATTGACAGCGGTGGAGAACGGACCGTGCTGCAAAGCGTTGGAGTATTGCTCGATGAGGGAGGCTTGGTCGATGTTGCCGCCCGCACCCGCTTCGAATTGCGGATTCAGGGCCAGCAGCGCGGAGCGCGCCCGCCACCAGGTATCGGCGACGACGGCGACGCCATCGGGCAATTGCACGACGGCCTTCACGCCCGGCCGCGAACGCGCCAGCGCCTCATCGTAGTGTTTGAGTCGGCCGCCGGCGGCGGGAGCACAGCGCACCGCCGCAAGCAACATACCGGGCTGTTGGATGTCGATCCCGAACCGCGCGCTTCCATCGACCTTTGCGGGTACATCCACCCTGGGCAGCGCGCGACCGATTAACTTCAGGTCGGCCGTGCGCTTGATTGACGGGGCGGCGGGCGGGGCAAGTTTCGCGGCAGCCGCCGCAAGTGTTCCGAAGGTGAGCTGCCTGCCGCTGCCGCTCAGCTGAACGGAGCTGTTTTCGGTGTGACAGCGTTGCGCTGCCACTCGCCAGCGCCTGGCCGCCGCCTCGATCAACATATGCCGGGCCGTCGCACCCATCTTGGTGATGTGGTCGTAGAAGGACTGAGTACTTTCACTGTTGCCGGTGAACATCCAGGTGCGCTTGGGATTCTCGTACGCCTTGTCGTAGGGCGCGGTCTCGAGCTTCACGGAAGTCCAGTCCGCCCCCAGCTCATCCGCCAGGAGCGCCGCCAGCGTGGTACTGATTCCCTGGCCCATTTCAGCCTGAGAGAGGATCAACGTCACGACGTTATCGGCGGTAATGCGTACCCATGAGGTGACCCAGTGGCCGCTCGCGGCGCGACCCGCGCTCGGACCAACGAGCGTCGCGGCGTGCGTCGGCCAAGCGGCGCTCAGCAAGAAGCCCCCGCCAACGAGGCCACCTACCCTTAAAAGCTCTCGACGTGTGAATTGATCAGTGTGCATCCGTAACCTGCGCGGAGGGGGAAGGTGGAAGCTGCACGACCTGCGCTACGATCATCGTCCGGCAGTGACTCTTGAGCGAGCGCTCGAGCCCCAACAGTCGCTCTTTCCAACGCGGCAACAGCTGCGTATAGCACTGCTCGATCAGTGCACTCTCGTAATCGTCATGCTGAAACCAACGGTTGCCTGCCGGCACTGTCTTCAGATAAGCAGGAAACGGCAGCTGCGCCAACAACTGTCCCGACACTGTCTGCAAGTCGCTGACAAATGCCAGTGAGTCGCGCACATCCCGCGGGATCCCGAGGCGGTCGACGTGACCGGCAATCAGGTAATCGAACCGGTAATTCAACGCATCGCGGTGCGCCTGGACGTAGCCGGATACATCGCCAGCTATCCCGAGGTCGGGATAGGGCGCGTACCCGGGATACACCACATCCACCAGCATCAACACCCGCTGTTTCGGCGCGTATATGAAGATGTTGCCCACATCATGATTGACACCCCTGTAGTCGAGTTGCAGCGTCTGATCGCCGACCTCGAGTGTCTTGCTGGTGATGAATGTCTCGGTGGGCAACGGTCGCCGCGGATCCTTCAAGCGCGCTAGCTCGGCAGCTGTTTCCTGCTGCGCAACGATCACCGCGGTCTTAGGAAACAGTGAGGCGGCGGCGATGTGATCAGCATGAGCATGACTATAGACAATGTGCGTAATCGGACGGTCGGTCACGGAAGCCACCGCCTGCAAATACTTCGGCCCGAGAGTGGGTAGCGGGTCGACGGCAATGACCCCGGCGCTCGATACGAGGAACATGGTGCTGTAGGCCCCATCGGTGAGCCAGTACAAGCCCGCCCGGATTTCCCGCACCGAATAACCCTGCCGCGCCAACTGGCTCGCGTCCGCAGTCAATGGAACTGCAGTGGGCGCCTCGTTGGCTATTGCTCGCGCCGGCACACACAGCGCGCCACAAATCGCCATCAGCCCCATCGCAAGGGTGTACTGAACTTGGTTGAACCTTCGACTCACGCATTGTTCCCGCAGCCCGATCCGTCGCGTATGCTGCGTTCGAACATCCGGCCCGACAATGTCCGGATGTCTCTGCGTCATTGTCCAAATGTCATCGGCGAAAGAGTGGCTCTAAGAAACATGCCGCGGAACCCGAACAAATTGTTAAGAGAGCTGCCTCCTTTTGACGTGCTGGGAGACGTGCTGACTTCTCTCGGACTGAAGTCGCGGTTGTTTTGCAGGACGGAGCTGGGCGCGCCGTGGGTCATCCAGTTTCCGCGCCAGGACATGATGCACTTTCATATTCTCGAGCGCGGAAGTGCATGGCTTGAGCTGGGTACGAAGACTCCGCCGCGCGCGCTGGCGTCCGGCGATATCGTGGTGATCGGGCAAGGCCACGGATATCGCATCGCTGATCAGGCCGGGCGGCGCGGTGTGCACCCGATCGAGTTTCCGGAGGGAAGCGACGACGATCGCTATCATGTGCTACGCCACGGCCATGCCGGGGGCGGCACGGTGATGATCTGCGGCTCGTTCTTGTTTGACAACGCGGCGGGGCATCCGCTGTTGGAAATGCTGCCTCCGCTCATGCACATTACATCCACCGGGGCGCGTCAGCCCGGGGCGCGCGAGCCCAACGAGCCGGCCACCTCATGGATCGACTTCGTGGCGCGCCTGCTCACCGCGGAGGTCGCGCACATGCGGCCAGGCACCCAGACCGTGGTTTCCAGCCTGACCGACATCCTTTTCGTGCATGTGCTGCGGCACTGGATGGATGCTGGGGCGACTCCGGCTGGATGGTTGAACGCACTCAAGCACCCGCAAATCGGCCCGGTGCTGGCGGCGGTCCATGAGCGTCCGGATGCGGCTTGGACCGTCGACAAACTTGCCAGGCGCGCGAGCTTGTCGCGCTCGGCGTTTTCCACGCGTTTCGCCAAGGTCGTGGGTGAAACCGCGCAGGACTACTTGATGCGCCTGCGCATGCAGCGGGCGGCGAAGCTGCTGCGCGAGGAGCCTCTCAGCCTTGCAAAGGTCGCCTCCGCGGTGGGTTACGATTCGGAGGCCGCATTCAACAAAGCGTTCAAACGCTGGCGCGGCAAGACACCCGGGCAATTCCGCCGCGAGCTGAACGAAGCATCGAAGTAGACCCGCAACGGCCGCAACCCGCGGCAGGGCACGATTTATCGGGTATGATTGAAAACAACCCCGTGACACCCAACACCGCAGAACCCCGACCGATGCCACCCCCCGCAGACGCCCGGCGCGCCGATCAGCGGCAGCGTGTCGGGTTCAGACTGATCATCGGCTACAAGTTTTGCAAAGCGGTCTTCATGTTGGGGGTGGCGCTGTGGCTGACGGTTGCGCCCGGCTCGGCTTTTCGCATCTTGGAATGGCTGTCACGGGAGTTGGCCGAGGGCGGCGCGGCGTTCGTGCGGGCCAGCCACTGGATCCGCGCTCACCTCTCCAGCGGCTTCGTGCTGCGCGGAGCACTGCTTGCCTGGTTGGACAGCGCTTCCAGCGCGCTCGAAGGATTTCTGCTCCTGAGCGGCAAGTCGTGGGCCGAATGGGTGGTCATCGCCGGACTCGCCTGCTTGCTGCCTTTTGAGATCAAGGCCGTCCTGCACCGGCCGGACCCGGCCAGGTTTCTGGTCCTGGTGGCGAACGTCGCCATCGTGGCGTACCTCGCGCGCATCCGGCTTCGCAAGACGCGCGCCCCTGGCCACGCCGCAAGCTAAGCGTGACTTTTCCGCAACTATCAGTACGCCGATGAGACAGGGTTAATTAAGCGCCTGTCGCATTAATACATTCCCTCGGACCGCCCGGCACATTACGATACGGCGACCTTTCCGGGGAGATGCTCATGCCCAAATATAAAAACCTGGCTACGGGCGCCGTGCTGGCCGGTGGTCTTCTGAGCTGGAGCGGCGCTTTGCTGGCCGCGGACGAGGCGACCGCACCGAGCGAAGCACTGTCTGAGGTGGTGGTCACCGCGCAGAAGCGCTCAGAGTCGGAGCAGTCGGTGCCGTTGTCCATGACGACCTTCAGCGGCGCCGCGCTGCAGGAGAAGTCGATCAATACCTTCTTCGACTACGCCACCAAGGTGCCTAACCTCGCGTTCGCGCCGACGGGCGATGGCGTGGGCACCTCGCGCACCGTCTCCATCCGGGGCATCTCCGGCGACAATGTGACCGCCATGTACATCGACGAGACACCGCTGCCGGACTCCCTCGATCCGCGCGTGCTCGACATCGATCACATCGAAATACTGCGCGGCCCGCAGGGCGACCTGTACGGCGCGCGCTCGATGGGCGGCACCGTACGTATCATCACCAAACAGCCGGACTTCCAGAATTTCAGCGCCACGGTGCACGGTGGCGCCTCGGACACCGATCATACCAACCAACCTAACTATACCGGCGATGCGGTGCTCAACATCCCGGTGATACACGATCTGGCCGCCTTGCGAATAACCGGTTTCTACGACCAGGAAGCGGGCTACTTCAAGCGCAGCTATTGCACCAATCCCGCGACCGCCGCCGTCAGTTGCTTCCCGCTGTCCACCACCGGAATCACCACCGTTGACAATATCGCCGCGATCAATACCTACGGCGGATCGGTCAGCCTGGCAATCAAAGCCACCGACTCTCTCACCATCACCCCGCGGATCATCCTGCAGCGAGCCGATTACAACGGTTTCCCCATGGCCGACTTCAACGTGGCGCCAGGCACTCCCTACGGCTTCCCGGTGCCCACGCCCCACAGCGGAGTCAATGTGCCGTCCGAAATGGAGCCGACCAGCCTCACCCAGGCCCGTCTGTTCAACACGCCGGAAGGCGGCTCGGATCGCTGGGACCTGTACTCGCTCGGCGTGCATTGGACGACGGATGCCGGCGAGTTGGTTTCCTCGACAGCGTACTTCGATCGCCGTGTGGACGAGACGGAAAACGAGTCGGAGTTCGTGTATGCCGCCATCGTCAGCCCCAACGGCCCGGCTTCACCCTCCTCCATCGAGGAAATCAAAGCTTATCAACGCTTCGTGCAGGAGATCCGCTGGGCCTCCACCCTCTCAGGTCCGGTGCAGTTTGTGGCCGGCGGCTTCTACTCGGATTTCCATGGCCGCCTGCCATTCGCCGCGGAGTATCCTGGTGCGGTGTATCCCGGCCTCGATGCCGCCATACTCGGCCCCGGCGGCGGGCAGTTGACGCCCGGCTTTACGGACCTCATTTTCAAACAGGACTTCCACACCGACATCAAAGAGCCGGCCTTGTTCGGCAACGTCAATTACACCTGGAACGCCTGGAAGGCCACCGTCGGCCTGCGTTGGTATTCGGTGAAGATCGACTCGTCCGGCTATGAGGAAGGCCTGGTCACGGGCGGCGGCCCGGCGGTCGTCAGCCCGCACCAGTCCACTTCGCAATCCGGCGTGAATCCGAAAGTCGAAGTCGACTATCACATCAATCCCGACCAGATGGTATATGGCCTCGCCTCCAAGGGATTCCGTCCGGGTGGCGCGGTGCCGATCGTGCCCGCGGGCGCGCCGGGCACCGGGACCGACTGTGTGGCGGCGCTGCACGCGGTCAATCCGAACATCTCTCTGTCGCAGACACAGAGCTTCGGCTCCGACTCCCTGTGGAACTATGAGGTCGGCACCAAGACATCCTGGCTCAATCACAGGGTGACTTTCGATGCCGCCGCGTTCTATATCGACTGGAAGAACATTCAGCAGGAAATCCTGCTGTCCTGCGGATTCCAGTACACCGCCAACGCGGGGGCCGCGACGAGCAAGGGCGGCGAGATGGAGTTGCGCGCCCGCCCGATCGAGCCGCTGGAAATCTCCGCCGGCATCGGCTACCAGAACGCGAAAATCACGCAAACGAGCGCCGCTTCACCGCAGGCGGTCGGGTCTCCGATCTACAACGTCCCTGATTGGACGGCTAATACTGCCGCCAGCTATACCGTGCCGCTGACATCGGATTGGCTGTTAGTGACGGGCGCCGACTGGTCCTATGTTGGACGCAGCTTCAGTGGCAACAACAATGCGGCCGACCCGCGCGAGCGGCCGTCTTATCGATTGATCAATGCGCGCCTGGCGTTGCAGCGCGGCACACTGGAGCTGGCGTTCGTCGGCAAGAACCTGGCCAACGAGCTCACCAACCTCGGCGATAACCGCTCCCTCGCCGCCGAGGTGCCGGGCAGACCACGGCTGCTGATCAATCAGCCGCGTACGGTGGGTATCGAGGTGCGTCAAACGTTCTGAAGGGGGGAGCGGAGCGGTGGCGCCGGCAGCGACTTGCGCGCCGGCGTCACCGAACTGCGCGGCTACTCGTAGTAAATGTGCGCCGGCTCGTCGTGGACATTGGCAAGGTCCGGCGCGGGAGCGCTTGCTGCGAAGTCGATCTGGCGATAACGGCCTGACAGGAACAACAGCGGCCGGTGCGGCACCGTGCCGGTATGCAGGTGGATCACTTTGCCAAGAATCATCCAGTGATCCCCCACTTCCCTGACATCCCACGGCTCACACTCGATCGAGGCCAGGCTGCCCTCTAACCGTGGCGCGCTCAAGGACTGCACGAGCCGATACGGTGGGGGTGTCGCCTGCTTCCAACCGCCCGCGAAGTATGTCGACAACGCCTGCTGATCATGGCGCAGGATGTTGATGGTGAAGCCTGAGAGATTCCCCACGTGTTGGGCCAGCTTGGATTTCTTCCCCGGACAGAACATCACCAGCATCGGATCCAACGAGATCGAGGCGACCGAATTGGCGGTCATCGCCAGCACCTCGTGAGCCGCGCGCGCGACCACGACCGTCACTCCGGTAGCGAATAAACCGACCGTGTCGCGGAATCGCCGGCCATCCGGCGGTACAGCACCCAAGCGCTGCGCGTCAGCATCCCCCGCGCTGCCTGCCTCATGTCCCTGCAAATGCTTCATCTTTAGCCTCCTTGACGAAGGCACGGACTTGTTCCGCGTACTGTTGTATTTGCGCGGCGTGACCAGTGACCAGCGCACCCGCCATGCGCACCGGGTCGCCGAAGAAGAAACGCTCGTACAACACCTGACGGCCGGCGAACGCGGAAATCGATGCGTCCCACGCGAGCCGAAACAACGGCACACGATCAAATGCTTCCGCGCGAGCCGCCTGATAGTACTTCTTGATGTCCTCCTGCAAGGGGCCCTTCAGATCCTGCTCGGTGGGCATGGCGACCAGACCACTCGCGCCGATCTGCTGAATGATCTCCACCATGCGCGGATAAAGACGCGGGAACAGATTGCGCGCCGCATCCAATGGATTCCACGCAGGCCGCATCACGCCCCACTCATCAAGCTGTGCGTCGGCTTCGGCGGCACGCAGGAAGGCTTTCATGGTCTCCAGGTTCACCCACAGCTCGGCAAGCTTCTCGTGAATGTGTTGGAAGCCCTCGGCGCCTATCGTATTCACCATCAGGGATGCCAGGCCGAGCATGAACTCGCACTTGGCGATGTTCTTGACCACAACCTGGTGCGTCATATGAACGACGGCGCCAGTGCGGGCATACGCCTCGTTACAACGCTTGATGTCCCGATAGAGCACGACATTTTCCCAGGGCACGAACACGTCATCGAACACGACCACCGCGTCCATCTCTTCGAAACGCGAGCCGAGCGGGTGGTCAAAGTGCGAACGGCCGTAGTCCACGCTCTCGCGACAGATGAAGCGCAAGCCCGGCGTGTCATTGGGGATCGAGAATCCGAAGGCGTACGGCGCGTCCTCCTCAGGGTTCTTCAACAGCGTGGACGGGAATACCATGATTTCATCGGAGATCGGCAACGTGGCCAACATACGGCAGCCGCGAATCACGACTCCGGCATCGGTCTCCTCCTTGATACGGGCAGCCAGGAACGGGTCGGCCTGTTTTGCCGAGCTCACCGCTCGATTGGCCTGAGGCGGAATCAAAGTGTGCGTCAAGCATAGATCGTTCTCGCGCAGGTATTCGTAATAGCGGACGGCATTGGCACCGAAACGGGGGTCGGCCTCGGCGAGAAATGACGCCCCCGCCGCATACCCGGCCATGGCGCGATTGATGTAGTCCGGCACGCGCCCCATCATTCCATGCGTGTAGTCCTCCCATACCTTCATGGCGCGACTAATGCTGACCAGCTCCTCGCGAGTCTTCGCCAGCATGAAAGAGCGCGCCACCTTATGACCCGTCGTCGGCGAGTCGTAGAGCGAGATCTGCGGGTTTTTCCATTGCAGGTCGTAGAGCTCAGCCAGCGTATGCACGCCGCCCCGAAGTGCGGGATGTACCGTCACATCCTTTACCAGCTCGCCGCGATACCAAATTGCCGGAGGCCGCTCCCGTAGGCGCTTCAGCACCTGCTCGCCCCGCCTTGCCCCGCCCCCGCCGGTTTTCTCGGCCATGCGCGCCTCCAGATCTAGTTACGATATAGATAATCGATTACGATTATCGTAATTGCCACCGCCACCCCTGGTCAACCCATGTCGACACGCAGACCGAAAGCACAGCAAGGGATTCAATCCATCGAGGTGGGCGCACGGATACTGCGGGCGCTGGCGCATGCATCGCGTCCGCAGATGCTGCGGGATCTGGCCGCAGCGGCGCAGATGCCCCCGGCCAAGGCGCATCGCTACCTCGTGAGCCTCTCCCGCATGGGATTGGTGGAGCAGCAGGAAGAGACCGGCCTCTACGATCTGGGAGGTTTCGCGCTCGATCTGGGCTTGAGCGCCCTGGCGCGACTGGAGCCTGTAACCGCCTCTGCCACAGCTCTTGCGGAGCTTCGCGAGGAAATCGGCCAGACGGTCGCCGTGGCGGTGTGGGCCAATCACGGCCCGACGATCGTGCGCTGGCTGGGCGCGGACACGCCGGTTTCCGCCAGCCTGCGCACCGGCTCGGTCATGCCCCTGACCCGCTCAGCCACCGGCCAGGCCTTTCTCGCCTTTCTCCCGCAGGAAACGACGGCTGCATGGATCAAAAGAGAGTTGCTCGAGCACGCGCGGCAGGGGGTGGCTCCCACCAGTCGCGAAGAGGTGGATGCGCTGAGCGCGCAAATCCGTCGCCGCGGATTTGCGCGCACCAGCGACTTCATTCCCGGCATCAGCGGTATCGCCGCACCGGTGTTCGATCACTCGGGGTCGATGGCGCTCGCGCTGGTCGCGCTGGGGTACGCTAAGCCCTTCGATGCGGCCGGCGAGCGGATCATCGCGGCCGTGATGAGCAAAGCGCAGTCCTTGTCCCGCAGGCTCGGGGCAGCAATCAAACTTACAACATCAAACTGACGGCGGGACCGCGCGAAAAGCTGCGCTGGCGACGGGCCGTGCGCGGCGAATTGCCGCTCGCTTGCTTGCTTGCTTTGCGCACGCCGAATTGCTGCGGCGTGCCATGCGACCTGCTTGCGCGGTGCCGTATTGTCAAGGATGGCGCCCCAGTCTGCAAAGCCCCTCACACTGTCGCCGAACCCATACGTCGGCGAGTCGAGACAGGTTGCAAGGCTTTCGCCCAAGCGTTTTACTCACGCTCGTAGCAAGGGCAAACCCATCGCAAGATGGGGACGCAAAACCTCCGGTCTTGAGAGCGCAATGACAGCTCGAGATAGCGGGGTCGCCGGCAAACATACACGGAAGTGAGAGCTGCCGTTATCGCTCGGGGCTTGGACCTTGCGGTCCGCTCGAGTCGCGTTTTGCCGCCCTTGGCAACCAACATTTTTCAACGGGGTGGCGAGCATATGCGCGGTTTCAAGGTCTTCGCTGGCCGACGTCTGAGTCGGACAACTCTTCTGGGTCTCATCGGTCTTGCGGCGGCGTTCGAGGCGAACGCACACTGGGAGCCACAATTACAACTCTCCGGCACACCCGCAAGCAGCGACGTCGCGGGAACCGCCTACAGCTTCAAGCCGACCGCCTCAGGTTGGACCGGCCGCCGCCTCACCTACTCCATTAACGGCAAACCCGCCTGGGCTAACTTCAACACCAGCACCGGCCAGCTCTCCGGCACACCGACAGCCGCGAACGTCGGCACCACCGCCGCTATCTCGATCCGGGCGTCGAATGGGTTTACAACCGCCTATCTGGCCCCGTTCGCAATCAAAATCACGACCCCGGTCAACTCTACCCCGACGATTACGGGAACGCCGGCAGCCTCGGTAAACTCCGGAACGGGCTACAGCTTCACGCCAGGTGCTTCCGATGCGATCGGAGCTCCGTTGAGCTTCAAGATCCAGAACTTGCCGAGCTGGGCCAGTTTTAACCCATTGACCGGCCAGCTCTCCGGCACGCCGGCGGCCGCGAACGTGGGCACCTACTCGAACATCATCATTTCCGTCAGTGACGGCGTCGCCAGCGCCTCGCTGCCTGCCTTCGGCATTGCCGTCAACGCGACCTCAAACGGCACGGCCACGGTAACCTGGACGCCGCCTGTGGCGAACACCGACGGCTCGGCCATCACCAACCTGGCCGGCTATAAGATTTATTACGGCACGGTGAGCAACAATCTGAACCAGAGCATCAAGCTCACCAACACCGGACTGACTGCCTACACGTTGAGCAACCTGACCAGCGGCACCTGGTATTTCGGGGTCACGGCCGTCACCACGGCCGGCACCGAAAGCACCCTGTCGAACGTGGCCAAAAAGTCGATCCAGTAGTTCGCGCCCGCTCCCCCAGGCGGAGGGCGCCTCCCGCGCCCTCTTCCTTCCTGTCAGATTAGGTCGTGGGCAAAGCGTGCTTCGAGCCGCCTTTGCCCGTCAACGCGTGCTGAACACCTGCGCGCGACGTTGGACCATCAGACGCAGCGGAAACACCAGCGCGCCCGCGGCGCTGACCATAATGACGATCGACATGGCGACAGCGGGTTCCCGGGAGAGCACCCCGGCGGCCACGGTGGCCAGACCGGCGAACGAAAACTGACTTGCGCCGAACAGGGCCGAGACCGAGCCCGCGCGCGCCGGATCGACCGCCAGGCCACCCGCCATGGCGGTGGTCGCCACGAACCCGAGGGACGACACGACCAGCCATAATGGGACAAAGACGCCCGCCACGCCTCCAAAACCGCTGAGGGTATCCACCAGCAGGATGGTGGCAGCCAATGCCGCCCCGAGCGCACCCCGCATCAGAATGTCATCCGCGCGATACGTCTTCAGCAGACGCCGATTGATCTGTGCGGCGACCATGAAGCCTGCGGCGTTGGCGCCGAAAATCCAGCCGAAATAGAGCGCCGGCACCTTGTAAAACGTAATGACCAGGTAGGGAGCCGTCGCGATCCAGGCGAACATGCAGGAGAAGTTCAAGCCGCTGGTCAACATGTAACCCAGAATACGGGGATTGCCGAGCACCGCCAGGTACGCCCCCGCAGGCGACTCCGCACGCGCGCGGGCCGCGACCGCCTCGGTGCGGCTCTCCTTCAGACCGAAGAACACCGCCAGGCCCAGAATCACTCCGAAGAGCGTGACCGCCCAGAAGATCGAACGCCAGCCGAGCCAGGTGACCATCACGCCGCCCGCCAGCGGCGCGGCGATCGGACCAACACCCCGCAGGGTCATCAGCATCGAGAAGATACGCGCCGATTCCTGATGGTCGAAACGATCACGCACCACCGCGGTGGAGATGACGACGCCCGAGCAAGCGCCAAGCGCCTGCAAGAAGCGCAACGCGATCATCTGCTGCATGGTCATGGCGAGCGCGCAGCCGATACTGGCAGCCAAGTACACCGCCGCACCAATGAGCATGGTCGGCCGCCGCCCGACCCGATCCGACCACGGACCATAGAAGAGCTGCCCCAACCCCAGGCCGACGAAAAACACGGCCAACGTCACCTGGCCCTGCGCCATGGTGCCGTGCAGGCTCTGGGTCAGTTCTGGGAGTGCCGGAAGATAAATGTCCGTCGTGACGGGTGGGAAGGCAGACATGGCTGCCAACAAGAGCAGCACCGCCGGCGAGGCATGTGCCGCCCCAGCTTCTTTTACTTGAGTCATCGGTCTCACAATGAGCCGCGTTCTGCGGCCCTTAAGCAGGCCCATCCGCCGGAAACGGGGCCTGTCGCTCGAGCGCGATGATATATAGACTGGGCCTGCTTTTGTCTGGATCGAGGGACTCTATGAATGGACATGGCCCCCCATCGGCACTGGTTTCGGTTCTGATCGTTGCACTGATCGCCTGGCGGCTGTATTCGCGCTTCCGGCGCTCGGTCGGCCGGCAACAGCTATCGAAAGTACGGCCGTGGATTACGGTGGCGCTCTTTCCGATCCTGACCGCGCTGATCTTTGCGTTCTGGGTTAAAAGCACCTGGGCACTGGCGGCCATGGCCGGCGGCATTGCGATAGGAATCGGCCTGGGAGTCTATGGACTGCGACTGACCCGTTTCGAAGTCACCGCAACAGGCCTGTATTACACGCCCAGTGCGCATCTGGGCATCGCGCTGTCGGCGCTCCTGACGCTGCGAATTCTCTATCGCGTACTGCTGCAGGGCGGCCTCTTCCCGGGCACGGACGCAGCCGCGGCGGCACCTCCAGCACCACCGGGGAACAGCCCACTCACCCTGCTCATGTTCGCCGCTCTCGCCGGTTATTACACCACCTATGCGATCGGCCTATTACGTTGGCGCCACAGCCTCACGAACATACAACCGGAGGCACAACCGGCGGCAAAGCAGGCCGGGCCCATTGGGTGAGACTCGCGGATGTTGGATCCGGACGGGCTCGACAAAATACCCGACGTGCGCGACGGCCTCACTCGCGAGGAGCGCGTAGTGCTGTACGTACTGCACGAGATCCACAAGGAGCGCGGCGACCGCAACGTCCCGACGGCGATGTTATGGGGTCGGGTCTGTGAGCACTTCTACATCAGCCCCACAGACCTCTCCTTGATGCTGGCGCGCCTGGGCGCGCGCCGGTTTTAGCAAGAATCCAGCTCCAAGCCGCTGCCACCGCCGGCACGGCTTGCGGCCGCCGGGGCGAGCATGCATCCTCCGCCGTAGCGCCGCGCGATGCATTCTACGGCGGCGCTGCGAAGGAAAACCACAGCAGCAAGGAGCAATACCGTGAACGATCTGGTCAAGCGTCTCTCAGAAGGCTCGCACGCGGTTGAAATCAGTCTGCGCCCGGAGCGGACCGTCAAACTATTCAGGGAAATGTTGGATCGAGGCCACGTGTTGGTGAAATTCACTGAGACTCGCGGCGGCACCGAACTGGGCGTGCCCCTCGATAAGTCGCGCAGCGACCTCACTCAGGCGAACTTCGAAGGCGAGACCGGAAAAGTGCGTGTGTGCGGCGACCTGACGCTCGACTACGTTCCGGTCAGGGTCGTCGCAGACATCGACCTGCCCTCCATGAAGGGCCAGGGCCACCTGGAAATTCTGGGCGAGGAACGCGTCTCGTAAGCCCGCCGGCTCAATCCGCCGCATCCGGCTCAACTGGCGCGGTTCATGTCTCGCGACATGAATCGCCCAGTTTTTTGGCCGTCCGGCTTGGAATCAGCCGGCGGTTGAGGCAGCGCTCGCCGGCCGTGGGGCGCCACCGCTGTGCTCGGCGGCGATGAGCTTTTCCAGCACATGCCGGAAGTGCGCAAGTGGCGCATCCGCCAAAATGGCGAGCATCTGAAAGCTCGGGTCCTCCTCCAAAGTACGTTGCTGGCGCTCAATGATCGCCTTGTCCTCCATGAACCCCTCGACCAGACTGTCCAACAGCGAGCGCGAGATGTTGCTGTCCTCGCCCTCGAAGTTGTTCAGATAGGACCAGAAGAAGTGGGTGCTACGCTCGGTTTCCGGGGTCATGAACTGACAGTTGCGGTATTCCCGGGCGCCGGCGCTATTGCCTTTCGGTGCACCCTGGCCCTGCTGCGCACCCTCGCCCGCCGCAGCGAACAGCGTCTCCATGGTGAAGATCCCTGGAATCAACATGGTGGCTATGTTGCGGCGATCGACCTTCGCGGTCTTCTCACGGATCACTTTCTGGTGAAACGGAGGCGGGTCGCTGTCCAGATGCCAGCGCTCGACCCGGAAGCCATTCGGCAGGCGCTCGATAGAGCGCGGCTTGCTGGCGAACGCATACTCCTCGGAGCCTCCCAGCGTGCGGGTGTGTACGAAAGCCAAGTGTGAGAAATCGCTGAGATTGTCCACGATCAACAGATAGCTGGCATCGTAGTGCAGATAGGCGGGAATGCCTTTCCAGCTGGAATCGTGCAGGTACGGCAGCTCCACAATGAGCGACGGATCGGCCTTGTCCGCCTCCCCCATCCAGATCCAGATAAAATGGCTACGCTCGACCACCGGGTAGGACCGCACCCGCAGCTTGGGCGGGATCATGGCCTGCCCCGGAATCTGTAGACACTTGCCGGTGCCGGAGAACTGGATACCGTGATACATGCAGCGCACGTTATCGCCCTCCAATCGTCCTTTGGAGAGCAGCGCGCCTCGGTGCGGGCAGCGATCGTTAACGGCGAACACCGTGCCGCTATCGCCGCGGAAAAGCAGTACGTGCTCCCCGAGCAGCATCCGACTCAACAGCCTACCATCGATCAACTCGTGGTCCAGGGCCGCGACATACCAACAGTTCTTCAAGAACATGGCGGACTCCCGCGCGACTGGGTTCACCTATTATAGAGGGCGCGGGTGCCTCGAGGGGCGTAACACAGGTACAGGACGTATGAGACGACTGGCCAATGAAAGCGGAGCCCGCCCCGGTGTGGTTTACGCCTCCAGCGAGGCACACATGTCCATGGCAAAAGCGCTGGCGCTGTTGGGCCTGGGTCGCTGCAACCTGCGCTTGGTTGCCACCGACGAGCAGTTCCGCATGAGCGCTCCCGCGCTCGAGACCGCTATCGCGCAAGACCAGGCCGCGCACTCATCGCAGTGGTCACGTCTGCCGGCACAGTGAGTACCGGGGCCATCGATCCCCTCGAGAAAGCGTCACGGGCCGTTATGGCTCTATAATCCGCCATCGATGCATCCATTCGTGAGGGGTGAATATGGGACGGTCTATTGGGGCCTGGTTGATCCTGCTCGCGGTCACCGTTGCAGGTGAGGCCTGCTACGCACAGACCTGGAAGGAAGGAACCCACTATTTCGCGGTGAACCCGCCGCTGCACACCAGCGTCCCGCCGGGAAAAGTCGAAGTGCTGGAGGTGTTCTCGTACGCGTGTCCGGCGTGCAACGCCTTTCAGCCGATCATGAAGCAACTGCGGACCAGCTTGCCGCCCAATGCCCAGATCGCCTACCTGCCGGCTTCGTTCCGGCCGGATGAAGACTGGCCGATGTTTCAGCGGGCGTTCTATGCCGCGCAGGCGCTCGGCATCGTGGACAAGACTCACGACGCCATGTTTGATGCCGTATGGCAGACAGGCGAGCTCGCCATCAGCAATCCGAACACTCATGCGCTGAAGAACCCGCTTCCGAGCATCGAGGACGCCGCAAAGTTCTACCAGCGAACCGCGGGCATCAAGCCGGAAACATTCCTAGCCACCGCCAAGTCCTTCAGCGTGGATTCGAAGATGAAGACCGCGGACTCGCAAATCGGCATGAGCCAGGCGCTCAGCACCCCGACCATCATAGTGAATGGCAAGTATCGCCTGCAGGCGCAGGCGGCAGGCGGCTATGACCAGCTCATTCAGTTGATCAAGTACCTGGTGGCACAGGAAAGCGGCGGCAGCCGCGTCGCGAGAAAGTAAGCTTCACCATCGGTGACAAACGAATGGAATCGTCCGCGCGGTATCTGGTATTTCACGGGGCGATCGTCTTGCTCGTCGGACTGCTCTGCGGCGCCCCTTACGGTCGCGCAGTGGTGCGAAACGCCCCGCCCCATATCGTGAATTCCTGGCGCGTCGCCCATTCGAGTCTGCCGATGGGCGCCGTCCTGATGTTCGCGGCAGCCACGCTGTTCGCCTGGCTCGCGGTGTCAGCGAACATCAAGTCCCTGCTCGCAATCATGCTCATCGTGTGTGGCTACGCGTTTTGTGTCTCCCTCCCTCTGGCGGCAATTACGGGCCACCGTGGCCTGTCCAATGGCGGTCCCGTCGCTGCCAGGATCGTTTTCATGGGCAACACCCTGGGCGCGGCGACCTCGCTGATTGCCGCGCTGATACTGGTCTACGCGGCATTTGTGTCTCTGTAAGCCTCATTGCCGAACGCGCCTTGCGATACCCTTAGCGCAATGACGTAGCCTGTGCGCGTCGTGTCTGATCGATGCTGCGGGAGGGTTCGGTTAGTGAATGGGGCTGAACCGTACGGCGCAATCGTCGCATGCGTCATTGTGGCATTGGCGGCGGCGGGACTGGCACTAAAGCGACGCACGGCGCAGCTCGCCCGCGCGAATGACTCCTTGAGCCAAAGCGAGAAGCGCTTTCGCGCCTTCGTCAGCGCGACCTCAGACGTCGTTGCGCAAGCAGGCGGACAGCAGGTTGCAAGCCCAGCTGACGCGTCTGAACCTCCTCGGGCAAATCACGCGCGCGATTGGCGAGCACCAGGACACACACCGTATTTTTGCAGTCGTGACCCAGGCGCTCGAGGAGCATCTGGCAGTCGACTTCTGTTGTATTTGTTTGTATGACGAGACAGCCAGGCAGTTGACGGTTGCCAGCGTCGGTTCACATAGCGCGCCTTTGGCCGCCGAGCTCGGGCTAACCCAACAAGCACGCATCGAGATCGATGAGAATGGACTATCACGCTGCGTGCGCGGCGAGCTGGTGCACGAACCCGATGTCCGCTCGGTGCCGTTTCCGTTTCCGACCCGCCTCGCAAAAGGCGGGTTATGTTCGCTTGTGGTCGCGCCGCTACTGGTAGAGCCCCCGGTATTCGGCATCCTGGTGGCTGCGCGACGCGAGGCTCGCAGTTTCAGCAGCAGCGACTGCGAGTTCCTGCGCCAGGTGAGCGAGCACGTCGCGCTCGCTGCTCATCAAGCACAACTCCACGAGGCACTACAGCGCGCCTACGACGATCTGCGCCACACGCAACAGGCGATATTGCAGCAAGAGCGGCTCCTGGCGCTCGGCAAAATGGCAAGCGGCATCGCACATGACATCAACAATGCGATCTCGCCGATTGCGCTCTACACGGATGCTCTGTTGGAGCACGCTGCGGAGCTTACCCCGAAGACGCGCCGCCAGGTCGAGATCATCCGACGTGCCATCGACGACGTAGCCCAGACCGTCGCCCGACTGCGTGAGTTTTATCGTGCCCGTGAGGCACAGCAGACACAAGTTCCCGTCGACTTGAATCTGCTCGTGCCCCAGGTCATCGACCTGACGCGCGCCCGGTGGAGCGACATGGCACAACGACGCGGTGCTGTCATCGAGGTGCGCTGCGACCTCGCCCCGGACTTGCCTGCCATCCTCGGTATCGAGGGCGAGCTGCGCGATGCGCTGACGAACCTCATTTTCAATGCCGTTGATGCGATGCCCACCGGCGGGCAGCTGGCTGTCCGGACGCTCGTAAAGGACGCGGACGCCGTCGCGCTCGATACCGCGACCGCCACGGGATCGATCCAACTCGAAGTGGCCGATACCGGTGTAGGCATGGACGAGGACACCCTGCGTCGCTGCCTCGAGCCATTTTTTACCACCAAGGGCGAGCGCGGCACGGGCCTCGGGCTGGCGTTGGTGTATGGCACGTTACAGCGCCACGGTGGCGACATCGACATTCAAAGCTCCCCCGGCAAGGGAACTGTCGTGCGGCTCTCGTTCACCATTCCCAAAGACCTCGGCGGACAGACCCCGGTCGCACAGCCGGCCACCGTCACCGAGTCGTTGCATATTCTCCTGATCGATGACGATCCTCTGGTTCTGGAGTCGATGCGCGACGCGTTGGAGAAGGAAGGACACCGGGTGACCCTCGCGGATGGCGGACAGGCCGGAATCGATGCATTCCGGCGCGCCATCGACGCCGGAGAGCCCATTCCAGTGGTCATCACCGATTTGGGCATGCCCTACGTCGACGGACGCGCCGTGTCCCGCGCGATCAAACTAGCGGCTCCGGAAACGCGCGTGGTGTTGTTGACCGGCTGGGGCCAGCGACTCGCCGAGGACGGCGACATTCCGCAGCATGTGGACCGGGTGCTGAGCAAGCCACCCAGGCTTCGGGAGTTACGCGAAGCGCTGGCGCGCCCCTGAGTCCGACGGCGGCGGGGGTGGAGGCTCGCTGCCAAAAAGCAGCTCAGCCGCGCACGGTTGGTTTGATGTTAGCGTTCAGCCTGAACAGATTCATCGGATCGTACTTGTTTTTCAGCTGCACCAGGCGCGGATAGTTGTCTCCGTACGTGGCGCGCAGGCGCTTCTCGTCGGCCGACGGCTCCGTGTTCACGTAATACCCTTCTGTAAAGGGCTCGAACACATCCCAGAGCGCGCGCCCCGCTTTCAGGTTCTCCTGATCCTGCGCGTGCTCGACCCAGGCGCCTTCCATGATCAGATCGTACTGTGCAAGGCGATTCCAATAGGCGGTGGCCTGCGGTTTGATGCGCGCCTGGGCACCGCCGAGCTGCCCGAATCCGAGCTCCTGAAGCCACTGTCCCGCCCCGGCAAACTCCTTCAGGGAGACATCGAGCAACTTGTCGGGAAAATCGCGCAGGAAGCCTGACTTCACGTAAACATTCAGCCCCGGCGGCAGCGGTCCGGGGCTGGCGCCGCTCAGGCCCAACTGCGCGGCAGTGTAGGTCTTGGCGGCGATGTCGTCGTACAGCGGCTTGCCGAGTTTCTGCAGCGGCTGAAGCAGCCGTTCGCCATCCGCGACGGCCCCACAATACACAGCTTCGTACGCAATGTACTGTCCGCGTGGAACTCCGGGAGCGCTGCTCGCGAGGGAGGCCGAAACGCTCATCTCATCCGGCGCCTTCTCGCAGAAATCCCGGAGCGCTTGCAGAATGCCGCGCCCCTCATTCAACGGATACACCCTGTTGCCCGCCAGAACCTGCGGCCCCAGCGGATGCAGGCGGTATTCAAACGAGGTCACGACCCCGAAGTTACCGCCGCCACCGCGGAGGCCCCAGAAGAGGTCGGCGTTTTCCTGCTCGTCGGCATGCAACAGCCTGCCATCGGCCGTCACAATGTCGACACTCAACAAGTTGTCACAAGCGAGCCCGAACTTGCGTGCCAGGCGGCCCTGGCCGCCGCCCAACGTCAGGCCCGCAATTCCCGTATCAGCGGCGGTTCCCAGCGTCGTGGCGAGGCCGAATGCCTGCGACTCGCGATCGAGCTCGCCCAACAGTACACCGGCTTGGGCACTGGCCGCGCGGTGCCCGGGATCGACCCGGATTCCTTTCATAGGGGACAGGTCGATCATCAGGCCGCGGTCGCAGGCGGACTGTCCGGATATGCTGTGTCCACCGCTATGAACCGCGGTGAGCAACTCATGCGAGCGCGCAAAGTTGACTGCCTGCACGACGTCAGCGGCGCCCGCGCAACGCACAATGAGCGCCGGATGGCGGTCAAACGCGCCATTCCACAGGCGCCGTGCCTGATCGTAGCCTGCGTCATTCGCGAGCAACAGCCGACCGCGCAGGCTGGCGCGCAAGTCTTTGATGTCCCCCTGTGAAAGCGTGATGGTCTTACCCGAAAGGGTTACCGCCTCCAGCGAGCCCGAATTGATGCCGGCGCCCGCATCCTGCGCCCACAGGCGATAGAACGGAATAACGCTACCGGCGGCCGCAGCTAGCGCCGAGCCGATAAATTGCCGCCGGCCGCGATAGATGCGCCCACCGGCTTGCGCGCCGCAGCCGCGCGCGGTGCGCCAATCGTAGATGCCCATGCCGCCCCCCGTCGAACTGTTGTTGAACGACTTACCGAAGGATTCCAGCGCCTACGGATCCGGGCGGCGCCGATCGCGCCCCAACAGCTCGAGGGTCTCGGACACGACTGCATCCGGATGTTTCGCAGGTGCCTTGAAGTATGCCATGCCGGCGCTCAGCAAGCGCTGGCGCCACGCGGACTGCGCCGTCCGGCCGGCACCCCCGAGTTGATTGCAGTTTTCCAGCAGCGCCTCGGTAAATTTGTAGTCATGGGCCTCGTCGGCGCCATACACGAGATGATGCCGGGTGGCGGCGACGAGCCCGGCCGAATCGCCGCCACCGCGCAGGTAGCCCAGGCACTTGCGCGTGGCTTGCAAGCGGCGTCCGGCGGCGAGGTCCGCGAAAATCTCCTCGTGCGCCTCACTCGCGGGACGGGTAAGCGGCAATGCCTGCAGCTGCGACAGATTGAGCCGCGCGCCGGCGTTTACCAGATGCCGGAACATGGCGACAAAAGCCGCGCACTGCAACAACATCATCTGTTGTGTTGACTCGTCTGAGGCGGTCCGATACGCGTAGTACAAAGCATTGGCCGTGGTTTGCGCATGCAACGAGACGATACCCGGCCGCAGCAGCAGCAATTCGGCGGCCGTATCGAACAACACCCGCCAGATCGCCTCGGGCGAAGCTGCCCGCCGCAACAGATCCACCACTACGGCACCGGCCTCCTCTGCCGGTACCCTATAGAGCGCCGCGCGAAAATCAGCGCGCATCCCCACCGAATCTCGCTGGCCGTGCCGCCAGGATCGGGGAATCTGCCGCAATAGCTCCTGGCTGTTGCGCCACGGCCGATCCGAGGCGAAGTCATGTTTGGCCGGTTCGGAGTCCTCGTCACTGTTCTGCAAGGCCGCGACAGTGGAGCGCAATATGGGCTCGATGTGGGAGCCGGCGCCGAGGCGTGCGATGAGGTAGTGGGCGTTGCTCACCTCAATGGCTTTATGACCGATCGCGCGCAGGTCGCGCGCACCGTAGGGAAATAGAATCGCGAAGACTTCGTCGGGCTCGGCGACACGTGAGTAGTTTACTACCGCCACATCCGCGGCATCGCGATCCCAGTTGTCGAGGGCCGCAAGCAACGCCGCGCGAGCTGCCCGGGCGTCGCTTTCGACAGCAGCCACTCTTGCAGGCAGCCGCCAACCGCTGACAGCTCGCTCCTGTGCCTGGGCGTCCTTGAAGTGGCCCGCTGCCCAGACGATTGGCAGCCAGCGCTGCGCGGGCGGCAGATGCGTAGTGGTCGCATCAACCGACCGTAACATCATCAGGACGTGATATTTGAAGCCGACGTCCGGATAAGGTTGCACATTGCGCGCCGCGGCGATGGACAGCGCCGCGAGCAGGTCTTCGTAACGCAAGCCTGCGCGGATCAGGTGCACCAGTTCGCGCGGTAGCCGTTCCCGTGGGGAATCCTCCAGGACGCCCACGAGCGGCGCGACCGGCTCCGCGGCTGCGGTCAAACCGAACCGGCCGCCCAAACCTAAGCTGGCGGCGCTGATGAACGTACGTCGGTTCATCTTGAAGCTCCTCAAACAGCACTGTACGCCAGCAGCACCGTCCCGTCATCGGTCATGCAAACTCACCGAAGCGGCCGGAATCATGATCGTCGGGGAGTCGTCGTCTTCCTCGAGCGGCCGCACTTCCAGGGTCTCCCCTGCCGAGGAGACCTCGAAAGGCTGCCGGGAATACAGCCGCTGGAAGGCGACGGGCGCCTCCACCGGCTCGCTGAAGTAATAGCCCTGCCCGTATTCACACCCCATCGCTTGCAGCGCGGTGGCGGCGGCCTCGGACTCGACGATCTCCGCGATCGCGGTGAGCCGCAGGCTGCGTGCCATCTGCACCATCGCCGCGGTGAGCCCGGTGGCGGCCTGGTCGGGACCGGTACGGTTCACCAGCGGCCGATCAATCTTGACAAAATCAAACGGAAACAACTGCAGATGGCTCAAGGACGAATAACCGGTGCCGAAATCATCGAGCATGAGTTGAAAACCCATGCCATGCAGGCGATCGAGTGTGTCGCGCGCAGCCGCCACGTTGTTGATGAGCGCGGCCTCGGTCAACTCGAACTTCAGCACACTGGCGTTGAGCCCCAGCTCGTTGACGCAATTGGCCACGTAATCGCCCAGCCCGGGATCACGCAAGGTGGTCGGCGAGAGATTGATGCTGATGAAGAAATCCTGCTGCGCCGGCAGGCGCCCCCGCCAGTCGAGCGCCAGGCGGCACACGCGCAGAATCACCCAACGCGCGATCTGGCCCATGAGACCTGCGTCCTCGGCGAGGCTCAGGAATTTATCCGGTGTCAACACGCCCTCCACCGGATGATACCAACGCAACAGCGCTTCGGCACCCACCATCGTCCGAGTCCGCAACTCCACGATGGGCTGAAACAGCAGTTGTAGCTCGTGCTTCTTCAAGGCGATGTGCAGGTCAGCCTCCAGGCTCACCAGGCTCGCGGCCTGCCCTGCCATGTTGGGCGCGTAGACGACGATCTTCTGCTCCTGCCGGCGCCCCGCCACACTCAGTGCCAGATCCGCCTCGCGCATGATGTCCTCCACCCGCTGCTGGCCGGACTCCGCGAAGGTGATGCCGATCGTGGCCGAGACGAGCACCCGCTGGCGGCGCAACTCAAACGGCGACTGCAGCCTCTGCTGCAGATCTGCGGCAAGCCGCAGCACGGCCTCGTTGGAGGGAGCCTCAGGCAACAACAGCGCCAGTTGGTCCTCGCTCCAGCGCGCCAGACTTCCGCCAAAGGCCGCGGTCGGCTCCTCGAAGCCGCGCGCGGCCTGCACCATGAGCTCATCGCCGGCGGTGTGACCCAACATATCGTTGATCACCTTGAAACGGGTCACC
Source organism: uncultured Pseudomonadota bacterium (assembly GCA_963752125.1). Taxonomy (GTDB): domain Bacteria; phylum Pseudomonadota; class Gammaproteobacteria; order Steroidobacterales; family Steroidobacteraceae; genus 13-2-20CM-66-19. The sequence continues at coordinate 48,635 of CAVVXG010000032.1, read as the reverse complement.
CCAACCAGGACGACCGCGATGCGCTGGCGGCGGCGCGTGCGCAGGTCTCGCAGAGCGCGATCCAGCTGATCCATGAAAAAGCGCCGGTTGGGCAACCCGGTGAAGGCATCATGAAAGCGCGCGTGATCGAAGGTCTCCTGCAGACTCAAGCGCTGTTGCATCTCGCGCGCCAAATCCTGGTTGACCGCATGCAGCCGCTTGCGAGCTGCCGCCAGTTTGGCATTGGCGCGCTGCAAGGCGTGGCTCAGATCGTGAATGCCGAAGGCGAATAACCACGCCAGGAACACCACCAGGCCGATCGCCGCAGCCAACTGTGCCGGCGCGTACCAGCCGCTGCGCGGGCGGATCGCCAGCTGCAGGTAGCTCCCGGGAATGGCCGCGTTGAAACCGGGGGGCAAGTGGATCGTAGCGGCGACCGCATCACTCATCGGTTGAGTATCCGAGCCTACGAACGTACGCGAGCGCGCACTGCGGGGCTCCACTTGTGACAACTGGAAATCATAGCTCATGTTGACCAGATGCCCCAGATGGGCGGGAGCTATGAGGGCATCGAGGTTGGCGTAGGCAACCGACCACCGTGGTGGACGCGAGTCGCTCGCAGCATCGCGGGATACCAGAGGAACACGCGCTGCGACGAGCCACTCACTGCCCTGCCGGATCGGCCCAAGAATGGACGGCTCCGGCACTGGCGGCCGGCGCGAATCCAATGCTTCCCACTCTTCGCCGATCGCTGCCGCGACAGCCGCTTCCGGCGGGCGCACCGCGAACACCTTGTCATCAGACCGCAACCAGAACGCGCCGGCCACGAGGGACCGCGCCGCGCGTGCTCCGAAGGTCAGGTCCGGCGTTGAGCCGTCAGATGCCTTTGCCTGGCGTACCGCCAGTGCCGCAAGAGACCGCAGTTGCGGCTCGATCTTAGCCACGAAGCCTGCGGCAATCCCCACTGCCTGCTCGCGTGCAACCGCCTTGTGGTGTTGCACACTCAGGTAAGTGAGGCGCGCTCCGGCTCCAAGTACCACTACGAGCACCGCCACGGTGAGTAGCCAACTGGCGTTGCTTTTACGGATCCGGAGCATCAGTGCGCGGCTCCCAGTGATCCCAGGTGGAAGATGAAGCCCAACGTGACCGTGCCGCGCTTGGTGCCTGAGAGGTTGAGATAGTCTGCTGTCAGGCTCACGTCGGTACGTCGCGCGAACGTCTTCGACGCACCGACGTACCCATCGCGGTAGATGTGCCCTGGAGAGACGATTCCCACGCCGAGAATGGTCGGTGCGATCCTGCCATAGCTGCCACCCGCAAACAGGTTAACCGCCCGACTATAACGATCGACCCGACCCGAGGTCAGGCGCGTTCCAAGGTTGCCGCCGGCCGACACGGCATAGGAAAACGACGTCATCCAGTGAGGCGACCAGAGATAGGAAACACCGAGTTTCGGCAGGTGACCATGAGTTGTTTCGACGTCGATACGCCGCTCCTCCAACTGCACGGAGAGCTGGTGAAAGTAGGTCCCGGTCACCCCTCCAGCTTCGATGCGGTACTTGAGAGGATGTATGCCATCGTCTCCGGCGCCTTCGTGCGCCTCCGCAGCGAAGGTGTAACGGCCATCACCGAGCTCACGGGTCAGCGCGCCGCCGATGGAGCCAAAGGCCCAGTGCGCATCCTTGAGCGTCTGGTGCTCCGCCCCGAGCGTCAGAAGTGAATCGGCATCAAAGTTATGTATCCAGCCAAGCGCCTCGCCAGCACCGCCTGCCGTCTCGTCTCCCGCGGTAAGCCTCGTTCCCGCACCGATCAGCGAAATCCTATCTTCCGACGTCGCGCTCGCTGCCTGCGCCGCGCAAGGGACGAGGACCACCAGAGCGACCGCGAAGACACCAATGGACGACCTCATCGGATGGTCCTCAGCACACTCGTCTGGCGCGTCGAGCCAATGCCGTAGGGGTCGTTCGCCTCCGCCCGCGCCACCGGTAACAGCGACACGGCAAACACCCGGTGCTCTTCGCCGGGCAACACAATGGCGGAACTGGTCACCTGAAACAATCGCGGTCCGATCTCGATGTGAAGCTTGGCTCGACCGGACAAGCCCGGCTCCCACCACGACGGTGCGCCTTGCGCTACCTGCAACAGTCTGTTGGCCTCCATCCCGATTTCCAGAGCGCCGAACAGCACCGTGGCCGGCTTGTTGAACGTGAGAATACAACCGCGGCCATCGATCAACAGTGCCGCGTACTCGGAGGTGTCGAGCACTGTTCGCGCGTGAAAGAGCTCGGTGGCGTCCTGGACGGCCAGCAGTGCGAGGCGCCGGCCCTTGTGGGCAATGTGAATCACACGTATCTCGCACATCCGGATCCGCTCTCCAACATGGATCACGGTCCGTGGCACCGTGCCGTCATTGCCGGTAACGAGCTCCTGTACGACTTCGGGATACGAGAAGCGCAACGCCTCGAACAGTTTGCAATCGTCCAACGATGCGGAATCGATGTGCAGTGACGTCCTTGCCAGATCGCTGGCCGCCACGATACGCAACGTGTCCGGATCGACGAGCAGCGCCGGGACCGGCAGCCGCTCGATCAGGCCGGCCCACAGCGCCTGTGCCCGCTCCGTTTCCGCCTGTGCCAGCGCCGAGCGCGCGCTCAAACGCTCAAACAGGCTGCCCAGGTATTCCGCGGCGAAAGCGCACGCGAACAACAGAACGGCAAATACCTCCAGCATTACGACATAACTGGACGGCGCGTAGAAGCCCTCGAACGACGCCTGCGCAGCAACGCTCTGCGAGCCGAACAACCCGGTGAGCCAGGCATCGCTTCCCAACACGCCGGCGATATGCCAGCGCAGCTCCGGCGACTGGCTCAAGGCGACGAACGCCGTGACCAGCACGCCGGCGGTGGCCAACAGATACGGGTGCCAGCGAGACAGGAAGATCGAGCTCACGACCGGTAAGGCAAATATCATAAGAAATAGGGGGTTGCGCAAAGCCCCCACGTGCCGCCAGATAAAGCCGATCAGCACCACACCCACAAGACACAGCACCGTCAGAGCGCGGTCGTTCCAAGCCCCGGGCGCACGACCCGGCGCTCCAAGGAGGGAGAACGCAACGTGGATGGCGCCGAGGCCGAGCAGCCCCCACGCTGCCATACCCACATCCACGTCGAAGCCGCTGGCGAACCAAGGCACCCCCGTCGCGATCAGGATCGCAACAATCGTCAACAGCCAGGTATCGTCCAGCAGATGCACGCGCGGCTGATGCCACATCGGTCGCGACAGCAACTGTGTCTTCTCGACTTCCGCTCTCACGATCATGGTCCGTTAACGACGCCGCACGCCGCTCGTCCCGGTCGCGCTACTGCTGACAACCGGCTTCGCGGCGATCGCGGGCTTCTCGAATGTGTTGTTATCCAGAAACGGCTTGGACTGCACCTTGTCGCCGCCGGCCGGAGGTTGAAAGTCCTCCACGTGCAACGCGAAAGCGTGCGGCCGCAACACCTGGTTGCGGCGCAGAATGGGTGAATCGCCGATGACATCGATACCATTGAATTTCGGCTCGATGATAGTGTTGTCGACGGCCGTGCTCGCGCCTCGCGCATCGCCGAGCACGAACGCAAAGCCGTAGCCGCAGTTGTGCAACCTGTTAGAGCGCACCATGATATTCGAGGAGTTACGGACCATGACACCGTAGGCCGCGAGTCCCTCGAGCTCGTTGTCCTCGATGATTGCTCCGTGAGCGTTCTCGGCAACAATACCCATCGAGGCACCTCCGTTGATATGGTTGCCGCGGACCACGGCGGCGCTGCCGACCAGATGGACATCAGCCTCATTGGCGTTGATGAAGTCGTTCCGCTCGATCAATACGGGGACGTTGACCGCGACTATGCCCGTGCCGTCCTGCGTGAATTTGTTGTCATGAATTCCGATAGGCTCGTCATGCGAATCGGGGGCGCTGCGTACTGCCCACAGGCCCGCATCCTTGTTATCCGTGAACTCATTATTCGTCACGGCACTGCCGTGACCGGACGCCGCGAAGCGCACGCCCACCCGGTTCTTCGTGAAGTGATTGCGGTCCAACAATGTCTGGCTTGCGTTCTCGGCGACATCCACGCCAACGTCGCACGAAGCGATGGTGGCCGCGGTCAAGCGGAAGCGTGTCGCCCGCACCAATACAGCGGCGGCCGGGCAATCGGTGATGGTCAGCCCCTCGAGGGTCGTATCGGGACCTGAGACGTCCAACACCGCCCCGGAGCTCAGTCCCTTGGCGGCAATGAGGGCTCCCTGGCTGCGAATCTTGACCCCATGGCCGTTGACCAGGGCCGGAAGGGCAGTCTCCACATCGATGCGCGGAACATCGATTGAGATGGTAGCCGGGCCGTTGGTGGATGCCACCACAAAGAGCGCTTCGCGCAGCGTACCAGGCCCCCTGTCGCCCGCATTGGTGACATGAACCAACACCTCTTTCTCGGTAATGGCCTGCGGCCTGGCGTGGTGAGTCTCATACCAGCGGCCGAAGATCACGACGACCGCGAGCAGCACGAACACTGCAATGGCGACCGCGGTGCGCTGTCTGGCTGCCACGTCTACTGCCTCCCCTTGCAAGGTCGCAGCACGAACACCGCATGCCAGGAACTGGCCGCGCTGCGGCGGCCGAGAAGCGCGTTCACAGGCACCGAGAGCGCCGTCGCCAGAGCGATCAGTGCGAGCGAGAGCGGCTTGGGCATGGAGCGCAGGTGGGGCAGCAGCTTCGCCCGAAACGGCGCGGGATCGACACCAGTGGTGGCGGCCAACTCCAGGTGGCAGGCCGCGAAGAGCTCGGCGTAGAAGGCGCGCGGACGCGCCCTGAATACCGTCGAGTCGCAGCGGTTCATCAGTCTGACCGGCGCCGCCTCGAGCAGGACGATGCGTCCGGCGGGTGTCACGAGCGTAGCAACCCGCCTCAGCGCGGACCGTAGCGCGACCGGATCAAGAATGTGCTGCAGCACCGTGACGCCAAGTACGAGGTCGAACTCGCCTTTGACCTCCAAAGTGGTGATATCACCGATTTCGAAGTCGCAACGCGCACCAACGCCCTGATTGACGGCGCGGCGCCTTGCTTGCGCGATCATGGTCGGACTGATGTCCACTCCAGTGACCAAGGCGCCGCGCGAAGCCAGCAGGCGGCTCCACCGTCCCACACCGCATCCAATATCCAGAACACGCATTCCGGGAGACACGCGTAGCCAAGGCTCGAGCGCCAGTCTTTGCTCCAGATCGATCGCGCGGTTATAGATCTCCGGCATGCCATAGGCACATACAGCCGCCAGACCCGCGCCCTCACTCGCAAAGCGCCGCGCCCGATCCTCCCAGTACAGGTCGGGAACATACAGTGGCGGCGCCGGAATACCACGCACGCTCATTCACTCGCTCCAAAGTGTTCGCCCGCCGGATGGGTGTCCAACGGCGACTCATAGTGATCCTGGTAGATGCGCCGTCCAAACAGCCTCTGGGCGAAGAAGTTTCCGAAGCCTATGGTCATTGGCACGATGTGCGTGAGCGCGTAACACAGATAGAGCGGCACTATCGGGGCAACGTAGGCACGCTCCATTTTGGGCACGCTGGTGAACAGTGCGACCACGCCCAGGGCCAGGTAACTGCTCACCGCGGCGGTGAAGTATGTTGGATTGACAACGCTACCCTGCGGCACGAACCGGTCCAGCAGCAACTCATCCAGGCCGGCCAGGAAGCTCAGCAACAGCAGTGCCGCGCCGACGATTTTCACCAGATGCATGGCCAACGACATGCCGCCGACATACAAAAGATAATGATAGGCGGCGAACGGCGAGCGGCGGCTGATCCGCAAAATCTCCGCAAAGCGCTCCACGTAGACCTTCAGAAGGCCGTGATACCAACCCACCCGCTGGGAGAACCAGCCGCGCAACGTGCCGGGGCCCTCCGTGCTCACCACCAGCCGCCCGTCGTAATAAATACGCTCGCCGCGGCTGAGGAGAATCACGGCGTTCTCGAAATCCTCCGCATAGACCGACAGCGAGTGCTCTTCCAGCAGGCTCTCGAGTGCGCTGCGCCGATAGATGGAAATCCCGGAGGTAATGCTGAAGTTGGCCAGACTCTCGCGACCCACCCGGAACGACAAGGCATACTCGAACGCCTGGAAGCGGGCAAGAAATCCGTCCGGCTCGATTATGATGCGCGGACAGGCGGCGGCGGCGCCAGAGTGTTGGAAATCGCTCACAAAGCGCTCCAGATCGATCGAGCTCCCCTCATCCAGAGCGCGAATGCGGATGTCAGGGTCCACCACCAACACCGTCTCGATATGCACTGGCAGCCATTCGAGCAGGCGCCGGATCGCGCCTGGCTTGCGCCTGTTGACACCGTCGTCGAAACAACGCCAACCAGCCTGGCGTAGCCGTAACACGGTGTTGTCGTTCGAACCGTCGCTGATGAGCCAAACGCGCTCGCGGTAGCGGCTGAAAGCCTCGATGAACTCCTCGATGTGATCCTCGAGATTGAATACGGAGGCAATGATGGCGAAGCGCGAGACCGGTACCCGGCCGACGCCGGCCGGAACCATCGCGGCGAGGTTGATTGACATGTTGGCCACCCGGCCGCTATCCACTGTGCCGCCTACGGCCGCGGTGTGGCGCCGGCGCATATAGAGGCGCAGCGCAAAGTCCAGCGCATCGGTGTAAATAATCAGGTTGGCGATCGCGAAGACAAAGATGGAGAAGCCCTCTTCCCGGGCGTTAGTGATCGTCATGACGATCCAACCGGCCAGCAGGCCGCACACGGCCAGCGGCGGAAGAACGGTCCAGGCGACGCGCGCGGCCGTCATGCCGTAGCGGCGGCGAGCGGCACCGCTCCATACCGCAGTGAAGGCAGACGCGCCGCCAGTTCGGCGAGCACTTCTGGTCTGGATGCAATGTGCAGGCCTTGCTCCGCCATGATAGGCAGTGAGCACAAAACCCACAGCAGGGATCGGACTCGTGAAGGCAGGTGCGCCACATCGTTCTCGAGGGAGTGCAGCAGGGCCTCAAAGCTGCGCTCCAGGCGCAGAATGAGCTGCGCTACCGCAGGATCGATGGGTAGCATCTTCGCCGGCTGCCGCCACGAGAGCGCGGTTCCGGCCACGTGGCGCAAAGCATATTCCACCTGAGGCGCAAGGGCTGGGTCCTTCGCCAGGGCGGACCCGGAGAACGGAATGACATACGGATACATTCCGATCTCGCAACCGCGCCGCAGCCAACGAAACCCTTCGCGCAACGTTGCGGCGATGTCCTGCAACGTCGCGCGCGGGGAGCTCAGGATGAGATCGAGAAAGGGCGTGACTCCAAGCTCGAGAGCGGCGGACAACATCGGCTCGATGTGCCTGTAAATCTGCGCCTTGTTGAATTCTCCCAGCACCTGCTGGGAGAAGCTTTCGATACCGAAGCCCAGCACGCGAAAACCAGCGCGCCGCATGGCACTCAAACGCTCGACCGACATGGCGTCGATGCGATTGGTACTGATGAATTGCAGGTGCGCGGGAATGCGGCCGGTGCGCTTGGCGGTCACGATGCCCTCGCACAGCGGCAGGATCCGCTGGTCGCGCGTATAGCAGAAGATATCGTCCTGAAAGATGATGGTACGCACACGCGGGTGCGCCACGACGATGCGCTCGATCATCGTGAGACATTCATCGGCGTCCAGGCGCGCGATGGAAGCCACACTCCCCTGCGCTTCGTGCAGGAAGTTGGTGGCTGAGCAGAATGTGCACCCCATGGGACAATAGTTCAACGTGATGAGTCGCACCGAACGGATCTCCGCCAGGTGCGCCTCGCGTGCCGCCTTGCTCGGCAGCGCGCCCACGCGATAGGCCGCCTCCAGTCGCTCCCAGTAGGCGGCATACGGCATTTTTTCGTAAGGAGTGGAAAAAATCGCGTCGCGCAGTTCCTGCCGATTCAACGCACGCTGCGACAGGGAAAGGATGCGTCCATCCGCGGCACGTTGCGCCGTTCCGGAAATACCGCCGAGAGCTGCCCCATCGCGCAGCCGGGTAAGCAGCTCCAGCAGCGGGCGCTCGCCTTCGCCGAGCACGACCAGATCGAACGGGCCCAATTCAAACATGAGCTCCGGCCGAAAGGTCGCTTCCATGCCGCCAGCCACCATCAGGGTGCGCGGCGCGACGCGCCGCACGATGTGCGCCAGCTCGAGATCGAAACGCAGCGTCATTCCCGTAGTGGAAACGCCAACCACATCCCACGTTTGGCGCGTCAGCAGGCCCTCTAGCGCCTGTTGAGGTGGCCCCTGGCAACAGTTGGGATCGAAGACCTGGGCGCTAAACCCGGCAGCGACCAACGATCCCGCAAGCCGCCACACGCCCAGCGGAGGCGCGAGGAAGGTGTATTCGCCACACTGCGGATCGTACGGGCCAATCAGCAGCATATTGGGCGAGCCGTCTGGTCTCACTTGTAATCGGCTCCTGATGTCCCCTACGGGCGCTACGCACGTTTTGCGAAACGTGGGTCAAGCTCCCGTTTGGGCGGACCGACGCAAGTTGTGTACCCAGGAGCCTGTCTGACTAGTGCTCGCCTACTGCGGCCGCCCGTCGGCGGCAGCTTGCGGCGATCGTTAGTCAGACGGTTCCCAGGCCTGAGCCGTGAGCCCGGCAGCGGTGACTGCTGGCAAGCTCTAGGTTGGGTGTTGGAGAGCGGCAGTACCGGGGCGGCGTCCGCCGGGTCGAGAGCGCGTCACACTCCCAACTGCAGGTTGTACGGAACGCTCGGGCCAGCGTGCATGCCTTCATGCGCCAGCAGCCAACGCTTGCGTTCCAGACCGCCACCAAAACCGGTCAAGGACGCGTCGGCCCCGATCACCCGATGACAGGGCACAACCACTGGAATCGGGTTCGCGCCATTCGCCGCGCCCACCGCGCGAACCGCCGCCGGCCTGCCAATGCAGTTGGCCAACTGACCGTAGCTCACCGTCGTGCCGACCGGGACTGCGCGCAATGCTGCCCAGACCTGGCGCTGAAAGTCGGTCCCGCGGGTCGCGGTCCGGATCGCCTCGATCGCGTGCAACTCGCCCTCGAAATAAGCTTCGAGCGCCAGCCTCGCCCGGGAGGGGACGTTCACGTGCGCGAACGTGACGGTCTCTCCATAGTGGAGCCGCAACAAGCGCCGCATGCGATCGCCCTTATCCTCCCAGTCCGCGGCGCGCAGCCGCTGTTCACCATCGGTGATGATCTGCATCCAGCCGGTGGGAGTGTTGAAGCGCTCGGAATAGAACTGCTCGCTATGGGGCCGCGCGGTCATGCCCGCCTCCATCGTGTCGACACTGACGGTATAGAAGGGTGCGATACTGAATGCGCCGAGCGTTTTTCGCTAGCGGAATTCGGCACGCGAAGGGCGCCCGACGTCCACGTCCGAAAACCGCTAGACCGCCGCCGAGCACCATGCCAGCATCATTGCATGGACCTCGATCACAACGCTTGTTACCGAGCGCTCACGCTGCGGGACGCACGTTTCGACGGACGCTTCTTTGTGGCGGTAAAGACCACAGGGATCTATTGTCGGCCCGTCTGCCCCGCGCGAACACCCCTGCAGAAGAACGTTGTGTTCTACCCGACCGCGGCGGCGGCACAGGAAGCCGGTTTCAGACCCTGCCTGCGCTGCAGGCCGGAGACGGCCCCCGACATGGGCGCATGGCGCGGCACATCCAATACCGTGAGTCGTGGCGTAGCGCTCATCGAGTTGGGCGCCTTGGACGACTCGGATGTGGATTCGCTCGCCATGCGGTTGGGAGTTGGAGACAGACAGCTGCGACGACTGTTTCGCACGCACCTGGGCGCATCGCCCATCGCGGTCGCCCAGACACGGCGCATCCTGCTCGCCAAACAACTGCTGCACGAAACGCGCCTGCCGATGACCGAAGTGGCATTTGCTTCCGGATTTGGCAGCATCCGCCGCTTCAACGAAACATTCCAGACGCTCTACGGCCGCCCACCCAGTGAGCTGCGCCGGCTGGGCGGCGCAGAAGTCGCTGCCGCGGAACAGGGAGGGATCAATCTGCTGCTGCGGTACCAGCCGCCGTACGACTGGCCGGCCATGTTGGAATTTCTCCGCGCGCGGGCCATTCCGGGCATCGAGCATGTCGACAGCAACAGCTACAGCCGGACTTTCAGCGTGGACGGCACGCAAGGGACGGCGACAGTACGGCCCACATCAGGCAATGCCCTGAGAGCCCACATTCGAACTACCAAACTCTCGATCCTCCCGCGACTCATCGCGCGACTGCGGCGGGTGTTCGATCTGGCCGCCGACCCGTTGGCCATTTCGGCTCACTTGGCGTTGGATCCGCGTCTGGCACCGTTGGTTTCGAAGCGACCGGGCCTGCGGGTTCCGGGCGCCTGGGACGGCTTTGAGCTGGCGATTCGCGCGGTTCTGGGCCAACAGATTACCGTGGCGGGAGCGATTCGTCTCGCCGGACGCCTGGTGGCACAGTACGGCGAACCCATGGTGACTCCCGAGGGTGTGCTGACACATGTTTTTCCGGCGCCCACGGCATTGGCCGGCGGGAAGCTGGGGGCCCTGGGAATGCCGGCCAGCCGGGCGGCAACACTGGCGGCAGTTGCGACCGCCGTCGTCGAGAATCCCGACCTGTTAGGCGCACACCTCAACCTCGAGGAGGCCGTGCAGCGCTTGCGTTCGATCCGTGGCGTCGGGGAGTGGACCGCGCAATACATCGCTCTGCGTCAGCTCAGGGAGCCCGACGCGTTCCCCGCAGCCGACATCGGACTGCTGCGCGCTTTTACCGATGCGGAAGGACGCCGCCCCGCCGCCACCGAGCTGTTAGCGCAGGCGGAGAAATGGCGCCCCTGGCGCGCCTACGCCGCACAGCACTTGTGGAGCGTCCAGCCGTAGCCTCCTGCCTATAGGGAAACCAGCGCCCCACGGTATTGCGACCGCCGGGCCGCACCCTTTGCCGTCAGCTCTTATGATGGAATTATATTAACGCAATGCCGTGGCGGCGGGAAGACTGCCGCCGAAGCGTGAAAGCCGCTAAAACGCCGCACCGTTTCAAACCCCAACGCAGTTGGGAAGGCAAGAGACGATGCGCGTACTACTCTCCTCCATCGGATCCCGTGGCGATGTGCAGCCGATTCTGGCGCTTGCCATCGAATTACGCACACTCGGGCACGACCCCGTGCTGCTGGTGTCGCCGAACTTCCGCTCCTGGGTCGAATCGTTCGGCATAGGATGTCTTGCTATCGGGCCGGACGTGCGACAACGTGCGCGGCAGTTTGCTCAGGCTGCGGCGCTCAAGAAACCCACCAAAGAACAACTACGGCAGCTCGCGCGGCACACGGTACGCGAGCAGTTTCAAGCCACAATCGAAGCCGCGCGCGACTGTGATCTGATGGTCGTGGGCGGGGTGCTACAGACAGCCGGGCGGTCGGTTGCCGAGGCGCTACGAATTCCGTACGTCTACACGGCATACTGTCCGGCCACTTTGCGCTCGAACGATCATCCGCCGCCGAAGATGCGCGCGCGGATTCGTTCGCAGACGCTGCCCGCCTGGGTCAATCGTTTGCTATGGCTGTTGGACGAGCGCAGCTGGAATCATTTCTTCCGCGATGTACTCAACGAGCAGCGTGCGGCGCTCAGCTTGGCGCCGGTGAGCAATGTGGCGCGCTATGTCTCAACACAGCGCCCCTGGCTCGCCTGCGACCCCATATTGGCGCCCGCTGCGACTGCCGGCAGCCTGCAGACAGCGCAAACAGGCGCGTGGCTCCTATCCGACCGCACTCCATTGCCCGAGGAGCTGGAGAAATTTCTCGCCGCCGGCACGCCACCGGTTTATTTCGGTTTCGGCAGCATGCAGGCGACCCGACACACAGGCCGAACGCTGGTCGAAACCGCTCGAAGGTTAGGGCATCGCGCCATCATCTCTCTCGGTTGGGGCGATCTGAGTCCTGTGGACACCGGGGCCGACTGCATCGGCATCGGCGACGTCAACCACCAAGAGCTGTTCTGGCGGGTCGCGGCGGTCGTTCATCATGGCGGTGCCGGGACGACGACGGCCGCGGCACGCGCGGGCAAACCGCAGGTCGTTGTTCCACACCACTACGATCAGTACTACTGGGCACACCGCGTCAGGAAGTTGGGAGTCGGCGTGCCAGGACCGAAGGCCGCCAACCTCACGGTCTCCTCACTCGTTGAAGCACTACGCGAGAGTATGACACCCGCGATGACATCCGCCGCTCAAACGTTGGCCTTCCGCGTTGAGTTGCACGGAGCGCGAATTGCGGCCGAGCGACTGGCAGTTCAATTTGGCTAGTGGCGATACTGAGCCAGCGAGGCCTGCGCGGCGCCAAGCCCCCGGAATCTGCAATGCAGCTGGCATCTCGGAGCGCATCCCATAAAATGTCCGATCTATGACACTTACCCATGACGATGTCCGCACGTGCATACGTGTGCTTCAAGCGATCGAGGCCGATCGCTCGCATCTCACAGGCCTCACGCAAGAACAGCGGCGCGAGCTGCTGACCCTCGCCGGGCTCGTGGCAAAGCCCGAACGCCACGACCTGGTCAGGATGGCCAAAGCCTTCCGGCGCGCCGAGCGCGAGGCAGCGAAAGAGCGGGACCGCAAGGTCATTGAGCAAGCGGGGCTGCGCGTTCAGCGCCGCTCCGCCGAGTACATGCCGCTGTGGCTCGAGCCGCCCAAACCCGAAGATCTCGATGAGCGCCCGCAGCTCAATCAGGAGCGCGCCTGCTACGTCTGCAAAAAGCCCTTTGTGAAGATGCATCGCTACTACGACTCCATGTGCGATGACTGTGGCGACTTCAACTACGCCAAGCGCGAGCAGACGGCCGACCTCAGCGGCCACTATGCCCTGGTGACCGGAGCACGGGTAAAGATCGGGTTTCAAGCATCCCTGAAGCTACTGCGGGCAGGCGCTCACGTGATCGTCACGACGCGGTTTCCGATTGACGCGGCCGAGCGGTACGCACGTGAATCGGATTTCGCGACCTTCAAGGACCGATTGCAGATCCATGGACTCGATCTGCGGCATACGCCGAGTGTCGAGATCTTCACTCGCTTTCTAGTCGAGCGGCTGCCGAGACTCGACTACATTATCAACAACGCCTGCCAGACCGTGCGACGACCGGCGGGCTTCTTTCAGCATCTGCTGGCGAGGGAAGTCGAGTCGGTTGCCGCGCTTCCCGAGGCATTGCGCGCAACGCTTGCCGGGCACGAGGAGCTAAGGCGGATTCTGGGAAGATTGCAGCTGCCCGAGGCCGCAGCGGTCGCGGCGATCAGCGCGGGCGGCGGCGCGCCCGGCGAGGCTGCGGCGGTAACGCTCGTCACGAATGCCGCGCAGTTAAAGGGCGAAGGCATACTGCACAGCGCCGAGTTGTCGCAGCGCCACTATCTCGACGACGACTATCGTAACGGCGAGGCCTTGTTTCCCAAAGGTCGCTACGATGAGGATCGGCAGCAAGTCGACCTGCGCGAAGTCAACAGCTGGCGGCTGCGCCTGCACGAGGTGGAAACGCCCGAGCTCCTGGAGGTACAGTTGGTGAACTCCATCGCACCCTACATCATCAACGGCCGTTTGAAGCCGTTGATGGTTCGCACACCCGGCCGGCACAAACATATCGTCAACGTGAGCGCGATGGAAGGACAGTTCTATCGTGCTACCAAGACCGACAAGCACCCCCACACCAACATGGCGAAAGCCGCTCTCAACATGATGACGCGCACCAGCGCGCCGGATTTCGTGCGCGACGCAATTCACATGAATGCCGTCGACACCGGCTGGGTGACCGACGAGGACCCCGCAGCGTACGCGGCACGCAAAGCCGAAGAAGGTTTCTCGCCACCGCTGGATATCATCGATGGAGCCGCGCGCATCGTCGATCCGATCTTGACCGGGCAGCTCACAGGAACCCACCTCTGGGGGCAGTTCCTGAAGGACTACAAGCCAGCGCCGTGGTAGAGCCCTGGCGCAAGAAGCCCCGCAACGCTACCATCTGCACATGTTCCGTCTTGCGGTCGTTTTGCTGACTCTCTTCACGCTGCCAGGTTTCGGACTGGCGAGCGTGACACAGCGTAGCTGCCAGGAACAAATGAGGGCATCCAGTCACGCCACTGTGGCCGGCGATTGCTGCCCCGGGGAACGACACCAGGGCACGGGCTGCAAGGAGCGCTGCGACGGCCCCTTGGGCAAGAAGGACTCCTGCACAGCGTGCAAAGCGGGCTACAACTGCAAAAGCCCCCAATCGTACCAGCCCTCTCCCGCAATCGCGTGGCTCGTCGTGCCCACGCGCTCAACAGTATCGATAGATCCTCCCTCCTTGTCGTCATCTCACAGTCCTGACGGACTGTGGCGACCACCCCGCTTCAGCTGACCTTCAAGCAGGCGTTCGCCTGCATTCTTCGCTTGCGCGAGCCCATCCAACGGACTCGCGGCGAGCCGATGCGTGCCCGCGTGAGATGAGCTCGAGCGGCGCGCGAGTTGCAATCGCGTGGAATGGTCATCATGTTCAAATGCATCCTGTTGGTTTTACTCATGGGAGCGGCCAGCCTTGCCAGCGCTGAGCCACTGAGTTTCGCAGCCGCGCTCGAGATCGCAACCCGATCCTCGCCAGACATTGCCGTACGAACGACGAGCATGGACGCCGCCCGCTCCGCGGCGGTTGCGGCCGGACGATTGCCCGACCCCAAGCTCGCCGTGGGCATTGAAAACCTCCCTGTGACCGGCGCCGAGCAATGGAGTCTCACTCGCGACTTCATGACCATGCGCAAGATCGGGGTGATGCAGGACTTACCCAACCGTGCCAAACGCCAGGCCCAAACAGACGCCGCGGAGGCCAACATCGCCCGGGCTGAAGCGCAACGGCAGGTCGGTATTCTAACTGTGCGCCGCGATACGGCCCTCGCGTGGCTCGATCGATACTACCTCGAGCGACGCGGCGTTGTGCTCGACGAGCTGGAACGTGAGAACCAGCTCTTTATCCAAGCCGTACAGGCACAACTCGCCGGCGGCCGCGGCATGCCTGCCGATACCGTCGTCCCCAAGCAGGAGGCGGCCGAGATCGCTGACCGACGTGATGAGCTCGCGGCCGAGATCACCAAGTCGAAAGCGGTCCTGAAGCGCTGGGTTGGGGCCGTCGCGGACGAGCCTCTGCTGGGAGAGCCACCGGCGCTGCGGCTCGACTCTCAACACTTGCGCGACCACGTTCACGAGCATCCCGACTTGGCCGTGTTCGTGTCCATGACCCAGATGGCGCAGGCACAAGTGCACGAAGCCGAGGCGGCCAAGCGCCCGGATTGGGGTGTGGAGCTCGCCTACGGACGCCGCGGAAGCGGCTTCAGTGACATGGTCACCTTGCAATTCACGCTCGATCTGCCGCTATTTGCGAAGACCCGTCAGGACCCGATCATCCAGGCCAAGCGCCAGGAGCTCGACCGCGTGGAGAGCGAGCGAGATGCCATGCTACGCGATCACACCCAGGAGCTGGAAGGCGACTTGGCTGAGTACGATGTTGTGACGCGCCAGCTCTCCCGACTGCGCGAGGTACACCTGCAACTCGCGCGGGAGAAGGTGGATTATCAATTCGCGAGCTACCGCGCCGGGAAGGCGGACCTCACCTCTGTACTCGTCGCTCGCCGCGAGCTGATCGAGCAACGTCTCAAGGAGATCGAACTCGAGCAGAAGCGCGCCGCCTTCGCAGCAAGGCTCTACTACTTTTACGGACCTGGTGCCGCAGAAACGACCTCCCAGGCGGAGGCTTCCCGATGAGCGCTTCACGACAGCAACTCGCTGCTATTGCAGCCGGCGCCATCCTCCTGGCAGGCATCAGCGCCGCTGCCGGGTACTGGTTAGCGAGGTCACGCAGTCATTCCGAGAATCCGCAGGCGAGCGCTGCCGGCAACCGGCAGCCGCTCTACTGGTACGACCCAATGAAGCCGGATCAACATTTCGACAAGCCCGGCAAGTCTCCCTTCATGGACATGCAGTTGGTGCCAAGGTACGCGGACGAAAGCGGGCAGAATCAGGCTGGGGCTCTCAAAATTGATCCGGCCATCGTCCAAAACCTCGGCATCCGTTTCGCACGCGTTGAGCGAGGCCCCCTGCCGCGGAAAATCGATGCCGTCGGCACCGTCGGCTTCAACCAGCGCGACATAGCCATCATCCAGGCGCGCAGCAATGGCTTCGTCGCGCGGGTGTATGCCCGAGCACCCGGCGATGTGATCACCAAGGATGCGCCGATCGTGGACTTGCTCGTTCCAGAGTGGACCGCGGCGCAGACCGAGTTTCTGGCGCTCCTGAAAAGCGGCGACCACGACCTCATCGAGGCCGCGCGCCAGCGGCTCATATTGTTGGGCATGCCTCCCGAGCTGATCGCGCACGTCGATGCGACTCGGGAGCTTCGTACAACAGTCACCGTTCGCAGCCCGCTGGCCGGCGTGATCGACACGCTCGAGGTTCGCGAGGGCATGACCGTGTCCACCGGCTCTACGCTTGCGAAAATCAACGGGCTCGCGACCGCCTGGATTGAAGCAGCTATACCCGAGGCACAAGGGGCTCTGGCACAACTCGGGAGGCGCGTGGAGGCTCAACTCACCGCCTATCCTGGTCAGCGCTTTACAGGCAGAGTGATCGGCGTTCTTGCCCAAGCCAATGCCGAAACGCACACCGTGCGTGTGCGCATAGAGATCGACAACCCGAGCGGACGGCTGAGACCTGGAATGTTCGCCCGGGTGAGGCTCGACAATGGCGAGCACGCGCCGGTCCTTTACGTTGCCTCGGAGGCCGTCATCCGCACAGGCACGCGAGCCGTCGTCATCGTGGTCGGTGAACAAAACCGGTTCATCCCAACGCAAGTGCAGACCGGCGTCGATGTGGATGACAAAACCATCATCGTCAAGGGACTGACAGAGGGGCAGACCGTCGTCGCCTCCGGACAGTTCCTCATCGACTCCGAGGCGAGCCTCAAAGGAGTGCTGGCGCGGCTTGCGGGCGGCAAGTCCGAGGGCCAGCCGTGATTGCCGACATCATTCGCGGATCCGTCCGGAATCGCGGCCTGGTACTGCTGGCAGCAGCGCTTCTGGCGGCCTGGGGCATCTGGGCGCTTCAAAACACACCCGTCGACGCACTCCCGGATTTATCGGATGTGCAAGTCATCATTCGCAGCACCTACCCGGGCCAGGCGCCGCAGATCGTCGAGAACCAAGTCACCTATCCACTCGCAACGACCATGCTGTCTGTTCCGGGGGCCAGGACGGTGCGCGGCATCTCTTTTTTCGGCGACTCGTTTGTCTACGTGCTCTTTGAAGATGGAACCGACTTGTATTGGGCGCGCTCTCGAGTACTGGAGTATCTCAACCAGGCGCAAAGCCGCTTGACGGCGACCGCGAAGGCTTCCCTGGGACCTGACGCAACCGGCGTGGGCTGGATTTTTGAATATGCTCTGGTGGACCGTACCGGCCGCCATGACCTGGGTCAGCTACGCGCTCTGCAGGACTGGTTCCTGAAATACGAGCTCAAGACCCTACCCAACGTTGCCGAAGTGGCCAGTCTCGGCGGAATGGTCCAGCAGTATCAGGTCGTGCTCGATCCGGCCAAACTCGTGGCTTACAACATCCCGCAAGACAAGGTCATCGAGGCCATCCGGCGCGCCAACAACGAAGCCGGCGGTTCCGTGCTCGAGCTCGCGGAGAGCGAATACATGGTCAGGGCATCAGGATACCTGCAGAGCCTTGCTGATTTCCGCGCGATCCCGCTTGGCGTGGATGCATCCGGTGTAGCCGTCCGGGTAGGTGATGTGGCGACTGTGCAGTTGGGACCGGAAATGCGCCGCGGCGTAAGCGAGTTGAATGGTGAAGGAGAAGTCGCCGGCGGCGTCATTGTGATGCGCTCCGGCAAGAATGCCCGGGCGACAATCCAAGCGGTGCGGACCAAGCTCGCCGAGCTCGAGCGCAGTCTGCCCGCCGGCGTGCGGATCGTCCCGACTTACGACCGCTCGAAACTGATCGGGCGCGCCGTTGACAACCTGACGCAGAAATTGATCGAGGAGTTCATCGTTGTCGCAGTGGTTTGCGTGCTCTTCCTGGCGCACCTGCGTTCCGCGCTCGTAGCGATCATCTGCCTACCGCTGGGAGTACTCGCCGCTCTTATCGTTATGCGCTATCAGGGCGTGAGCGCCAACATCATGTCCCTGGGCGGAGTCGCCATCGCCATTGGCGCCATGGTCGATGCCGCGGTGGTCATGATCGAGAATGCCCACAAGCACCTGGAAGCCTGGACTCACGCACATCCTGACGAATCGCTGACGGGTCTGACACGGTGGGAGGTCGTGACCGACGCCGCTGTTGAAGTAGGTCCCGCGCTTTTCTTCAGTCTCATCATTATTACGCTGTCGTTCATCCCTGTGTTCACCCTCGAGGCGCAGGAGGGCCGTCTATTTCGTCCTCTGGCCCTCACGAAGACCTACGCCATGGCCGGCGCCGCGGGACTGGCAATCACCTTGGTTCCGGTACTCATGGGGTACTGGATCCGGGGACGCATACCGCCCGAGCGCAGCAACCCCCTGAGTCGGGGCCTGATCGCTCTCTATCGTCCTGTGTTGGATCGTGTGTTGCGCTATCCGAGGCTGACCCTGGCGGTGGCTGCAGCACTGTTCGCGTCCGTGGCGTGGCCCTTGAGTCAGTTGGGTGGGGAGTTCATGCCGCCGCTGAACGAAGGTGATGTGTTGTACATGCCTTCTGCTCTTGCGGGCCTCCCTGCATCGAAGGCTGCGGAGTTGCTGCAGCTCACCGATCGCATGATCAAGACTGTACCGGAAGTGGCAACCGTGTTCGGTAAAGCCGGTCGCGCGGAGACGGTGCAAGCGGTGGTGGCTACCGCGATCGGCGGGGAGACGATCGGCGAGACGGTGGCAGGACTGGCACGCTTCCCCATCAATGTGCGCTACCCCCGCGAGCTGCGCGACTCGGTGCAGAGTCTTCGAAACCTACCGATTCTGACCAACACTGGAGGACAGATCACGCTCGGCACTGTGGCCCAGCTGGTCCTGCGCGACGGGGCGCCGATGCTCAAAACAGAGAATGCGCGGCCTTCAGGGTGGGTCTACATCGATGCGCGGGGCCGGGATCTCGCCTCGGTCGTTGCAGACCTGCAAGCCACCGTTGCACAACGAGTCCATCTCAAACCGGGAATGAGCCTCACCTACTCCGGACAGTTTGAATATCTGGAGCGCGCCAACGCACGCCTTAAGCTCGTCGTGCCTGCCACGCTCGTGATCATCTTCGTCCTGCTCTACCTCACCTTCCGGCGAATCGATGAAGCAGCGCTCATCATGGCAACGCTGCCTTTCGCGCTCACCGGCGGAATCTGGTTCCTCTATGTGAAGGGCTACAACGTGTCAGTGGCCACCGCGGTCGGCTTCATCGCGCTCGCCGGCGTGGCCGCTGAGTTTGGGGTCATCATGCTGTTGTATCTGAAACAATCCATTGCGGCCCGGCTCGACAAAGTACCGCAGCTGACCTCAGACGTCCTGAATGAAGGTATTCGCGACGGCGCCGTCCTGCGAGTGCGGCCCAAAGCGATGACTGTAGCCGTGATCGTGGCGGGCCTTCTGCCAATCTTTTGGGGTGGCGGCGCAGGCTCCGAAGTCATGAGCCGCATCGCCGCTCCAATGGTCGGCGGCATGCTCAGCGCAGCACTGCTGTCCATGTTGGTCATTCCGGCCGCCTATCGACTGTTGCGCTTGCGGACCCTGCGCAATTGAAGCCTGTCGGACCTCCTAACAACAGGCAGCGCCCGACGCGAGCCTCGCCGAACCCGCCGCAACGCCGGCGGGGGAACAGTCGAACAGGCCGAAGTGCAGCGACTTCTTGCCGACAATTTCGAAGTGCCGCGCGTAACGCGTGCTGCCGAGCATATCGGCCGTATTGCCACACACGAGCATGGGCTTCGACGTCAAGAACAGATGATGATCGTCGAGCGCAAAAGCATGCGGGTAGCCCGGTATCGTGCCGAGATAGCACGCAGCTTGCCCGTAGTCTTCACAGCGGTCCTCCAACGGAAGCTTAAAGGCGCGCACGGTCGCCGAATAGAAGCGAACGTTGCCCACCTGGCTCTTGATTTCGTCATTCGTGACGGCCAAGTCGGAAATAGACACGAACCGCGCATCGACACATCCCTGCGCAGCCAGCAACCTGCGGAAGTCTTCCAGGTACATGGCTCCCGCCAGGCATTCACCTACCAGGCGCGAGTCCGCGAGCCACTGCGACGGCAAGCGCCGATCCGCGAAGATGTCCGAGAAATACAGCTCCCCACCGGGTTTGAGCACACGCAAGATTTCTGCGAAAACCCTCGATTTGTCCGGCGCGAGATTGAGCACGCAATTCGACACGACCACATCGATACTGTCAGCGCCGATGCCACAAGCCGCCAGATCTTCGATGTACCCGTGAGCAAACTCCACATTGCTGCGCTCGTGTGCGAATACGCGCCGATGATGCTCTTTGTACTGCTGCGCTACGGCCAGCTGCCCGGGCGTCATATCAACGCCAATCACCCGGCCGAGCGGCCCAACTAACTTTGAAAGGATGTAGACGTCCTGTCCCGTGCCGCACCCAAGGTCCAGCACGATCGCACCTTCCGTCGCAGCAGGAATGGGTGAGCCGCACCCATAAGAACGATTGCGAATTTCCGCGTGAACCAATGACAGGATAGAGCGTACGTGTGCCGGTGGGGCTCCGGTAGGACAGCAGGCGCTTGTCTGAAGGTCGCTTTGCGATTTGAGGACCCGCCCATAGTAGTCCTGTACGCTGCTGTGGACTTGCTCTTCCATAAGACCGCTCATCGGCATGACTCCCTTGCGAGCGGCGGATGCCGCGCCACTAATTAATTCCGTAATTCCAATTATATGGAATTATTATTTATACGCGATGGCGAAACAAACAAATGCCCGTTCCCGCAAATGCGCCTGCAAATGCCGACTTACGGAAGGGAGAGTTTACGCGCGTTTGCGCTGCCGCGAAGGCGCCGCTACAGGCTTGCAATCCGTACCGCAGACTTCATCGGCCAGGCTGCAGCAGTTTTCCGTCAGAAAACTCACCAGTGCATTCATATGCTCGACATCTGGACCGTAGTACAGATTCCGGCCCTCGCGCCTGCTCGTCACGAGCCCGGCATGAACGAGCTCCTTCAAATGGAAGGATAACGTTGGAGCGGGAACATCGAGCCGTTTGACCAACTCCGAAGGTGTAAATCCATCCGGGCCACGCTTCACCAGCAGACGGAACACCGCAAGACGTGATTCCGAGGCTAAGGCGGCCAATGCCGCAATGGCTTGTGATGGTTTCATGGAACCAAGCATATCGAAGTATTGGTCGATCGCAAGGGAGTCCCCTATATGGCATCAGGGATGTCCGAGAATCCGGGACAGCTCGGGAAGCTTCTCTCGGATCTGTTCTCGCGTCACCCGAAAGCGCCTCTGCATCTCCCCGGCAGAGAGCGTTGGGTCACTACTGGCCGGGTCAGGAACCGGCCAGTGCAAGCGGGTGACTTTGCCCGGCAGGATTGGACATACCTCATCGGCGCAGAGCGTCACGACCGCGTCGATTGATGCCGGGTCAACATCATTCACAGATTTCGAATGATGGCCCGAGATATCGATGCCGACCTCGGCCATCGCCCCGATGGCGTACGGATTGACCTTGGTAGGCTGGGAACCGGCACTCAGCACATCCATCTGGCTGCCGAACATCGAACGCGCCAGCCCTTCCGCCATCTGGCTCCGGGCGGAATTCGCCACACACAGAAACAGCACCCGCTTCTTCACGCTCGCTCCTCTTCAGCAAATGCAAATCACAGCAACTGCCGTCTTACCATCGGGCTACACCGCGATCGTTACACCGCGGTGGCACCGCCCCGCGCCAGCGGGGCTGGTCCACATCGGCTTGTGCATTGACGTGGCTTGAATAGTAGTTTCATATACTTGAAAATGTGAAATTGTTTAATGAGCATCTTAATGCCGCATGCGAGCATAATCAAAATTATTCACCAGCCTGCCGACTGCGGAGCTGGAGCGCATGACGCTGCAAAAGAAGCCCGATGACATTGGCCACCTGGAGCCGGAAACAAATGACTGAGACTCAATCGGCCGTACCCTTGCCCCGCCGACTGCTGGCCGAACTGTTGGGCTCGCTCTTGCTGGCAGCGACTGTAGTGGGCTCGGGAATCATGGCGGAGCGTCTGGCGGGTGGCAATGTCGCAGTGGCCCTGCTGGCCAACACAGGAGCGACCGTCGCCGTACTAGCCACTCTGATCGCACTGCTAGGCCCCCTTAGCGGTGCGCACTTCAATCCCGTGGTCTCGCTTGTGGACGCGCTCCGCCGCCGGCTGACATGGACTGACATGGCCAGCTATTCAATCGTACAAGTCACCGGCTGCTGCGCGGGCGCCCTACTTGCGCACGCTATGTTTGAGCTGCCTGTCGTGCAATCCTCGCTGCATATCCGAACCGGAGCCGCCCAATGGCTCGCTGAGGGTGTCGCCACCCTGGGGTTGCTCCTGGTTATCTTGGGCCATCGACGCTCTGAAGACGCCCCTTGGATGGTGTCCGCCTGGATTGGCGCAGCCTATTGGTTCACCGCCTCCACATCTTTCGCCAATCCCGCAATTACAATCGCCCGTTCAATGTCGGATACCTTCTCCGGTATCCGACCCGCAGACGTGCCAGGGTTCGTAGTAGCGCAGATCGTTGGCGCACTGGCAGCCCTGTTGTTATCTCGTTTCCTGTTTGCTCCGCTAAGACCGCGTCATCACATGGCCTGTCGCACCGCCACGAGAGAACTCGAATCGAACCAACACGGTTCGTGAGGCATTCCCGGGGGCCGGAGCAAACTTCCATTTCCGGGCCGCCTGGCTCGCGACCCGGGCAAAATACTGGCTGGGACCTGCGTTCTGCAACGTATCGCCGACAACGTTACCCGACTGATCGACCGTTACGCGCACAATCACCTTGACGCGACCGTGAACGGTCGCCAGCGCGCTGTGCGATACGCTGGGCATCTCTTCGTGAACCACGGATGCCGAGTCGGCCACCTCTGATCCCGCTGCTTGCGCAGCGTTGGAAGCGCGGCCGGCGCGTTCTGAGGACTGACGTTTGACTGAATGCGAAGCGGCCGACGCACTGGCGGGGGACCCTGACGTTGTCGGAGGCGGTGTATTCGACGACGGCGATTCTGGCGCGCTATTGCCTAAGTCCGCATGAGTGTCGGCGGTCGCCGGCGCAACCTCTGGCGTGTTAGCCGCGGATTGCGCAGAGTCGGCACTGCCGCTGAAATGGCGCACCCCAAACCAAACGCCAAGGATGACCACAACAGCGCCGAGGACTATTGGGAGGAACGAGCGTTTCTCAAAGGGCTGTTGCTGAGGAGCCTCGCGCTCCACTACCGCGCGGATAGTTAGACGCCCCGGCGGCTCAGCGACGGCGATACTCGAGCGCGATCCGACCGCCGCGGGTTGCGCGGAGGCAGCCTGCGCCGACCCTCCTGGCACGGCCGCCGACTGAGGTGCACGAGTCGTCGAGGGAAGCGACTCGGCCGGCGCGTACGCAGTCGCAGCGGGTTCCAGTATTGGATCCAACGCCGAAGGCTGAGGAACCTGCGTTGCCAGGCGAGCCGCGCGCTCTGACTTCGAGGCCATGCCGGCGTCTGAGGCGGCAGGGGCCATCTCTTGGCGTGGTCGCACTCGAATCCAGGCCACCATATGCATCACGCTCGGTCGATCGCCGGGCCGGCGACTCAAGCACCCTTTAATGACGTCGGCCGATCGGGACGGAAAATCCGGCGGTAGCACCACGCCATGACTTCGTTCATCCGGCTTCTGCGGCGTGCTCTGGGTCAGCGCCTCGTATAACGTGACGCCCAGCGCCCAGATATCTCCGGCGGTTGAAAAACTCCCGTCCCGCCCCTCGGGCGGATCGTACACAGAAGCCATGCTGATGCTGGTCGCGGCCTCGCCCGCGGGGCGGATGGTATCGCTGGCGAGTTTCAGCTGGTCCCCGACCACCAGAATGTTGGACGGCTGCAGGTGCCCCTGCACCTGATTTCGGGAATGCAGGAAGGCCAACGCATCCAGAGCGGGCGGCAGCAAGTCCCGGACTTCGATGTCCGTCAAGGGGCGGTTGCGCAGGAGATGGGCGAGATTCTGCTCCGCGTACTCCATGAGCACGTATAAGCAGTGCAGACTCCCCAACTGGCAACGGCCGGTCGCGAACAGACGGACCAGGTGGGGATGAGAAAGAGCCGCCGCGGCGTTCCAATGAGCCAGCTGCGACTCGGCCAGGGTCGGAATCAGGGGAACCAACTTGAGCGCGGCTTCCCGAAGATTGAGCGCCGGGGCCTCGGTGAGAAAAACACCGCTGTGGTCCGAGACGCCGAGGCAGCGCCGCAGCGGAAACGCCCCATTGACCACCTGACCTTCCCACTGCGCCCATACTTCGCTCATCGGTAATCTGCCCACCTCTGTTCCCAGTCCGGCACGCAGAATACTCCTTACCGGGGCGAGCGCTCACTTCAGGCTGCGGGCTGAAGCTCGGCCTCGACTATATTTCGTAACTTCATGAGCACCTTTGTCGGAATCCGGATTCCTCGGGCGTCTTGGTAAATCATACCCGGCGGATCCTGTGCGGACACCGCCGAAACGACGACGCAGGAGACTTGGAATGAAGCTTTACGAATTCGCCCCCACCCGCTCGATCCGCGTGCGCTGGACCCTTCAGGAATTGCGCGTGGACTTCGAGGCCATCAGCGTCAACCTGCCGGCCGGCGAGCATCGCAGCCAGGAATTTTTGCGGCTCAATCCGGCCGGAAGGGTCCCCGTGCTCATTGACGGCGAGCTGGTACTCACTGAATCGGTCGCGATCGTAAGGTACCTGGCGCAGAAATATGGCGACCGCGGCTTCCTACCCGCGAGCCTGGAGGAACAGGCCGAGCTCGACCGCTGGTTGCTCTTCACGGCCACCGAGCTCGAGCAACCGCTATGGCGCATCTCCAAACACACCTTTCTGTTGCCCGACAAGGACAGGATTCCCGCCGACGTGGACCTCGCCAGCCGGGATTTCAAGGCCATGGCACAGGTGCTGGAGAGCCACCTGCGGGATCGGGAGTTTGTCGTGGGCGAGCGCGTTAGCGTCGCGGACTTCGTGCTGGCCTACACGCTCGACTGGGCTAGCATGAACGACCTGCTACAGGAGTTTCCAAAATCGGCCGCGTACATGGAAAGGATGTATGCGCGTCCGCATGCGGCGCCCCGCATTCGCGACGCCATACGCACTGTGTGCCTGGCGACGTAAGGCCGCACTTCACCAGGAGACCATCTCAACCGTTCGGCGGCAATCCGCGCTTTGCGCTTATCGCTTATCATGGGCGCTTTTGGCAGGCGCCCTAGCGGAGTCCAACGCGTATGCGGAATCAGCCACGATCTTTTGACGGAGTCCGGCCATAGCCCTCCCGAGCGCCCTTCAAGGCTGGACGCGGGCGCAAAAAAGCGTGGTCAGCGCGAGCTTCCTGGGTTGGACGCTGGATGCGTTCGATTTCTTCCTGCTCGTCTTCGTGCTCAAGGACGTGGCCGCCGAATTCGGCGTGGAGCGCACGACGATCGCCTACGCAATCACTCTCACGCTGGCCTTGCGCCCGGTGGGCGCCTTTGTGTTCGGCAAGCTTGCCGACCGGTTCGGCCGACGTCCCATTCTCATGATCGACGTGGCCACCTACTCGATGCTCGGCCTCGCGACCGCATTTGCCCCCAATCTGGCAGCGTTTCTGGTCATCCGTGCCCTGTTCGGCGTGGCGATGGGTGGCGAGTGGGGTATCGGCGCCTCACTGACCATGGAGACGATCAAGCCGGAGGCGCGCGGTCTGGTGTCCGGGCTGCTGCAATCGGGCTATCCGACCGGGTACCTCCTGGCCTCCGTTGTTTACGCCACGCTGTATGAGACCGTCGGCTGGCGGGGTATGTTCGTAATCGGTGCCCTGCCGGCGCTGCTGGTGCTGTACATCCGGCGCAACGTGCCGGAATCGCCGGGATGGACGGCGGAACACGCGCACAGAGGCGGCGGCGTGTTCGCAGTCCTGAAGGAGCATTGGCAACTGGCCCTGTACGGCATCGTGCTGATGACGGCCTTCAACTTCTTCAGTCACGGGACGCAGGACCTCTATCCCACCTTCCTGCAGGTCCAACATGGCTTCGATGCGCACGTGACCGGCGCGATTACCATCTTCTATAACATCGGCGCCATCCTGGGAGGTTGGACCTTCGGGCTGTGGAGCCAACGGTGGGGGCGCCGGCGGGCGATCGTGCTCGCCTGCATGCTCAGCTTGCCCGTGATCTATCTGTGGGCATACTCGAGCACCGTCTTTGGGCTCGCCATCGGCGCCTTCCTGATGCAGTACTTCGTGCAGGGGGCGTGGGGTGTGGTGCCGGCGCACCTGAACGAACTGTCACCGCCGAGCGTACGCGCCACCTTCCCGGGGACGATTTATCAGCTCGGCAACCTGATCGCCTCCTCGAATGCGGTGATACAAACCTCCATTGCCGCGCGCGAAGGCGAGAACTACGCTTTCGCCCTGGCCAGTGTCGCGGCCTGCGCGGCAATCGCCGTAATGACGCTGGCGGTGCTTGGACGCGAGGCCCGCGACGCGAAGTTGAGTTAGCGTGCACCCGTCGCACACGATGCGGGGATTCGCGCCCGGCGCGGTTGCCGCCCTGTTAGGCATTGTAAATGGGGCGCAAACGGCCGCGGCCTCCCCCGCCTTCGGACTCGAATCGCGCACTGCCCCGAAACCTTACCTGCTCATGCCGTCGAGGGCTTCCGGCAAGCTGCCGCCCCTTCTTTCCCAGACGGGTGTTTTCAAGGATACGGCCCACCTGGTGCCGGATGACGGGCTGATACCTTACGACCTCGTGGTCGCTTTCTGGTCCGATGGAGCAAGCAAACAACGCTGGGCGGCTGTTCCGGCGGGCGGCAAGATCAAGTTCTCTGCGACTGGCGACTGGACCTTCCCCGCGGGCTCCGTACTGATCAAGACTTTCGAGCTGTCCGTCGACGAGACCCACCCAGAGAATCGACGCAGGCTGGAAACACGGCTCCTGGTCCGGGACGACAGCGGCGGCGTTTACGGTGCCGCGTACAAGTGGAGAGCGGACAACAGCGATGCGGAGCTGCTGGATTCCAGTCTCACCGAGACGATTCCAATCAACACGGCTACGGGCGCGACTCGCACGCAGACATGGTACTACCCGAGCCAGCAGAACTGCCTCGAATGCCACAACACGCATACTAGCGGGGTACTCGGCCTCAAAACCCGGCAGATGAATCGGGGCTACACCTACCCGTCCGGGCTCACGGACAACCAACTACGAACATGGAATCATCTCGGAGTGTTCGACCGGAACTTAACCGACACGGACATTGCGGCATTTCCGCGGCTTGCGGCCGGCAGCGACCCGACACGCAGTCTTGAGGACCGCGCCCGATCCTACCTGGATGCGAATTGCTCGCAGTGTCATCGCCCTGGGGGAACTGTTGCCAACTTTGACGCCCGCTACGACACCCCGCTGGAAAAGCAGGCGCTCATCAACGGGCCGGTGTTGATCGATGAGCGTATCGACAAATCGCGGGTCATTGCGCCGAACGACATCTGGCGCTCAATCGTCTTCATGCGGATCAATACGGTGGGTGAGGTCAGGATGCCGCCGCTCGCTCGCGAGACGATCGACGAGCAAGGCGTCGCACTCATGAAGCAGTGGATCACGAGCCTGCCCGGCCGTGCGGTGGTCGAGCCGCCGCGGATCTCTCCGGCTGGAGGGACTTTCAGCGCGCCGCTGGAGGTGACAGTGATTGACGGCGAGCCCGGGGCCGACATCCGTTATACGTTGGACGGCAGCACACCGACTGCTTCCGACATGCTGTATGAAAAGCCGATTCAAATCACCGGGCCCACGGTGCTGCGTGCGCGAGCGTTCAAGGATGGATTCACCCGGAGCATCGCGGCGCAAGCCGTTTTCATCGTCGGCCCGTGAGCGCGTGACACTCAGTGAGTCGGCACGATCGTCAGACCCCACGGGCCCTCGCCCGCCTTGATCCGTTGAACTTCCTTGTTGGTAGCCAAGTCGACGACCGAGACGTCGTTGGATGGCCCGTTGGCGGAGAATAGATACTTGCCGTCCGGCGAGAGCGCCATGCCCCACGGACGTGTGCCGACTTTGACCGTTCCCAACATCGCGTAGCTCTTGCTGTCGATCACAGTGACTGTTCCGGCGCGACCATCACTGACATACACCCGCGAGCCGTCCAGCGCCACTTTGACTTTCATCGGCCGTGAGCCCGCGGGCAGATCGATCGTTTGCAGCACTTTGGGGCTCGCGGTATCTATAACGTTCAGCTGCCCCTTCGACTCGGAGGGAATGAAGCCGATGGCGGCGTTGGCTAGAAAGTCGACGCTGCGCGGACGAACTGGCACCGTAAAGTGCCCCACTACTGCGTAAGTCGTCGTATCGATGACGAACACCTCGCCGCCAGTCTCGCATGTGACGTAGAACTGTTTGCCATCAGGCGTCACGCCCACCCCTTCGGGCTCACGCCCGACCGGAATAATGTGCTCAACCTTGCCACTGCCGATGTTGATGACGGTCGCGGTTTTGATGTCTTCGTTCGATACGTAGATCCGCGTGCCGTCCTTGCTGAGCGCGAACTCTTCCGGGTCGGATCCAGCGTGGATTTTGCCAGTCACCTTTCTGGTCGCCACATCCACTACGCCGATACCGTCGGCTGACTTATCGGCCTTCGCATCGTCATCATCGTCGTCGTCGCGCTTGTTCTTCTTCAGGATCGGATTGCCCGCGGCATCCAACTGTGGCGGGCCCTCGATGGGCGTACCGCTCAAGGCCACGTAAACAGTCTTCCCGTCGGGACTCGCGTGAATGCCACGCGGCCGTTTCCCGATCGGGAGGGTGCCGATCACCTTGAAATCGCGACCATCGATGATGGTGAGATCGCCGGAGCGCTCGTTCGTGACGTAAATCTGGTAGGCAGTTGCTGGGGCACCCTGCGCGGGCCGCGCCATCGCCGCGGCAGCCAAGAGCACGAGAGCGGCCATTGCGCCACCGCGGACGGCGGCACTCAATCCGGTGATCATCAGGTGAGCCCCCTGCGAGAACTTTGTGGAGTACAGGCTATATCACAAGGACCGGGCCCGTGACATGCCGGGACCCGATGCGCGCCCTGCCACAGACACAGGCTTCAGTGATCCGAAGAAGAGCCTTGAGAACCTTTCGGTGCCGGCGGGCCCGGTACAACGCCGTTGAGCCCCGGCAACTTGACAGAGCCAGGCGCTTCGGACGCGGCCGGCACTGGTTCGGGCTGCGGGGCAAGCCGAGCGTTGCAGGCAAGGTCGAGCGCTCGCTGCGAAAAAGCGTCCTTCGGGACAGGTTTGAAGCTGCGCTTCCAATCGTCCTTATTCGAGCTTCCACCGATTGCCTTGCCCTGGAAAAAGCCGATGGTGGAGCGCAGCGCAAACTCCCGCCGTGTGCAATCGAACGCCGTCTCCTGGGTAATCCGATCCAGCTTGATATCGTGCGCATTAGGGATGGCGGACGAGTAGATGGTGAGGAAGAGCGCAACCCGAAAGCCCTCCTCCTCGTGAACGGAATCGAAGTCGATATACGCCAACCCAAGGGCCGCGCTACTGGCAGGACCGACGGCCTGCCAGTGGGCAGCGTAGCTGGGATGCGCGAGAGACAGCAGCAAGACGCCTAAAATCCCGCTCCAGAGCGGTACCCTGAGGCGCAGATGGCGGGGAGACTGAAGTTGATGCAGGAACAGGCGTTGAGTCATGGGCATTAGTCCACGCTGCCGCGCAGACGTTCAATATACCAATACGGCTAGTGAACAACAGCGTCCACGGTGACGTCAATTGAAGCTGGTTTGCGCAAGATGACGCACAGCGGCGAACCAATGCCGCCCATTTTTGGGCGGGCTGCCGGCGAATGGCGGCCTATGAGCCCGCGGGACGCTCGCGACTTGCTCGCCGGCGTCGCGGCGCGTTGGTGGATCGCTGGCGGCTGGGCGATCGACTTATTTCTGGAGCGCCGCAGCCGCCAGCACAAAGACCTCGATGTTGGAATACTCCGACCGGCAACCGGCGCGGTGCTCGCTGCACTCGGACCCACAGCACCCGTGGATTCGACACGCTGTGTTCGCACGCTAACCCGGACGTCCGATAACGCGTGCGGAAACCCTGCGTTCTGACACAGTCATAGCACCGTTAGCGCGGACGAAATTGTCGACAAATATGCATGTTTTCAGCACATATTCCGGCTTGGCATTTTCTCTTGATGGCGTACTATGTCCGACAGCAGCATTACCGCTTGCTACCAGGAGAATGTTATGGCGGTACCCGCTTTGAAGTTTGAACCGGAGAACCCTGTGGAAGAACGAACTGCAAGAATCGAAGCCACCGTCGAGCACATTCAAGCGGATGTGTCCGACCTGAAGATCGGTATGCGGAGATTGGACGACAAGATCGACGGCGTAGAGCAGAGACTGACTGGCAAAATCGATGCCGTAGATCAGAAGCTGACCACTAAGATCGATGCCGTAGACCAGAAGCTGACCGCTAAGATCGATGCAGTAGATCAGAAGCTGACCAACAAAATCGACACGTTCGGTAAGGAGGTCATGGCGGCATTGGAAAATCTGAAGGTGGGCCGCTGGATCGACCGGGCCTGGCAGCTGTCAGCCCTTGGGGGAGTCTTCTTTTTCATGGCCAAGGCATTCAAATGGATATAAACGGCACCGTCAGATGCATGGAAGACCGCATAGGACGACTGACCCAGAGCATCGACGATATAAAACGCGAGATTGCCGAGCTACCGCGCCTTACGGACAGGAAAATCCGGGAAGCGCAGCTTGAGACGCTCTTCCGGGTTGCACAGTTGTTGTTGAGCCTGGTAATGGTGGCCGGCTTGATCAAGGCTTTCGAGTGATACCAGCACCTCAACCCTCTCACCGCGGCATCACAGAAACCTCCGCGCGAGCGATCGCGGGACGAGGATCGCGTTGGTAAGGCCACGAAACACTGTGAATGCGCGCAAGAAGTGCCCGCACGAAACGATCCTGACGCCGGCGGGCTTGGGGCACCGGGACATTGTGATTCAGAATGGCGAAGTAGACCGTACCATGGTCACTCGTTGCGATCGCGCCGATGAGCGCGCTCGCACCATAATCACCGAAGGTGCCTGTCTTTCCTAACACATGCCCGGCTTCGCCGGGCCCATTCAGCCGGTCGTGCAGGGTGCCATCGTCAACACCGGCGACAGGCAGAATATCGAACAGAGCACGGCCCGTACCGGCCAGCTCCTTTTCCAGCGCTCTGAGTAATTTCACCGCCGCTCGAGGGCTCAACCGGTTGGTGGGATCGGTACCCGCGCCATCGCCAAGGGTAATCTCGGAGCGCATGGCCTCCGGCACCACGCTGCGCGCCAGACTCTCCACCGCCGCGGCACCGCCAGCAGCTTGCGCGAATGGCGTAAAGATGTTGTTGGAATAATCGTTTAAAGACTTCACCAGCGGCACCAGCGGCTGCGAGCGGTGAACGATCAAGGGGCGGTCGCCAGCGAACTCGGTGACGCGAGCGCCCGCGACAGTGTCAGCCGGCCAGCTTGTCGCGGTCGCGAAACGCACTCCCGCAGGAACGCCAGAGTTTGCACTGTCGACGAGAGCGGACGACGCCGAGCTCGAAGCCTGCAGTTCGCGCACAGCCTCGGCCGCCGCCGGCGGCGTGAGGCCGGAGAGAGCGTGGCTCAACACCGTACCGTCATCGCTCTTCCAATCGAAAAACAACGGCCCTTGCATATGCAGCGTCCCCGCAATGCGCGTAACGCCCGCCTCCCGCAAGCGCACAGCCACGAGCAACGCATCTTCGTCCACGAGTGACGGGTCGCCATCACTGCGGACGATGAGATCGCCGTACAGGGTACCGTCGAGAACCCGGCCCTTGGCCGTGAACGTTGTGACGAATCGATGCTCCGGTCCCAGCTTTCGCAGCAGCGCAAGGGTCGTCGGGACCTTCGAAACCGACGCCGGATGCACCGGTTTCGAGGCCGACTGCGAAACAAGAATCGCCCCGTCCGCCGCCTCGACGTATACCCCCTGATCAGGCCCTAGAATGGAGCGCGCCGCGTCGGCAAGGCCTTGCAACTCGGCGCTCAGCGCGATCGGGGCGACCAGCAGCCCCAGGACGGCGACGAGCCCAGCCCTCAATGGCACCCAAGCCCGCCCGTTAAATCTTGCGCAGCCAGCCGTGCCGATCGGGAGTCTCGCCGCGCTGGATCGCGACCAGCCGCTCGCGCAGAGCGCGCGTCAGAGGACCCACTTCGCCGTCGCCGACCTTGTGCTCGCGATATTGATGGATCAACGTACCCACGCCGGCCAGCACGGCCGCCGTGCCTGAAAGAGCCGCCTCGCCATCGGTCACCCAGTTGAGCATCTCGCGAGACATCGAACACACGCTCCTCGACTTCGTAACCGCTAGTCGCGCGCGAGCGCCAGCAGCGAATCGCGAGTGACGCCGTGGAGGAAGGTGGCATCCAGACTCCGCGTCAGCAGATGTCCCTTGCGGATCAGCAGGAAATTCGCGGCGCCGGTCTCCTGCACTTCGCCACCGGGGCAGAACAGCACCTGGTCCGCGTTGTAGCGACGGCGCGCTTCGAGCGTCGGGCCCAGCGCCGCGGCGTAGTTGCCACCCGTCTTGACCCGTCCGGTCTGGGTGGCGCTGCGCGAATTCACGTCCTCCACGTAGATCCGCAGCGGCTTCATACCGCCGGCGAAGTAATCCCAGACGGGGCTCGCGAGGACGATCAGCTAGCGCCTCGTCGGCAGGGGTGGCCGCCGCCCCGATGTTCGGCGTCGTGCCGAACAGGATGGGCCGCAGGTACAAGGCACCGGGCGCCTCGGGCACCGCAGCCCGGTTCTTGTCGATCGCGACCCGGACCATTGCCCCGAGTTGCCGCGGGTCCGGCTCGGGCAGCACCAGGGCGCGCGTACTCTGGCGCATGCGCTCGATATGCCGGTCCATGCGGAATACGTTGACGCTGCCATCCGACCATCGATAGGCCTTGAAGCCCTCGAAACAGGTGCTCGAATAGTGCAGGACATGCGCCGCCGGGTGCATCTCGATCGGACCTACCGGGCGCATCTGGTAGGGGCCCCAGGCGCCATTGCGGAAGGTGGCGACCGCCATGGTCGGGGCAAGGACGGTCCCGAAGGCGGGACGGGAAGTCGGTGGCGCTTGCGGAGTCTGCGTCATGGCTCAGCCTCTGGCACGGGTATGTGCAAATCCTACCCCGATTCAGTGCAATGGCCATCTCATTCGGGGGCTGCAAGGGCACAAAGATGAAAAACTCCTCTCAGACCCTCGGGCGTTATCGAGCGACGCTATCCGCCGCGATAGCCACGGCGCCAAGCGGGCCAGCGCCCGAGCCCAGGCCGGGAGGCATGACGTATTGATCCAATCCGCAGGCCGTAGTCACTTCTTCTACCTGCAGATAGCCGTTCAAGCTCTGTGCAAGACCTTGGCGAATGTGTCCGAAGAGCTCCGGACGCTCACCGACCACCCCACCGCCGATCAGAATCCTTTGGGGTGCCACCGATACCGCCAGCAGGTGCGCCAACTGGCCGAGAGCATGAGCAACCGTGCCCCAGACGGGGCTTTCCGCGGGGACGCTCGCGGCCGGCTGCCCACAGCGCGCCTCGATAGCAGGACCCGATGCGAGCCCCTCGAGGCACGCCCCATGAAAGGGGCAACTACCCGCCCACTCATCACCTGGCATCCGCGCGATGCGCGCATGCCCCATCTCCGGGTGATGCACGCCGATCAGCGGGGCCCCGGATACGATCAATCCAACACCAACGCCGGTTCCGACCGTGACATAGGCGTAGTCGCGGAGCCCTCGGGCGGCGCCCCAGCGCCCTTCCGCCAGGGCCGCGCCAATCACGTCGGTGGTGAGCGAGACCGGCCCTTGGAAATGGCGCGAGAAAAAACCGACCAGATCGACGCCCTGCCAACCTGCCTTGGGAGTCGCTTGAATACGCCCGTAAGTGGGTGAATCGCGGCGTAGATCGATCGGACCGAAGGAGGCGATGCCGAGCGCCGCAGGCTCTCCAAAGTCGGCGCGCCAGCGCTCGAGCAGGTCCGCGATCGCCTCGAGCGTGGTCTGTGGGTCGCCGGTCGGGACAGTCTGCTGCGCGCGAACATCATCAGGTCCGGTACCCAGCGTACAGACGCACTTGGTCCCCCCCAGTTCGATACCCGCAAGAATCAACGCAGCCTTTCCCTTTGCATCAACACGTCCCACCACAGGCGCCAATCGCCGATGAAGCTGAATAGCGGGTATTGGAAGGTCGCCGGTTTGTTGTGCTCAAAAAAATAATGCCCCACCCACGCGAAGGCGTAACCCTCGACGAGCGCAACCACAATCAGCCACCAGTGTTGAGTCACGAGGGTAGCAAGTAACAAAATCGCGGCGATGCTCGTGCCAATGAAATGCAGCCGGCGGCACGTCGCATTGGTGTGCTCGCCCAGATAAAACGGGTAGAACTCGGCAAAGCTGCGAAAAGATCGCGATCCGACCATGAGCCGCCTCCGATCGCACCTGGCGATGCTTGCACGAACCAGACCCGGGCTCTCCTGAGCCCGGCCGATTCATTATACCGCCACGACTTCAACGGCCAATCAGATGGCGGCGGCGAATCAGATGGGGTCTTCGATAGAGCGTGCTAACGGGCTGAACAGCTTCGGCCCCTGCTCCGTCATATGCCAACAGTCCTCCAGCCGGATGCCGAACTCGCCGGGAATATAGATTCCAGGCTCGTCGGAGAAGCACATTCCAGCCTGCAAGGGGGTTCTGTCGTTGCGCACCAGATACGGTGCTTCGTGGCCGTCCAACCCGATGCCGTGCCCGGTCCGGTGCGAAAGTCCCGGCAGCGCGTAGTTCTTACCCCACCCCTTCCCCTCGTAATAGGCCCGTACCGCCTTGTCGATGTCGCCCACGGGGACGCCGAGCTTGGCGGTCTCCAGCGCAATCTCCTGCCCGCGCTTCACCGTATTCCAGACTTCGCGCTGCCGAGCGCTGGGCTCGCCAAAGACCCAGCTTCGGGAGATGTCCGACTGGTATCCGTGCACCACACAACCGCAATCCATCAAAATGACCGAACCGTCGCGCACGGTCTGCACGACTTTCGAGCCATGCGGGAAGGCGCTCGCTTCGTTCAGCAGCGCCATCGAGAATTCCGGCGCGCCGCCCAACGCAACAGTAACGCGATCCATCAGGTCCGAGACGTCGGCCGTATGCATGCCAGGCTGGATGTGAGCATGGACGTAACGCAACGCCGCCATCGTGACGTCGCTGGCGACTTGCATCAACGCCAGCTCAGCCGGGGATTTGAACATCCGGCAGGCTCGAACGAGCTCGTAGCCTGGCACGATCTGCCGATGGTTGGTCAACGCCTTGGTGACTCCATCGAGCACATAGAAGCGAATGTTTGCCTCCATGGCGAGCGGCCCCGCGGGCGCGCCCCGGTCGTTCAAAACCCCCGCGATCAACTCAAACGGATTCTCATCCTCCTGCCACGTGCGGATGTCAGCCGGAACCTGCAGCATCTCGTGGATGCTCGGCTGCTCGAAAAACGGCGTGACAATGACCGTCCGACCACTCGCCGGAACGACCGCCGCGGTGACTCGCTCGCTCAAAGACCACCGGATGCCAGTGAAGTAGTCGAGCGCCGACCCCGATTCGACCAGCAGCGCCGCTACTTTTTGTTGCTGCATCAATCCCTGCAGCTTGGCGAGGCGGGCGACGCGTTCCTGGGGCGAGATGGGTAGCGCGCCTGATGTCATGGACTTCAGGTCGGCCAGTCGCGACGCGCCCGCGGGTTTCGACTTGGATTGATCAGCTCCAAGGATCGGACCGGTAGCGGCTAGTGCCACCGAGGTGGCTGTGGCGCCGAGCATCGCACGCCGAGTGAGCGTAGAAATGTGTGCCATCTTCTTGTCGATATTGCGCCCCAGGGTTGGCCAGTCATCTTACACGCACGCCACGCACCCGTGCAGGCGGATCTGTTCCTGCACGACTCCCGCTCATTGTTTCCGCCCTGGCGGGCGGATTGCCAGATACACCGTGCTCCACAATTGCGCGACGTTGGATTCATCGG
Organism: uncultured Pseudomonadota bacterium; assembly: GCA_963752125.1. Taxonomy (GTDB): domain Bacteria; phylum Pseudomonadota; class Gammaproteobacteria; order Steroidobacterales; family Steroidobacteraceae; genus 13-2-20CM-66-19. The sequence goes on along the minus strand of CAVVXG010000032.1, from coordinate 12,381 downwards.
TGTCGCCGGCGTTCGCGCCAAACGGTGCGACACGAAACCGGCCGCTCTCATAAGACCACGACCAGAGCTCGGAATTGCGCACGACTTCCGCGGCGGCGATAGCTCGCCACAACGATCGCTGCGCATCCTGCAGTTCTTTGCGTACCGCACCCGTCAGGTCGCGACGCCGCAACTGACGGCTCAAGGCTTCGGCCATCATGGCCTGCTGCCAGGACCAAACGACCGTTCCGTGATAGGCCCGATTGGAGAATCGCCCTTGTACATCGGGAGGCGCGAATACCGGGTTGGCAACCAACATACCGGCGTCGGTCATCAGGCCGGCCGGAAACGGCTTCATGATGGCACCGAGATCCGTCTCGATCTGTTGTGGCTGCGGTCGAGTAAACAGCAACGCAAAGCCTTCATCGGAGTGCATGACCCTTACCGCAGTGCCATCGGAATTCAACGCCAGGGCGTGAAAGCGCACGGGCGCAGGGCCGGTGGATGCTTCGGCCGCATCCGCGGGCACGCCTAACTGCGCGGCATAGGCTCTGATGGCCTCACGCGCGGCGTCGCTCGACTCGATGACTTCGAACAATTTGGAGGCTCTGGCGAACCACACCTTCGCGAGTGCCGCCGCACGCTCAAACAGACCTCGGTCCTTGCCAGTGAGATAGGGATTGAGCAAACCTTCAGCGTAGAGGGCGGCCGTTGCCTCCAGAGCCGCCGGCACCAGGACTGCATTCACATCGTAAGGGAAGCGGCCACCCCCGAGGCCATCGCGACTGTCGCGCCATTCTCCAGCATCAAGTCCGCGCTTCAATCCTATGAGGTGGCTCGCGCGAGGATCGTCCCCAAAAGCGACAGCACTTTGCACCACGAAGCGCAGGTTGGCAATCAGGTCGGCGCCCGCCGTCCGCTCACTCACACCACTTCGACCGTCGTGATGCGCCAGAAAGGCCGCCGCGCGCGACCTGCCCCGCGGATCATCGTTCAGCCAGGCGCGCGCGACCAGTGCCAACATGAAATCCCCATCGATCATGTTGTAGTTGAATGTGGGTGCCGCCGACTTGGAGCCGTCCGCGCGTAGATGATCGAGAATGGCAAACTCGCCGACATCTTCCTCGTGCGCAACCTCCCCTCGCGGCGACAAGCGCGCCAGCACAGAGCGAAGTGCCGCCTCCACCGCTTCAGGTGTCAACGCGGGCATCAGAAGCTCCACCGACATCAAGGTATCGCGACCGAAATAGGTGTCGAAGCGCCAGGAGCCCGCCAGAAGCTTCTCACGGTAGCTGAGGAAGGTCAGAGTATTGCGCGCCGAGCGGTCCGCCGCGGCACGAGAGTTGAGCAACTCGGGCCCCGCCAGTGGAGCAAGCGGAGTCTCCCCGCTCAGAGCGGTTATTCTGAGCTCCATCCGGCCGTCGCGGGCAGCCTTGATGTGGCCGTCTTTGAGGCGCCCGCGAGTCACTTCGACTCGAAGTCGATAGCCGGCCGCGCCGTCCAGCCGGTCTCTCCCCCACGTCAGAGCGGGTCCCGCAGTCGACGGCGGAGCCACCACAACCTCCGCGGGAACCGTACCCTGCGCCTGATAGTCCCTCAAAACCCTGACGCTGGAGAGAATTGCCTGCTTGATCACCAACTCGATGGGGCGGGAAGCCGCCGCGGGACCTGCTCCCGCTGTCGGTTCGGCGTTCAAGGCCGCTCGCGCGACGATGCCGTAAAGAGAGCGTCCCTTCTCGTCGCGCTCCACTATCGGGCGCGGATGCTCCAGCAATGTCCAGGTTACAGGTTGGCCGAGATGAGCGAACCAGAGGCCGACGCCGCTGTTTCCGGCAGGGAAGGCCACGAGAATGCGTGGATCCTGCCCCGACCGCAGCACCAGGTGCGCCGCAACCTGGTCGGCACGCAGCAGACTGTTGAGATTGCGCCCCTCAAGAACGTCGAAGGCCAGCTGCCGCTCAAACGCGCCACCGAGTACGGGCAAACTCCCTATGACAAGGCCCGTGACGATCCGCACCGCCGCGCGCCAGACACCCGCACCCCGAACTCGCCGAGGCGGTGCGCCCACTGCCGGCCATTTTCGTGTCGTCGCCACGGGACTCCTGCGTGCCGAAGCGGCGGACAGCTCCTTTAGCCGCCCGATCCGTCCGCAGGCCCGTATACCAGAATTTTGAAGCTCCCTGGCACGGTGGTGGGACGACGCTTGGGTGCGCCGGGCTCAGACGCTGCAGCGGCCGCCTGGACAAACGTCGCGGCAGCCAGATAGATGCGATGGGTGCGCGGATCCAGTGCCATTGTCCTGGCACTCGGCTGCGTGCGCAGAGTCTGCACGACCGTCAGCTTCGTCGGCGAATCTTCATGTGCAATGGTTACCGTACCCTCGCCGTTGGAGCTGAAAGCCAGCTGCAAGCCTGGATCGAACGCGTTCGCATCGACGCCTGCTTGGATGGGGACAGAGGCCAGCACCTTGCCGTTGGTGCTGTCGATCATCTCCATGAGCTTGTTCTCACAGCCGATGAAGATGCGATGGTGCGCAGCATCGAAGGCCATGCCCGAAGCGCTTTCCCCCGGAGCAATCGGCCAGGTGGCCACAACCTTGTGTTGCGCGGTATCGATCGCCAGGATCGTGCTCTTATCCTCGATGTTGACGAAGACCCGGCCGGCCTGACTGTCCACGGCAGCGAACTCCGGCTTGCCGGGCAATGCGATGGTGGCCACCACCTCGCCCGAGGCGGCGGCAATTACCGTGGCCGAGTGGCTCTTGCCATTGAATGCATACGCCTCCTTGTGCGTGGGCTCATACACGATCGCATCCGGGTTGGTCTGTGTTGCAACCTTGGCCAGAATCTTCAAGGTCTTCAGCTCGACGATGCTGACCTTGGCTTCATCGCCATTGCTGCTGAAACCCCGCCCCAGGTCGGCAGCCACCGCGAAGCCGTGCACGCGCGGGGTATCGGGGATGTCGCCCACGATTTTCTGCGTGTCCAGATCAATGACGACAATATGCGTGCCATGTGTCACATAAAGCCGGCGCGCGTCCGGGTCGATCGACAAATAGTCCCAACCGCTAGCGCCGCCGACCTGAATTTCGCTCAAGGGGCGATATTCGGGCGCCTTCGCGGCCGACCATGCCGGGATTGACATTACGGCCGCCGCGCCGGCTGCTGCCGCCCAACTCAACACGCACATCGATCGCACTCGCATACAAGCTCCTTATAAACGGAAGTCAGGCCTTCGAGGGAAACTCAGGCCGCGGATGCCGACAACTCGCGCCGCGGGCCGCTATAGCGCCACGCCAACACCGGCAGCACCAACAGATTAAGGATGGTGGACGACAGCAGCCCCCCCAGGACAGTGATGGCCATCGGAGCCTCGATCTCCTGTCCCGGACTGTGCAATCCGGCTGCCAGCGGCGCCAGACCCAGCGCGGTCACCGTGGCGGTCATCAGGATTGGAATGAGGCGCTCATTCGCGCCGCGCAACACGACGGCCAAATCCCAACCCGCCGCCTCGTGCGTCACCATGTGCTCGTAATGCGCAAGCTGGAGGATAGTATTGCGCGCGCTGATGCCGAATACGGTCACCAGGCCCACGAGCGATCCCAGCGACATGCCAATGCCGGTGACCGTCATGATGAGCACGCTTCCCAGCAAGCTGAACGGCAGGTTGGCCATGACCAGCCAGCCGTTGGCGCGCCAGCGCAGCGCCACGAGCACGATCAGAACAATCACGGCCAGCGCCGCGACCGAGTACGTAATCAGCTGCATCCGCGTTTGTTGCTCAGCCTGCGCAGCGCCGGTGAATTCCAGGTACGTCCCCGGAGTCAACTTCACGTGCTGTGCGATTCGCTGTCGGGCCTCTGTCACCGCATCCTGCAATGAGCGCCCCTCGACGTTGAAAGTAATCGCCACACGACGCTGCCCGCCGTCGTGCTCGATACTATAGCGATCCGATGTCAGGTTCACGGCGGCCACCTGGGAAAGCGGCACGGGTCCATACGGGCCGCTGACGGGAAGTTTCCCTACTTCCTCCACCCGGTTGCGTTGGTCGGGCGGCAGTCGCACAACCACAGCCACGGTGCGCACGCCGCTGAAGGTTTGACCGACCTCGGCGCCGGAATAGGCCGATTCGACCGTATCGAGAACGTCTTGGGTTTTAAGTCCGGCCGCGGCCAACCGTTCGGGACGCGGCTCGATGCCGAGTACCGGCGTGTTGTCCTCCCGTTTGAACTGCAGATCCGTCACGCCGGGCTCATTCTTCAATGCGGCAAGAATGCGATCGCCGGCGTCATCGAGCGCCGTCAGATCATCGCCGAACACTTTGATGGCCACCTGCGCGGTCTCGCCACTCAAGCTCTCGCCGATGCGATCGCCCAGGAAGGTCACCACTTCTCCTTGAATACCCGGATACGAGGCGATGATCTTGCGCAGGCTCTCCTGCGCCACCGCCTGGTCCACGGTGGCATCCGGGCGCAACTCGACATGCAGCTCGCTGCGGTGCGGACCCCACGTGTCCTCACCCAACTCAGCACGCCCCACCTGTTGCTCGACACTCTGAACGTAAGGCAGCGCCAGGATATCCGCGCTGATCCTGCGACCGACCCGCAACATCTCATCGAGCGAGGTTCCGGGTATGGAGCTCGTCGCCTGAACCACAAAATGTCCTTCGCGGAAATCGGGCATAAAGGTGCCGCCAAGAAACGGCACCAGGCAAGCCGCCGCAACGACCAACACTGCGATACCCGACAATACCCGGACAACACGCCCGTTGATCCACTCTATGCAGCTGCGCTGCCAGACTTTGAGCCGCACCAGCCAGCGCGGCTCATCGTGGAACGATTCCGAACGCAGCAACAGGGCACACAACGCGGGAGTCGCAGTCATGGCAACCAGCAAGGATGCCGTGACCGCGAGGATGAAGGACATTGCCAAAGGCCCAACGAAATGCCCTTGGACGCTTGCGGTGAACAACTCCGGGATGAATACCACGATCACGACCGCGGTCGCGTAAATAACGGGTCCGCGCACCTCGAGCGAGGCGTCGCGAATAACCTCCAGCCGTGCACGAGGCTGCCGCAGCTCCTGGTTCTGCCGCAGCCGGCGCAGGATGTTCTCGATTCCGATGATAGCGTCGTCCACCAACACACCCAGGGCGACCGCGAAGCCCCCGAGAGTCATGGTGTTCAGCGTCTGTCCCAGTCTGGTGAGAACCCAGACCGCCGCCAGCAACGACAACGGAATGGCAGCGAAGGCGATGAGCGCGGCGCGCACGTCGCGCATGAACAGATACAACACCACTACGATCAGCAGCGCCGCGACGAGCAAGGCATTCTTCAAGTTCCCCAGTGCACGCTCGACGAAATTCGCCGGCCGGTGCAGCGCCGGGTACATCGTGATGCCCTGAGCCTGCAACGCAGGAGCCAGATCCGCCAGCGCCTTCTCGACCGCCAGAGTCGTGGTAAGCGTATTGGCGCCGTACTGGCTGGCCAGCGAGATCAACACACCAGGGCGGCCCATGATGAGCGCATCGCCCGAGCGCAGCGCAGGCGCTTGCTCGACGTGCGCAACGTCGCGCAACCTCACGGGGACCGAATTGCGCACGGCAATGACCGCCGCCCCGAGCCTGTCCACATCCGGCGCCGGTGTGGGCGTCTTCAACAACACACGTTGGGCGGTCTGATCGACGAATCCGGCCCCCCGCAAGGCCAACGCGGCACGCGCGCCGTCGGCGACCTCACCGAGAGTCAGGCTGAGGGTGGCCAGCTTGCGCAGATCCGGAGTGATCGCAATCTGGCGCACCTGGCCGCCGAAAACAATGGCATGCGCAACACCGGGCACGGCGAGCAAGCGGGGCTTGATGGTCCAGTCCGCGGCGTCGCGCAACGTATAGGCATCGGCCGTATCCGACAGCAGCCCGACTTTCAACAAGTCCATGGTGCTGGAGAGCAACGGCGAGAGCTTCGGCGTGCCCACACCAGTAGGAAGCGAGGAGCCCAATTCCGAGAGGCGCTCGGAGACGCCTTGGCGCGCGACATGCAGATCCACGCCATCTTTGAAGGTAATGGTGACGACCGACAATCCGGGGATGGATTCCGAGCGCAACGTCGCCAGCCCCGAAGCCCCATTGACGCTGTTTTCAATGGGCTTGGTGACCAACTCCTCCACCTGCTGCGGCGCAAACCCGGGCGCCTCGGTCTGGATCTCGACCTGCGTGGGCACGAAATCCGGAAACACATCCAGCGGTGCAACGGCCGCGCCCATGACTCCCAGAATCAACGCCAGGGTGCTCAGCGCGGTGGCGGCGCCGAAGTGGCGGATGCAGAGCGAGACCAGCCAGTGCATGTCAGTCCTCTGCCGCGGTGCTGGCGTTCAGCTCGCGTGCCAGCAGAAGACCTGCTCCCGTGGTCACCACCTGATCGCCGGGTGTGATGGCGTCGGCAACAAAATACCCCTCGCCCAACGGCCGGCTGGCGTCGATAGCCACACGCTGGAAAGTGCCCTCCTTCTTTTTCACATAGCACCAATATTCCCCATTGGTGATGACGACCGCCGCGTCGGGCACGACGACACCGGAGCTTGCAGAATCCGACGCTGCCTGGGCTCGCACGCGTGAGCCCTCGGCGAGAGCGGCATTGGTCAGAACCGCAAATACACTGCGTCCCGGCAGGGTGGGATCCTGCGGGGCGGCCCAGACAGTATGCGATGTCACAGCCACCGCGTCGGGCGCATCAAGAGAGGCGATCCGCAGGACCTTCGGCACCGCGGCAGCCGTCGCGACGGGCGGGAATGTCACGCGCACCAGTTGGTTCGAGCCATCCGCGATCCTGGCCAGCTTGCCATCAGCCGCACCGCCATGCCATGGAAAGCCGACACCCAACAGAGCAGTCAACTTGCGGCGCGCCAGTAGCAGCGCCGCCTGGTCGGCCGCTTGCTGTCGCTGTGCGTTTTCGACGGCGTCGACGCCGAGGGCGCCAGGACCTGCGGCGAGGCGTTTGGCTCGCGCCAGCGCCGCATCGCTCAGATGTGACGCCGCCGCGGCTGTCTGCAGATCCGCTGCCGCCTGTGCGACGAGCTCGTGGCTGATCACCACCCCAAACCCTTCGAACGTCGACGCGTAGTGGGCCTCCTGCACCGCCGTCGTGGCCACACCGAGCCGCGCTATCTGCTCTGCAGGTAGCTCCAGCGGGTGAGGACGTGCTTCGTCACCCTCCTTCGAGTCGCCCGCATCCTTCGACTTCGCAGCGTCTTTCGAATCCGCCGGACCCTGCGCCGCGACCGCACCGGATTGCTTCGTCGCCGGCTCCGCGCTGGATACCGCCTCAGCGCCGGATGCCACTCCCGCACCGAACTTGCCGCACCCGCTGCACGTTGCCAACACGACCGCGCCCAGCAGGGCGACGATTATTTTTGTACCCATCCGCCACCCAATGCCTTGCACAAGCCCACTGTCGCCACCAGCCGATCCAACTGGAACTGATTCCATTGCTCCCGCGCGGCCAGCAATGTTCGTTGCGCGTCAATCACCGCCAGAAAGTCTCCCGAGCCCGCGCGATAGCGCGCCTGCGCCCCGGAGAGCGCGCGCTCGTTTTCCGCCACGTTTTGTTTTTGTGCCTCTTCCTGGTTGTTCAGATGCTCGATGGCCGAGAGCGCGGTCTGGACGTCCCAAAGCGCTGCCAGTACCGCCCCCTGATACTGGGCGAGCATTTCTTCTTCCTTGCCGCGCGCGGCATCACGCGCGGCGCGCAAACGGCCGCCGTTGAAGATCGACTGCACCAAGCTGGCGCCGACATTCAAGGTGGGACCCAACCCGGTCAGCGTCGTCACCGCCGCGTTCACTGCGGGATTCTGTAAGCCGGTGTTACCAGTCAACGTTACAGTTGGCAAGAAGGCTGCGCGAGCTTGCAGCAGGTCCGCATGCGCGGAGCGCAGACTCGCCTCGGCGGAAAAGATATCGGGTCGCCGTACCAGCAGCTCGGCCGGCAGGCCTGCCGCGACCTGCGGCACCTGGAAGTCGGACAAATGTACGGCCGAAACGCTCAGCGTGCCGGGCATCCGGCCCACTAGAGTGGCTAAAGCTGCCTCCTGGCCGGCTGCCTGCTGCTCGACTTCCCTGACATGAATCTGCGCGGCAGCCACGAGCGCGCGCTGCTGCGCGACCTCCACCGGGTTGGACAAGTTGGCGGCGCGCCGCGCCGCGACGATGCCGAGAAGTTGCTTGGTGTTTTGTAGTGTTTGCCTGGCCAGCTCGAGCCGCTCGCGCAGCGCCACGACCTGGAAGTACGTGTTGGCGACACCGGTCACGGTGGTCAGTGCCAGGACCGCGCGGTCCGACTCGCTCGCTTCCCGTTGCGCGCCGGCCGACAGGCGCGCGGCGCGATTCTTGCCCCAGAAGTCGATCTCGTAGCTGGCCGAGAGCAGCCCCGCATAGTCGGTCTCGGTCGCGGTACCACTCGATGAATGACCCGCGTAGAACACGCCATTCGCGCCGGCATTCACTTCCGGCAGAAGCGCGGCTCCGGCCGCCCGCGCGCGTGCATCCGCCTGTCGAACACGGGCGTCAGCGGCCTGCACCTCCCAATTGCTGTGCGCGGCGCTCGCGATCAGCTCGTCGAGCTCCTCGCTGCCGAAACCGCGGAACCACTCCGAAGTCAACGCGGCAGCCGCGGGCGCCGGACTTTGCGCGCCCCAGCTGCGCGGGACCTCGATATGCGGTGGAGCCGCCGGCTTCACCGCACAGGCGCTGCATAGCACTGTGAGCAGCGACCCCGCTGCTAGGCCCAACAGTCGAGTGTTCATGACCGCAGCCTAACACTTGATGTGTTCTGAAAGCGTTAGGAGCCAGCGAGACATTGAGCCATGGATTCCGCAGGCGTCCCTCGGCCGGGTCGGTTCGCTTGGCCTGGGGGCCGGTGGCCCGACCTTTCACGAGGCGCAGGATGCGGGTGACAGCTTCGCCTGCGGCAGCCGCGGCCGCAGCGGTCAGCAGCACGCTCAGGGGTCCTCCCGCGACTCGCGCCGACCGACATCACTGTGGCCACAGGGTACCTTCCGGGACCTGCGCGCCCGGCGCCTCACAGATCCCGCGATGCGCTCGTCATGGTATTTACAGGAATCGCCATCCTGTGAGTGACCGGGAGCCCGCGCCGTGTTATTTATCTATTGCTCAATTACTGACGGGTGAATGATGAGTGGTCGCGCTCTCGAAGCTTATGACTCACGCAGTGTAGCGTTTCATTGGGCGACGGCTGTGCTGGTCGTCGTGCAGTGGGCCGGCGCACAAGTCATCGACTGGTTCCCGCGCGGCCCGTTACGCGTGGACGCCCGCTCGGCGCACATATTGATCGGCATCCTGCTGTTGGCCATCGTGGTAATGCGATTGCTGTGGCGCTTGACTCACGCCCAACGACCTGAGCCTGCGGGCCCGAAGGCCGTGCGCACGTTGGCCCCCCTGGTTCATTGGCTGCTCTACACGCTCGTCATTGCAGTTCTGCTCGTAGGTGCCGTGACCGAGTCCGTGCGCGGCGACAGCTTCTTCGGCCTGTTCAAGATTCCGGCCTTTGCGGCCGACAGAGCGCTGCGATCCCAGATGGAATCGCTGCACGAGCTGCTGGCCAACACCTTGTTGATCGTTGCGGGAGCGCATGCTGTAGCGGGATTGATCCATGCTTGGGTATGGCGTGATGGCGTGTTGGGGCGGATGATCCCGGCGCTGCGCTCGCGTCGTGAAGACAATGGACACCCTTGATCAGTCGCTGCTGGGCCTGCTGCGGGTCGATGCGCGCACGAGTGTGGCGGACCTTGCCAAAGTGCTCCAGGTCTCCCGCGCGACCATTGGCAACCGGATCAAACGTCTCGAACAGTCCGGAGTCATAGTCGGCTACACGGTACGGCTGCGGCCCGACGCGGAGCCAAACGAGATCAAGGCGTGGATCAGCATCGCAGTGGAGGGCGACAAAACCCCGCAGGTGGTGCGCGCCTTGTTGGGCGAGCCGGCGATTACGGCCCTGCACGATACCAACGGACGTTGGGACCTGCTTGCCGAGCTGCGCGCGGACTCCGTTGCCGGGCTTTCAGAAGTGCTGGAGCGGGTGCGCACCATCAAGGGTATCGAAACTACCGAAACCAGCATTCATCTGCAGACCTTCTGCCGACCGCAGGCCTGACGGCGCCCCGACAGCGCCTAGGCGGCCCGACGAGCCCGCGCGCGCGCCGCGCCACCTCCCAACACACCGCCAAACAGATCCTTTGGATCCTCGAGATCGGGCACCAGATCGATGTGCCGCCCCCAACCGGGATGATCCCGCAGCAGATCATGCAAAAACCGTAGCGCCGAGAAATCCTCGAGCGCGAAGCCTACCGAATCGAATATGGTCACCTCGTCAGCGCAAACGCGCCCCGGGCGCGTGCGGCATATCACGTCCGCGAGCTCGGTGACCGCAAACTCCGCGGGCATTTGTTGGATCTCGCCTTCGATGCGCGACTGCGGCTCGTACTCGACAAACACCCGCGCATCGCTGCGGCTCAGAACATCAGGATGCAACTCGGTCTTACCAGGACAATCGCCCCCGACCGCATTCACATGAACGCCCGCGGCAACCATCGGAGGCGTCAGAATGACAGCGTTGCGCTTATCCGCGGTCACGGTCGTCACGATATCCGCGCCGTGTGCCGCCTCCGCGGCGCACGAGGCGCGCACGATCTTCAGGTCCGTAAGCTCGGGCATCGCCCACAAGTTGCGCTCGAGTTTGGCAGTCGCCAGCGGATCGACGTCGTAGAGCCTCAGCTCGCGAATGCCCAACATCCGCTGAAAGGCGATGGCCTGGAACTCGCTCTGCGCGCCGTTGCCGATCAGCGCCATGCTCATGCAATTCGGCCGGCCAGCCACTTCGCGGCCAATGCCGAGGTGGCCGCTGTACGCAGTGCCGTAGTGACCGTCAATTCCGACAGCAACAACGGATATCCCGTGGCGACCGCTGAAAGCACCCCGAAGGCCGTGACGGTAACAGACCCTCGGCGGTATTCTTCGGGTGCCCGTTGACGTACTTGAAGGAATACGCGGCCCGTCGCTGATGGGCATCAGCTCGATGACACCCGGGCCGAGTGACTCGCCAGCCGCGCAGCCTTATCGAACTCCTGCCAGCGTCCACGTCCGCCTCAATGTGCTGCGCCGGACCGGGCAATCACTTCCCCCGGCCCGATCTCGTGGACGATGCGTTGAATGTCGGCGATGCCGATGTAGTTGATCATGACAGCCCCCATCTCGACAGCCCCTTGAGCGCAAACGCCGCGGGCCGCGAGTGTGCGAGGATCCTAGCCACCGGCCGTGTTAGGGAGAAGCTGGCATTGTGGGCGATTCGAGCCGTGCCTTTGACGAAACGTCACGTCCCGGTGACGTTTCGTCAAAATCCAAGGCCCAAAAGACGAAGGGTCGCACCGAGCGACCCTTCCGGCTTACGGTAGAGGGACTCACCGCGAGGGCTATCCCGAAACTACGGCTACAGTTTGCCTGTACCAGCCCATTACGCCAGCGGGCGGTGACCGCGTGTCGGACTGGTCCGACAGCGCAGGGCCTGGCCGCCTCTTTTAGGCGGCGATGCGGTGCTCGTAGTGCGGCGTGACCCGATCCGAAGAATTTGCTCCAGGCGATCGCGGGGCGTGCGGGTGGGCGACAGCCACTGCGCACGTTCTCATCCTTCAGCGATATGACGCAGCGGGTATGGCCGGTCGCCAGGATCTCCGCGGGAGGGGTATCGGTGATGGCGGCGAACGAGTAGAGCTCGGGCGCGTTTTCCCCGGTCCAGTGCGACCATACACAGGCGACGGCCATCGGCACGCCCGTGTTGGGATTGAAATGCAACACCAGGTTCGACTCGCGCTCCCCTGGAGACAGCTCACGACGCTCATAAAGATGTCGTGGCACGTTCTCGAAGAAGCTGTCGATCACCATCACACCGTGATTCCTGCCGTAGAGATCGGACCAGAAACCGCGCAAATTGTCGCGCCGCGCGTTGTAACAGCCCGGGAAGCGGTCATCGAACCCGGGGGGTTTACCGGGCGGACGACATAGGTAGCGCATCGGTCGTATGACGAGTCGATCGCCGTCGTTGGTCACGCGCGCTGGCGGCGGACGATATCTTGAAGACCATCGAGCGCCTCGCCGACCTCAAGCAAAAGGGCGTTCTGACGGAGCAGGAGTTCGCGGCGAAAAAAGCCGATCTGCTCGCCCGCCTTTAGGCGGCGCCGCCGCGCGGAACCGGTCCATGCCCACTGACCCAAGCAAGCCGCGCCTAACCTACGCCGCGGTCGTCTGGAGCGGCAGCTTCGCGCTGTTTGCGTCTTTAGCGGTCTATTGCCTGGTTCAAGGCTATTTCGACGCGCTCGTCGGCAGCCAGGATTTTCAGTG
>CAVVXG010000031.1:0-77205 GCA_963752125.1 uncultured Pseudomonadota bacterium | reverse complement strand
CGGCCGCACCGGCAACGATCTGCATTACCGAGGATATGACATCCTCGAGATCGCCACCCGCTGCAAGTTCGAGGAAATCGCCTACCTTCTCATTCACGGCAAGCTCCCCAACCATGCGGAGCTGAACGGCTACCGCGACAAGCTGAAGGCCCTGCGCGGGATACCCGCCACCGTGCGTACGGCGCTGGAGGCTCTCCCGGCTGCCTCGCATCCTATGGATGTCCTGCGCACAGGCGTCTCGGTGTTGGGTTGTGCCCTGCCCGAAAAGGATGACCACAACAGCGCCGGCGCACAGGACATCGCGGATCGCTTGGTCGCGTCCCTTGGCTCGATGCTCGCCTACTGGTATCACTACAGCCACAACGGCCAGCGCATTGCCGTTGAGACCGACGATGATTCGGTCGGCGGACACTTTCTGCATCTGCTGCACCGCCGGGCACCGCCGCAGTCCTGGGTGCGAGCGATGCACATTTCCCTCAATCTCTACGCCGAGCACGAGTTCAACGCCTCGACGTTCACCGCACGCGTCATCGCCGGCACCGGGTCGGACCTGTACTCATGCATCACCGGAGCCATCGGCGCCCTGCGAGGGCCGAAGCACGGCGGCGCGAACGAGGTCGCCTTCGAGATCCAACAGCGCTACGACAACCCCGATCAGGCCGAGGCTGACATCCGCGCCCGCGTCGCCAACAAGCAAGTGATCATCGGCTTCGGACACCCGGTCTATACCGTCGCCGATCCCCGCAACCAAGTCATCAAGGAAGTGGCGCGCGGCCTGTCGAAGGAGGCGGCCAACATGAAGATGTTCAGCGTCGCCGAGCGCATTGAGGCGGTGATGCAGGATGCGAAGAAGATGTTTCCGAACCTCGACTGGTTCTCCGCCGTCTCGTATCACCTGATGGGGGTCCCGACCTCGATGTTTACGCCACTCTTTGTCATCGCCCGCACCACGGGCTGGGCGGCGCATGTCATGGAACAACGCGTCGATGGCAAAATCATCCGCCCGTCGGCCAACTACGTTGGCCCGGAAAATCAACAGTTCGTGCCGATCGAGAAGAGAGTTTGAGCGCCATGTCCTCACACGACTACAAGTCCGCCCAACGCCCCGCCCCCGATGCAGTGCTCGTGGCCATCGCCGAGTACGCCAGAAACTTCGCCATCAAGAGCCCGCAGGCATACGAGACGGCACGCTACTGCCTGATGGACACTCTGGCGTGCGGATTTCAGGCGCTGAAGTATCCCGCCTGTAAGAAGCTTCTCGGACCTGTGGTTCCGGGGGCTGTCATGCCAGGCGGGGCCCGCGTCCCCGGCTTGGCCTATGAGCTCGATCCGGTCCAGGCGGCCTTCAACATCGGCGCCATGATCCGCTGGCTCGATTTCAACGACACCTGGCTCGCCGCGGAATGGGGGCATCCGTCTGACAACCTCGGTGGCATCCTGGCGGTCGCCGACTATCTGGCCCGCAAGAGCCACGCGGAAGGCTACACGCCGCCGAAGGTACGCGACGTACTCACCGCCATGATCAAGGCGCACGAAATCCAGGGAATTCTTGCCCTCGAGAACAGCTTCAATCGCGTCGGTCTGGACCATGTCATTCTGGTGCGCGTCGCCTCGACCGCGGTCGTCACGGCGATGCTCGGAGGAACGCTCGACCAAGTGATCAACGCGGTCTCCAACGCGTGGATCGATGGCGGCGCGCTGCGAACCTATCGTCATGCGCCTAACACCGGCTCCAGAAAGAGCTGGGCTGCCGGCGATGCGACGAGTCGCGCTGTACGTCACGCATTCATCGCGCTGACCGGCGAGATGGGCTACCCTTCCGCACTGAGCGCCAAGACCTGGGGCTTCTACGACGTGCTGTTCAAGGGCAAGCCGTTCTCCCTACCGCAGCCGTTCGGCAGTTATGTGATGGAGAACGTGCTGTTCAAGATCTCCTTCCCCGCCGAATTCCACGCGCAGACCGCGGTGGAGGCCGCAATGACCCTCCACCCTGCGGTGAAAGACCGTCTGAACGACATCGAGCGCGTGGTGATCGAGACCCAGGAGCCGGGTGTACGGATCATTGACAAGACGGGCCCTCTGGCCAATCCCGCCGATCGCGATCACTGCATCCAATACATGGCAGCCGTGCCACTGATCTTCGGGCGCCTCACTGCTGAGGACTACGAGGACAAGATTGCGGCCGACCCGCGTATCGACGCCTTGCGATCGAAAATGCAGGTGCGTGAGAACACAACGTTCACCCAGGAATACTACGCCCCTGACAAGCGCTACATCGGTAACGCCATCCAGGTGTTCTTCAAAGACGGCACTCACACTGAACGCGTCCACGTCGACTTCCCCATCGGCCACCGCAGGCGCCGCGAAGAAGGGATGCCGGTACTGGTGAGGAAGTTCCAATCGTCGGTCGATGCCCACTTCAACCCGAAGCAGGCTGCGCAGATCAAAGCGCTGTTCGAGGATCCCGCCAAACTTGATGCGCTGTCGGTGAACGAACTGATGGCGGCACTGGTGACGAGCTGAGAAATCACGCTCGTTTTGCGATGCGGAAGATTCCTCTGGAGCGGCATTGGTCACGGAATGACCATTCAGATCAATGTCTTACCGATTCCATTGGAAGTTTCCGTCCTCCGCCATTGACCAAGAACCGTACGGACTGTACGCTTTGATGATGCTGGAGGGTTATCATGGCGAAACCAATGCGACGGGGCGCCGAGGAGGCGCGCAACCAATTGCCGGAATTACTGACCGCGGCACAACGCGGGCTGCAGACGATCATTACCCGGCACGGGCGGCCGGTCGCAGTGCTGGCACCTATTTCAAGCAGCGGGGAAGCAAACTCGCAACGTTCGCTTTTGCCACTCGCCGGCAGCGGTCGCGGACTCTACGGCCGCGATAGCCGCGCGACCCTACGTGACTTGAGAGACGAATGGGACCGGTGAGTCTGGAGGGACTACCAGAGAATGCTCTGCTCCTGGTTGACTCCGCGCCCATTATCTATGTGCTCGAGGATCATTCAGAACTCGCGCCAATATTCAGACCCGTCTTCGAGGCTCACGACAGGGGCGTTGTGCGTCTTGCGGTAACCACCGTCACGCTCGCCGAGGTACTCACCGGTCCTTTGAGCGCTAACGACGAAGTGCTGGCCGAGCGCTATCGCTTTACGCTGAAGTCTTGGTTCGTCGTAGACTTGGACCCGGAAATTGCGGAGAGCGCCGCTCGACTTCGCGCCGCACTGAAACTGAAGCTCGCTGACGCGGTTCAAGCCGCTAGCGCGCTCGCAATCGGTGCTGATGCGCTAGTCACGCACGATCGTGATTTCTCCGCCGTGCGAGACCTGCGTGTTATAGGAATCCGCCGGGAGCGGCCTCCCGGCTGATCGTTCGCCGAGAAACAGCCTGACCAGGCGTCACACGGGACCCGGGCCTACAAGAGAATCTCAACAGTGACCGTTCGCACCAAACCTGGGTGCGTTGGCCGATGCACCTGCTGCCCGAAACCCAACCGGGTACTCTGACCAACCTGTAAGAAGGCCGGCACGGCACACCACCTAGGGCTCGGGCGGATTCCCGCCCGGTCGGGAAGTGAACTGGCTCACATCGGAAACAAGCGCGGCAGGTAAGCTTTCGCAGGATCGTAGGCCGGCAGCGAAGGCATACATCAGGAGCGATCCAGTGTAGTCAGGGAGCTGGGGTTGCGACACTTAATAAGTAAGAGGGCATTCGTCGCGAACGCGACTGCGACCAACGGATTTGATCAGCGACCGCCTGCCGGACGCCCTGCAGGACCCCGGGCCTACAGGAGAACCAACAGTGACCGATCCTACCGAACCCACCGCCGCCGCAATCATCGCAGCCATCCGCGACGGTAGGATAACTGCCGTCGACGCCACACGTAGCGCACTCGAGCGCGCCGAGCAGCACAGAGATCTCAACGCATTCATTCTCTTGAACCCGAACGCCGCGCTGGCTGCGGCAGCCGCGGTCGATTCAGGGCGCCGCGGCGGGCCGCTCGCCGGCCTGCCGGTCGCCATCAAGGACAATATCAACACGTCCGACATGCCAACCTCAGGCGGCACGCCGGCACTGCGCAATGCGCGCCCCACACGCAACGCCCCGTCACTGCAGAGGCTGTTGGATGCGGGCGCGGTCGTCATCGGCAAAACCAACCTGCACGAGCTCGCATTCGGCATCACCTGCACCAATTTTGCGCCCTTTGCCGGACCGGTCAAAAACCCTTACGACAAAGCTCGCATTCCCGGGGGCTCCTCCGGCGGAACAGCGGCGGCTATTGCCGCACGAATCGTCACCTGTGGACTAGGAACGGATACGGGTGGCTCAACCCGTGTCCCAGCCGCCCTGACCGGTACGGTGGGACTGCGGCCATCGGTTGGCAACGGTAGCAGCGAGAGGCGCTATGCCAATGAAAACCTGGTCATCCCGATCAGCCACACTCGCGATACCGTCGGCCCCATGGGCCGCACCGTCGCGGATGTCGCACTGCTGGACTCCATCATCACCGGCACTGCGCCCGCCAAAGCCGAGCCGCTACGCGGTAAGCGCTTCGGTTTGCCGCCCGTGCTTTGGAGCGGACTCGATCACGATGTGCGCGCCATCATGATAGCGGCTCGCGACAAACTCGCCGACGCGGGCGTCACCCTGGTCGATGCCGACATGACTGGAGTGTTTGAACAAGCGGCCAAAGTGGCTTTTCCCATGGCGATGCACGAGCCCATCGCCGCCTTCCCGGCCTACTTCGAGGCTTCCGGCATCCAGGGCGTGACCCTGGCGGACATCGTGGCCCAGATCGCGAGCCCCGACGTAAAGAGCGCATTCGGCCATGTCATCTCAGATGCATGCGGCGCCAGTTATCACGACGTCCTGACGGTACAGCTCCCCGCCCTGCAGCGGATTTTCGCCGACTATTTCCGCAACAACAGCCTGGACGCCATCCTCTTTCCAACCACAATCGCAGCCGCCCCACGGATCGATGCCGCAAAAGGCTCCGGCGAGATGTCCATCAACGGCCAGGCGCTCGTTCCCACGTTCGAGACCATGATCCGCAATACCGACGCCGACAGCTGCGCCGGCATCCCCGGCCTGTCGTTGTTTGCCGGCATGACACCCGGTGGCCTGCCGGTCGGACTGGAGATCGACGGTCCGGTAGGCAGCGACACAACACTTCTCGGGCTCGGGTTGTCCATCGAAGCCCTCCTCGGCTTGGCCCCACCGCCAAGGCTCTAGCCGCGCACACTGCCGCCTCAGTCCTGCGGAAACGCCAGCTCCAGCCCGCGCAGCCGCTCCGGATCGCGGGAAAATGTGACCAAACGGCGCCTCTGTAGAGGTCCCTCCCCACCCCAGCCCGTAGCAACGGCGTAATATGGCTGTGGCACCCTTCAGCCCGCGAAACGGCCGCCCGGGCGCGGCTCGGACGCACGATTCGGATGCGTGCGGCCGGCCAGGCCATCGCAAGAGCTCGAGGCACGGTTGGGGGTCGATATCAATACGCTAAGACCGCGTAACTCAAATCGCGGGGCGCTCGTCATGAGGTCGGCGACATGAATGCGGCGAACCTCACCTCTTGGGGACGGTATCCAGCCTTTCCGCAACAGGGCGAGCCGATCTACTGGCCCAACCAGATCGCATCCTCGCCCCCCTTGCAGGCGGGTGCGCCACCGACACTCGCCTACGGTTGCGGACGCAGTTACGGCGACGCGTGTCTGGCCGTCTCGGATCGCGTTCTCGTCATGTCCGGCATGGACCGCTTCATCCGTGCCGATTGGGAAACCGGAGTGGTGGTCGCTGAAGCAGGGCTGACGCTCGCCGAGCTCATCCGCATCGCCCTCCCTCGTGGCTGGTTTCCACCCGTCACGCCGGGAACCAAGTTCGTCACCCTAGGTGGCGCGGTAGCCAACGACGTGCATGGCAAGAATCATCACGTCACCGGTACGTTCGGGCGCCACGTGAGAAGCCTGACACTCCATCGCAGCAGCGAGGGTGTCCTGACCGTCTCGCCAAAAGAGCGCCCGGAGCTGTTTGCCGCGACAGTCGGCGGACTGGGTCTCTCCGGCATCATTCTCGCCGTCGAGCTCCAACTGATGCCGGTCCGATCGGCCAGCATCGAACAACGCAGCATCCGCTTCGGCGGATTGGACGAGTATTTCGAGCTCGCCGAGCGCCATGATCAGGATTATCAGTATACGGTCGCCTGGATAGACTGCCTCGCGCGCGGCAAACACCTCGGTCGCGGGCTCTACCTGGCGGGCAATCACGCGAGCCAGGGCGAGTTGACCCTACCCGAGCGCCGGCGCATCGCCATACCCTTCGAGTTGCCGGTCTCACCGGTCAACTTGCTGACTTTGAAGTCCTTCAACGCGCTCTACTATCGCAAGCAGCTGCGCCGCGACTTGAACACGCGGATCGGTTATGACTCGTTCTTCTACCCGTTGGATCAAATCCTGGCGTGGAACCGCCTGTATGGACGCGCAGGCTTTCAACAATATCAATGTGTCGTGCCACAACAGGGAGCGCGCGACGTCATTCGCGAAGTGCTGCGTGAAATCAGCGCAGCGGGCCGCGGCTCTTTTCTGGCCGTCCTGAAGCAATGCGGCGCCCTGCCCTCACCAGGTCTGCTGTCATTCCCTCTCCCCGGGGTCTCACTCGCCCTGGATTTTCCGCAGCGCACCGCCAACGAACGCCTGTTTGGCAAACTGGACGCACTCGTCCATGAGGCCGGCGGCCGGCTCTATCCTGCGAAGGACGCCCACATGAGCGGCGTGCACTTTCGCAAAGCCTACCCCGCGTGGGAGCAAGTGGAGACGTTGCGCGACCCGCGGTTGATGTCACGATTCTGGGCACGAGTTACACAATGACGCAGAATGTTCTCATCGTCGGCGCGACTTCTGGAATTGCCGAAGCCGTGGCCCGCCGCTACGCGCAACGGGGAGCCAGGTTGTTTCTCGCCGCACGCAATCCCGACAAGCTCGCGGCTGTCGCTGCAGACTTACGTGCACGAGGCGCTCCGACAGCCGACGTGTTTGTGGTGGATGCCGGTGACGCTGCGCAACTGACGGCCATGGTGGACGCCGCCTGGCAAGCCATGGGAAGCGTGCAGGTTGCTTTAGTCGCCTACGGATCGTTGCCGGATGCGCCTCGAACCGAGAGTGACCTGGACTACATGACTCAGGAATTCCGGCTGAACGCCGAAAGCATCCTGGTTTGCCTGGCCGCTCTGGCGCAACGCTTTCAACCGCAAGGCGCGGGCGTAATCGCGGTCATTGGCTCGGTGGCCGGCGATCGCGGGCGCGCGAGCAACTACCTGTACGGCGCCGCCAAGGCAGCGGTGCACACCTTCGCCTCGGGCTTGCGTGCGCGGCTGGCTCGTAGCGGAGTGCATGTTTTGACGATCAAACCTGGCTTCGTGGCCACGCAGATGACCGCGCATTTGAAGCTGCCCCCGGCGCTCACCGCGGACCCTGCCACCGTAGCCACACGCATCCAACAGGCAATCGATCGCAACCGAGACGTCGCTTACGTGCCCGGTTTCTGGTGGCTCATCATGACCCTCATCCGCCTGCTGCCCGAACCGGTTTTCAAGCGCCTGAAGCTGTGACTGCAGTGACTGCAGCGACAGCAGGTAGCCGATACGGGGCACTATCGACGCGCGTGACGATGCTGTATCCGGCTCGACTTCCTGTACGATGTCGTGTGACATGACCGCAGAGCGCAAACCCACGACGATCGACGACTACCTCAAGAGCGTCCCCGAAAACCGCCGCAGAGCACTGGAGGACCTCCGCGCGAAGATTCGGTCCATCGTTCCCGACGCGGAGGAGTGCATCAGCTATCGGATCCCGGCCTTCCGCCTCAACGGCGTCGTGGTCGCGGGCTTCTGTGCGACCGCAAAGGGCTGTTCCTACTTTCCATTCAGCGGTTCGACGCTGAAATCCCTCGCTCCCTACCTCAGTCGCTACGACCAGACGAAGGGGTCCCTTCATTTCTCGTCGGACGAGCCGTTACCGACTGCGCTGGTGCGCAAGCTCATCAAGGCCCGCGTTGCGGAGACGAGGCAGTGATTAGGTTAGCTGAGGCGTGACGCCTCGTCAGGGGCTCTCCCATGACTCCGTGGCAATATCCTTCGGCACCGGCAGCGATTTGAGGTAAGTCACCAGAACCCACACGCCCTCGGTGCCCAACGCACCGCCGAAAGCGGGCATGCCGCGCGAGCGGCCGTAGTAGATGGAGTTGAAGATTTCCTCGTCGGCGCCACCATAGCGCCAACGGCCGTCCCCCAGGTTGGGACCGACCCAACCAACAGCACCCCCACCGTGACAGCCATCGCAGTTCATGGCGGAAAACAACTGTGCCCCGTTCTTTGCGACCCCAACATCGCCGCTATAGGGATTGCGCAAAGTACCACCAGGAGGAGCGCGGCCACCGGCTGAAACGTGAGATTCGTATCGGATAGCCGGCAGCATCGCAGGGCCGGAAGGCGCGGGCGCCTGGCTCTGGCGCCCGCAAGCCCCCAACAGGAGCGTTGCGAGTACCGAAAATCCCGACATCACTGAGCGGCCGAGAAGTAACCTGCTCATGCGGAAGCTCCCGAAAATGCGCCTCAGAGGGCGAAGATCCACACTAACCCACCCAAGCTGGTATGCCGGGCAATGCCCTTCATGAAATCCGTGGGCAAGCGGACATCGTCGGGATCATTTGAAGCAACATCACCGGTGAGCAGTGCCCAGTCGCCCCCGTAGCCCGCGTACACAGCGACGTACTGCTTGCCGTCCGGACCGCGATAGGTGATCGGGTTGCCGACCACACCGGAGCCCACTTTGAACTTCGACAGCACCTTGCCGGTTCGGGCATCGACCGACTTGAACCAACCATCCAGAGTGCCGTAGAACGCCACATCCCCGGCGGTCACGAGCGCGCCGCTCCAGTTCGGGTAGGGCTCCTTGTTCTCCCAAACCTTGCGTCCCGTGGCGGCGTCCCAGGCGATGAACGAGCCGAGGTTGCCACCGGGACCGGCCAGGTACGGAGAATTGACACCCATGTAAGGCGTACCCTTCAGGTATGACGTACGCGATGTCTCGTACTCCATGCACAGATTGTTGGTGGAGGTGAAGAAGAGGTGCAGGCGGGGCGAGTACGCACCGGGGGACGACGGGCTGACGGCCCCTTCCAGACACGGACAGATACCCTTCACATTACCTTTGGAAACCCCCGTCTGCTTGGTGGGATCGATCACTGGGCGGCCGGTCGTCAGATCCACTCCTTTCGCCCACGTTACCGGAGCGAACGCCGAGGCGACCAACAACTTGCCCGTGGCGCGATCGAGGGTATAAGCGAAGCCGTTCTTGTCGAAGTGCACCAGTGCCTTGACCGGCTTACCGGCTACCGTGAGATCGGCAAGAATCATGGCCCCGGTGGCATCGAAGTCCCAACTATCGTGCGGCGTGAACTGATACGCCCACACGAGGGTACCGTCGGAGGGCCTCCTCGCCAGAACGCTGCTGGTCCACTTGTTATCGCCGGGCCGCTGCTCCGGGTTGTAGGGCGCGGCATTGCCAGTCCCGTAGTAGATGAGATCGAGCTCGGGATCGTATGAGATCCAACCCCACACCGGCGCACCTCCGACCTTCCACGCGTCCGCGGGCCAACTATGGACGCCCAGATCGGTACCGCTGTCGTAGGGAGGCTTGAAAGAATCCGGGCGGATGAGCATGTCCGCGTCCGGCCCCATATTGTGTGCCGTCCAGAGCACCTGTCCGGTCTTCAAGTCCAGCGCCTTCAGCCAACCATAAATGCCGAACTCGCCTCCAGAGGCGCCGACAATCACCATGTCCTTCACCACGAGGGGCGCCATGGTGGTCGTCTCGCCGGAGCCTAGATCGGCGACCTGGGTCTTCCAGATCTCCTTGCCCGACTGAGCATCGATGGCGACGGTATGTCCGTCGAGCAAGTTGTAGATGATCTTACCGTCCGCGAAAAACGCACCGCGATTGACGGAATCACAGCACGCTATGCCGATGGCATTCGAGCTGACGTCCGGCCGGTACTTCCAACGCAGCGGGTAACCTTCCTTGGTGAGATCGAAGGCATAGAGTGCGTTCGGCCACGGAGTCACGACGTACATCGTGTCCTTGACGACCAACGGCTGTCCCTCGTGTCCTCCCAGCACACCGGTGGAGAACGTCCAAACGGGATGCAGCGTTTGGGCATTCTGCGGCGTGATCTGTGTAAGACCGCTGTACCGGCTCGCGGCGTAGTCCTTTGCCGGCATGACCCATTCGCCCTCTTCCGCTGAGGTCCCAGCGCTAGCGGCTGCCGCCTCCACCGGGGTGGCAAGCGCCCCCAATGCAATCCACTGCCACAGAGCGATCATCAGGGCCGACCGGAACCTGCCGCTGCAGATCCTGATCCTGGTCGCGTCAGCAATCATGTTCACACCCCGTGCCGGCATGGGGTGCACGATATCATGGGACGCGTGTCGGAACTCCTTGAGACACCGTGGAATGGCTTCATGCGGGTCGCTTCGCGGTAAGCTCGAGAGTACCCATCGGTGGTCTTCAGGAGCGTAACCCATGGATCGATGTCCCAGCGCGATTCGCCGCCTGAGTCTCTCCCTCTCCAGACTGCTCGTCTTGGTCGCTGCATTCACTGCCAGCGCGGCGCCCCCCGAACAGGCGGCCTTCGCCGCCGTCCGCGGCGACCGCACCAGCGGCTGGCTCCCCCAAACCCGCTCGGAAGTCGCTCGCCCGCAACGGCGTAGTCGCCACCAGCCAACCCCTGGCCGCCCAAGCCGGCCTGCAAATCCTCAAACAAGGCGGCAACGCATTCGACGCCGCCGTCGCGACCGCCGCGGTGCTAAACGTCGTAGAGCCCGAAAGCGCCGGCGTCGGCGGCGACGTCTTCGTACTCGCCTGGCTGGCGAAGGAAAAGAAACTCATCGCCCTGAACGCCAGCGGCCGCGCCCCCTCCGGAGCAACACCCGCCCACCTCGCGCAACGTGGCTTCACCAAAAAGATGCCCCTCCATGGCATCGACTCAGCGACCGTTCCCGGCGCGGTCGACGGTTGGGATGTCCTGCTCAAACGCGCCGGCACCCTGACTTTCAAGGAAACACTCGAGCCCGCCGCGACCCTCGCCGAGCAAGGCTTCGCCGTCACCGAGCGCATCCGCAACGATTGGATCTACGGCGCCGAAGTCCTCGCGAACGACCCCGACTCCGTCAAAACCTATCTCCCGAACGGCAAGATTCCGGCGCCCTACGCCGTCTTCCGCAATCCCGACCTCGCCCACACCTTCCGCCTGCTACAGACACAGGGTCGCGATGTTTTCTACAAGGGGGAGATCGCCAAGCGATCGTGGCCAAAGTCGCAGGCGCTCGGCGGAACCATGACACTCCAGGACCTCGCCGCCACCCACGCGACCTGGGAAACGCCGCTCACAACCAACTACCACGGCTATGACATCTACGAGATGCCGCCGAGCACGCAAGGATTCGCGGTGCTCGAGATGATGAACATCCTCGAGGTCTGCGCGCCCAAACTCGGAGTCAACCTGGCCGCCCTCGGCCCCCGCTCGCCCGAATACTGGCACCTGCTCGTCGAAGCCAAGAAACTCGCCTACACCGACCTCTATGCCTACAACGGCGATCCGGGTTTCACGCAAGATCCCCGTCGAGCGCCTGATCTCGAAAGCCTACGCCGCCGAGCTCTGCGGCCACATCGACATGAAGAAGGCCAGCACCCCGGAGCCCAAGGGCGATCCGGTGGGCGGCACGGTCTACCTGACAGTAGCCGATCGCTGGGGCAACATGGTGTCGTTCATCTACAGCGTTTACGACAGCTTCGGCTCCGGGATCACCGTCCCGGGCTACGGCTTCGTCCTGAACGACCGCGGCGCGCTGTTCTCACTCGATCCGCAGCAGTCCCAACATCATCGCCCCGCACAAGCGCCCGTTCCATACGCTTCTGCCGGGATTCCTCATGAAGGACGGCCAGCCGGTCATGTCCTTCGGTCTCATGGGCGGCAGCCAACAAGCCCAGGGCCACGCGCAAGTGCTGGTCGACATGATCGACCTGGGCGCCAACCCGCAAGCCGCCAGCGACGCCGCCCGCTTCACCCACGCGCAGGAAACCAACACCCTCGACCTGGAATCCAACCTCTACGACCTGGTAGGCGGCCCTCTGCGCGCCAAGGGCCACAAAGTGACCTCGGCGAACGGCGACGCACATGGGCGGCTTTCAGGCCATCTGGGCACTACCCGACGGGGTTTATCGCGCCGCGTCCGATCATCGCAAGGATGGGCAGGCGGTCGGGTGGTAACTCACCTCGTGGGCGGTACGCCAATCCAGGAGTCGAAACAGGACAGAAGACTGACCAGCGACTGCGCGACGGAAGTATCGCAGAGCTCACCTTGTTCGTTGAAGCAGGACGGCGCACGCGCAATGAACAACATCGGCTCGACCATCACTCGCGCCCCGATCGCGAAGAGTGTATGGCGAAGCGCCGCCTGCGCAAGCCTGGTGCCCCAGGCTCCGACGGTCGCGCCAACGACCGCGACCGGCTTGTTGTACAAAGAGCTGGGCTCTCCTCGAGAGAGCCAATCGATGGCATTCTTCATGACCGCCGGTAGCGAATGATTGTACTCGGCAGTTGCCAGCAGAATGCCGTCAGCGCCCCTGACCGCGGCACGCAGCCGCGCCACAGCGGGGCCTGGATCGGGCTCGATGTCTTCGTTGAACATAGGTACCTCATGCAACGACTCGTACACGTCCAGCACCAACTCACAAGGAGCCAAGCGACCGGCTGCCAGAAGTAGGCGCCGATTCCAGGACTGCCTGCGCAAGCTTCCTGCGATACACAGAATCCGCTTGCTCTGAAGCGCTGTAGCAGGCAGCTCGCGGTCTCGGGTGGCGATCACGACGTCACCTCGCCCCCGCCGATCGCCTGCCTGCCGACCGCCTGCTTGGGTGGCAGTTGCGGAGGTAACATCCGATCGAGCAATCCATCGCGGGCGACAGCGACATGGTATGCAACGCCGCCCAAATGAAGAGCAATGAGCACGTAGAGTATCCATCGACACAATTCATGCACCTGCTCGGCAATATCACCGATCGCGCGCTGGCCAAATGCGATACGCGGCAAGCGTACGAGGTTGAATGGCGCGACGTCGTGGCCATGCCCGGTAGCCCACAGATACCCTGATATCGGCATCACTAACAGCAGTGCAAACAGTCCCCAGTGGACAACACTGGCGACGCGGCTCATCCAGCGCGGAGTGCGCGGATTCGCAGTGGGTGCACCATCAAGGACACGCAACGCCAGACGCACTGCGGTCACCGCAAGCAGAGCGACACCAAGCGCCTCGTGCGCGTCCATCCAGAGGAAGAACGGCTTGGACTCCACGACCAGCGAAACAGTGACCCAAGCGACCGGCAGAATCGCGAACATCAACAGCACGGTAAGCCAGTGCAACGTCTGCTGGCGCAGGACATACCGATTCGTAGTGGTCTGTGACATCGAGTCATACTCCAAACAAGGACAAGGCGGAGACCATGAGCGCCGCTCCCCCGATCCGCAGCAAATAAGAATTGTTCATCTCGACGGCGAACAGGCGCCGCACACCCGAACCGAGCAACAACCACGAGAGCAACGAGACCGCGGGGATTACGGTTAGCAACAAAACCGGCAACGCCTCTGCAGCGCTCGTGCAGCGAGGTGTACAGTACGCAGCTGCCGACACGGACGTCATAAGGAGCCAGCCCTTCGGGTTTACGAGCTGAAAGACCAGCAGCGCGAGCGCACTCGCAGGTACTGTCGTCGCAACACGCGCGCCGGCGCTGCGGAAACTCCGGTATATAAAGGTTCCGCCGAGCCACACCAGATACGCCCCGCTGCAAACCAACAGTATCCGCCCAGCCCACGGATGGCGACCTATCCACAGCTCCAAGCCGCAACGGACCAGTGCATAAAGGGCAAGCCCGCCGCTGACGATGGCGGCAATACCCCGAAACGCCGCATGACGATCCTGGGTGGCCGCCAACTGCAAAATGGCGAAATTGTTGGGACCCGGTGTGATCGTGCATCCGAAGATGATGGCAGCAATGGCGAGTGGGGAATGCATCACTATCCTCCTGCACGAAATATAGAGCCGTGCACTGGAGCGTGGCCGCCCGGCTTTGGTCTATAATTCAGACCATGAAGGAGTTGCCGCTCAATGCGCTGC
The DNA here is from genome assembly GCA_963752125.1 of uncultured Pseudomonadota bacterium. Taxonomy (GTDB): domain Bacteria; phylum Pseudomonadota; class Gammaproteobacteria; order Steroidobacterales; family Steroidobacteraceae; genus 13-2-20CM-66-19. The sequence goes on along the minus strand of CAVVXG010000031.1, from coordinate 62,973 downwards.
GAGCGTTCGCACTGACTGTGGCCGCGGGCGGCGTGCGAGCCGCTGCGCGCGAGCTCGGTGTTTCCCACTCGGCCGTAAGCCGTCACCTGCTCGAGCTGGAAGAATGGCTTGGGCGCCCCCTCTTCGATCGAATGGGCGGTCAGGCGGGCATTGCGGTCACCGCACAGGGGCGCGAGCTCGCAGCCGAGGTCACGAAGGCGCTGCGAGATATCGGCAGCGCGGTTCACGGAGTGCGCGAAACGCGTTCGGCCTTCGCAGTGACAATCGGCGCCGCCCCTTCGGTGGCCAATCGCTGGCTGGTGCCCCGGCTCATGCGCCTCGAAAAGGCTCATCCGCGCATCGAGGTCTCGATCCTAGTTGATCAGCGCGTCAGGGACCCTCGCGATGCGGGATGCGACTTCTCGATCCGCGTAGGGCGCGGCCCTTGGCCAGATGTTGAGGCGATCCCCCTCATGAGTGATGCGCTCTACCCAGTGATGAGTCCCGAGACCTGGCGTAAGGCCGGGCGCCCGACTACGCCCGGACAGCTAACCGGGCTTCGATTGCTGCACGATAGAGACCCGAACGCGAGTTGGGCGGCGTGGCGTGCCAACTTTGGCCCCGCGGATCTCGACGTTCGACGAGGCCCCCGGTTCGACAGTTCCGACCTCGCGCTGCGTGCCGCGGCACAGGGTTTGGGAGTTGCCTTGGCTCGCCATCGCCTCACCGAAACGGAGCTGACAAATGGGAGCCTCGTGCGACCTTTCGGGCATCTTGCCGTGCCCCTACCCGATGCTTACTGGGTGATCACTCCTTCTGGTGAAAAGCGCAGCGCTACACTCGACGTCATCGCTTGGCTAAAGCGAGAGGGGCGGCGCGAGGCAGCCCCTCTCCGATACTGATCAATCGTCGGCGCACTGGAAGTGTCCGGAAGGTCCCCGGGAACAGATCACGCAGGCAGGGGCGTGGAAGTAGCGCTTCGGCTGGACCCGCTTGACTCATTCATATCCACGTGGTTATATATAACACATAGCCAGCGGGTTATTGATTCCGGTGCCGCCTAACGCTCACGATGTACTGTTCAAAACGCTCGCCGATCCGACCCGGCGAGCGATCTTCGAACGACTGTGTCGCGAAGGAGAAAAGACAGTCGGGGCGCTCACGGCCCGGGCTGGCGTCTCGCAGCCGGCCGTGTCAAAGCACCTTGGCGTTTTGAAGCAGGCCGGGTTGGTTCGCGACCGCCATGAAGGTCGTGAGACGCACTACAGCGCACAACTCAGTGCGCTCGCCCCGCTGCTCGACTGGACCCGCCAGATGACGGGATTCTGGGAAAATCGATTCAATCACCTCGAAGATCTGTTGAAAAGGATGGACCAATAGTGAACGCCACCTCAACCGAAACACGCTGCGTCGTTCTCGAACGGGACATCTCATTTGCGCCGGAAAAACTGTGGCGCGCGCTCACTGAGCCACAGCTCATCGAGCAATGGCTCATGAAGAACGACTTCAAGCCTGTCGTGGACCATCGTTTCAATTTCCGCGGCGACTGGGGCGGCGTCGATTGTCGGGTCCTGGCCGTCGAGCCAAACAAAACACTGTCCTACACGTGGAGTGGCATGGGTCTGGAGAGTGTCGTCACCTGGACTCTCAACCCTACGGGCACAGGCACGCACTTGCACGTGCAACAGTCGGGCTTCCGCGCGGACCAAGAGCAGTTCTACCAGGGCGCCAAGTACGGGTGGCCGAAGTTCGTCGGGGACCTGGAGAAGACCTTGGCGCGGATGGATTGACGGGATTGCCGCCCATCAGGTCGCATCCTCGCGGTGCGTCACCACGACTTTACCGGGCGCAGGCGCACTCGCCCGGCCATCGAGAAAAATGACGGCCTTGTGCTGTCCGCCAAGCGCCTCCGGCACAGTTGTCTCCAGGTCCATTGACTTACGCTCGCGCACGATTCGCAGGACGATTTTCTCGCCCGGCTGATACGATCCCAGGATGCGTGTGGCGTGGGATCCGCTGGTCGGCTGTCGCCCATCGATGGCGAGGATCACATCGCCGTCTTCCAACTTCAAGGCCCCGTCGGGCGGTGCACGCACAACCAACACGCCTTTGTCGGTTCCGAAGTATTTGCCGAGCCTTGGCGTCAAGCTCGCAAGCTCCATACTGGACAGCGGGCCCTGTACCATGAAGAAAGGCTTCGGGGGAACAGGAGGCAGGTCAGGCAAGTCCGGAAAAGGACCGCCGAATGGCATGTGAGGCCCCGGACGCGGCGTCACCGCGAAGTCCTGTGGCTTGCCGGCACGCAGCACGCGCAGACTGAGCTTGCTGTCTGGTTTGATGTCACGAATGATCTTGGTCACCTGCCGCGAAGGGTCTTCGCCTTTGACATCCTTACCATTCACAGCAACGATCACATCGCCCGCCCGAATGCCGGCTTCGTCCGCAGGCCCGCCCGGACTCACCTCGACGACGTGCGCACCATCTTTACCGCCCGAACGGTCGAGCTGCACGCCGATGATGGCCTGGCCAAAGGCCCCCTCAAACCCGGAGAATGCCTGCAGGTCCGGCCGGTAGAGCTCGCTGGACAGGTCTGCTACTTGGCGGGCGGCCTCCTCCAGTCTTTGCCGTGCCGCCTCGAGCCGCGCTTCGATGGCGTCATTGGGATCGCGGCCGGGGTGCCCGGATCCGTTCATAGTGGGAGGCGGAGGCGGTGGTGGCGGGTCAGTGGCGACTGTCTGGTAAAACACATTGTAGTGATCTTGCGCCAGCGCTCCCGCGGACAGCAGAGCACTCGCGGGCACAAACAGTGCGGCAAGTGCCGCGATGGTTTTCGGTTTCATACTAAACACCTCAGCGTGACGCGGAAACGAGCGTCTCCGCGTACCGGACTTGAACTAACGACGTGACGAGGTGCACGCGCTGTTGCTCGAGCGCCGCCACCCTCGCCGGTTGCACCCCCTCCACTCTTGCAACGGAGAGGACATCATCGAGTTGCGCGATACGATCCTCGAGTCCCGTTACGGCCGCGCGCGTACCGACACGCACAACGACGGGTTCTCTCGGAAGACTGGCCAGCCAGCGCTCGGCATCATTCGCTCGCACTTCAGACCCGTGTACCGTGTTGACAGCTGCAAGGCCAGCGGTCGTGGGTAACTCGCTACCGCTCGGAACATGACTCTCAACCGCCAAAGGCGTCACCGGTCGTGTAACACGAGCCCAAATGGCGACGCCCACGACCACCAGGATGAGAGCTGCGGCGAGCGCCGCGTGCCTTTTGAACATCGCGCTTGCGTGGGCGCCAACATTGGTTCGCTCCAGCGCGCGGCGCTGAAACTCCGTCCAATCGTAGGGTTGCCGGATCTCCTGCGGCAGACTCCGCAGACGCCGGACGACGTTCTGCTGCTCCACGTCGTGAAGCTCTAAAGGACCTTGCCGTTGCTCTGGATCGATGTACATGTGTGCCTGCCCTCGCTGGGCTCGAACCATTCGCGCAATCTCACGTGGGCGCGCGCAAGGTGCGATTTGGAAAAGCTGATGGACCGTCCGAAGAGCTGCGCGATTTCCTGGTGCGAATAGCCCTCGACTTCGTACAACCACACCACGGCACGTGCCGTCGGCGACAAACTGGCAAGCGCCTTCTCGACATCGAGGCTCTCCACCCCTGGCGGCGCCGTAACGAGCGCGCTCAGACCATGGGGAATCTCGCCGTCCGCATCGCTCTCCAAATGCGACCGCGCGCGATGCCAGGGCGAGCGCAGAAACATCAGGCACTTGGAGATCGCGATCTGCCGGAGCCAGGCGCCCAAAGGAGCCTCCCGCCGGAACTGCGGCAAGCGCTCGAATAGCGTCATCATCGTCTCCTGGAACAGATCCTCCGCCATCGCACGGTTGACGATCAGGCGTCGAATCAGGCCAAAGGTCGCTGGCGCGGTGGCGGTATAAATGACCACCTGAGCAGCCTCATCCCCTGCGCTCGCGCGTCGCAGAAGCTCCTCCGAAATCTCGATTTCGACCAGTCTTGCCACAGCTACTTAGATGCGCCCGCCGGCTAAAAGGTCGCAGTGGCGCCGGCCTAAACCCGCCCTCGCCGCACAGTTGTGCGCTTAACCGAACCGGCGGCGCCTAGAAAGCGACGGAAGGTCGGACACTCCATGTGACTCGGCGCGGGGCATACGGCGGCATGCCGCAGTCCGTTGCGCATGGCACTCAATCGTCTGATGGTCTTGTCCAGCTCGTCCGCCTTGGTAGCGAGCATCTGTCGATCAATACGCGGACGCCCGTCCGGCCCGAACATGCGTGCCATCTCCTCGAGCGAAAAGCCCGCGGCACGACCCAATGAGATCAGCGCCAGGCGCTCGAGCACGCGAGGATCGAACGAACGGCGCAGGCCATGTCGGCCGATGGAGGCGATCAGCCCCTTTTCCTCATAGAACCGCAGCGTCGAGGGAGGCAGACCGGAACGGCGCGCCACCTCTCCTATATCCATGTCCGGCATACTCTTGACTTCAAGTGAACTTGAAGTCGTACAGTGCGCCAACCGTTGGGGACGGGCAAGTCTTGAGGTACCGATCATGCCGAGCAATGACAAGCAGGCGAAGTATTGGAACGGACCCGGTGGACGCACCTGGCGCGACCTGCAGGCGGTGGTGGACCAGATGTTCAAACCTCTGACCGACCTCCTCGTCGAGGCGGCTGCAACTGCATCGGTCTCCCGGGTCCTCGACGTCGGCTGTGGCCCGGGCGGCACGACGCTCGCTTTGGCACAACGGCTTGGAGCAAAGGGTCGCTTGGGTCCCGTAGGCCGTATTTTTCCTGAGTTGGATGAGAAAAACCGCGCTCAGGTCATTGCAGCGCTCCGACCCGCTTTTGAACCCTACGTGCACGGCGCGGAGGTTCGCTTTACGGCCTCATGTTGGAACGCTGGCGCCCGAGCTAGCTAGCTGCGCAGCAATCCACTCATGTTGGGCCCTGAGCGGTGTCGTCAGCGCGAATGCCACACTCCGCGTCGATATAGATGCGAGGCACGCGATTGTTGATGATCGTGAGCACTTCGTGAGGAATGGTGTTGGCCCACGCGGCCAGCTCCTCTATGCGGATCGGAAGCTCATCGCCCCCCGCACCCTGGCCGCTCTCACCGAGAAGCACGACCTCATCGCCGTTGTAGGCCGTTCCGCTGCTACCGAGGTCGGCCATGATCTGATCCATGCAGATCCGGCCCACGACCGGCACGCGACGGCCACGGATGATCACTTGCGCTTGCCCGCTCATGGCTCGCAGATAACCGTCGCCATAGCCCACCGGCAACGTGATGACGCGGGTGTCGGTGGACGGTCGCCATGTTGACCCATAGCTGACCGGATTATTTGCCTTGACGACCTTGAAGAACACCACCTGCGTCAACCAACGCATCGCTTGCTGCAATGGCAGGGTCAAGCCCACGTCCAGCGCCGGACTCGAGCCGAACAGCAAAATTCCCGGACGCACGATATCCAGGTAGCTCTGCGGAAGCTGCAAAATCGCACCCGAGTTGGCCGCATGCCGCAGCGGCGTGGGCAACGAGCGCCGCTCGTAGAAACGCAACACCTCCTGAAAGCGCTCCAACTGCAGGCGCGCATGAGTCAGGTCCGTCGCGTCCGCATTCGCAAAATGGGTGAAAATGCCCTCCACCTGCACATTGCGCACACGCAGCGATGTTTCGAGCAGACCCTCGGCGCTATACCAGTGCGTGCCGATGCGCTCCATTCCGGTATCGATCTTCAGGTGCACCCGCGCCGTGACACGCTTCGCCACCGCACAGGCCTCGATGGCAAGCAGTTTGTCTACCGACGAAGCTGTCAGAGTCAGGTCGTGCTCAAGAAAACGAGGGATCTGCGCGCCCACGATCCCGCCCAACACGAGCACCGCGGTTCGCACTCCCGCCTCACGCAGGCGAACGGCTTCTTCGAGATAGGCAACGGCCAGGGCAAAGGGTTGCTCACGTTCGAGCAGTTTGGCTACCGCCACCAGGCCATGACCGTAGGCATTCGCCTTCAGGACCGCCATGACACGCGCGGGTGCAACGTGCCTGGCGATGACCCGGTAGTTCTGGCGCAGGCGCGCGAGATCGATCTCCAGTCGCGTCGGACGAAGCCCGTCGGCCAATGCCGGCGCGCCGCTGCTCAGGGGTGATTGCATGCAGTGAACTATACCGTATTCTCATCGCCATGAATGGTGATGAGCAACCTGCGGAGCCCAATGCCCTGCCCGACTAACGCTCGCGCGTCTCCAGGGGCAAACGCAACACGAAGGTGCTGCCTTGATCGCGTCCCGGACTTTGCGCCTCGATCGAGCCGCCGTGCATCTCCACTAGCCGGCGCACCAGAGTGAGGCCCACGCCCAAACCCGATTGCGACTCGCCGCGGGCCGGCGCTCCCTGGACAAACATATCGAACACGCGACTCAACAGCTCGGAATCCATCCCAACCCCAGTGTCGCTCACTCGAGCGATGAGCGCCCCCTGCCCGGCTTCCGCCCCGACCTGGATACGGCCACCTGCCGGCGTATAGCGCGCCGCATTGTTGATGAGATTCGCAACGACCTGGATGAGGCGCGTCGGATCTGCCAGAAGCGGCAAAGGCTGCTCGGATAGCCGCACGGCAATCTCATGCCCTCTTGCTGCGACAAGAGATCGGGTGGCCTCCAACGCACCGTTGAGAATGACTCGAAAGTCGATGCGCTCTTTCTTCAGGGCAACCTTGCCCAAAGTGATCCGCGAGACATCCAGCAAATCATCCACCAGACGCACCAGGTGCGCCAACTGCCGCTCCATCATCTCCCGTGTGCGCGCGGCTTGTGCCGGATCCGTGGCGATTTTCAGAATCTCCAGCCCGGTACGCACCGGAGCCAGCGGGTTGCGCAACTCGTGGGCCAATGTCGCCAGGAACTCATCCTTGCGCCGATCCTGCTGCTGCAAACGCTCGTTCAGATCACTCAGGCTGCGCTCGTGCGCCCTCTGCTCGGTCACATCGACAGCCACGCCACCGAAGTGAACCGGTTTATCGTCGGCATCGTATTGCGCAGCGCCGACGGAACGGATCCATTTCATTGCACCGGAGTCAGGATCGACGGTCCTGTAAGTCACCTCGTAGTGCTCGCCAGCATCGATCGCCGCGCGCACCGCGGCGCGCGTCATCTCGAGGTCATCCGGATGCAGTCGCGCAAAGAAATCATCGGTGGTCACCCGCCGGTTGTCATCAATGAAAAAGTGCCCACGGACGCGCTCGTCCCACACAAGCTCACCGAGCGCGAGGTCCCAGTGCCAGAAACCGATACCTGACACGCGCACGGCATATTCGATGCGAGCACGGCTGGCACGATCGGATCGCTGACGCTCGATGGCCAGCGCAGCCGTATGGGCCAACACCTCGACGAGTTGCTTCTCCTCGGATTGCGGCAAACGACTTTCCGGGAAATAAGTACCGAACGTTCCCAGCACCGCGCCGGTGGCGGAAACGATCGGCAACGACCAAGCGGCCTTAAGCCCCAGGTTCAACGGCACATGGCGCAACAGCAGCCAGCCCGGATCGCTGGCGATATCAGTCGTTACAACGACCTCGCGCCGCGCGGCCGCCGCTGAGCAGGTTCCGACTTGAGGAGAAATATCGAGCCCATCGATGGCGCGACAGTAACTCTCGGGCAGGCTCGGAGCCGCCCCGGTGGCGAGTCGCTTGCCATCGGCGGTGACGAGAAGAATCGCGGCGCGCACACCACTTCGTGGCGCCTGCTCTTCCACAATCCTGCACAAAGCCGCCAGAACCTGCTCGAGAGCTACGTTCTGGACGATCATCTCCAGAACATTCCGTTGCGCTTCCAGGAGACTTCGGGGGACGGCTGCGGCGCTGGACTGACCAGTTGTATAGGCCGGCGAAACTTCCGCCATTACAGATGCCCGGAGGTTGGGGAGCACACGATTGTGTGACGGTGCGAACCGCGTACCCGCGAAGGCGTTATACGCCAGTTGCGCTATCTGTGCAGCTTCGGCTCACTACCGTCCTGGCCAGGTGCGGCGCCTATGACGCGAGCTCGGCGGGACAGTAACGGCCTGTCACTTAAGGCAATTTGGCGAGCTGTTGGCGAACCTCGTTCATGTCCAAGGACGGTGGCGCGTATTTCAGCACCTCTCGTAGTGAGCGCCGCTCGCGCTCCAGATCGCCGTCAGCGTGTGCGATGAGCGCATCTTCATAGAAAAAGCGGCCACGCAGCTCGCCGGAAGCCGTCGCAAAAGGCGCGCTGCCCATTGCCACGACCAACTGCTGTCGCGCGACGCTCATGCGGTTGAACAACGCCGGTAACGGCACATAGGTCGCAATCGCAACCAAGCGTGTCTCGAGTGAAATAGGCACGCCGCGCATTTTCTGACTGTCATATTGCGGGCCCAGCAAAGCGAGCGCGTGATCGATATTGTCGATCCCCGCGTTCACCCATTTGATCTTCTGCCACGGAGCGCCGCCGTCACGGGCGCGCATGGCGAAAGTGCTGCCGTAGTAGGCGACGAACAGCGGGTTCGAGGCGTCCGTCTGCAAAAGATCTTTGAACGCCTCCTGCGCCGGAATGACCGCCGTCGTGGAACCGGCACGAGCCTGCTCGAATAGCTGAGCTGCCCGCACAAAGCGGTCCGTTACCTCGGGGGCAAACGCGCCGGCAGGGGCGGCCACGGTTGCGACCACGTTTGCGGCACCGACAGAGTCCGCCGATTGCGCCGCAGGCGCGAATACCACCATCCAGGGAGGCCCAAGAAAGAGAGCCCAAAGCGGCTTGCACCGCACGGGTATGTGCATTACAGGACCATCGGTTTAGCCGCCAGCTCGGCGACTACTCAGTATTGCATGCATGAAAGCGTCGCCCTAGCCGACCTGGTGGAGCTGCGAATCCAAGTCGGCTAGCGGCGCGTATCACCCGCGCAACGACCGTACGAAATCGGCCAATGCCGCGCCGATTTCGGGAGCGCTGTCTTCTTGAACATAATGAGTCCCCTGGATGGGGACCGTTTTCTGGTTAGGCCATTGGCTGCAGAAAGCGCGCATCCGCCCGGCGTCCAGGGCACCCGGGTTGGATTGCAGATACAGCTTTGGCAAAGCCGTACTGCTGGCCAACCACTCCCCATAGCTTGCGATCACCTTCGCCACATCCGCCGGCTCGCCATCCAACGGCATCTGCCGGGGCCATGAAAGCGTCGGACGGCGCTCTTCACCGCCATTCAGGAACGGCCGGCGGTATTCGGCCTGCTCCGCCTCGCTGAGCGGGCGACGGCTGTCACCCAACAGTAACTTCTCGACGAACACGTTGTGGCCCAGGACGGCCTCTTCTCCAGCCGGACTGCGGAAGGCTTTGAACGCATCGTGAGCGATGGCGGGAAAGTCAGACCAGCTCATCGGCATGACAATCGACTCCATGTAGGCAATGCCCTGCACGCGAGCCCGGTGCTGGTTGGCCCAATCGAATCCCAGCGCAGAACCCCAGTCGTGCAGGACCAGAATAACTTGATCGCCTAAGTCGAGCTCGTCCCACAAGGCGTACAGATAGTCGCGCTGTTCGAAATAGCTGTAACTGCCGGGTCCGCTGTGAGGCAGTTTGTCTGAATCACCCATGCCGATCATGTCGCAGGCAATGAGCCTGCCGTAGCCGCGCACGGCGGGCATGATGTTGCGCCACAAATAGGAGGATGTCGGATTGCCGTGCGCGAAAACGATGGCGGGTCCCTCGCCTGCGTCGATATAGGCCATGCGGTGGCCTTTTATCGTGGTGTAACGCTTCGCGGCGAAGGGCTGCGATGAGTAGGCGAAGGGCTGGAGCTCATGGTCGTACCTCTGATGTTGGTATTGTCAGGACAGTCGCTAGGCTTCTATTTCTGGACCAGAAGGTACAGATATGATAATAGCCTGTCAACGACTTTATGGACCGATCAGTCCTGATGTGATAGCGTAGGATTCGAGGTAGATATGTCGAACGTTGCCGCCACTCGAGACAAGACACCAAGAGGACGCCCGCGGGGTTTCGCGCCAGACCAAGCGCTCGATGCCGCCATGCGCGTCTTCTGGAAGCGAGGCTACGAGGGAGCCTCGCTGAGCGAGCTCACCGATGCCATGGGCATCAACCGCTCGAGCATGTACGCCGCCTTCGGCGACAAGGAAGCCCTCTTCCGCAAGGCGCTGGCGCGCTACGTCGAAGGCCCACTGTCATTCGTGCCCAAGGCGCTGCAAAAGCCGACGGCGAAAGAGTCCGTTCTGGCCCTTTACAAGGGCGCCGTGGCTTTCCTGACGGACGGCTCACACCCGGACTGTTGCTTCTCAGTCCAAGGATTGGCCACCGGGGAGGAATCCGAACCCGTGCGGCTGTCGATGATCGCGTGGCGGAAAGGATGCCAGCAGGCGGTCAAAGAGCGGCTCTCGCAAGCGCGGGCAGCCGGGGAATTTCCCGCGGACGTGAACGTGGCGGATGTCGCAAGGTATATTTGCACCGTATGGGAAGGCCTGGCAGTCCAGGCAGCCTCCGGCGCATCGCGCGCCGACCTGACACGTGTCACCGAAATTGCTCTTCGGGCGCTGCCGTTATGATGAGAGCAACTTCCGGAATGCTGTCGACTCGCGCCGGCAGACCCAGTTCGCACTGACGTCCCGCGTTATTCGACGACGTCGGCCTGCGCCGTAGTTCCGTCGTGCGTGAAGTCGAAGCGCACCAACTCCAGACGCGAAATCTGAGTATCGGCCGCCGGAAACGTCCATTTCTTGGCCGCTTCAATTGCAAGACGCTCGAAATAGCGGCTTGGGCCGGGTTGGTCCACTAAAGCCGCGAACACACTGCCGTCCTTATCGATGATCACGCGCACCGTCACCTTGACATGCCCGCGAATGCTTCGACGCACGTGTTGCGGGACGTCTGGGAACTCCTCGTGAATATCCGACTCCGGAGGAGTTGGTTCGGCGGCTGGCGGCTGTCTGGCCGCCGGTAAATTTGGGTCACCACCTAACTTTACCTTGGAGGTAGTGAATACGGAGCTTTGCGACCGCGCCGGCAGCGGCTCGCGAACGACGGACGCAACAGCGCTCGAAATGAGCGAGTCGCTCTCTTCGGCGACCGGCGTAATCGCGGGAATTGGCGCCTGATACGCGTTGTAGGCCCGCATCCCGGCCCAAACGAGAATGGCTATCGCGACGATTCCGAGAGCCACCGGGAGACGGTACAACCGCAGGCCTAACGGCTGCTCCGCGGGCGTTTCCTCTGATAACGAGCCCGGCCCGTCATCAGTCACCGCGGCAACCGGGCCGTCAGCGGACTGCCCAACAGCGGCAAGGGCGACATCAGCCTCCGCAGTAGCGAAGCGGCCGACCCAGGTTTGGGCGACACCGGCCTGCGCCGCGGACCGCACGACGGCCGGTTGGGCGAGGCCGGGCCGTTCGACAGTGGGTTGGGCCGCATCGACCTGCCCACTTGCAGGCCGCTCGGCAGCGCGTGGGGTCTCATCGGGCTGCGCATTGGGGAGTCGCGCGGCAGCGCGCTGGCTGCCACCGGGCTGCGCATTCGCAGGCCGAGCAGCAACGCGTTGTGCGCGATCGGGCTGCGCAATATCGGGTAGCACAATAGCGGGTTGGACGACGCCAGGCTGCGTAACCGCAGAGCGCCCCACGGGGTGTTGAACGACATCGACCTGTGCAGCAGCAGGCCGTGCGGCAACGGGTTGAGTACCGCCGACGTACGCGTTAGGAGACCGGCCGGCAGCATCTTGAGCAACACCGAGCTGTGCACTACTAGGCCGAGCAGCGGCGCCTCGACCAACATCGGGCAGCACAACAGCGGGTTGGGCAACGCCGGGCGGCGCACGGACGGAGCGTGCGACAGGAGAGCGGGTGACATCCCGCGGGGCAACTGCGGGCTGCACGACATCGGACTGAGAAACGCCAGGCCGCATCACGGCGGGTCGCGCAACGCCGGACCGGGTGACCGCCGACTGGCTAACTGACGGCGGCGCAATGTTGGGCCGCACGACACTGGACTGAGAAACACCAGGCTGCGGCACGGCGGGTCGCGCGACGCCGGACTGCATTACGGCCGGCCGCACGGCGGCCGGCGGGGCCGCAGCACGTACCGACGACGCATCGGCGGGTGCCGCACCGGGCACTCCGACTTTCGCGACGGCCTTGGGAGCCGGCGGCGGGGACCGCACAGAGGTAGGCGAAGACTGCACTGCCGCCGGCCGTGACTCTCCGCGACCAGGCGAAGGCACTTCACGAAAGACATGCTCGACGACAGCCGGCTGCACGGGATCGGTCGCCGCGCCCTGAGGTGGAATCGTCGGCCCCCGAGGCGGAACAATCTCCACCTGAGACGCAATCGTCTCGCCCCGAGACGGCGCCATCTCCGGAGCCGTCCTCCCAGGAGGCGAAGGCGCTTCCCATTGGCTAATCTCAATGGACCCCCGCTTCCCACCGTTGTCGTGTTGCCCGATGTCGCTCACTACGGGTTGAGCGACCTCAGGCGGCCCACCAGCGGGCCGCACGGCACCGCCCGCCGGCTGCCCACGCAACTTTGCTTCAAGCTCTGCGACTTTAGGCCGATCGTACGGACGACGGCTGAGACACCCCGTCACGATGTCGCGGAAAGCCACCGGGAAATCCGCCGGCAGTACAACGGTATCGGGGCGGAGCTCCAGTCCCAAAGCCGACTTACGGGTCAGCGCTTCGAATAACGTGACGCCAAGCGCCCAAATATCGCCCGCGGTGGAGCACACACCGTCCTGCGACTCGGGAGGATCAAACGCGGACGCCATATTGACGGCGGCAGCGTCACTGACAGAACGGACGGTGTCGCTGGCGAGCTTGATCTGGTCTCCTACCACCAGCACATTCGCCGGCTTGAGTTGGCCCTGAACCAGATTGCGATTGTGGAGAAACGCCAGAGCGCTCAGGACCGGCGGCAACATCTCGCGCGCCTCGTCCTCCGTCATAGCCCGGCGCTCCAACAGCCCCGCCAGATTCTCGTCGGAGTACTCCATGACGGCGAACTGGAAGAACTGCCCGCCGAGTTGCCCGCGGCCCGTCCCCAGAATGCGCAGCAGATGAGGGTGGGACAGACTTGCAGTCGCCTCCCAGCGCGCCAGGTGTGACTGCGGGAAAGACGCTAGGGTGGGAACGAGCTTGATTGCGACTTCGGCCGGCTCCCTCCCCCTCAACTCGCTGAGGAAGACAGCGCTGCGATCCGAGCCACCCAGATAACGGTGCAAAGGAAACGTGCCGTCGACCACGTATCCCTGCCACTGATTCCATACTTCGCTCATTCTTGCCTCGTGGCTCATGCGCGCGTGCCGACCCCGAGGCCTATTGTCAACCAACGAGAGCTCGAGCGCGACCCTGACGCCGGTTGGAGACAGTCCAAGCCCTCGTTCCTATCAGTCCAGGGCGCGACGCATGCGTCGTCCTACCCGACCCGCGCGCCTCCCAATCCAACTCCTGTCAACTGCGCCGAAATCTCCCACAACCGCCGTGCATCCGCATCGCTTTGCGCCGCCGCGGTTGGCATTTCTTCCTGACACTTGTGGAAGTACTTGCCGCTGACCCCGTTGACCTCGGGCGCGGACGCCAGGTAGATGATGGTTTTCGCACCCTCCTGCGGCGCCAATGCAAACTTCTTCGCGCCTTTGACGACGAGCGAGGCCAAGCCGCCATTCGCATCGCCAAACCGTGTTGCGACAAAGCCCGGATGCAGGCAATTGGCCGTCACAGCCGTCTCCGCCAGGCGGCGGGCGAGCTCGCGGGTGAAGAGAATGTTCATCAGCTTCGAGCGGCCGTACATGGCGAAACCGCTGTAGCCCTTCTCGGACTGCAGGTCGCCGAAATCCAACTTCGCGCGCTTGTGAGCGTCGGAGGCGGTGTTGACGATGCGGGATCCGGGCGTGGCCCGCAATCTCTCGAGCAGCATGTTCGTCACCACGAAGTAAGAGATATGGTTCGTGGCAAAAGTCATCTCGAGGGCTTCGCCGGTGACCTGTCGTGTCACAAACATCGCGCCCGCGTTGTTGATGAGCACGTCGATACGCTCCTCGCTGGCCGCAAGTGCCTCGCACACCCGTTTCGTCTCCGCCAAACGGGAGAGATTGGCGTAGTGCACTGCGTGCTTGCAGCCGGGCCCGGCAACCTGGAGCCGCTGTAGTGTTTGCTCCCCGCGCGCTCGATCGCGAGCGATAAAGACAATCCGGGCGCCCTGTTCGGCGAGTCTGTATGCCGCAACCTCGCCTATGCCGGAAGTCGCGCCTGTGATGACGACGGTTTTGCCCTGCATCGTGTCTGCCCATCCGTTTCAATCAAGTTGCGCCCCTCGAGCATTCGATCACGCCGCTGGCGCACTCTACCACTGCGAGCGCGGACCGAGCGCCGCACGCCAGCATCCAGGCACACGTCTATGCCGAACTGCTGCCGCTGGCGCAAGATGGCTCCATCTCCAAGCAAGACGTGAGCAACATCGTCTCCTCGCTGGTCCACGACTCCATGGGCGGCGCGCTGGCGAATTCCGGCCTGACCCAGTCGGAGCAGGACCAGCTTCTGCGTCAGATCGACAACTCCATGACCAGCTCGCTCACCCAGGCACTCGGCGAAGACGGCCTGCGCAAAGGCGAGCACGGCGGCGGCCACGGCGGCAGCTGGCTGGAGGCCATCGCCCAGGCCATGGGCCAGGCGCTGGGTCAGATGGCTCAGAAACTCGTCGACGAGAGCCGGTCCCTGGAGGCGAGCGCGGGCAATGCCACCGGCTCCGGCGCACAGCAATTCCAGACCACCATGGCCAAATTCCAGGCCGACTCGCAGATGTTCAGCATGCTGTCCAACGCCTTCTCCACCGCGATCAAGTCGATCGGGGATGGCATGACGACCATGGCCTCGAAGCAATAGAACGGATCGTCGCAACGTTCGTTGCCCAGCTCGCCGGCCGCGGGGTCACAGCACCCCAGCGGCCGCGCGGCTTTCGCACCCGCGAGGCGCACGCGTATCCTATGCGCCATGACACAGTCCGCACATCGCTACGATCCCCTATCCCTTGCTGCAGTTCATCGCGTCATTCACGAGCGGCGCGACATGCGGCACTTCGTCCCCTTGCCGGTGGAGCCGCAAGTGTTACGGCGGCTGCTCGATGCGGCGCACGCAGCGCCCAGTGTTGGGTTGAGTCAGCCCTGGCGCTTCATTCGCATCACGCGACCGCAACTCAGGCAGGAGATTCACGCCCTGGTGCAACAGGAGCGGCAGCGTACGGCGGCAGCGCTCGAGGAGCGCAACGCTGAATTTCTCAGGTTGAAGGTCGAGGGAGTGTTGCAATGTGGCGAGCTCCTCGTCGTCGCTGTGCGTGATGGCGGCACTAGCGAAGTGTTTGGCCGACGCACCCTGCCGGAAATGGACGTAGCCTCCGCCGCCTGTGCCATCCAGAACTTGTGGCTGGCCGCGCGGGCGGAAGGCTTGGGGCTCGGTTGGGTCTCCATTTTCGATCCCGAAGCGCTCGCGCGACTGCTTGCGTTTCCCACCGGCGTCAAACCGATTGCGGTGCTGTGCCTGGGACATGTGGAGGAGTTCTACCCCGCCCCCCTGCTGGTCCGGGAGAGATGGCGTGATCCGCGGCCGCTCGAGGAATTGTTGCAGGAGAATGAATGGGTGGCAGGCTCGAGCTAAAGACAGCAGCGCGCAACACTTGGTTACAATCTTGGTTTTGAGCTACACTTGGTCACAGCTTGGTTTTTGAGCTACTCCACTGCTCCCGTCGCCCAAGAACATCCTCCGCAAGGTATCGTTGGCCGCCGATCATTGCTGCAACAAGGAAGGTGGCCGCATGGAAGACGAAGACACCCGCGAGTATGTGGTCCTGGTGAACAGCGAGGAACAGTATTCGCTGTGGCTGGCGGACCTGGAGGTCCCCAAGGGATGGAACCAGGTGTTTGCGCGCAACAACAAGAAGGCGTGTCTAGACTATGTCAAAGAAGTCTGGACGGATATGAGGCCGCTCAGCCTGCGTAAGGCCATGGCGGCGACAAGCTCAGCAGGCAACTAGAACTTCCAGAATCGCCGCACGGATCAGCCGCCGACGCATCGCTTAAGCGCGGCTGACCGCTGCGGCGGCGCGAGACAACGCGCTCGTCCGCTCAAATAATTAGTAGCCCTAATTTGTTCCCCGGCGGCCACAGCCTGTGACGCCGCGAGCCGCTTCAGGCTCCTCCCGCACACGCACAATTCGCCCCGCGCACTGAAGATCCGCAGCAATTACTCGATCTCCTACGAATTATTTTTTTTGCGTGTCGCACCAGCCAACTTCGCCTGTCATCCTTGAACCAACTGCCCCTTAAGCTAGGTCTGCGCGACACAACAACCCTGAAATACAGGGCATTGGGTGCTGCGTCTGCACACAAGGATCAGGAGATTGTGGCGTTGACAACCAACACTGCCTACGACATGCGCGATGCGCCCGGGATGCATCTGCCGATTGACTCTCGCAGACAGCTGCGACTTCGCTGCGAAGCCCTGTTCAAAACACACAATACGGCGCTGGTGCGCGCCGTATATTCCCGGCTACGCTCCTGGGACGAGGCGACGGAGATCGTCCAGGAAGCGTACGCCAGGGTTTTTCGCCTCAGCGATCCGCCTCCTATCAACTTCCTGCTGTCTTACATGTACAAGACGGCGTTCAATCTCGCGTTCGATTTGCGCGGGCGCCATGCGTTTCGCCAGAAGCGCGAAGAGCTCATCTACACCGAAGTCTACAGCGAGCTCGAGCGGGATAACCCGACACCGGAGCGGCTGTGCCTGGACGACGAGATCCAGGCGTGCATGCGCGAGGCCATCGACAAACTTCCTCCCAAGTGCCACCGGGCATTTACGCTCGTTGAGCTGGAGGGGCACACCGTGCGCGAGGCCGCGGCAAAAATGGACGCCACGGAGACCGCGGTATACCAACTCATCAACCGCTCTTACGCACGTCTGGCACGCCTCGTTCTCGAGCAAGGCTGGCGCAAGTAACGCGCTCAAGCGCGCGCGTTGCTGAAGCGCCAGTCCTGCTGCTCGTCCTATTATTGAGCCATCACCCCAGTGGGCGGGTTGGGGATCGTCGGGGCCGTACCGCCCCCGCCGGTGCCATTCCCAGGACGCTGATAGCCATCGATGCCTAGATACTTGGTGTACGCACCCGTAAGGTTACCCGAGGCATCCAGGATTCCCGGCGTCATGGACATCGTGCCGGTCAGCAGATTCGATTTCACCAACAGGTTGCTCGCGATAGTGGTCGCGGTAATGACGAGGCCTGTATCGGTGACCACAACATCGTTCGTGAAAGTGACCGGACCGCCGGAGGTGAGATTGTCGACCTGGACCGGCGCGCCTTGATATGTGTTGCGCAAAGAAGTCACCGGACCGTAGGGCACATCAGCCTGGCCGAGCCAGAAGGTATTGCCGCTGGCGACCTGTACTAGATTGTAGGAGACCTCGATGTCCTGAGTCCGGGTGGGGCCGGTAGTCGAGGCGTCGATCCAGATCCCCTGGCCGACGGCCATGGAAATGCGGTTATCGCGGATAAACCAGCGCTGCGTACCTTCCTTCGGGCCGATGCACTTGTCGTCGGGAACGGTGAAGTCATAGCAGACGTTGCCTTGCACCAGCACGTTGTTCGAAAAGTAGCCTAGCAAGCCGTAGCCGGTATCGTGCACGTGCTGGAATCTATTGCCGATGATGGAATAGTTCGACCCCATGGACGAGCCGCGATCGATAAACAGGCCCGAGGCATTGGTGCCCTCGCCGCCCCAGCCGGCATTGATATTCTGGAAGACATTGCGGCGGAAGACGACGTCGCTCGCATCACTGTCGATGGCCACCCCAAAATGCATGTTGAAATTCTGGAATGTCAGGTTTTCCATGTACGTGTTTGACATGCCGCCGTACACCGCAACGTAACTGCCGGTCGTGTCGATCACCGCCGTCTCACCGGGGTAGCCGAGCCACACCATGGGGTGGCCGGGAACGATCGCCAGACGGTGCCCGTCCTCGATCGGCGCCGCGTTGGTGTAATAGATGCCAGCGCGGAAGTAAATGAATATGCCCGCATTGGTGGTGATGTTCTTGGTAAGGTACCAATCGGCGATGGTCTTCCAGGGATTACTGAGCGTGCCGGTGCCGCCCTGTGCAAGGGTCTTGCCGTTGACCGCATCGACGAACCCGAAGCCGGAGCTGGTGACAGTGATGGGCCAGGTCACCGAGGACTTGGTGCCGCTGGAGTCGGTCACGGCGACCGTCACTGAGGTCGAGCCCGTTGCGGGCGAGGGCCAGTCGATGATTCCAGTGTTGGGGTCGACCGTCATGCCTGAGGGCGCTGAGGAGAGCGTGAACGAATACGGGTACACGCCACCGACCACTGCGACCTGTACGTTGTAGTCCAGCCCGGGGTATGCCTTGTAGTACCGGTTCGCCGTGGTCATGCCGGCGCGCGGGGCGATGATCTGTAGCGCGTAGGACGCGGCATGCGCGCGCGCCGAAACAAACACCAGGAACAACAGCGCGAGAACTCCGAGGGCGCGCGCACGAGACGCAGAGACAGCCATGTCCATTGTGTAACCTTAAGTTGACGGAAGGAGACGTTACGACTTCGGATGCGAGTCGAGGTGAGGGAAAAGTATAAACAAAATGATCGGGCTTTCGTCTATGTCGTCGTTCGGCGTCACCTGACGACTGTCTTATTTCGGGAACGGCTGCATCATTTGACAGACAATGTCAGTGCTCCAGACAGGCACCTGCAATTGCCGCTCGCCCGATTCGCTCCGGCTGCTGTTATGTTTGTGTTGTGGGTAACAAGCGCCCGCCCGGACTATCTTCTCGATCGTGCCGCGCTCTTGGCTGTTCGCTCAGGGTTGGTCGTCTTGCCGCGAGACTTCGCAGTCACCCGCTTCTTTGGAATTTTGCCGATGCGCGGATCGCGCGCGCGGATGAGGTCGCACGCTTTCAGCGCCGCCTCTTCGAAATCAGGCGCATCTGCGGGAAGCACCTGCCAGTGTGTCTCCTTTGTTCTGAAGACCTCAATCGAGCGCATGTGTGGAAACTCGCGTCGCAGGCTGTCGTGATGCTCTGCCATAGTCGCCAACCACACACCGTTGTCGGCCTCGGAGTCGGGCTTGTCACGCAGAATCAACACAATCTTGTCCTCAACGTAGACCGCGAGACAGCCGAACATCGGTCGCGTATCGGGTGACAGGGCAGCGAGCGCGTCGAGCACGAACTCGTGCGGCGGCGGCTTGTGCCTCTTGCGGGTAGAGAGGGCTCCGTCGAAGGGATGGCGAGCTTTATGGGTTGTTTTCGACATTCGACCCGCGCCTGATGCTGCCAGTGTACTTGCATCTTACCTCGCGCCGCCGACCGCGGCCGCGAAGGGCGACTGAGCGTCGCTGCGCTCGCAGTCGCCAAGCTTCCGCAATATCAATGACATACCTCACCTGGCACTAGACTGCTTAATCCATCGTCTTCCACTTGCAAATCCCCCCTCCGGAACCATTAGACTCTGTCGTTCCTTGCTGAGGAGAGCACCGAAATGGCTACAGGCTGGGCGCAAGACGGCGCAGTTCAAGACCAGATCGACGCCACCGTCAAAGACGGCATCAGTCGTGCCCAAAGCCGCATGCCCCAAGGCCCGGGGCCCACGCACTGCGTGAGCTGCAGCAGTGCCATCCCGGAGGCCCGGCGAAGCGCCATTCCCGGGGTACGCCTGTGCATCACCTGCCAGCAAGCGGACGACCGCGAAGCAACCAAGTTCAGCGGCTACAACCGCCGCGGCAGCAAGGACAGCCAATTGCGCTGAAAGGCTCTTAAGAGAGTCTGGACGCCGCGTGCCAGCGTGGATTTTCTACGCCCAACCATGCAAACTGCCGCCCAGTCGCTCGTCCTTTCCGGCGACGGCCCCGCGCGCCATGACCCCCGCGCGATGAAAACAACACGCCACAACGTCGGAACGACACCTGCTCGGCATGAGCGAGACCCCAACATATTCGATCTGTCTGATGACCCCGGCCCAGGCCGGCGACATTCAACAATTCGCGGTGCTGCGGCGCTCGGTGCAACTGTTCGCGCCGGCGTTTCCTCACGTTGTCATTGTCAACACGGAAGACCAGCCCGAGTTTACCGACCGCTTTGGTCACGACTCCCACCTGCAGATCATCAGCACCGCGGAGGTTCTGCCGGGCGAGCTGGAGCGCCGCCGGCGTAAGTCCAGCCCGAATTGGCTGACCCGCAGATGGCGACGACACGAGCAACGACTGCGCAGCTGGCAGGCACGGAAGCTGGTGAGACTGTACGCCCTGGCTCAGTGCTCCTACGAGGCGGCTGCCTTCTTCGATGCGGATGTTTTTATCTCCCGACCCTCAGGTCCGGGCGACTTCTACGTGGGCGACCGACTGAAACTCTTCCGCCGGCGCGCTGTGAACGCCGAATCCCTCGACCTCGATGTCGCAACGCATGAGATCCTGGGCCACCCCCTGCACCAGGTGACCGACCTCTACGACTACATCTTCTCACCCGCCTGCTTCCGCAAATCCACGGCCGTGCGGCTATTCGCGCAGCTCGAGCGGCGCAAGCGCTCGAAGTGGCTGCGGCGGTTCATAGCGCAGCAACGCCCCTCCGAATACAACCTGCTCGGTTATGCCGCTACGACACTGGAAGGCGGCACCGGTTACCAACTCATCGAATGTAATCCGGAGGAGCTGCATCACGCAGTCCGGCTCCCCAGCGACCAGCTTGCCGAAGCATTCGAGCGCATCGAGGCGGCGCACCGCGCAGCCCCGACCCCGTCGTGACACTCCTACTGAACCTCGTCAGCACATCGCAACGGGTCGGCGCCACCGCCGCACGCTCGACGAAAATACGCGAGCTGGCCGACTTCCTCCGGGCGCTACCGGCCGACGAAGTCGAAACCGCGGTTCACTACCTGTCGGGCGAGATACCGCAGGGCCGGATCGGCCTGGGCTACTCCACCTTGCGAACGGCTGCAGCGAGCCCGGCCGCGCCAACCGGGACTGTGTCCATCCTCGAGTTGGATCGGTCCTTGACCGCCTTGGCCGCTATCAGGGGCGCCGGCTCCACCGCCAAGCGCGCGCACGCCCTGCAAGAGCTGTTCTCTCGAGCCACCAGCGCCGAGCAGGAATTCCTGGTGCGCCTGCTGGTGGGCGAGCTGCGCCAGGGAGCACTGGCCGGGGTCATGGCCGAAGCCATTGCCGTCGCCGCCTCGATTCCAGTGGAGCAGGTGCGCGGCGCCATCATGTATTCACAGAGTCTCGGTGCTGTCGCACGTGCTGCTTTGTTGGAAGGCGCAGGCGCTCTGGAGAGATTTCAACTGCAGCTGTTCGCCCCCGTGCTACCGATGCTGGCGCAGACCGCCGCCGACGTTGGCGAGGCGTTGCGGGAGCTGCAAGGTGAAGTTGCGTTCGAATGGAAGATGGATGGCGCGCGCATTCAAGTCCACAAGCTCGATACTGACATCCGCATCTACACGCGCAGCCTGAACGACATCACCGCCGCCATACCGGAAATCGTCGACACCGTCCGCGGCTTTCCGCAGCACACCCTGGTTCTCGACGGCGAGGCCATTGCCTTCGACACCCAGGGGCGCCCCCACCCTTTTCAGATCACGATGCGGCGTTTTGGCCGCAAGCTCAATGTTGAAGCGCTGCGCGGCGAATTGCCCATTCAGGCCTTCTTCTTCGACTGCCTGCGATCAGGCAGTGAGAGCCTCGCGGACCGACCGGCGCGCGAGCGTTTCGCGGCGCTCGCGGAGGCCGTGCCGTCACAGTTGAGGATTCCGCAACTGGTCACCTCCTCCGAGGATGCGGCTCGCGAGTTCTACGAAGCCGCCCTTGCCGCGGGACACGAAGGTGTCATGGCGAAAGCGTTGGATGCGCCTTACGAAGCAGGTAACCGTGGCGCGAGTTGGTTGAAAATCAAACGCGCCCATACGCTGGATCTGGTCGTGCTCGCCGCTGAATGGGGCCATGGCCGCCGCACCGGCAAACTCTCCAACTTGCACCTGGGCGCTTTGGATCCGGTTACGGGCGAGTACGTGATGCTCGGAAAAACCTTTAAGGGCCTCACCGACGCCGTGCTCGAATGGCAGACGCGCGAATTCCTGGCGCGGGAAATCCGCCGCGACCAGTGGACGGTCTATGTGCGGCCGGAGTTGGTCGTGGAGATTGCTTTCAGCGATCTGCAGGCGAGCAGTCGCTATCCCGGGGGCCTGGCATTGCGCCTGGCGCGCGTCAAACGCTATCGCAACGACAAACGGATCGAAGACGCCGACAATATGGACGCCGTGCGCCGCATCTACGCTGCCCAGGCCGGAACCACGAAGTCGCAGGACGAAGCCGATCCGACGACCGACGACACCTAGACCTGTAACCTCAGACCCGTCACATCAGATCAATCGCAGGCGATTTTTTAATGGCCGACTCCTCCAAAGACCTCCCCGTACAGTACTTCCGCGCTCGCGACGGCCAGGAGCTGGCCTGGCGCGAGTTGGGAACGGGCCGCCCGTTGGTCCTCATCCACGGGTTTTTCTCAACCGCGGTGGTGAACTGGATACGCTATGGACATGCCCCGAAAATCGCCGCGCGGGGTTATCGGGTCATCATGCCGGACCTGCGCGGCCATGGCGACAGCGCCAAGCCGCATGACCCGGTCTTCTATCCGCCTGACATCCTGGCGGACGACGGCTTCGCCCTGCTGGAGCATCTGGAGCTGACGGACTACGACCTCGGCGGCTATTCGCTGGGCGCGCGGACCACGATCCGGATGTTGGTACGCGGCGCAAGTCCGGGGCGGGCGATCGTCGCGGGCATGGGGCTGGAGGGAATCACCAACACCGAGGGGCGCGGCGACTACTTCCGAAATATTCTGACAAACCTGGGGAGCTTCAAGTCCGGCTCGGCCGAATGGCTGGCCGAGGCCTTCCTCAAGACCGTAGGCGGCGACCCGGTCGCACTACTGAACGTGCTGAACACGTTTGTCGACACACCGCGCGCGACACTCTCGCGGCTCAAGACGCCAACACTCGTGTTGGTCGGTGCGGAAGATGACGACAACGGCTCGGGTGAAGCGTTGTCGGCCGCTTTGCCCGCGGGGCGCTACGCCGCGGTCCCGGGAAATCACATGAGTGCGGTCACCAAGCCGGAGCTCGGTAACGCGATTACAGAATTCCTCGGATGACCCGCCACCGCACTTTCGATAGCATACCCGCGTCCTTTGGGAGCAACAGGCTGAGCGTTCTTGATTCATCTCGTCGGCATCGATGTAGACGGAACTCTGGTTGGGAAGAGTGGCGAGGTGGACCCCCGTGTCTGGGAGGCGGCGGAAACGGCGCGCGCCAAGGGAATTCGCCTGGTACTGTGCTCCGGACGCCCCGCCTTCGGACTCGCACTGCAATATGCGCGGCGACTCGGTCCCAACGGCTGGCACGCGTTTCAAAACGGTGCAAGCGTTGTGAACCTCGCGTCCGGGGAATCGCAGTCGGTGGCGCTCCCGGCAGCCGCCGTGACGGCGTTTGTCGCAGCAGCTCGTACGAGCGGTCATGTTCTAGAGCTGTACAACGATCGGGAGTGGGTCACCGAGAGCTCAGCCGCCTGGGCGGTAGAGCACGCAAAGCTCCTTGGCGTGAAGTTCACGCCATCCCCGTTTGAATCGCTCGAAGGTCCGGTGGTCCGGGCGCAGTGGCTGCTCACATCCGAACAAGCCACGCATATGCTGTCGCTCGCGCACCCCGGACTGGAAGCGTCGCAATCAACATCGCCTCTCATGCCAGGAACACAATTCGTCGGGTTCACCCACGAGGGCGTGAGCAAAGCCAGCGCGATGCGCGCCATCGCGGAGGCATACGACATCGCCTTGCGGGATGTCATGTACATCGGCGATTCGGGGAATGACCTTTCCGCACTACGGGTCGTCGGCCATCCGGTAGCGATGGGAAATGCGGATCCCGCGGTCATCAAAGCGGCCGAGCGGGTCGTGGCTCATGTCGATGAGGCCGGCGTAGCGGAAGCGCTCCGGATTGCAATAGCCACGCGCTGAGTCTCTCTTGTGGAGGGTTCACACGCCCCTCCCCGTGAGATTCAATACTGTCCTCCCCCAAGGACTCCTCCCACTGATGGTCAATACGGTCACCCCCGCTGCCCGCCCGTTCGTCATTGCTTCCATCGTTCTGGCCACCTTCATGGCGGCCATCGAGGGAACCATTGTCGCGACGGCCATGCCGAGCATCGTGGGACAGTTGGGCGGCTTTACCTACTACAGCTGGGTCTTTTCCGCGTTCCTGCTCGCTCAGTCCACTACTACGGTGATCTACGGCAAGTTGGCCGACCTCTTCGGGCGCAAGCCCACCTTGATCGCCGGAATCGTCCTGCTGCTGATCGGATCCGTCTTATGCGGCTTTGCATGGTCCATGACGTCGCTGGTGGTCTTCAGGTTGCTGCAGGGCCTGGGCGCGGGCGCCATCAACCCCATCACCGTGACCATCATCGGCGATTTGTACAAGCTGGAGGAGCGCGGGCGAGCGCAAGGCATGATGGCCTCGGTGTGGGCCATCTCGGGCCTCGTCGGCCCACTGGCCGGCGGGCTCATTGTCGACCATTTCTCCTGGGCGTGGATTTTCTGGCTCAACGTGCCCCTGGGAATCGCGGCCATCATCGGGCTGACATTGTTTCTACATGAGGCGGTGGAAACCCACCGTGCCCGCATCGACTATCTCGGCGCATTGCTCTTCTGCATCTCGGTCGGCTCGCTACTGGTGCTGTTGACGGAAACCAGTGCGGCACCGTGGCTGCTGGCTGTGCTCGGCGCGATCTGCATCGCAACGGGCGCGATGTTCCTCGCGCACGAGCGACGCACCGCGGAGCCCATTGTCTCCATCGAGCTCTGGGGACGCCGGCTGATTGCCACCAGCAATGCCACGAACCTGCTGGCGGGAATGGTGTTGATCGGCCTCACAACAGTGTTACCCATCTACGTGCAAGGCGTGTTGGGACGCTCACCGGTGACCGCCGGCTCCACGGTCGCGACCTTGATCATCGGTTGGCCGCTGGCGGTGATGCTCTCGGGCCGCCTCTACCGTGCGTTCGGAATACGCCCTACGTTGCGAGTTGGCAGTGTGCTGCTTCCGGCCGGAGCCGCTTTCCTCTTGTTCCTCACTCCCGGCAGCAGCCCGACGTTCATCAGTGTCGGCACCTTCCTCATGGGCTTCGGCATGGGCGTCCTGAGTATCACCAGCATCGCGGCGGTCCAGGACAGCGTCGAATGGTCGAAGCGGGGTAGCGCAACCGCGTCGCTGATTTTCTCCCGCACTCTAGGCAGCACACTGGGCGCCACGGCGGTCGGCGCGTTGCTCAACATCGGCATCGTTCACTACGGCACCGGCGCCCTCGCCGACCGGCTGCACACCCTGTTGAATCAACCCGCTGGACTCGCGACGCTCTCCGGCAATCCCGCGGTCCGCGGGGTGTTTGAGCACGCGCTGCGCTGGAGCCTTATTGGGATCGTAGCCCTGGCGGCGCTCACATTCGTGACTACGTGGCTGATCCCGGTCGGAGGCCGCCGCGACTACGAACTGACACCCGCGGAGGTGGCCCCGCCCGCCGCAATGTTGCGTGAGGAGTAGCGATCTTGGAAATCAACCTGACCGGCCAGACCGTGCTTGTCACGGGGGCCAGCCGCGGAATTGGAGCGGCCATTGCGCGCCGCTTGGGAACATCGGGCGCCTCCGTCGCCGTTCACTATGGTAAGGGCCGTGAGGACGCTGAGGAGCTTGCGCGCAGGGTCGGTCATGGCGCGCGCGCCTTTGGCGCGGACCTCGCCTCGGCGAAAGAGTGCATGTCTTTGTGGACGCAGGTGGAGAGCCACTACGGAGTCATCCACGCACTGGTCAACAACGCGGGAGTGGCCGTCGGCTCGCCGCTGTCCGCACCGACCGAGACCTGGTTGGCCGACTGGACTCACACCCTGACGGTCAACCTCACCGCCACGGGACTTTTGTGCCGCGCTGCCCTTGCTCATTTCCAGAAGCAACACAACGGAAGAATAGTCAACATCGCCTCGCGCGCGGCCTTTCGTGGCGATACGCCGGACTATCTGGCGTATGCCGCATCGAAGGGAGGGATGGTCGCCCTGACGCGCTCCATCGCGCGGGGATTCGGCAAGCAAGGAGTCAAAGCGTTCCTGCTCGCACCCGGCTTCACCAGGACCGAGATGGCGCAGCTCTTTATCGATCAGTACGGCGAAGCGTACGCCTCCAGTGATATCGCGCTGGAGCGGCTCACGGAACCTGATGACATCGCGCCTACGGTAGCGTTCCTCCTCAGCGGGCTCGCCGATCATGCCACCGGCTCGACCATCGACCTGAACGCCGGATCGTACGTGCGGTGACAGAATTTCTGTGACCCATATCGCCCCAAGGTGCGGGCGAAGCACAGTACACTGGCCAATAAGCTGGGGTGTGATGTGCCGTTTTTGGGTTACACCGTAAAATTCGCAGGACGCGCCGCCACGGCAGTGGCGGGGTTGCTTATCGCGTCCGTCATTTTGCCCGTCCAGGCCGACGAGATTTACAAGTCGGTCGATGCACAGGGAAATGTTGTCTATTCCGACCGCCCCACCACCATCGGCGCGAAGAAGGCCGCGGTCGCTGTACAACAGGCCGACCCGCATGAAGCCGACCGTCTCGCCAAAGAGCGGCTGTTATTGAAGGCCGAAGACGATCAGCGCACCCGCACAGAAACCCGGGACAATCAGATCAAGGCGCAACAGGACGCCCGCAAGAAGCAAGCATGCGACGCCGCTCGCCAGCATTACAACGACCTGAATGCCGCGAATCGTCTCTATAAATCGGATGCCAACGGCAACCGCGAGTTCTACACAGACGCACAAGCGGACGCGCTCCGCAACGAAGCCAAGCGAAAGATGGACGCCGCTTGTGGGTCGTGAACACCAGACCCTCTAGTGCTTCAGCTGCCCATCAAGTAACTCGAGCAGCGTTTGCCAATGCCGCTCCGCGGCGGCCAGGTCGAAAACGAGTGTGTCGCGAAACACCCAGCCGTGCTTGGCCGGATAGGTCTCGACCTTGTGATCGAGCCCGGCCTGCGTCAGGGCCTGCTCCAAGCGTACTTTCATCTCATCGGGGAACGATGGATCCTCGATCGCGCCAGCCACGTAAACCCGCGATTTCATTTTCGGCGCCAGTAGATGCGGACTCTCGGGCGAATCGGTCGCGAGGCGGCCGCCGTGATAAGACGCAGCGGCGACAATGCGGTCCGGATAGGTTCCCGCGGCAGTGAGCGCCATAAACCCGCCCATGCAGTAGCCGGTGGTGCCGATACCGCCTGGCTTCACATCAGACTGCGCCGCGAGGTAATCGAGAAAAGCGCGGGTGTCGGACATGATGTTCGTCTGCGTAGCCAGGGCGGCGTACTTTTCCCGAAGGCTACGCTGCTCAGGATCGGAGAACACCGTGCGCGGGTCCATCGGCGCATAAGGTCCGGACCTGTAGAACAGATCCGGCAGTAGAACGTAGTACCCTTCAGTCGCAAGCCGCGCGCCAAGCTCGAGCACCGCGGGACGAATACCAATTCCATCCATGAACACCAACACCGCGGGCCACGGACCGCCAGAATCCGGACGAAAAACGTAGGTCGGACACAGTCCGTCCCGTGTTGAGATCTCAATGCGGCTCACGGTGTATTCAATCTGTCCAACAGGTCACGTGACTCTCGCTCATATCCTTCAGCATCGGCAATGTAGCCGAAAGCTTTCAAAACTTCACGATGGTCATTGTTCCGCAACCCATGGGCATAGGTCGGTAACGCTTGATGCCAGCTGTCGATCGCGCCCTTGAGCGCCGCATCAGCTTCCGCGCGAACAGAGTTGCCTTGATTGTCCGCAGCCGATTCCAGCTCGGCAGCCAGTGCATCCCACTGGGGTAACAGCGATCGCTGTAAGTTATCTGCAAACTCCACCTGCGACAGCTTACCCAGCTGCAGCGCCTCAAAGGCAACGGCGAACTGCAGGGTCAAGGCGTCAAAACGGGGTATGAACTTTCCCAGATCCTGACGCGCCCCCAGGCTTTCAACTTGCAACTGCGCGCCGGAAACGCGTTTCACCACTTGCGCGGACTGCAGCGGCAACTGGGAACGCGAGGCCCGGACATGCTCTGGCGCCAACGCTCCGGAAAAGAGCGGCAACCGCGTGGCTCCGAGCCACGCGAGCACGACGAGTAAGACCGCCCCAAGGGGAATCCACAACGAGGACCAACCGTCGCTCTCGGAAGGACCGGCAGCTGGGCCCGGCGCCGTGCCATCGAGCTCGATCGTTCGACTGGTCGGCAGGAGTCGGACGATTTCCGCCGCCTGCCGCGCATCCGCGGCGCAGAAACGGCAGGTTGAACGGCGCCCGTCGGCTTGCAGGTCGATCTGAATAGCCGCGCCTTCGCGATAGACCTCGCGGATCGCAGCACCTTCGATCAAGCGTGAGGTTCGGCGTAGTCCGAGCAGAGTCAATCGCTTGGCGTTGACCCGGATACCGTGCTGGTCGAGCAACACAGTTCCCGCATCGATCCAACCCAAGACATTGCGGCGCCGCGAGTTGAAGCGAACCGGGAATTCGCGCGCAGCGGCGCTTGCCGTTGGCGCCACCGCGGCGGGGGTAACGCGCCTTGAAGACTGTTGCGCTGCAGTCGTGCTCATTCGTTGGCCCGTCCCAGTCATCCGCAACCGTGAGGCTTGCCGTATGAAGGCTACTGTAAGCCATTCTCCCGGCCGCAGGCAGCCTAGGAGCCTGTCGGACTTAAGGTTCACCCTCGCGACGGCGCCCCTACGGCCGACAGGCTCCTAGGTTATTTATTGTGCCCGTGATGGCCCGGTTTGCGCAGGAAGCGGCACGTTCTTCGGCCACAGGATCCACAGACTTCCCGTTTGCCGCATCTTTCCCGCAAGCTCAGCCGGCTCAGGACCGCTGCCGCAGAAATAGTCGGCGCGCGGGGCTCCGTTGATGGCGCCACCGGTGTCCTGGGCCACCACCAGGCGCTGCAGCGGCAGATTGGAATCCGGCAGTGTCGTGGCCAGAAACACCGGTGTGCCCAGTGGCACCGCGGCCGGATCGACGGCGATGGAGCGTCCGGCCGTCAGGGGAATTCCCTCGGCCCCTTTCGGACCGAGTTTGGGATCCCCCAGCGGGGCTTCACTGAAGAACACAACACTGGGATTGGCGTTCAACACTTCGCGCAAGCGCTGCGGATGAGCCTGAAGCCAGGCACGGATACCCGGGATGGTTGCCTGCTCGACGGTGAGCTCGCCGAGCCGCACCAGGTAGCGCCCGACTGAAGCGTACGGCTGGCCGTTCTGGTCAGCGTACTGCAGGCGGATGATGCCGCCGTCGGGAAGTTGTACCCGTCCGGAGCCCTGCACTTCCAACATCAACGCATCGAATGGATTGTCCACCCAGACGATTTCATTGCCGCGGATGGCCGGATCCGCCGGCAGCTCGGCCCGGGTGTAGTACGGCACGACCCGCTTGCCCTCCAGGCGGCCGCGAACCCGCTTGCCCTTGAGCTCCGGATAAAGCGATGCGAGATCGATCACCAACAGATCGGGCGGCGCAGCATATAGGGGTGCCACGTATCTCGCGGACGGCTTGCGCGCTCCATGCAGCAGTGGCTCGAAGTACCCGGTAATGAGCCCAGTCTGCTCGCGAAGGGTGCCTGTACGTTTGACGACCTTGTAGGGCTCGAAATAGGTCTGGAAGTACTCGCGAACACTCGCGGCGGAGACCGCCGTCACCGCCGTCGCAGCCGCACAGGGTGTCGACCATTGCGGCCGAAAGCGCGACGCGCGACAACTTTCCAGAAAAGCCTGCCATGCCTCTTGCACGTTGTCGCTATACCAACCTGGCATGTCCACCCAACGGCCACTCTCATAGATTGTCGCGGGTACGGCAGGCTTCCCGGGTGGCGCCCTTGGAGGTGACACGCAACCGGTCAGTGCAACGGCATACACAGCGAGAACCAGGAGGAAATGAGAGGATTTCATCGCGATCGAAGGATCGAAGCAAGGTGGCTCATCGAGGGCCCCGCAGCTTACCTTGAAGCCGACAGCGCCGCGGCACTTCCTGTACGATGCGCCTCGTCAGCGCGAAGGTCCCGCCATGGCCAATAAACTCCAAAACGGTCCCAAATTCCGTCGCGAAGCCCCGGTCGCCCGCCGCGAGGCACTCGTCGAGGCGACTCTCGTTTGTTTGCGACGCCTCGGCCATGAGGGAATGTCGGTCCGCCAGATCAGCGCCCAGGCCGGCGTTTCAGCGGGCCTGATCAATCATCACTTTCCCAGTATCACCACTCTCGTGGCAGCCGCCTACGAGACTCTCGCCACATCCTTGCTCCAATCAGCCCTCCGGCACGCGCAGGACGTTTCGAAGACTCCTCGAGAGCGTATGCGACGCTTCTTCGAGGCATCGTTCGCGCCCGAGTCGCTCGATCCCGGACTGTTCAGCGCCTGGCTGGTATTCTGGGGCATGGTTGCCCACGACGCCGAGGTGCGCGCGGTACATGACCGCACTTATGGCGCGTACCGCGCGACGTTGGAGTCATTGTTGCGACAACTACGGCTCAGCGACGGTATTCCGGCGTTCAAACTCCGGCCGGCGGCTATCGGACTGGCTGCGTTGTTGGATGGCTTATGGATCGAGGCAAGTTTGAACCCGCGCACCTTCAAACCATCGACCGCCGTGGCGCTGTGTGAGGACTGGACGAACGCCCTGTGCGCCGGCGCATTCCCGGCCCTGCAGAAGTCGGCGTCCGGCAAGACGGCTGGGGCGCGCAAGGCGTAACTAGCCGACCGCAATTTCGATCAAATCCGGTCTGCGGGAATCGGGCATAGTCCCGCACCATGAGCCCCGTCGACAACAAGCAGGATGCGGTTGCGGTAGCCAAGCTCAAGAGCTCCGGCGCGATCATTCTCGGCAAAACCAACATGCACACGCTCGGAATGGGGACCACCGGGCTCGAGAGCGCCTTCGGCCCGGCGATCAACCCTTGGAGCGCGCAGCACATACCGGGCGGCTCCTCGAGCGGATCGGCTGTCGCAGTCGCGACCGGCATGTGCTACGCCACGCTCGATACCGACGCCATAGGGTCATGTCGTCTGCCCGCTGCGTGCTGCGGTGTGGTTGGGTTTAAGGGAACGTACGGGCTCATCGACATGGACGGCATTCTCGCGGGCGAACAACCTCCCGGGGAAGAGATCCTGTGGCTCGCCCATGCAGGTATCATGACCCGCAGCGTTCAGGACACGGCACTGGTACTCGATGTGTTGGCCGAAAAATCCAACGCCGCCTACCTCGCCGACCTTGGCGCGCATCGCCACCTGCGCCTCGGTATCGCGAGCAATGCCAGGCCACCCGAGACTCTCGCGCGCCTCTATGAGGAAGCCGTGAAAGTCTTAACCGACCTGGGCCATGAGGTGCTCGAGCTGTCGGCACCCCTGGTGGAGCCCAACGGGGCCGCCTCAGGCCGCGGCATCGCGAAAATGGCATCCGACAGAGAGGCCATCCGCGACAGCGCCTTCAGTGACGCCGATGTACTCGTGCTGCCCACCCTCCTGGACGCAACACCCACGGTGGCCAGTTGCGGCGCGAACCCACTGGCCCTTTCGCCAGCCTACACGGTGTTTGCGAATTACCACGGACTACCGGCTATCACTGTCCCCTGCGGCCATGACCAGAGCGGGTTGCCGCTCGGTCTGCAATTCGTGGGCGCGCCGCGCGAAGATCGAACCGTCCTGCAATTGGCACACGAGTATGAGAGGTCAACACCGTTCGGCAAGGTGGTCGTCACTCCACGGTGACGACCACCTTGCCGCGCGCGTGCCCCTGCTCGAGATAGCGGATCGCCGCGGCGGTCTCGCTCAAAGGGTAACGCCGGTCGATGACCGGTGTGACTTTGCCCGCCTGCATGAGTCCGCCTAAGACGGCCAGATCCTCCTTGTTCAGCTCCGAGACGAAGAACGTCAGCTTTTGACTGACAAACGGCGCTAACAGCCACTGCTTGAACGGGCCGACCATCGGGCCGATCAAACCGCCGTCATCCGGGCCGCCGCCGCCGATGCCCACATAGATCCCGGCGGGCTTCAGAACGCGCCGGTTTTCCAACAGTCCGCGGTTGCCGACCAGATCGAGAATCAGGTCGTAACGTTGCGCACCCCTGGTGTAATCCTCATGCGTATAGTCAACGATCTGATCCGCACCGAGGGAACGAACCATCGTTACATTGCGGGTGCTGGTGACCGCGGTCACATTCGCACCGAACGACTTGGCGATCTGTACCGCGAAAGTACCAACCCCTCCGGAGGCGCCATTGATCAGCACCGTCTGTCCGGAGCGGATTTTTCCCTGATCGCGTAAGGCCTGGAGCGCCGTGACCGCTGCGATGGGTACCGCCGCCGCCTGCTCGAAACTCATGTTGGCCGGCTTCAACTCGAGCGAGCCGCTTTCGCGAACGTTCACGTATTGCGCCAATGCGCCACTGCGCCCCCCGAAGACCTCATCGCCTGGCTTGAAGCGCCGCACATTCTTGCCGACCGCCTCCACGACCCCTGCAAAATCAACGCCCAGGCGGGTCTCGTCGGGCTTACCGATACCGATGGAGGCACGCATGAGGTAGGGATCGCCCCTGACGTAGTGCCAATCCAATGGATTGACGGATGCGGCCCGCACCTTGACCAGCACTCTGTTGTCCTCCAGAGTCGGCTTCGCGACCTCCTCCACCTTGACGACATCGGGAGAGCCGTAGCAGCGATAGACGGCTGCCTGCATCGTTTGCGTGTTAGCGGATACTGGCTGTGCGGCGCCACATGCCGAGTTGTGACTGAGCAGCAGCGCAAGTGACAACACGATGACAACGGCCAGTATTGCGACAGAACCCAGGATCTTCTTATATCGTTGAGTCATGTTTTACCCCCCAACCTCCAGCGGACGGTACTCTCGCGCGTGGCCCGCAGCCACTCGGTTGCGACGAACCGCGCGTTGGACGCGACTCGAGCCTGCTGCATAATGCCTCATACCATGACATCCACGCCAACACTCACCTCCCTGGCCGCGGATCTCGCCGCCCGGAAAACCTCGAGCCGCGCGCTGTTGGAGGCCTGCCTCGAGCGGATTGACGCTCCTGACGGCGAAGGGCATCGGACGTTTCTGCACCTCGATCGGGATGCGGTACTGGCGCAGGCCGACGCCATGGATTTGTTGAGATCAGCCGGTGCGGCGCCCTCGCCTTACGCCGGCATTCCGATCTCCATCAAGGACCTCTTCGACGTCGCCGGACAAATCACCCGAGCCGGATCCACGGTGCTCGCGCAACGCCCGACCGCGACCAAAGACGCAGCCTGTGTCGCCCGGCTGCGCGCGGCCGGATTCGTTCTCGTTGGCCGCACGAACATGAGCGAATTCGCTTTTTCCGGACTGGGCATGAACCCCCACTACGGCACGCCCCGCAATCCGTGGGAGCGCCCCGCCGCCGGGCACAGCGGCGGGCGCATCCCGGGCGGCTCCTCCTCCGGAGCCGCGATCTCGGTGACAGACGCGATGGCGCACGCCGCCCTTGGGACGGACACCGGTGGCTCATGCCGGATTCCGGCCGCGTTCACCGGGCTGGTCGGATACAAGCCCACCGCGCGTCGCGTTCCCCAAGCCGGCGCGATTCCCCTGTCGCCGAGCCTTGATTCGATCGGGCCTATCGCCCGCTCCGTAGCCTGTTGCGCGACTGTGGACGCGCTGCTGGCGAATGAGGTGCCGCCCGATCTGACCGACCGCACGGTATCCGGGCTGCGCTTGGCGGTACCGAAGACCTTGGTGCTGGAGGACCTCGACGCCACGGTCGCTGCACACTTTGCGCGCTCACTGTCGCGCCTTGCGGCCGCGGGTGCCCGGATCGAAGAGATCAACATTCCGCAGCTGGCGGACATCCCCGGTATCAACGCCAAAGGCGGTCTCTCCGCTGCCGAGAGCTGGGCTTGGCACCGCCAGCTGATTGAAGAAAGTGCTGCCGCGTACGATCCGCGGGTGTTGACGCGTATCCAGCGAGGAGCGCTGCAGAGTGCCGCGGATTACATCGAGTTGGTGGCGGCCCGTAAAACACTCATCGCGGCGGTCGGGCGCGCCATCGCTCATTTCGATGCGCTTGTGTTTCCGACCACACCCGTGATCGCGCCGCGCTTCGAGGAGCTCGAGCAGGATGCGGATTTCTTCAGGATCAACGCACTGGTACTGCGCAACCCTGCCGTCATCAACATGCTGGACGGTTGCGCCATCTCGATTCCGAGCCACGAGGAAGGCGAGCCCCCCACCGGGCTGATGTTGGCCTGCGGCGGCGGGCGGGACGAGTTTCTGTTCCGCTACGCCGCGGCGGCCGAGGGCGTCATTCGGCGCTGAGAGCCTAAGTTATCATTCTCGGCTATCATCGCCGGCTATTATGCATTGGCTCACTTTGCTCTTTATCGCCGCGGTCGTGGTCAGCACCGCACTCGAGCTCTGGCTCTCACAGCGGCAGATTGCCGCGGTCGCCGCGCATCGCGCCCGGGTTCCCGAGCCGTTCGCGAGCTCGATCTCCGCCGCGGAACATGCCAAGGCCGCGGATTACACGATTGCGAAAGCGCGCTTCGGCCGCGTGTCGGAGATCGTGAATGCCCTGATTACACTCGCCCTGACCGTCGGTGGCGGGATTGCCGGGCTGGACGCGCTTTGGCGTCACACCGGCTGGACGCAGCCCTGGCTCGGCGTCGCGGTCATTGGCAGCGTGTTCTGTATCACCGGGATCCTCACCCTGCCACTGTCGATCTGGAGCACCTTCAAACTCGAAGCGCGTTTTGGTTTCAATCGCACCACCGTGGCGCTCTTTATCGCGGATCTGGCCAAGAGCCTGGTTCTTGCGGTACTGCTCGGCGGCCCGCTCCTGCTGGCGACCCTGACACTGATGGAGCGCGCCGGACAGTGGTGGTGGGTCTGGGCATGGCTGCTGTGGCTCGCCGTCATGTTCATCATGACATGGGCCTATCCTGCCTTGATCGCGCCGCTGTTCAATAAGTTCTCGCCCCTGAAAGACGAGACTCTCAAGACTCGCATCGAAGCGCTCTTGATGCGCTGCGGCTTCAAGTCACAAGGCGTGTTCGTCGTGGACAACTCACGGCGCTCATCCCACGGCAACGCTTACTTCACGGGTATCGGCAACAACAAGCGCATTGTGTTCTTCGATACGCTGCTCGAGCGGCTCGCGCATCCGGAGGTGGAAGCTGTTCTCGCTCACGAGCTCGGGCACTTTCGGCTGAAGCACGTGCGTAAGCGCCTGCTGCTGTCTATCGCGACCACTTTCGCCGCGCTGGCGATCCTGGGTTGGCTGTCCACCCAACAGGTCTTTTTCAGCGCCCTCGGAGTACCGACTGCCTCGACTCACGCGGCGCTGCTGTTGTTCATGTTCGCGGCCCCATTCTTCACGTTCTTCATTACGCCGCTCAGCTCGCTGTGGTCGCGCCGCCATGAGTTCGAAGCGGATGCCTTCGCGATCCAACACGCCAATGCGAACGAGCTCGCGCAAGCATTGGTGAAGCTCTACCGCGACAATGCCAGCACTCTGACACCCGATCCGGTTTACGTCGCGTTCCACTATTCGCATCCGCCCGCATTGGAGCGCATCGCGCGTTTACGCGCCGCAACGGCTTAGTGCCTCTGCGGTATGTAATACAACTCGATGGTCTTCCCGATGGTCTCGATCGGCTTGTAGGCATCCAACCATGCATAGCCTTTCGGGTCGTGCACCTTCGCCAGCCACGAGATCGCCACCCACCCCGTCGCGGGCTTCCACGGCGGCATCACAACGTAGGCCGGTAGCGGCTCCCGAGCAAGCACCGCCGTACCGCGATAGGCCAGGAATAGGCGCGGAATTTTAATCTCGGCGGCGCGTTTCTCCAGCCGCCGCAGGTCCTGGCCCCAATCGAGATCGGAGTCGACCAACACCCGCTCCGGATGCGCCACGGCCTCGTTGAAATACGGGAGATAGTCCGGGTAGGCCGTCCACAGCGTACTGACCTGCCATCCGACAACACCGAAGACAAACGCGGAGCCCACGATCGCCAGCGGCCGCACGGTCATCTTGCGCAGTGATCGCCAGGCAAGCGCGCTCAGGTACGCGCCGCCGAGTGCCATGAAGGGGTAAAGCACCAGGACGTGGCGGATACCGATGTTGATGTGACTGAAAGTACTGGCAAACACCAGTATTGTGAGAAACAGCAGCGCCGGCGCCAAACGCCAGGCGTCATGGGTCCGCCAGCCGGCGCGCGCCAGCAAACCTAAGCCAATCGGCCCCGTCACCAATAGCGGTAGCGGCGTTTTCACGGCGAGCCCGACCAGATAGAAGTACCACCAACCGGTGGATCGAAGTTGTCCCAGCAGAAACGACAGGTGTCCCGAGTCGTTATGCGCCTTGACGGCGATGATGCCTTCAAGAAATCCCTGTACCCAGGACGGTAACCACACATGCCCGAGCACTACGCCGGCCACGTGAGACAGACCATGCTCCTGCAATAGGAACTGCACCGCCAGATCGAAGCGGTGCGGCAGACTCACAGCGTTGCCCGACCACAGTCCATACGCAAGAAATAGCGGCACCCCCGACACAAAAACGACAACAGCGAGCCCGGCGAAACGCTGTCCCATGTCAGGTGCCGCGGCTCCTGCGCGCGCGCCTTGCGCATCAGGCGGTGCGCGGCGGCGTGCCAAAACCCAGTGCGACACCGCCAACACCACGAACCCCAGCGCCAGAAACGGGATCGCCGAAAATTTCGATCCCGCAGCCACACCGACAGTGACTCCGAAGAACACCGCATCCCGCCAGCGCGCGGTGCTGAGCCAACTTTGCATCGCGTAGAGTGCCAGCAACACCGTCGCCGCGGCGGCGACATCGAGAGTCGCCAATGCGCCATGTCCCAGCACGGGCGGCACCGATGCCAACAACAAGACAGCCAGCAGCGCTTCGCCCTCAGACTGTGTCAACCGACGAGCCCAAAGCCACACGGAAAACAGCAACAGCGCGAGAAACGGCAAGGTGCCCAATCGCGCGAGCGTCAAATACAGGTCGTAGTGGCCGCCACTGTAGAGAATATCGTCGCCCTCCAGCACCCCATCCGGAGGTGGCGTGCCGAACGAGCGGGCGCCGGCCAGATACGGGCCCAGCGCCATGAGCGCCCGCACGATCGGCGGATGCTCGGTGTCATATTCGTAGCGCCCCAGGTCGAGCAATTCGATGCCAGCGGCCAGGTGCTCAGGCTCATCCCAGGTGTTGGAATAGACCCGCCACGTGCTCGCCGCCAGCAGACAAGCCAGCAGGATCAGCGCTGTCAACGCAACACGCGCCGCAGGCGACACGAGCGGCGTCGCGGAGTCGATCGAGCTCGTCGTCATGCGCCGAAGGAAGAACCTGCTTGCGAAAGCTATGAACGAAGCTTAGCCGTGATCGGATCGCGGTGCTCGCGTGGCTCGCTGCAGCAGTGCGGGCGCACGCCGGCGCGGTTGACGCGAGCTCGGGCTCGCATCACTCGTGGCGTCAAAGACTTTGCGCGCCTGATGGATCGCCACAAGGTTCGCCCTCGCCCATTCAGCGACGGCGACCAATGGGGTCCGCAAGGAATGTCCAAGCGCGGTCAGCTCATAGTCCACTCGCGGCGGAATCGTCGGGTGCACCGTGCGGGTCACGAGGCCATCGCGCTCCAGGCTGCGCACGGTCAGCGTCAGCATGCGCTGCGAAATTCCGTTGATGGAGCGGCGGATCTCATTGAACCGCACGGGACCCCGTGTGACGCATAGCTGCTCCACGACCAGCACCGTCCACTTGTCCCCTATCCGCGCCAGCGTCTCGCTCACCAGCCGACATTCAGCCTCAGGGTGCGCTTCGCCCGGGTCGGGCTCGTTTTTGTTACCGGGTTCCAAATAAGTGCCTTCTTGCAGGTTTTCGTCGCAGTCACCATTCTAGCGCTAGTTACGATCCGTAACCAAGCCACAGAAGGGAACCACCATGAGCCAAGTCCTACTGGTCACGTCCAGCCCTCGGGGCGCCGCCTCGCACTCCAGTCGTGTCGCCCGCGACCTGGCCGATCAGCTGGCCTCTGGCGGCCTCGGCTCCTCCGTCGTGGTCCGGGATCTCTTCAAAGAGCCCCTGCCCCACATTGGGGAGGACTTCGTTACCGCCCTGGGTACCCCGGCAGAGCAGCGCACCGTGACCCAGAAGACCGCCATTGCACTCTCGGACCAGCTAATCGCCGAATTGTTCGCCGCGGATGTGATTGTCATCGCCTCCAGCATGATCAATTTCGGGGTGTCATCGACTCTGAAGACCTATATCGACTACGTGTTGCGGTCGGGCTCGACATTTCGCTACACGCAGAAAGGGCCCGAGGGGCTGGTCAGAGGCAAGAAAGCCTACGTCGTGCAGGCGTCAGGGGGCGTGTACTCAGCGGGGCCAGCGAAGGCCGCGGACTTCCAGGACAGCTACCTCCGGCACGTCCTGGGCTTCATCGGCATCACCGATGTGGAAACCATCCACATCGAGGGAGTCGCATTCGGCCCGGAAGCCACGCAAAAAGCGCTTGCTTCGGCGGCCGGACGCGTCTCGGAGATAAACTGGGGCCTTTCGTCCACCGCTGGCCGCTCCTGAGCGCGCAGCGCGCGCGCAGGGAGCCGAACCTTGCGCGCCTACTGCGTCAATTCCCGAACGGGTGCCGGAGCGTGATGGTCTGATCGCGATCCGGCCCCGTCGAGATGATATCGATCGGCACCTCGACGAGGGTCTGCAGGCGCTCGAGGTATTTGCGGGCGTTGGCTGGCAAGGCGTCGTACTCCGTGACGCCGACAGTCGACTCCCGCCAGCCCGGCAGCTCCTCATAGACCGGCTGCACGTCCGCGTAGCTATCGAGACTGAGCGGCGGCTCCGGAGTGACCTTGCCGTTGATGCGATAGCCGGTGGCGATCCGGATCACATCGAGTCCATCTAACACGTCCAACTTTGTGATACACAAGCCGGAGACGCTGCTGTGCACGATCGAGCGCCGCAGCGCCACCGAATCGAACCAACCGCAACGGCGCCGGCGGCCGGTCACTGAGCCAAATTCGTGACCCACACGTGAAAGGTGCTCACCGTACTCATCGAAGAGTTCCGTCGGGAAGGGACCCGCACCCACACGCGTGGTGTAAGCCTTGACAATGCCGATGACGTAGTCGAACGCCCGCGGCCCAAGTCCGGTGCCGGTACCGGCAAAACTCGCGGTGGTGTTGGATGAAGTCACGAATGGATAGGTGCCGAGGTCGACGTCGAGCATCGCCCCCTGCGCCCCTTCGAACAACACGTTGGCATCCGACTTGCGCAACGCGCTCAGCGCCGCCGTCACGTCCGTCACCAGCGGCGCGATCTTCTCGCTCATTGCCAGCTGTTGGTCCAGGGTCTTCTGGAAGTCCACCGGCGACTGGCGAAAATAATGTTGCAGCACGAAGTTGTGGAAATCGAGCACCTCGCCCAACTTGGCCGCGAAGCGATCGCGCTGAAACAGATCGGCGACGCGCACGGCGCGCCGCGCCACCTTATCCTCATACGCTGGCCCGATACCGCGCCCGGTCGTGCCGATGGCGTTCGGGCCACGCGCGCGCTCCCGCGCCTGATCCAGAACGATGTGCGAAGGCAGGATCAGTGGGCAGTTGGGCGAGAGCCTCAGGCGCTCGAATACCGGCACGCCCTTGTCGATAAGCGTCTGGCTCTCCGACAGCAGAGCCTCGAGCGAAAGCACAACGCCATTGCCGATGAAACAACGCACCTGCTCGCGCAGGATCCCGGAAGGGATGAGCGACAGAATGGTTTTGTGGCCGCCGATCACCAGCGTGTGCCCGGCGTTATGACCGCCCTGAAAACGCGCGACCGCCGCGGCGCGCTCAGTCAGGAGATCAACGACTTTGCCTTTGCCCTCATCGCCCCACTGGGTGCCAATGACGACCACGAATTTACCCACGAGTACTCCCGCCCCCCGGCTACCGCACCAGGAAAAGAATCACGACACCGACGAGCATGCTGCCCAAGCCGGCAATGCGCAACTCGCGATCACCTATGTCGAGCAGTTTTGCAAACGCGCGCTTCACGCCGCGCGGATTGAGAAACGGAGCGATGCCCTCGAAGACGAAGAACAGCCCCAATGCGGCCAACAGATCAGACAGATTCAACGACACGGGACCGACTCCCGCCACCCACGCCGCTTGGCGCGCATTATTTCGCGCCCGGGTGCTTGTCCGGATCCTTCAGATATTTGAAGAAGTCCCCGTCCGGCGTCACGACCAGGAGGTCGCCTTCCTTCCCCAGCGAATGATCGTACGCCTGCAGGCTACGGTAGAAGCTGTAGAACTCAGGATTCTTGGAGTAAGCGCGCGCGTAAATGCCGGTCGCCTCGGCATCACCCTCGCCGCGCACGCGCAACGCATCGCGCTCGGCATTCGCCAGAATTTCGGTTTGCTCGCGCTCCGCGCCAGCGCGGATGCGAAGGCTGGCGCTCTGCCCTTCGGCGCGCAGGCGCGTTGCGATCTTGGTGAAGTTCTGTTTCATGCTTTCATACACGCGCGCGCTCACCTCTTCGGGAAGGCTGATGCTCTGCACGCGTACATCAACGAGATCGGCGCCCAGGGCGCCAACGTTCGCACTCGCTTGTGTATACATCTCCTTGGTGACCGCTGCGCGTTCGGAGGAGACGATCTGTTCGAGCGTGCGTTCCGCAACGACGCTCTTGATACCGTCCTTGACGATCTCGGCCAAGCGCCGGCTGGCGATATCTTCGCTGCCGCCGGTTGCCTTGAAGTAGTGGCTCGCATCCTTCACCCGCCACTTGATGTAAAAATCGACCACCAGACCGCGATTGTCGTTGGTCAGGAAGGTCTCGCCGGCGTACGTCTGAGACATGATGCGCTTGTCGAATTTGACCACCTGGTCCCAGGGCCATTTGCCGTGCAGGCCGGGCTCGTAGTCCGACTGGACGATGGCGCCGAACTCGGTGCGCAGCGCAGCCTCCGCCTGATTGACCGTGAACAGCGAGGTGGAGGCCAGCAGGAGTACCAAGCCCAATAGGATGATGACCGGGAAAGCGCGGTTCGACATCAGCGCTCTCCCCGCCCGCGGGCCTCGATCGTGACCGAGTCCGGCTCTTTCGTGGCACTACCGCTGATAGTCTCGACGGCTTGCTCGGCCTGATGAGTCGAGCTCTTCTCCAACAGCTTGTCGAGCGGCAGATAAAACATGTTGCCGCCCGCGTTGCCTCCGGCCTTCTGGTCGATGACGACCTTGTGGGCGCGCGTCAACACCTGCTCTATGGTGTCCATATAGAGCCGCTTGCGGGTCACTTCAGGTGCCTGCTCGTAGGCCTGCAGCAGCTCGGTGAAGCGCGCCGTCTGGCCTTCAGCGTAGGCGACGACCTGCGCTTTGTAGGCTAGCGCGTACTGTTGGGTGCGTGCGGCGGCGCCTTGCGCCACGGGCACGATGCTGTTGGCGTACGCCTGCGCTTCCTTGATGTAGCGCTCCTGGTCGGCGAGCGCCTTGTTGGCATCGCGCTGTGACGGAATCACAGCTTCCGGCACCTGCACATCGATCAGGTTGACCGTGGTCACCGTGATGCCGGTGTTGTAGTAGTCCAACGTGCGTTGGATCAGCTCCTTGGAGCGCTTGGTGATCTGCGGTCGCGTGCCGCCGACGAGCACCTGATCGAGCTCGCTGCGCCCCACCACTTCACGGATGGCCGCTTCGCTCACCTCGCCCAGGGTGGCTTCCGGATCGCGCACACTGAACAGGACCTTGATCGGATCGGTGTACTGGTATTGCACCGAGAAATGCAGATCCACGAGATTCACATCGGAGGTGAGAACGCGCGGCTTGTACTCGGTCGAGTTGATGTTCGCGACGTTCACCTTGGTGACCGTCTCGATCGGCCAAGGCCAGCGCCAGCCCCAACCCTGCTCTCTTTGATCGACGTACCTGCCGAAGCGCAGAATGACACCGCGCTCGGCGGCCTTCACCTGAAAGAAACCGCTCGCCAGCCACAAGGCGACCACCACCGCACCGATCACCAGCAGCAGCGAGCCACCCTCGCCACCTTTGCCTCCGGGACGAAGCAGAGACTCCAGCTTGCGCTGCCAGCTCTTTACACGCTCATCGAGGTCGGGACCGCCGCCTTGGCCAGGCCGCCGGCCCCAGGGATTGTTCTGACCGCCAGGTTGATTCCACGCCATAGTTGAGAAAAATTTAAGTCAGGCGCTCGTGAGCGCTCGATTTCCCGGGTCGGGGTTCTTTGCTTAATCGCGGTGGGCCGCCGTCGAGACAGCCTTCGATTGTAGGTAGGCGTCCCCGGACGCACAAGGCATATCGGCCCCGCGAGTCTCCAGAATCTGCACGCCCGGCATTTGGGCAAGCGCGAGGAGCTCGACATCAGGCAGCTCCACCAGGAGCTCGATCGAGCCATCGTCATTGCTGCGCTCCTCGCGAACCGCCTTGGCCGCGTAAAGCCGCGAGCGCAGCGCACCGGCGGCCGCGGGTACGCGCAGCCGCGCCAAGCGCGCAAAACGCGCGATTCGTTCCGCAATGGCGCCGGCCAGCAGGTCCAGCCCCACACGCTGCTCGGCCGAAATCCACACCGCCGCGGGCTGGCCGTGCGAATCGCGATCCATTCTCGGCTGTATCTCCAGGCGATCGATCTTGTTGTAGACGGTGATCTGCGGGATTTCGTGCGCGCCGATTTCCTGCAGCACCGCATCGACCTGCGCAATGTGGTCCTCGCGCCGTGGATCGCTCGCATCGACCACATGCAACAGCAGAGTCGCCGCACGCGCCTCGGTCAGTGTCGATTGGAAAGCAGCAACCAACTCGTGGGGCAGCTCGCGGATAAACCCTACTGTATCGGCGGCAACGACCGCCGTGCCGCCCGGTAACGTGACGCGGCGGACCGTCGGGTCCAACGTGGCAAACAGTTGGTCGGCGACGTACGCGTCGGCGCCGGTCAGGGAACGAAACAACGTGGACTTGCCGGCGTTCGTATACCCTACCAGCGCCAGCGACGGCACCGGAATCTGCGCGCGCAACTGGCGGCCGGTCTCGCGTTGTTGTTGGATCTTCTCCAACCGCTTGGTGAGCACCCGTACGCGCTGGCCGATGAGGCGACGGTCGGTTTCCAACTGCGTCTCGCCGGGGCCGCGCATGCCGATGCCGCCCTTCTGGCGCTCGAGGTGGGTCCAACCGCGCA
Source organism: uncultured Pseudomonadota bacterium (assembly GCA_963752125.1). GTDB lineage: Bacteria > Pseudomonadota > Gammaproteobacteria > Steroidobacterales > Steroidobacteraceae > 13-2-20CM-66-19. The sequence continues at coordinate 19,640 of CAVVXG010000031.1, read as the reverse complement.
CCAGGCGGCTGGCGATGTGTTTCAACTGCGCGAGCTCCACTTCGAGCTTGCCTTCGAAGCTGCGGGCGCGCTGCGCGAAAATATCGAGAATGAGACTATTGCGGTCGAGGACGCGTCGACCGGTGAGCTTCTCGAGATTGCGCTCCTGACTTGGCGAGAGCGCGTGATCGACGAGAATGGCGTCCGCGGCGTTGTCTTCGGCAGCGGCCCGGACCTCGTCCGCCTTGCCGCTGCCCATGAAAAAGCGTGGATCGGGACGCTCGCGACGACCTGTAACGGTCGCGACGGGTTCAGCCCCGGCCGACACTGCGAGTTGCCTGAACTCCTGCAGATCCTCGGGGTCCACTTGCGCGCCGATACCTAAGCGCACAAGGACCACGCGCTCACCGCTTCGTGGGCGCTCGAACACTCAAGCTGTCCGTGAATCCAAGAATCACTCTACGGGAGTCTCCGTGGCAACCGCGCCCTCTTCGGTCAGGCGTACGTTGCGCGCCGGAACGACCGTCGAGATGGCATGCTTGTACACCATCTGGCTCACGCTGTTCTTCAACAGCACGACGAACTGGTCGAATGAGTCGATCTGACCTTGTAACTTGATCCCGTTGACGAGGTAGATTGAAACCGGCACCCGTTCCTTGCGGAGCGCATTCAAAAAGGGATCTTGCAGCGACTGGCCTTTGGCCATCGGGTTCTCCTTGTTCTCACAGCTTCTAGTTTTTCGGTTACGGACCGCAAGCGAACTTCCGTGTACGGCGATCCAGCAAGCTACGTGCCTTTAGGGGCAGCGAATGGCGACGCCGCACATCTTAACATGCAGTCCCAATCAAAGACCAAGCTCTCTCAACTCGTGACGTACGTCGCGATTCCACGACGTTTCGTCGCATTCCGAATCAAGCCACTCAGCCACCTTTTCGGCGCGCAACCACGTCAACTGACGCTTGGCGAGCTGGCGCGTTGCGAAAATACCGCGTTGCTCAGCCTCCTCCAAGCCATATTCCCCGTCCAGGTGAGCCCAGAGCTGCCGATAGCCCACTGACCGCATGGCAGGATGCCGGGGGCTCAGGTCGCCACGCAGGCGCAACCCATTGACCTCGTCCAAAAAGCCGGCAGCCATCATGGCGCGAAAGCGTCGGGAAAGGCGTTCATGCAACACGCTCCGGTGCGTTGGGGCTAGCACCCAATATTTCAACGGCAAACCGCCAAGCGGGCTGACGGTCGCACGCTGCAGTTCCGAAATCGGACGCCCCGTCATGTAGCAAACTTCCAGAGCACGTTGAATTCGTTGGCCATCGTTGCGCGAGATGCGCGCGGCGGCGTCTGTATCAAGTCGTAACAATTCCGCGTGCAACGCCGGCCAGCCCTCGCGCGCGGCACGTTCGTCAATCTGCGCCCGCACGGCCACGGAAGCCTGCGGCAGAGGCGCCAGGCCATGCCGGAGTGCCCGGATGTAGAGCAATGTTCCACCGACGAGCAGCGGCACCCGGCGGCGCGCATGAATCTGCGCGATGCAGGCCATGGCGTCCGCTACGAATCGGCCGGCCGAATAGCTCTCGGTGGGATCGCAGATATCGATCAGATGATGGGGAACCCGCTCGCGTAGGGCACGGGAAGGCTTGGCGGCACCGATGTCCAACCCTCTATAGACAAGAGCCGAGTCCACGCTGACGATTTCGACCGGGGCCTCGCCTGCCAGACGAATGGCCCAATCGCTCTTGCCCACTCCGGTCGGCCCCGTCAGCACGAAGACGGGTAGCTCGCTCATCACCGCCCCCGCAGAAATAGCTGATCGAGCTCCGGCAGCGACAGGCGCGTCCAGGTCGGACGACCGTGGTTGCACTGGTTGGCGCGTTCCGTGACTTCCATCTGGCGCAGCAAGGCATTCATTTCGGGAACACTGAGACGCCGCCGCGCATGGATCGCGGTCCGGCACGCCAGCGTGCCCAGAAACTTGTCAGCGGCGCCGTCGAGATGATGTGTGTCAGCCTCGAGCTCCAGATCGCGCACCACGGACTTGACGACTTCGGTGACGTTCTCGCCCGCAATCAGCGCGGGAATGCGCCGCAGGGCCAGGCGTGTTGGTCCCAGAGCATCCACATCGAATCCGGCGCGTTGCCATTCGGGGAGCGCTTCCAAAACGGCATCGACCTCATGCCCTTTGAGCTCGACGACGATAGGCTCGAGAAGATGCTGCGACGCGGGCTCGCCACCGGCAGCGTGTTGGGCCTTTAGTCGCTCGTACAAGACGCGTTCATGGGCGGCGTGCATATCGACGAGAATCAGCCCCTCACGATTTTGCGCAAGAATGTAGATGCCGTGCAGCTGTGCCAACGCGGTGCCGAGCGGATACTCGGGCGCCTGCGGACGCTCAACTTCCGCGAATTCCACCGCCCCTTGCGCCGGCCCCGGCACTCCTATCAGCGGGTCGGGGAGCGGCTGCGAGTCGCGAACCGTTTCGACTACGGCCCAAGGACTGCGCGTTGCCGCATAACGGGGTGACTCATAAAGAGGCAACGCCTGCGCAAACCCGCCCCCGTGATCAGTGTTCCGCGCTGTCCCCAGGACACTGGCGGTGTCTGCCGCGGGCGCCGCCGTAAGGCCAGGTTTCGTATCGGCCAGTACACGCTCGAGCGCCCGAAACACGAAGTCGTGAATCTGGCGGCTGTCACGGAAACGCACTTCCAGCTTCGCGGGGTGCGCGTTGACGTCGACGAGCTTCGGGTCGAGCGTGAGATACAAAACATAGGCGGCATGGCGGCCGCCATACAGAACATCGCGATAGGCCACGCGCACGGCGTTCATCAGGAGCCGATCGCGCACGTTGCGATTATTGACGAACCAATATTGCTGATCGGGCTGCCCGCGCGCGGCGGTCGGCAAGCCAATCCAACCTGAGATGTTGACGGGCCCCGCCGAATGGTTCACTGGCACCGAGCGCTCGGCGAATTCGCTGCCGAGGACCGCGGCAAAGCGTGTTGCTTCCGCGCCCTGTTCCACCGACGGTGCATCGAAAATCAGCCGTTGGCCATTGCGCAACCGGAAAGTGACATCGTAACGCGACAGCGCCAGGCGCTCGACCAGACGCACGATGTGGCCCAACTCGGTCGAGTCGCTGCGCACGAACTTGCGTCGCGCTGGAACGTTGAAGAACAGGTCGCGAACTTCGATGGTCGTACCTTTCGGATGCGCGGCAGGACGTACCGGCACGACGGTTCCGCCATCAACGCCAATTTCACAAGCATGCTCGGCGTCGGATGGGTGCGAGACGATGCGCAAGCGGGAGACCGAGCCGATGGAGGGGAGCGCCTCGCCACGGAACCCCAATGTGAAGACGGACTCCAGATCATCGAGCGAGGCGATCTTGCTGGTGGCGTGCCGGGAGATCGCGATCGGGAGTTCGTCCGCGGCAATTCCACAGCCGTCATCGCGTATCCGGATGAGGCCGACGCCGCCGCGCTCTACATCGATTTCAATGCGACGGGCGCCTGAGTCGAGGCTGTTCTCAACGAGCTCCTTGACGACCGAGGCCGCTCGCTCGATGACCTCGCCGGCGGCGATCTGATCGACCAGCTCACTGGGCAGTACACGGATCGGCATCTGGAAATCCTTGGCTCAACGAGCAGCGCCTCGACGCGCGACCGCTCGGCTGCAAAGGAACGCAGTGTACCGGCGATCAGCGCGCTTGGACGGCCGGCGTGCCGGCTGCCTGTATCCCGGAAGCCGCCTCCGCACCGGAAACGGTCGTGGCGGCGGAGCCCGCGAACACGGTCGCGACGGTGCTCCGGCGCTCTTGGGCGTACCGGGTGCCGGCGGGAGGATTGGATTGGAAGTAGCGGTGGACGCCGTCGAAGATCGCCTCCGCCAGCGCTGCCTGATGGCGTGGATTGCGCAGATTGAGCTCTTCCTGGAGGTTCGAGATGTAGGCCGTCTCGACCAGCATCGACGGAATATCTGGAGACTTCAGGACAACGAAACCGGCCTGTTGAACCTGCGACTTGCGCACCTGCCCCACGGCGTCCAGCGAAGCGAGCACGCGCTGGGCGGCGGTCATGCTGGCGCTGATGTTTGCCGATTGGGACAAGTCGAGCAGCACCGAGGCGAGCTGCTTGTCCTTGTCGTCGAGCTTCACGCCTCCCATCAGGTCCGCCGCGTTTTCGCGGTCGGCAAGCCACCGCGCCGCCTCGTTCGTCGCGCCGTGCTCGGATAACACGTACACCGAAGCACCTGACACCTCGCGGTTGGCGATGGAGTCGGCATGTATTGAAACGAACATGTCCGCCTTCGCGATACGAGCGCGCCCGATGCGATCGCGCAGTACCAGGAACTCATCACGATTGCGAGTCAGGATGGCACGCATCCCGGACTCGCCGTTGATGCGCTCAGCCACAACCCTCGCGATCGCCAGAGTCACATCTTTCTCGCGCGTGCCGCCATGACCGATCGCACCCGGATCCTGGCCGCCGTGGCCGGCGTCCACGGCGATGATGACATCGCGGCCGCTGTCGGTTGGCGCATGTGCGGCACGCACAACACGTTGAGTTGAATCTTGCGCGGTGCTGCGCGTTGCAGCGGCCGACGGCGCTGAGGCTGCTGATGTCGCGGCAGCTGCGCTCGCCGCTGCCATTGTGCTTGGCGATGTCAGTGTGCCCGACGACGCCGTCGTGCCCGTTGACGCCATTGGAACTGTTGCCCCCGAAGTCGGCGCCGCCGCCGCAAGCGCCGCGGCACTGCCGAGCATGATGACGAGTTGCCGCCCGCGCCCTCCCGGGGTTCGCATCCACACCAACCGTGTTGGTGTGGGCGATTTCAATTGCATGACAAATCGCAACGTGCCGCCCGGTTGCGTTCCAACGCGAAATCCGGACACCGCTCCGACACCCAGCGGCAGGCGTACATGGCCGCCCAATCGGGTGTGGCCGAGATCAATGACCGTGCGATCCGGACGATCGAGAGTAAATGTTTTTTCGGTGCTCGCCCCCGTCAGGTCGAGCGTCACCTGCGTCCCCTCCGGGGTCGAGGACACACGGACGCCGCGCAGCTCGGAGCTGGACGCCCAGGCTAGATTCAGCGCCGCCACTGCTAAGGCGGCGACTCCAAACTGAAAGACCTTGTTAATCATGGAGTTCGCGCTTCAACTTACCGCGTAATCTACGACGCGATGGGGCGCTTTTCAACCGTTTGCTGTCGCTACGCGCTCGAGCCACGAGATGCCAACAGGACTCTTGGCCGTCACCTCGATGTCGTGCCCGCCCGTTCCAGCGGTGAGCTTCACAACCAAGTCGGCTGCCGGGAGCCTGTCTGAGCCACGCTCGGGCCACTCGATGAGCCACAGATGGCCCCCTCTAGCCCATTCCCGCAGGCCCAGATTGTCGAGCTCGGCCGAATCGCTCAGTCGGTACAGATCCAGATGCAGGGCGGTCAATGTCCCCATCTCGTAAATCTCCACCAGAGTGTAGGTCGGGCTGCGCACGGCGCCCTCGACGCCCAGCGCCCGCAAGAAGCCTCGCGTCAGAGTGGTTTTTCCCGCACCGAGATCTCCGGTGAGGTAGACGACACTGAACAGGTCGTCGTGCTTGGGCCGAGCGTTGGCGAGTTCAGCTCCAAAGCCTTCCGTCTCCTGTGCATTAGTCGTACGAACGACCATCAAGGAGCCTCGTTGACAGGTGCAGGATGCGACTGCCGAATCACCGCGTGCGCAGGTGTCAGAGATTGACGCAGTGGTGCAGTTCCCGAGCCACGTCACTAGCCAGCAAGCCACGCTCCCCAGTGCGCGCGGCGGCATCGCCCGCCATCGCATGAACGAGCACTCCGACACGAGCGGCCAGCCAGTTGTCACGACACTGCGCCAGAATTCCCGCGATGGCGCCTGTCAGAACGTCGCCGGTGCCTGCGCTGGCCATGCCCGGATTACCTCGCTCACACAGGGCTGGCGTGTGCCCCTTGGTACCCACGAGTGTGCCTGCGCCCTTGAGCACCACCGTGCCGCCGTAGCGTTTGACGAGTTGATCCAAGGCGGCAATCCGGTTCGCTTGTACCTGTTGTGTGCCAACCTCGAGCAGGCGCCCGGCCTCGCCCGGATGCGGCGTCAAGATCCAGTTTTCTCTGCGCCAGTTTTCTCGCGACCGGTTGTCGCGCGGTTTTGACCCCGCCCCTTCCGCAATGAGATTCAGCGCGTCGGCATCGATGACCAGCGGCTTGTCACTCTTTAATACAGCCTCGAGGGCGTCGCGGGCCCATTGGGTCCGGCCCAACCCGGGGCCAATCGCGATCACTTCGGCTTTCTCGATCGCCTCGGCCAGCACATCCGCATCAGTGAGCTGCAGACAAATCAGTTCCGGGCGACCGGCAGAGATCGCAGGTACGTTCTCGGGGGCAACCGCTACCGTCACCAACCCCGCTCCAACTCTCAAGCACGCCTCACCTGCCAGGCGCACGGCACCCGGCATGCCGCTACCGCTGCCCACAATCAGGACGTGACCGAAGTTGCCCTTGTGAGCGGCGCGCGGACGTCGCGGCAGCGCACGCTGAATCTCCGCGTCGACAATGCGCTCGAGCCCGGGCTTGAACTGCGCAGACAGTGGTGGGGCGATTTCCAGATCGTCAAAGTAGACGGTGCCGGCGTACTCCCGGCCGTCGCCAATGAACAGACCGGTCTTTAGTCCAACAAACGTCACGGTGCAGTCCGCCCGCACCGTCTCTCCAAGGGGCACGCCTGTGTCGCTATCCAGTCCCGAAGGCACATCGAGCGCGAATATGCGGCGTCCCGAGGAGTTGATTTCGCGAATGACGGCGGCGAGATCCTCGCGAATGCTGCCATGCAGGCCCGTGCCCAGGAGCGCGTCAACAATGACGTCACCCTCGCTAAACAACGCGGGCGCGAAGGTGTGGATCTGTCCCCCGCTGCCCTTGAAGTCATCGTAAGCCTGCCGGGCATCACCCCGAAGCTGCTCGGGAGAGACGGCGGCCAGCACCGTCACGGTAAGACCCGCGGCGTGCGCAAACCGGGCGAGCACATACCCGTCGCCGCCATTGTTGCCACCGCCGCAGACGATGACGATCCGATGCGCCATGGGCCAGCGAGTTCTGAGATACCGCAGGGCGGCCTCCCCAGCCCGTTTCATCAAGGTATACCCGGGAATTCCCAATCCCTCGATGGCATGGGTGTCGAGCGCACGGACCTGCGCGGTGGAGTACAAAGCGATGGGCAAAGCCATTGCCGCATTATACTGACAGCGGTGAAGAGGCTATGACTGATCCGCTGACAATCGACCTGAAAGCCGCCAAACTCGAGCTGGCGGTGCGGGCTCGCGCGCTGGGTTTCGGCGAGCTCGGTGTGTCGAACGTTGCGATTCCGGAGGACGAGCAACATCTGTTGCGCTGGCTGGAGGCCGGTTTCGAGGGCGAGATGGACTACATGCGCCGGCATGGCGTCTTGCGTAGCCGGCCGGCGCAGCTCGTCCCCGGCGCCGTGCGTGCGATAAGCGTTCGCATGGATTACTGGCCCGAGCTCGCCCGGGATGCGGGTGAGGTGCTGAATGACGCAGCTTTGGGCTATGTCTCGCGGTATGCCCTGGGACGTGACTATCACAAGGTCATGCGACGCGCGCTGGCCCAGCTGGCGCAAGGGCTCGCGACACGAATCGGCCCCTTCGGCTATCGGGTTTGCGTCGATAGCGCCCCGGTGCTGGAGAAGGCCCTGGCGCGCAACGCCGGGCTGGGTTGGATCGGCAAGCACACCAACCTCATCGCCCGCGATGCCGGCTCCTGGTTTTTTCTGGGCGAGATCCTGACCGATCTGCCCTTACCGGTGGATGCGGCGGCTTCCGCGCACTGCGGGAGTTGCCAGGCGTGTCTGCCCGCCTGCCCGACCGCGGCGATCGTCGCGCCCTACCGGCTCGATGCGCGGCGCTGTATTTCCTACCTGACCATCGAGCATCGCAGCGCGATTCCGCTCGAGCTGCGGTCGGCGTTGGGGAATCGCATCTACGGGTGCGATGACTGTCAGCTGGTGTGTCCCTGGAACAAATTTGCGCGCGCGGCCGCCCACCCGGATTTCAAAGTACGCCATGGACTGGATGCCCCGCGACTGGCCAGCCTGTTCGGGTGGACGAGCGTCGGAGTTTGATGAGCGGATGCGGGGGTCGGCGATCTATCGGATCGGATTCGAGCGGTGGTCGCGCAATATTGCGGTGGCGCTGGGGAATGCCCGCACCACCCCCGAAGTGTTGAGCGCGCTCAATGCGCGTAAGGCGGATGGGTCGGCGTTAGTTAGGGAGCATGTGGAGTGGGCGTTGGGACGGCATCAGGAGGGGGCGGCGCGCTCAAGGTAAGCGCAGACGCGAGCGAAGAAGGCCCTTTCCGGGGGGCGCCGCAAGTACGAGGACGCAGGCGGTCGCCCGCTTCTGACCCGGTGTTGTCCCTTCCGGGCTGGGCGCCCCCGGCCAACCCGCGCGACGCATGCGTCGCGCCCCTGTAGGCTCTTGCCCTGTTCCCTACAGGGCAAGCCCCCCGGAAAGCGCCTTCTTCGCTCGCCTCCGCGCACCTACTCGCGTTTTCGCGAAAAATCGAGACTGGGCCCGGGGTCACTTCCTGACTTGAATGTTATCGATCAAACGGGCTTTGCCAAGGCGCGCGGCAGTCAGCACGACCAGGTGGTTGACGTCCCGCGCCGGCGGACCCAGATCCTCGGCGCGCTTGATTGAAAAATAGTCAGGCTTCATGCCTGCTTTTTCGAGCGCCTCGACCCCGGCGTGCTCGATGCTGGCGAACTCGCAGTCCCCGGCAGCTAAGCGCTGCACCGCCGCCTGCAGTGTTTGATAGATGCGCGGCGCGATCTGGCGCTCGGCCGGCGTCAGGTATTGATTGCGCGAGCTCATCGCCAGACCGTCGGAATCGCGCATCGTCGGTGCGCCGATGATCTGCACCGGCAGGCACAGATCCGCCACCATGCGGCGGATGATGGTCAGCTGTTGGAAGTCTTTCTCGCCAAACACCGCCACATCGGGCGCGACGATATGGAAGAACGTCGCCACGACAGTGCTGACCCCTTCAAAATGGCCAGGGCGGAACTCGCCATCGAGGATGCGCGACAATGTCGGCACATCGACCCGTGTGACCCGCTCCGAACCGTTCGGATAGATCTCCGCCACATCCGGCATGAACATGAGACTACAGCCAGCCTCGACCAACATCCGCTCATCCTGCGTCGGCGTACGCGGGTAATGCGCGTAGTCCTCATTCGGCCCGAATTGCATCGGGTTGACGAAAATACTGGCAACGAAGCGATCGCCGTGCTGGCGCGCTGCCTGGATGAGACTCACGTGTCCGGCGTGCAGATTACCCATCGTCGGCACGAAGGCGACCCGGCGCCCTTCGCCGCGCCAGCGACGGACATGCTCGCGAACCGCGGCGATAGTTGTGACAGTATCCATTCAGGCAGTTTACTCTATTAAATCCCGCGACTGCGCAGTGGATTGTAGTAGAGCCGACCCCGCTTCATTCGCTGGATCGCCGCGAGCAACTCCTCATAGTCGGCCTCATTGTTGATGGGGTCGATGGAGGCGGCGTTGACAATGAGCAGCGGTGCCGATTCGTATTCGTGGAAAAAACGGGCGTACGCCTGGTTCAGACGCTCCAGATAGGTCCGCTCGATCTGCTGTTCGTAACGGATACCGCGCTTGGCGATACGCTCCAGGAGTACATCGACGGGCGCTTGCAGATACACGACCAGGTCCGGCTTCGGCGCCTGCACATCGAGCTTCGCGTATACCTGCTCGTACAGACCGAACTCCGCATCATCCAGGGTAACGCGCGCGAACAACCGATCCTTCTCCAACAGATAGTCCGCCACTCTGCGTGGCGCGAACAGGTCCGCCTGTTTGAGGCCGGCGAGCTGCTGCGCGCGCTGAAAGAGAAAGTACAGCTGCGCGGGCAGCGCCCCGTCGCGCGGATTGCGATAGAAGCGCTCCAGGAACGGGTTTTCGGCGGCCTGCTCCAGAACCGGCTCGGCTTCGAGACTCGTACACAGACGGCGGGCGAGACTCGTCTTGCCGACGCCGATCGGGCCTTCGAGCACAATGAACTGGTGCGGCGTGTCGGTTGGCTTCGCACCAGCGGCGGTATTCTTCAGGCAAGTCTCCTCAACCCTCCGGGCGCGAGACGTCCCTTGAGCTCGGTCACGCGACCAAGTCCTGGGATGTCGAGGTCCGGGGCGATATCCGCCAGAGGATACAGAACGAAACCGCGCTCCACTATACCGGGGTGCGGCAAGGTGAGGTGCGCATCGGCGCGCCGCTCGCGTCCGTAGACCAGTATGTCGAGATCGACGACTCGCGGGCCCCACCGTTCGTGTTGCCTAGGGCGGCCTTGCGCAACCTCGATGGCCTGTAAGCCCGCGAGCAGTGCCAACGGCTCGAGCTGCGTCAGCAGACCAACTACGGCGTTGACAAAATCCGGTTGCGCAGGCGGGCCAAAGGGTTGCGAGACATAAAGTGGCGAGGTCAGGATGAGGCGGGTGTCGGCAAGCTCGGCGAGCTTGCCGAACGCGCGTAGCAGCTGCGCGTGCGGGTCATCCAAATTACTGCCCACGCCAATGTAGGCCGGATGCCACAGCCCCCCGGACACGCGCTGCTCGTTTAGGAGGGGGCGGAAGGCCGACGGCGCCGGCGTCGACGACGCTGCCCGCCCGCGCCACCGCCGCTGCGCGGCGGCCCATCCATTCGTTGCGACTGTCCGCTGAGCGCATCGGCCATTTCGCCACGTTCCTGTGGAGAAACCTCCTGGAGGCGCGTCCACCAGTCCGCCATTTCCGCCGGTGCAAGCCCGAATTGCGCGCGCAGCAGCAGCAGATCGTAGGCCGCGCGGAACCTCGGATGCTCCAGCACCCGCAGTGCGCGGCGGCCTCGCGGATGCTCCAACCGCGGCTGCAACGCAAACATCTCACGGACGCCGAGGGAGAAGCGCTTCGGAATCGCAACCCGCGCCTGCGCTTGGCGCGCCGCCAGGTCGCAGGCATCGAGAATCGTACCGAGCTCGTGCCAACGCTCCGGCGGCGTCGATTCAATGATGCCCGCAATGGGACCGTACAGCAGCAGCGCAAACAGGAAAGTTGGCGTCACCGGTTTATCCGCCTGCACACGTGCGTCGGTATTGCGCAAGCCCTGAATCAACAGTTTTTCGACCAGGCTGCCCGGGTGTGCCCTGAGGTAAGTCTCTACGGTGGGCAACAACGCCCCCAACAGGCCGCGCCGCCGCAGTACCTCATAACTTCGCTCGCCGTGACCGCCGAGAAACAGCTTCAAGGTCTCGTCAAACAAACGCGCCGGCGGCACACCACCCATCAGGTCGCGTAGCCGCTCGATCGGTTCGGCCGTGGCCGGGTCGATCTGGAAGCCGAGCTTCGCCTCGAAGCGCGCGGCTCGCAGCATCCGTACCGGGTCCTCGCGAAAGCGGGTTTCGGGGTCGCCGATCAACTTCAGCTTGCGGTCGGCAACGTCCTGGACACCGCCGCAGTAATCCCAAATCGAGAAGTCGGCGATGTTGTAGTACAGCGAGTTGGCGGTGAAATCACGGCGCCAGACGTCGGCATCGATGGTGCCATACACGTTGTCGCGCAGAATCCGTCCCGTTTCGTCGAACATGCGCTCGGCGAGAACGTCAGTGTCAACCTCGGAGTCGGGGCTTGCGAAGCTGCGGCCACCGTCTACTGCATAACTCGCCGATCCGCGCTCAAGAGGCGCTCGCGCCGTGCTGGCGTCATCGGGCAGCGCGCTTGCAACGGCGCCATTGCTACCGATGTAAGGAACACCGTTGGCCTCCGCATCGCCGCTGTCAGCGAGGGAGTCCGCCTCGAGTTGCGGATCGTCGAGCTCCGCGGCCTCGCCGTCTTCCGGATCGGCATCCGGCAACGGCTCCTCCCCCTGCGATGGCGCGCTCGCGGCCCGGAAGGTCGCGACCTCAATGATGTCGCGGCCAAAAAAGACATGAGCCAGGCGGAACCGGCGACCGACCAGGCGGCAGTTGCGAAAGAGCCTTTTCACCTGCTCCGGCAACGCGTCGGTCGCAACGTCGAAATCCTTCGGTTCGAGCCCGATCAACAGGTCGCGCACGCAACCACCGACCAGAAAGGCCATGAACCCCGCATCGCGCAGCTTGTACAAAACCCGCAAGGCGTTGGGCGAAATATGTGACCGCGAGATCGTGTGATCGGGTCGCGGGATGATGCGGGGGACCGCTGTTGGCGCCACCACGGACGCGTTGAAGGAGTTCAATGAAGCGCTTTCGGCTTGGGCAGTTTTTGAGGGGCGCGATTATAGCGCAACCTTTACGAATTTTTTCCGCAGAATCATAAACTTATCAGCTAGTTGCGGCACCGCCAAAAAGCGCCATGGCCGCGCGGGCGATGGCACCAATAGGATCAAAAGGTTAGCGCGTTAAGGTGCGGCTCCTGCCCTCCAGGTCCGCGGGGGCCGGAAGCTGGTGGCCGTTACGCCGAACCCAAGCCCTTGGCCTGCCTTCCCGGTATAGTCGCTACGCTTGCGGTCCACCTTATTAAGGGATTATCGGCATGCTGCTGGAAAGAGAAGGCATGGGTAACTAGATCATGGGTAACGATAAGCGTCGCTACATCATCATCGCTGTGGCCGTTCTGATCGCGCTCTGGATCATCTGGCCGTTCCGCTCCGTTCCCACCGGCAGCCGAGGTGTGGTCACGCAATTCGGCCGCATCGTCGGGATCGAGCCGGAGGGCCTCAAGATCCTGCCCCCGTGGCAGCAACTCGCGCTGTTCAGCATACGCGCCGAACAGGCCGACATCGAGAATGCCGACGGCAGCACGAGCGACACACAACCCGTCAAAGTCTCGATGACGGTCCGCTACAGCATCATGCCGGACAAGGTGGCAGAGGTTTACGAGAAGTACACCCATAACGGCGACTTGTCCTCGTACGTACAGACAGCGACCCAAGAGATCTTCAAGGCGGTCACGGCACGTTATGACGCTACCGACCTTATTTCCCAGCGCGCCCGGGTATCCGGCGACATCAACGAGTCGCTACGCACCAAGCTTGCGATCTACGGCGCGCAAGTCATCAACATCGATATGCGCAACTTCTCGTTCTCGCAGTCTTACATGGCCGCGATCAACGATAAGGTGACGCAGGAACAGTTGCGCCTGGCCGCGGAAAACAGGTTGAAAACCGTCGAGGCAGAACAGAAGCAGAAGGTGGCCATTGCCGAAGCAGAAGCCAACGCAGTCAAAGCCAAGGCCGACGGTGATGCCTATGCCGCGTTGAAAAACGCCACCGCTCAGGCGGAAGCACTGCGCATTCAGAACGAGGCGCTCAAACAGAGCAAGGACGTACTGGAGCTGCGACGCATTCAGGTGGAGCAGACCAAGGCCGAACGCTGGAACGGGCAGTTGCCGCAGAATGTGTACGCGGGTGCGCCAATACCGTTTTTCAACGTGCACTGAGCCCACCATCCTCCCCCACCAGCCTGGCATCCAGGCGATTCAGCAGCGAGTCATCTTCGAGCGGCATTCCCCGCAGCTGTCATAACGGACGATTCTAACAGTCAACTGCGCGAACAACGCGCGGTCACTCACTTCGTTTACTTCGCATCAGGTGTCAACGACCCGACGGCTGAGGCGTTGCGGTTGTCACGGAGCAACAACCGCATTCAAGCAAGGAGACTACCGAATGTCGCGAATCTCGATCCAGATGGCAGTGAGCACGACTCTGGCGCTTTGTCTTACCGCATGCGGCGGTGGCGGCGGCGGCGGCGGGTCGGACGGCTCGACCGGCGGCAGCGGCCCCGGATCGCCACCACCACCTCCGTCCCCGCCCGCGGTTGTGAGCTACCTCGGCACCACCGGGGTATTCGTTGCTTGGGCCGACCCCACCAGCAACCAGTACGTATACGCACCGACCAACAGTTATGCCGGCAAGAAACAAATTCTGCGCGGCACGGTCGATTTCACCACAGGCCAGAGCCTGGGACAGGCGGCGGGTATCGAGGTCTACAAGGGCAGCGACGGCCATATTTACGGCTTGGACCTCACGGGCACCAGTGCACCTGCGGCCCAACAGATCTCGAGCGAAACTGCAGCCACGGTCGACGATACCTGCAGCCTGTCAGGAGTCGCGGTGGCGAATGCGAACTATGATTACGTCGGCGTGTTTTTCACTGCCGACCTGCAAACTCCGACCAACTCGTCCTATATCTACCGTCTGCGCGGCCCGGATGGCGCCTGCAACACCGGCGACGACGTATTCCACATGGTCAAGACCGGTATGTCGGCCTCGAGCGCGCCGATCGTGGTTTCCGCCATGCCCGTCGCCGCGGTGCGCACCTCGCAAGGCGGCATCACGGGCTTTGTGATCAAAGACGGCGCCAACCTGGAGCTGGTTGACAGCAATTTCTCGAATCCGACTGTATTGGGTACTCTCAACGCCCCAATAGGAGTCGCGGCGGCGCTGCCTGTAGGAACCACACAAGGATTTCCTACCGGGCAACTGTATGTCGTGGACGGTAACATCGTCTACGTGAACTACGGCACACCCTCCGTATCCGCGACTTTGTATTCCATACCGGGCTGGAGCCCCACCAACACCGCGGCGCTTTTCGCGGCCTCTCCTGACACTCTCTATTTCTCGATCTTCACGGCAGCAACATCGTCGACGCCGGCATCCACGAGCATCTACTCCATGCCCGCGAACGGCTCGGCGGCACCGACCGTGGTCGACACCGAGGCCGGACGCGTCATCAACCTGTTATTCCCCGTGCAAGGCTCGAGCCTGCTGCTTGGGGTGGTAGCCAACGGTACGTATTCCATCCGTAGCCTGCCCACCGCGTCGGGCGCGTCCGCCACGACATTGGTCAGCAGCACCCAAAACACCGGCACCTTCATAGCCACCGCCACCACTGTCTACTACGAGACCTGGACCGGAACGACCGACACAACCAACCGCGTCATCACCCGCAGCGGCACTCAGTCTGGAATCGTTGGAATGGACGGTACCGTCATTCAAGCGCCGCTAGCCAGCTCCACCTTCGTCAACGGCGGCGAGCAGAAGCCGTGGCCGGACGACACGACCACGACCACGACCGCCTACGAAACGATATTCCAGGTGCGTGGCCTCTCCACTGTGACCGTCACCAATCCGGCAAACGGCTACCAGTACACCGAGGACGCGGTGAGCGGCGGCACCCTCATGGCGATTGACGCGACCACCAACGAGGTGGGGCAGACTCTTGGCACGCTTCCGAACAGCAACGCTGTCACCTTGACCGGCACATTCCGCAGCACCGATCACATCGGGTTCCTCGAAGCCGCGAATCCGGCCTCGACCGAGAATCCGGGTACTCGCGATCTGTATATCCTCAATTCATCGACGGCGAACTCCCTGACCCGCGTCAGCGGAAATCTGTAATCCGCCGGTAAAGCTTGGCCAGGGGGATTTCTTGCATCCCCCTGGCCAAACCAGCACGCCGGTATTTACAGCGCGCGCCGCCTCACTATAATGCGCGGCTCTTGCCCCTACGCCGCTCCCATCGTCTAGAGGCCCAGGACATAGCCCTCTCAAGGCTAGTACACCGGTTCGAATCCGGTTGGGAGCGCCAATACTTTCAAAGACTTAGAGCGGCATCGCCGATGCCGGGAACCTCATGGGGAATCTATGGGGAATATCCCGTGCGGCGGCCTGCGAGCGCTGACCCGCCTCGAGTAACGCGCCACTTCGATCCCTTCCACCGCCACCACTCACGCGTGCCGCTGCCGTGCCCCATGTGGGTCGCACGCTCCTCCTTCCACGACGTACACCGTCGAAGCGACAAAGGAGGCGCGCGCCAGAACGCAGCATGAGATCAAGCGGCCCCCGCCAGTGCGCTAACACCGACGAGGGCCTACCACCACCGACCTACCACGAGGCCGATCATGGGTTCGCTACTCAAGTCGAAGTCTACCCGCGTCCAACGCGGGCGTTCAGTCCGAACTTCCCCCAAACCGCACCGCACGCCGCCCGATCCCAAGCCCTCCGAGTTCCGTACGACTGCCGATGTACCGGCGGATGCACTCAAGGAGATTCACCGCAAGCTCGAAATCGCGGGCGCTGTTGCATACATGTGCTCCGCCACGCTCAGGGCGGAAGCAGTCAACGAGCAAGACATTGCGCTGTGCTTACGGCGCCTCGTTGGCGATGAGATAGATCGTCAGATGGAGGAGATTGACCGCTTGCTCGGACGCGACAAGACGTACGAGTCCGTCGAGGACCGGGGTGCTGTATGAGCGCTTCCAAGAAGTCTCGACGGAAGTCGCCCAAAACCCGTACCGACAAGCGCCGCACGAACGCCAGCATCAAGCTTCCCGATCTAGATCCGATCCTCGAGGCAGTTGCCGATGCGGAGGCGTTCGTAAACGTGGTCTACATGGCCTTTCAAGTCAACGGCCGTGATGGACCGGAGCAACCTGTGCTTTGGCGCGCCATCCAAAGTCTTGAACGCATCCACGAGCAGCTTGCCGACGCCTGCAGCCGGCTCGCGCAGTTCCGCAGAACAAACGCTAGTGCCGCGGGAGGTGCGTCATGAGCGACGAATCAGACAGCCCACGCAAAGGACAGTTGGTTCAACTGACAGGACAGGTCGTTCAATTCAAAGGCGAGTTGGCCATTCTCGAAGGAGAGCTGATTGAGCGCCGCTCAATTGGGACCGCAGTATCAGTCGGCGAAACCGACAAGTTGAGTTTACCGACGCTCGTCGCGAACTTAGAGAAAGCAGCCAACGAGTTCGCGGCCCTGTCCCTGGAGTCCCGCACCCACCTGGATGTTATTGCGAAGGCGCGCGGCTCACTCGGTGACATCCAGCGTCAGGTTGTTCCGCTGGAGGAGCATGCTAAGGGACTAGAGAAAGCTCTATGGGAGGGAATGTGGAGGAATGATCCTGACGGAGGGTATAGACTGGATGACCCGGTTCGAGTGGCCTACGGGAAGGCCCATGCAATCGCTTGCGAACTCCGCAATAAAGTCGGGGCTTTGGCTTGGAGCCTCCTCGATTTTCGCCGTAGGGACGGATGAGGTGTTGCCATGACTACGAGAGGTGAATCATGAGCGATTGCGCCTCGGACCGCGAACGCCTGGAGCAACGAACCCGCATAGTGCTTCGGGCATCGCGTGAAGACTCTGACCTCAGCCAGGGGGAGTTAGGGGTGAAGTTGGGATGGACACGCAATCAAGTCGCCAACTTGGAGGGCGGGCGCCGGTCAGTACACCTGACGGATTGTGTGATGATCGCAAAGGCGCTCGGCATCGATCCTCTGTCGCTATTGCATCGTATTCTGCGCTGGTGACGGACCCCCGTTGTCGAACGAGAGCGCCGCCTTCATTTGGGCGGCGTTTTCGTCTCCGCGTTTTTTAGCCGTGGAAATTCGTTGAGAGGCTTCGCGGAACGATCCCCCATCGCCCCCCGCGGGGTGCCCCAGTCACAGGTCACGCAGCAGCCTCGCCAGCGAGCGAAGCATCGACCGAGTGCCGCCCTTATAGGCGTTGCGACCGACGCGCTTCTTACCTTCCTGTGTTGTCGGCCCCGTGGACTTTCGCCATGGTTGCCATCGCCGAATCAGCTCCGACTGACGCCTGCGCCGTTCCGGGGTCCAACCGCTCGCCATCTTGCTTCTCCAATAGTTTCGTTTGGCGAATTTTCGGATTCCCGCGCGGGCGAGCTTTCGCTTGGCGCTGGCGGCGGGGCGTTATTCACCTGCTGCGGTCCGTGAGCGATATTCGCTTGCCGCACGAACGCGACAGGCGCGGGATTCTTGAGCGCGGCAAGAGTCTCGATCGTCGCGCGGCACTGGCTTTGAGCCTTCAGCGCCAGGCGCATGTAAGTCTCAGCCGCGTTGATGTATTCGCCCAGATTGAGAGCTGCGCGGCGAGCTAGTTCATGGAAGATCGCCTCGAGGGTATGTGCCTGAGCAACGAGCATCGCCTCAACGCGCTGCAGGTCTCCGTTGTTCGCGTCTTTCGCCTGAGCTGCCAGTTCGTCCATCAGCGCGGTCAAGTCCAGCTCGCCAAACTGTTTAGAGAAGGTCCGCGTCGTAACTGCTGCTCTCACGCTCGGACGCAGTACGGCCCGAGTCAGTGCAACCTTTTGTTCTACGCCAGGCTGCGCGTCGATTCGCAGCGTATTGCTGGCGCTTGAACTCGGGGTGTTATCGTCTTTTCTCTTCGTCATAACAGTTCACCTGACTCGCTCAGCCCGGCGGGGCGAGGGGCTCATAGCCGCTGTCTCCCTGACATACGTCGCCGCCCGGCCTGACGCGATACCTCGTGCATCTGTTCGTCCTGCTCGACCGCCGCCAGCCATCCGGCCGGATTCATCCGGGCGCCGGCCAGCGCCTCGGCAAGGTCGTTCGCGTCATACTTCCAGCGAGCAGCCATATACCGAATGCGCCGCTCCAGGTGCGCTGCGGCGTGACGCTCGGCCTCGAGTGCCGCATGCAAGCCGGGCTTGGCGGCAATGATCCGCGCGCGTAGCTCAGCGGTCAGCAACTCCAGGGGTGTGACGTGTACGCGTCCGTCGGGCTGCGGTGTCAGGTGCAACCCTTTGGTTCGCAGCTCGGCCAGCAACGCGATGGCTGGGGCGCTCATAGCGTACACCCCGCATCGCCCGCTGGGGCCTGGCCATTTGCTACAGCTACAGTTGCTACTCTTGCTACAGATGGCCCGTGCTGCCTCTCCTGTGTAGCAGGTGTAGCGCGTGTAGCAGTAGCAAGCTGATGTAACGCGGGGTTTCGGCGGATCACCCTGCGCCGGCCGTCGAGTGCAACGCTGACGCGGTAGGCATCACACAGAACCCGTAGGGCTGCATCACGTCGGGCCTTGTCACGCACTGGCCCATACTGCTGCGCCTCGCGGGTTGTGCAGTCGCCTCGGCCAGCAAGCCAAGCATCGAGTACTCGGGCATCGGCCAACTCCGGCGGCTCATCCAATAGCGCCATGACGCGCAGGGATTCCCGTATGTACCAGCGCGCCAGGATCGTGGCCGCCTGCATGGTCTCGGGCGAGATCGCGCCTGCTGTGCCGTCAAACATGTGCAGGCATCCCGCGATGCGTGCCGCGTTCTCAGCGCTCTTGGCCGCAAAGTCCGGTACTTCCCGCAGTGCGCCGAGCGGCGCCAATTGGCGCTCTATCTCATCGTGATAGTCCCGCCAGATGGATACGGCGCCGGGGGACAGTTCGCAACTCTGCGGGCGCAAGTCGGCCGTGATCGTCGAGCGGTAACGGAACGTCCAACAACGCGCCGATGCGCCGATGAAAAGCCGAAAGGGCCGGCATCCCCTGGGGAGGCTCGCGATACATGCGGGTGCCCATTGTCGAGACAGGTTCGGTAACCAAGAACCGCGCCAGGAATCCACTGCCGCGGGTAAGTCCCGCACTACGGTTGCTCAGGTCCCGCAACACACTTGACTGCACCATGAGGCTAACTGTCAACCTGCGCCCCTCCAGATGAACCGATTCAGCCTGCTTACGGTCATGGCGAATTGAGCCGCCGTCCCATAGTCGATTCAGCGTTGCCAGAAAGCCCAGCAGCGAGTCCTTACCCATGCCTAGGCTACCTGTGACCATGCCGCCCTCATCGCTCCAGAGCGCGGC
>CAVVXG010000030.1:0-70380 GCA_963752125.1 uncultured Pseudomonadota bacterium | reverse complement strand
TGCGCCCTTACTTTCGCAAGTACCGTTTTTTGGCTGCGTCCCGCCAGCTACAGAGGCTATTCACAGAATTGCGTCCTGATGTAGTCGAAGCCCACCTCTCCATGGAGCCGCTTCCTGGCATTGTTTGCCGCATGGCGCGCAAGCGTACCGGTTACGAATCGGATTCGAGCACGGCGATCTCTACTTGAACTCGTGGAAGTTTCGCACAGTTAATTTCGTCGCCCAGTTTTTCGCTCATCGCATTGTGGTATGCAGTGAAGCGCTTGCCGACTGGGCGCACCATATGCATGGCATTTCTCGCTCCAAGATTATTGGTTATGCATAACTGTGTTGACCCGGCACGCTTCAGCAAGATCGGCCCCAAGGCAATGGACATTGCGTTTCCTCACGGAACTACTGTGTTCTGCGCCGTGGGAACGCTCGGCCGAGGGTCGGCCGGCTACTACGACGCTTACTATCTGAAGGCGCAGAAGGTGCGCCAGCTCATCACCGCGGATTTCACGCGCGCTTTCGGCGAAGTGGACGTGTTGATGGGGCCGACAACGCCGAGTCCGGCTTTCGGGATCGGGGCGAAGACCTCCGATCCCATCACCATGTACCTCAATGACATCTACACGATCGGCGCGAACCTGGCTGGGTTGCCGGCGATGTCGGTTCCCTGCGGATTCGTGCAGGGCCTGCCGGTCGGACTGCAAATCATAGGTCCCCACTTCAGCGAGGCCAAAGTGCTGAATGTGGCGCATCTCTTTCAGCGCGAGACGGATTGGCATACGCGCGTGCCGGAGCGTTACTCATGACCTCGTCTGAGTGGGAAACGGTCATCGGGCTGGAAATTCACGCCCAGCTGGCGACTCAATCGAAAATCTTTTCCGGCTCACCGATTGCGTATGGCGCCCCGCCGAACAGCCAGGCGAACCTGGTCGACCTGGGCTATCCGGGCGTGTTGCCTGTGTTGAATGGCGATGTCGTGCGCATGGCCGTGAAGTTCGGGTTGGCCATTGGCGCGCGTATCGCGCCGCACTCGGTGTTTGCGCGCAAGAATTACTTTTATCCCGATTTGCCCAAGGGCTACCAGATCAGTCAGTACGAACTGCCGATTGTCGCTGGCGGTTCCATCGAGATCGTGCTCGATGACGGCGCGCGCAAGCGGATCGGAGTCACTCGCGCGCACCTCGAAGAGGATGCCGGCAAGTCATTGCACGAGGGCTTGCCCGGTGCTTCCGGTATCGATCTGAATCGCGCGGGCACGCCGCTCGTGGAGATCGTGTCGGAGCCGGAAATGCGTTCGGCGAAGGAAGCCGTTGCCTATATGAAGAAGGTGCACACTCTCGTGCGCTATCTCGAGATCTGCGACGGCAATATGCAGGAAGGCTCGTTCCGGTGTGATGCCAACGTGTCGGTGCGTCGTAAAGGCACCGAGAAGTTCGGCACCCGGGCGGAGATCAAGAACCTCAACTCGTTCCGTTTCGTCGAGAAGGCGATCAATTACGAAGTGGAGCGCCAGATCGAGCTGTTGGAGTCCGGCGGCAAGGTCGTGCAGGAGACGCGCCTCTACGATCCTGACAAGGGCGAGACGCGCTCGATGCGCTCGAAGGAGGAGGCGAACGACTATCGCTACTTCCCGGATCCTGACCTGCTGCCGGTGGCGCTCGATGAGAGCTTCATCGTGGGAATCCGCTCGAGCCTGCCTGAGCTGCCGGATCAGAAGGCGGCGCGCTTCTCGAGCCAGTACGGACTCTCGGAATACGACGCGGGCGTGCTCACCGCGAGTCGTGAGCTCGCTTCTTATTATGAAGAGGTCGCGCGGGAAGTCCCCAGCGAACCGAAGCTCGCGGCCAACTGGGTCATGGGAGAGCTGGCGGCCGCTTTGAATAAAGAGGGGCTGGAGATCGGCTCCGGGAAGCTGCCGGCGGCTCGGCTGGCTGGCTTGTTGAAGCGGATCGCGGATCAGACCATTTCCGGGAAGATTGCCAAGGAGGTCTTCGAGGCGATGTGGGCCGGCGGCGCGGATGCCGACGCCATCATTGAATCGAAGGGGCTCAAGCAGATCACCGACAGCTCTGCCATCGAGCGGGCCATCGATGAGGTCATGTCGAAGAATCCGGGCCAGCTGGCGGACTACCGTGCCGGTAAAGACAAGCTGTTTGGATTCTTTGTCGGGCAGGTGATGAAGGCGACGCAGGGGAAGGCCAATCCGGCGCAATTGAATGAGCTGCTGAAGAAGAAATTGGCCGGTTGAGTTGCCGGGGTGGGTACCCCATTGTGTCGCCATGAATTCACCGACACAGCCTGGCGACGAGGTTCGTCGTTTTATTGTGGAAAACCGGCCCGTCCGGGGGCATTGGGTGCGCCTGGAGGGGGCGTGGCGCCAGCTGCGCGCTCACCGGGAATACCCGGAGCCCGTCCGCGAGTTGCTGGGCCAGGCGGTTGCCGCTTCGGTGTTGCTGGCGGCTACTTTGAAATTCAACGGCACGCTGACCCTGCAGCTTCAGGGTAAGGGTGCGGTGAGGCTCCTCGTCGCCCAGTGCAGCCATGATTTTCGGTTGCGCGCCGTGGCGAACTTCGAGGAGGCGGAGGTCGCGAGCGTGACTTCGGAGGCGCAGAGCGGGGCTGCCTTCCGGCGTCTCGTAGGGACCGAAGGTCGAATTGTCGTCACCATCGAATCCGATGAGAAGAACCGCCGCTATCAGGGCATTGTTCCTCTGACCGGCGCCTCGCTTGCCGAGTCGCTGGAAACCTACTTTGCTTCGTCCGAGCAGCTGCCGACGCGGGTTCTACTCGCCGCCGACAGTGAGCGTGGCGTGGGTTTTTTGGTCCAGAAACTTCCGGACCCGGCGAATGCCGACGAGTCGGACATGAAGGCGATCTGGGAGGATGCCCAGAGGGGCGTTGAGCGGTTGAACACCACTGATTTGCTAGTTCGTCCCGTAGAGGAGCTGCTCGAGCGCGGATTCGCGGCCCACGACATCCGGCTGTTCAAGGGTGCTCCGGTGCAGTTCGAGTGCCGATGCAGTCAGGGACGGGTGAGCAGTCTGCTTCGGGCGCTCGGGATGGATGAGGTCAGGGATGTGCTCAAGGAGCAGGGTGCTGTGACGGTGACCTGCGAGTTCTGCCATCGGCCCTACCGATTCGATGCGGTGGATATTGAGGCGCTGTTTGCGGACGGGCCTGCCGAGGGCGGCGGGTCGCCATCGATTCACTGAGCGCTTGATTTGCACTCTATTGTCTCTCATAAGAGTCAATAGCGCTCGGAACCGGGGGTGTTTGGCGCTGCGCTGTTTCTTGGCGCCGCTCGCTGTTTTCCTTTTGGAAGTTCGTGCTACTCTAGCATTTAAAGAATTGTGCAATTATTGATTAATATGGTGGCAGTGGATTCGGCGACGGTTCTGGGTTGGCTGAAGGCGGCTGGAGAGGACAGCAGGCTGCGGCTGCTCGCGTTGTGCGCGCGACAAGAAATGAGCGTTTCCGACCTTGCGGATGCGCTACGTCAAAGTGAGCCGCGGGTATCGAGGCATCTGCGGATTCTGTGCGAGGCCGGGTTGTTGGAGCGTCTGCGGCAAGGGCAGTGGGTGCACTACCGGCTGACGCAGAACGCTGCCGCAGCGGCCTTCGCGAACGGCGTGTTGGGTCAACTGAATCGGGACGATCCGCTGTTTAAGCGCGATCGCCAACGGGCCCTGGAGCAGTCCGGCAGCGCCTCGAGCGCTGCTCGTGCGGGCGTGGCTGGCGCGGCGGAAGGTGGAGCTGGTGGCGGTGTCGGCGTGTCCGCGTCTGTGGCCGCTGCGAGGACAGTTGAGTCGCGGCTCGGACGGGCACTGAAAGGATTCGTCGAGGCTGTTGATGTTGCGATTGCCGAGAGTGCGAGGGATGGCGCCCCGCGTGGTCCGGGCAGCACAGTTGGGCTGCTGGACCGCGCTGACTCGGGGAGCGCTGCGTCGGCGCTGGTGGTAGGTGTCGAGCACCTGGAGTTGTTGGAGGCTAGCGGCGTCGGTGGCGCGCGAGTGCGTCGCCATTGCTCACTCGCGGCGGGCCGCGCAGAGTGCGCGGGCATTCGCCGAGCGGCGTGGGTTCGGCTGCCGGGTGTTGTTGGCCGCGAGCTCCGAGCCGCTATGTCAGAAGGACATTGAGGCGGCGGGGACCGTTCGATGTCGTGTACCTCGATCACCTGGCTGTGCCCGGGAGCACGCTGGATGGATTGCGACTTACGGCCGCCGGGCGCTCGCCGTGGACGGACGGCTTTGGGTGTTTGAGCGCTACGAGTCGCTGGCCGACTCGCGCGAGAAAGTTGTGGAGCATCCGATCGGGCGGCTGCGGCGGCTGCTGGGTGATGTCGGGCTCAGCTGTGAGCGGTTGAGCCCGATCGAGGCGGATGGAGAACATGTAATTGCTGCTGTGGCGGTGCCGTCGCAAGGAGTATCGCGTGGCACGGGCACAGCAGGATAAGTTGAAGGAGTTGATGATGAATACGACCAGTTTGGCGATGGGAGTCCCCGTCTACGTGTCTTTTGAGTTCTTCCCGCCGGGGGATGCGGCGATGGAAGCTACTCTGTGGAAGTCAATCGAGCGGCTGGCGCCGTTGGCGCCGCGGTCTGTGTCGGTGACCTACAGCGTGATTTTCGACACGTGAGCGTACCCACAATGTCGTAGGCGTATTCAACGGGAGACCTCTTTGGTTGGCGCCCGCATTTGACCTGCGTCGGCGCTTCAAAGGGCGAGACTGGATATCGCGAGGAAGTACTGGGATGAAGGGATTTGCCAGTGGTCGCCTTGCGCGGCGATCCCCGAAACGACAACGCGAGATGAGCCGCACGCCGGCGGTTCGCATACGCGAATGAGCTGTCGCCGGCCCGAAGACTGTCGGCGACTTCGACATTTCCGTTCGGCTTACCCGGAAGCGCATATCCAGGCGCTGTCGGCGGTGGCAGATCTGGAGAGCCTGAAGAAAAAGATCGACGCAGGCGCTTGCGTGCCATCACGTAGTTTCTCTTCGACGCCGATGTCTTTCTCCGTTTTCGCGATCGTTGTGCTGCCGCTGGAATCGATGTCCCGATCATCCCGGGGATGATGCCATCACGCGCTTCCCTCCCTTGGTGCGATGGCGGAGCGTTGCGGGACGAAGGTTCCCGAGTGGCCGAAGGAGCGATTTGAGGGCCTGGAGGACGATCCGGAGACCCGGCGCCTCATTGCCGCGAGTGTCTCAATCGATCAGGTGCAGGAGTGGCGCGTCATGGCGTGCGGAACTTTCATTTTTACACGCTGAATCGCGCCGAGTCCACTTACGCCATCTGCCACGCGCGGAGCATTCGGCCGACTCCCCTGCAGCCGCGGCCTGCGACGCTCGAAGGAGCCATTGCATGACAAAATCGTCAGGACGATTTTGCCGGCGGAAGCCGGCCCGAACGGCGAGGCGAGGGACCGTGCCCACAGCAATGATAACAGCTGCGAGCACTGCGGGCCGCAACCGGCGCGGGCCTCGATCCGAGGAAGGAAGGCGCGGCGGCCCGTATTGCGGCGCGCCTTTCGCCGTCGCGCCGATTGACGAAACCGAGCGCCGCACTCGCATCGAGCGCTGAAGAGGTTGCCCCAGGAGCGTATCGTTTTCCTGGACGGCGCGATGGGGACGATGATCCAACGGCATCAGCTGGATGAGCGGGCTATCGGGGCGAGCGCTTTCGGCTGACAGTCGCGATCTCAAGGGCAACAACGACCTGCTGGCCCTGACCCAGCCCGACATCATCTGCGAGATCCACCGCAGCTACCTCGAGGCGGGCGCCGATCTCATCGAGACCAACACCTTCAACGCCAACCGCATCTCGCTGGCCGATTACGGCATGGAGGATCACTGGCCGCGAGATCAACTCCACGCCGCGCGAGCTTGCCGCGCGCGACGGCCGACGCGTCACGCCGCAGCCCCGAGCAAGCCGCGCTTCGTCGCCGGCGCGCTGGGTCCGACCAACCGCACCGCCAGTCGATCTCCCCGGACGTCAACGATCCTGGCTTGCGCAACGTCACCTTTGACGCAGCTCGTCGAGCGCCTATGACGAACAGGCCGCGGCGCTGCTCGCATGGGCGGCGTCGATCTGCTGCTGATCGAAACCATCTTCGACACGCTCAACGCCAAGGCGGCGATCTTTGCCATCGACGAAGTATTTCGATCGAGCGTGGCGCGCCGCTGCCGCTCATGATCTCCGGCACCATCACCGACGCCTCCGGGCCGCACCCTCTCCGGCCAGACCACCGAGGCGTTTTGGAACTCGGTGCGTCACGCCGCAGTCCGTTGGCCGATCGGCCTCAACTGCGCGCTGGTGCGCGCGACGCTGCGGCCCTACGTCGCGGAGCTGGCGCACCTCGCCGACTGCCGGGTGAGCTGCTATCCCAACGCCGGCCTGCCCGAACGCCTTCGGCGAGTACGACGAGCACCCGGAGGAAACGGCCGGGCATCTGCGGCGAGTTTGCCCGCAGCGGGCTGGTCAACATCGTCGGCGGCTGCTGCGGCACCACGCCCGACCACATCCGCCGCCATCGCGACAGGCCGTCGACGGAGTCGCGCCGCGCGCGCCGTGCCGACCGTGCCGCACTGGCCGGCTGTCCGGCCTCGAGCCGCTCAATCATCGACGCACGACACTCAGCTTCGTCAACGTCGGCGAGCGCACCAACGTCACCGGCTCGGCCAAGTTCCGCAAGCCTGATCAAGGCCGGCGACTACACCGCAGCGCTCGCGGTGGCGCGCCAGCAGGTCGAGAGTCGGCGCCCAGATCATCGACGTCAACATGGACGAGGGCATGCTCGATTGCGGAGGAGGCGATGACGCGCTTTCTCAACCTGATCGCCGCCGAGCCCGACATCGCGCGCGTGCCGGTCATGATCGACTCGCTCGAAGTGGGAGGTGATCGAGGCGGGGCTGAAGTGCGTGCAGGGCAAGGCCATCGTCAACTCCATCAGCCTGAAGGAAGGCGAGGAGAAGTTCCTCGAGCAGGCCGCGCTCGTCCGCCGCTACGGTGCGGCCGTCGTGGTCATGGCCTTCGACGAGCAGGGCCAGGCCGATACGTCGGACGCGCAAGGTTCGATCTGCGAGCGCGCCTACAAGCTTCTCACCGAAGAGGCCGGCTTGCCGCCGGAAGACATCATCTTCGATCCCAACATCTTCGCCGTTGGCAACCGGCATGGAGGAGCACGACAGCTACGGCGTGGAGTTCATCGAGGCGACGCGGCGGATCAAGGCGAAGTTGCCCGCATGCGCATGATCAGCGGCGGCGTCAGCAACGTCTCGTTCTCATTCCGCGGCAACGATCCGGTTCGCGAGGCGATTCACTCGGTGTTTCTCTACTACGCCATCCGCGCCGGCATGGACATGGGCATTGTCAATGCCGGGCAGCTCGGCATCTACGAGGAGATCAATCCGGACCTGCGCGACGGGTCGAGGATGTCATCCTCAACCGCCGTCCGGATGCAACCGAGCGGCTCATCGAGTTCGCCGAGCGCTCAGTTCAAAGGGGACGGTCACGCAAGGCCAAGGAGGATCTGGCCTGGCGCAAGCTGGCCGGTGGCGAAGCGACTCGAACACGCCCTGGTGAAGGGAATCGACGATTACGTCCCCGAGGACACCGAGGAGGCGCGGCGGAATTCGACTCGCCGCTGACGGTCATCGAAGGGCCGTTGATGGACGGCATGAACGTGGTCGGCGACCTGTTTGGCGCTGGCAAGATGTTCCTGCCGCAGGTGGTCAAGCGCGCGTCATGACTCGGGCGCTCTTGACCACCTGCGGCAGGAACATCTTGCCGGAGCCGAACAGATCGCCAACGACGTTCATGCCGTCCATCAACGGACCTTCGATGACCTGCAGCGGACGATCGAAGGCAAGCCGCGCCTCCTCGGTATCATCGAGGACGTAATCGTCGATTCCCTTCACCAGGGCGTATTCGAGTCGCTTGGCCACAGGCAGCTTGCGCCACTCCAGTTCCTTTTTGGCCTTGGTTGTACCGTCCCCTTTGAACTGGGCGGCCAACTGGATGAGCCGCTCGGTTGCATCAGGACGCCTGTTGAGTAGGACATCCTCGACCGCGTCGCGCAAGGTCGGATTGATCCCCTCGTAGATGCCGAGCTGCCCGGCATTCACAATCCCCATATCCATTCCGGCAGCGATGGCGTAGTACAAAAACACCGAGTGAATCGCCTCGCGAACCGGATCGTTGCCGCGGAATGAGAACGATACGTTGCTGACGCCGCCGCTACATCGCATGGGGCAACTTGGCCTTGATCTGCCGCGTCGCTTCGATGAACGTCGACGCCATAGCCGTTGTGTTCCTCCATGCCGGTTGCGACGGCGAAGATGTTGGGATCGAAAATATGTCTTCGGCAGCAGCCGGCCCGCTCGGTGAGAAGCTTATAGGCACGCTCGCAGATCGCAGACCTTGCGCTCGACGGTATCCGCCTGCCCCTGCTCGTCGAACGCCATGACCACCACGGCCGCACCATAGCGGCGCACCAGCTGCGGGCCTGCTCGAGGAACTCCTCCTCGCCTTCCTTGAGGCTGATGGAGTTGACGA
Organism: uncultured Pseudomonadota bacterium; assembly: GCA_963752125.1. GTDB lineage: Bacteria > Pseudomonadota > Gammaproteobacteria > Steroidobacterales > Steroidobacteraceae > 13-2-20CM-66-19. The sequence continues at coordinate 61,834 of CAVVXG010000030.1, read as the reverse complement.
TGCCACTTGCCCTGCACGCACTTGAGCCCGGCCTCGATCACCGACCACTTGGAGGAGTCGATCATGATCGGCACGCGCGCGATATCGGGCTCGCGCGGCGATCAGGTTCAGGAAGCGCACCATGGCCGCCTTCCGAATCGAGCATGCCCTCGTCCATGTTGATGTCGATGATCTGGGCGCCGTTCACCACCTGCTGCCGCGCGACGTCCAGCGCCGCCGTGTAGTCGCCGGCCTCGATCAGCTTGCGGAACTTGGCCGAGCCGGTGACGTTGGTGCGCTCGCCGACGTTGACGAACAGAGCTGTCGGCATCGATATTGAGCGGCTCCAGGCCGCAAGGCGGCAGGCGACTGGAACGTCGGGCACGGGCGCGCGGCCGGAACTCCTCAACCGCTTCGCGCGATGGCGCGGATGTGCTCCGGGTGGTGCCGCAGCAGCCGCCCACGATGTTGACCAAGCCGCTCGGCGCGAACTCGCCGCAGGATGGCCGGCCGTCTGCTGCCGGCGTCTCGTCGTACTCGCCGAATGCGTTCGGCAGGCCGGCGTTGGGATAGCAGCACACGTAGGTGTCGGCGATGCTGGAGAGCTCCTCGATATAGGGCCGCATCTGCCGCGCGCCCGAGCGCGCAGTTGAGGCCGACCGCCAGCGGCTCGGCATGGCGGACGGAATTCCAGAAGGCCTCGGTGGTCTGGCCGGAAAGCGTGCGGCCCGAGGCGTCGGTGATGGTGCCCGAGACCATGATCGGCAGCTCGCATCGCCCAGCTCGTCGAAGCACGCTCGATGGCGAAGATCGCCGCCTTGGCGTTGAGCGTGTCGAAGATGGTCTCGATCAGCAGCAGGTCGGCGCCGCCTCGATCAGGCCCGCGCCTGCTCAAGGTAGGCTGCCGACCAGTTGCGTCGAAGGTCACGTTGCGAAAGCCCGGATCGTTGACGTCCGGCGACAGCGAAGCCGTCCGGTTGGTCGGGCCCGAGGCGCCGGCCACGAAAGCGGCGGCCGGCCCGTGGTGCGGGTGAACTCGTCCGCCGCCTTGCGGGCGATCTGGCACCGCGGCAGGTTGAGCTCCGCCACGAGAGCTTCCATACCGTAGTCGGCCTGCGAGATCGAATTCGCGCTGAAGGTGTTGGTCTCGATGATGTCCGCGCCGGCCTCGAGGTAGGCGCGATGAATGCCCGAGACGATCTCGGGCTGGGTCAGCGTCAGAAGGTCGTTGTTGCCCTTGAGATCGCGACTGTAAGCACGAAAGCGCTCGCCGCGATAGCCACGCTCATCCAGCTGATGCTGTTGGATCATCGTCCCCATCGCGCCGTCCAGGAAAACGATACGCTCCTCGAGCAACCTCTTCAGGCGCTCGATGCGAGTGCGGCGCTCGGTTTCGTCAATCGGCGCGACGGCGAAAGGCGCCGCGGCGATACGGGCCGCCGCGCCTTCCTTGCTCGGATCGAGCGCCCGCGCCGGTTGCGGTCCGCAGTGCTCGCAGCTGTTATTATTGCTGTGGGGCACGGTCCCTGCGCCTCGCCGTTCGGGCCGGCTTTCGCCGGCCAAAATCGTTCCTGACGATTTTGTCATGCAATGGCTCCTTCGAGCGTGGCAGGCCGCGGCTGCGGGGGAGTCGGCCGAATGCTCAGCGCGTGGCAGATGGCGTAAGTCAACTCGGCGCGATTGAGCGTGTAAAAATGGAAGTCCCGCACGCCATGACGCGCCAACTCCTGCACCTGATCGATTGCGACACTGGCGGCAATGAGGCGCCGGGTCTCCGGATCGTCCTCCAGGCCCTCAAATTGCTCCTTCAGCCACTCGGGAACCTTCGTCCCGCAACGCTCCGCCATACGCACCAAGGGAGGGAAACGCGTGATGGGCATCATCCCCGGGATGATCGGGACATCGATACCAGCGGCAGCGCAACGATCGCGAAAACGGAGAAAGACATCGGCGTCGAAGAAAAACTGCGTGATCGCACGCGAAGCGCCTGCGTCGATCTTTCTCTTCAAGCTCTCCAGATCTGCCGCCGCCGACGGCGCCTCGATATGCGCTTCCGGGTAAGCCGCAACGGAAATGTCGAAGTCGGCGACCGTCTTCAGGCCGGCGACGAGCTCATTCGCGTATGCGAAACCGCCGGCGTGCGGCTCATATCGCGTCTGTCCTTTCGGGGGATCGCCGCGCAAGGCAACCAGCTGGCGAATCCCGTCATCCCAGTACTTCCTGGCGATATCCAGGATCTCGCCCTTTGAAGCGCCGACGCAGGTCAAATGCGGGGCGCCAACCAACGAGGTCTCCCGTTGAATACGCCTTACGACATTGTGAGTACGCTCACGTGTCGAACCGTCGGCGCCGTAGGTCACCGACACAAACCGCGGCGCCAACGGCGCCAGCCGCTCGATTGACTTCCACAGAGTAGCTTCCATCGCCGCATCCCCCGGCGGGAAGAACTCAAAAGACACGTTGATGGGGACTCCCATCGCCAAACTGGTCGTATTCATCATCAACTCCTTCAACTTATCCTGCTGTGCCCGTGCCACGCGATACTCCTTGCGACGGCACCGCCACAGCGGCAATTACATGTTCTCCATCCGCCTCGATCGGGCTCAACCGCTCACAGCTGAGCCCGACATCACCCAGCAGCCGCCGCAGCCGCCCGATCGGATGCTCCACAACTTTCTCGCGCGAGTCGGCCAGCGACTCGTAGCGCTCAAACACCCAAAGCCGTCCGTCCGCGGCGAGCGCCCGGCGGCCGTAAGTCAGCAATCCATCCAGCGTGCTCTCGGGCACAGCCAGGTGATCGAGGTACACGACATCAAACGGCGCCCCCGCCGCCTCAATGTCCTTCTGACATAGCGGCTCGGAGCTCGCGGCCAACAACACCCGGCAGCCGAACCCACGCCGCTCGGCGAATGCCCGCGCACTTTGCGCGGCCCGCCGCGAGTGAGCAATGGCGACGCACTCGCGCGCCACCGACGCCGCTGCCTCCAACAACTCCAGGTGCTCGACACCTACCACCAGCGCCGACGCAGCGCTCCCCGAGTCAGCGCGGTCCAGCAGCCCAACTGTGCTGCCCGGACCACGCGGGGCGCCATCCCTCGCACTCTCGGCAATCGCAACATCAACAGCCTCGACGAATCCTTTCAGTGCCCGTCCGAGCCGCGACTCAACTGTCCTCGCAGCGGCCACAGACGCGGACACGCCGACACCGCCACCAGCTCCACCTTCCGCCGCGCCAGCCACGCCCGCACGAGCAGCGCTCGAGGCGCTGCCGGACTGCTCCAGGGCCCGTTGGCGATCGCGCTTAAACAGCGGATCGTCCCGATTCAGTTGACCCAACACGCCGTTCGCGAAGGCCGCTGCGGCAGCGTTCTGCGTCAGCCGGTAGTGCACCCACTGCCCTTGCCGCAGACGCTCCAACAACCCGGCCTCGCACAGAATCCGCAGATGCCTCGATACCCGCGGCTCACTTTGACGTAGCGCATCCGCAAGGTCGGAAACGCTCATTTCTTGTCGCGCGCACAACGCGAGCAGCCGCAGCCTGCTGTCCTCTCCAGCCGCCTTCAGCCAACCCAGAACCGTCGCCGAATCCACTGCCACCATATTAATCAATAATTGCACAATTCTTTAAATGCTAGAGTAGCACGAACTTCCAAAAGGAAAACAGCGAGCGGCGCCAAGAAACAGCGCAGCGCCAAACACCCCCGGTTCCGAGCGCTATTGACTCTTATGAGAGACAATAGAGTGCAAATCAAGCGCTCAGTGAATCGATGGCGACCCGCCGCCCTCGGCAGGCCCGTCCGCAAACAGCGCCTCAATATCCACCGCATCGAATCGGTAGGGCCGATGGCAGAACTCGCAGGTCACCGTCACAGCACCCTGCTCCTTGAGCACATCCCTGACCTCATCCATCCCGAGCGCCCGAAGCAGACTGCTCACCCGTCCCTGACTGCATCGGCACTCGAACTGCACCGGAGCACCCTTGAACAGCCGGATGTCGTGGGCCGCGAATCCGCGCTCGAGCAGCTCCTCTACGGGACGAACTAGCAAATCAGTGGTGTTCAACCGCTCAACGCCCCTCTGGGCATCCTCCCAGATCGCCTTCATGTCCGACTCGTCGGCATTCGCCGGGTCCGGAAGTTTCTGGACCAAAAAACCCACGCCACGCTCACTGTCGGCGGCGAGTAGAACCCGCGTCGGCAGCTGCTCGGACGAAGCAAAGTAGGTTTCCAGCGACTCGGCAAGCGAGGCGCCGGTCAGAGGAACAATGCCCTGATAGCGGCGGTTCTTCTCATCGGATTCGATGGTGACGACAATTCGACCTTCGGTCCCTACGAGACGCCGGAAGGCAGCCCCGCTCTGCGCCTCCGAAGTCACGCTCGCGACCTCCGCCTCCTCGAAGTTCGCCACGGCGCGCAACCGAAAATCATGGCTGCACTGGGCGACGAGGAGCCTCACCGCACCCTTACCCTGAAACTGCAGGGTCAGCGTGCCGTTGAATTTCAAAGTAGCCGCCAGCAACACCGAAGCGGCAACCGCCTGGCCCAGCAACTCGCGGACGGGCTCCGGGTATTCCCGGTGAGCGCGCAGCTGGCGCCACGCCCCCTCCAGGCGCACCCAATGCCCCCGGACGGGCCGGTTTTCCACAATAAAACGATGAACCTCGTCGCCAGGCTGTGTCGGTGAATTCATGGCGACACAATGGGGTACCCACCCCGGCAACTCAACTGGCCAATTTCTTCTTCAGCAGCTCATTCAATTGCGCCGGATTGGCCTTCCCCTGCGTCGCCTTCATCACCTGCCCGACAAAGAATCCAAACAGCTTGTCCTTACCGGCACGGTAGTCCGCCAGCTGGCCCGGATTCTTCGACATGACCTCATCGATGGCCCGCTCGATGGCAGAGCTGTCGGTGATCTGCTTGAGCCCCTTCGATTCAATGATGGCGTCGGCATCCGCGCCGCCGGCCCACATCGCCTCGAAGACCTCCTTGGCAATCTTCCCGGAAATGGTCTGATCCGCGATGCGCTTCAACAAGCCAGCCAGCCGAGCCGCCGGCAGCTTCCCGGAGCCGATCTCCAGCCCCTCTTTATTCAAAGCGGCCGCCAGCTCTCCCATGACCCAGTTGGCCGCGAGCTTCGGTTCGCTGGGGACTTCCCGCGCGACCTCTTCATAATAAGTAAGCGAGCTCACGACTCGCGGTGAGCACGCCCGCGTCGTATTCCGAGAGTCCGTACTGGCTCGAGAAGCGCGCCGCCTTCTGATCCGGCAGCTCAGGCAGGCTCGAGCGGATTCCGACGATGAAGCTCTCATCGAGCGCCACCGGCAGCAGGTCCGGATCCGGGAAGTAGCGATAGTCGTTCGCCTCCTCCTTCGAGCGCATCGAGCGCGTCTCGCCCTTGTCAGGATCGTAGAGGCGCGTCTCCTGCACGACCTTGCCGCCGGACTCCAACAGCTCGATCTGGCGCTCCACTTCGTAATTGATCGCCTTCTCGACGAAACGGAACGAGTTGAGGTTCTTGATCTCCGCCCGCGGTGCCGAACTTCTCGGTGCCTTTACGACGCACCGACACGTTGGCATCACACCGGAACGAGCCTTCCTGCATATTGCCGTCGCAGATCTCGAGATAGCGCACGAGAGTGTGCACCTTCTTCATATAGGCAACGGCTTCCTTCGCCGAACGCATTTCCGGCTCCGACACGATCTCCACGAGCGGCGTGCCCGCGCGATTCAGATCGATACCGGAAGCACCGGGCAAGCCCTCGTGCAATGACTTGCCGGCATCCTCTTCGAGGTGCGCGCGAGTGACTCCGATCCGCTTGCGCGCGCCGTCATCGAGCACGATCTCGATGGAACCGCCAGCGACAATCGGCAGTTCGTACTGACTGATCTGGTAGCCCTTGGGCAAATCGGGATAAAAGTAATTCTTGCGCGCAAACACCGAGTGCGGCGCGATACGCGCGCCAATGGCCAACCCGAACTTCACGGCCATGCGCACGACATCGCCATTCAACACAGGCAACACGCCCGGATAGCCCAGGTCGACCAGGTTCGCCTGGCTGTTCGGCGGGGCGCCATACGCAATCGGTGAGCCGGAAAAGATTTTCGATTGAGTCGCCAGCTGGGCGTGAATTTCCAGCCCGATGACCGTTTCCCACTCAGACGAGGTCATGAGTAACGCTCCGGCACGCGCGTATGCCAATCCGTCTCGCGCTGAAAGAGATGCGCCACATTCAGCACTTTGGCCTCGCTGAAGTGGGGACCTATGATTTGCAGTCCGACCGGCAGGCCCTGCACGAATCCGCAGGGAACCGACATCGCCGGCAACCCAGCCAGGTTCGCGCCGATCGTGTAGATGTCATTGAGGTACATGGTGATGGGATCGGAGGTCTTCGCCCCGATCCCGAAAGCCGGACTCGGCGTTGTCGGCCCCATCAACACGTCCACTTCGCCGAAAGCGCGCGTGAAATCCGCGGTGATGAGCTGGCGCACCTTCTGCGCCTTCAGATAGTAAGCGTCGTAGTAGCCGGCCGACAGGACATAGGTGCCGGTCATGATGCGACGCTTCACTTCGGCCCCGAAGCCCTCGCCTCGTGAGCGCTTGTACAGGTCCATCAGATCGCGCGGACTTTCACATCGGTGTCCGAAACGTACGCCATCGAAGCGCGCAAGGTTGGAAGAGCACTCAGCGGGCGCCACAACGTAGTACGCCGGCACCGACAGCGGCAGGTTTGGCAGGCTGACCTCACGCAACTGCGCGCCGAGCTTTTCGTAGACCGCCAACGCCTCGCGAATACGGCGCTCATTTTCAGGGTCGAGACCCTTGTCGAAGAACTCTTTCAACAGCCCAATCTTGAGTCCCGACAGCGGGGTCCCGAGACTGGCCACATAGTCAGGCACCGGACGATCCACACTGGTGGAGTCGTTAGGATCGAAGCCGGCCATCTCGCGCATGACGAGCGCAGCATCTTCCGCAGTCGCGGTGATAGTGCCGCCCTGGTCGAGACTGGAGGCAAAGGCGACCATGCCGTAACGCGAAACCCGGCCGTAAGTAGGCTTCAGGCCTGTCACTCCACACAGCGCGGCCGGCTGACGGATCGAGCCACCGGTATCGGTCGCGGTCGCCAGCGGAGCCAGACGCGCTGCAACCACGGCAGCCGAGCCCCCCGAGGAGCCGCCCGGTACGAGGTCATTATTCCAAGGATTGCGTACCGGACCGTAGTAACTCGTCTCGTTCGACGAACCCATGGCGAACTCGTCCATATTCGCCTTGCCCAGCATGACCGCTCCGGCAGCCTTGAGCTTCGCGACCACCGTGGCGTCGTAGGGCGAGACGAAGTTGCCCAGCATCCGAGAGCCGCACGTGGTTCTTACACCCTGAGTACAGAAGAGGTCCTTATGAGCGATCGGTACACCGGTGAGTGCACCGCCGCGTGAAGCAGCAAGATCACGATCGGCCGCTTCCGCCGCCGCCAGCGCTTGTTCCCGCGTGATAGTGATGAAGGCGTTCAGCTGCGGCTGACTCGCCTCGATCCGCTCGAGAAATAACCGCGTGAGCTCGACGCTCGAGAATTCCTTCGCGCGCAGTCCGGCTACCAGCTGCGCGAGCGTCCTCCTATAAACTGTGACACTCATCACTCTATTACCTTCGGTACGACATAGAGAGACGCCGCCACCTGCGGCGCATTCTCCTGATACAGCTCGTGATGGTCGGTCTCGGTGATCACGTCCGGCCGCAAGCGTTGCGACAAACCCGGCAATGGATGCGCCATCGGCGTGACGCTTGCCGTGTCGGCACGGTCAAGCTCACCGACAAAGTCGAGAATCGCCGACAGGCTCGTCTGATACACGGGAACCTCGGCAGCTTGCAGCTCGAGGCGCGCCAAGTGGGCGATGTTTTCTATCTGCTCGCGTGTGAGGGCCATCTGATTTCAGTGTCTGTTCAGTGTCTGTGAGGAGAGTGCTCGAAAGGGCACAATGAGAAAAACAGCGCAAAATCATACATGTTGCCTTGCTGAATGTCCCCTCGGTTGCTAGATTACGCGCCACTTTCGGGGGTCCCCCGCCGCACTTTCCGGTCGCTTCATGTTCAAACGCCTGCGCGGCTATTTTTCCAGTGATCTGTCGATTGACCTCGGCACGGCCAACACGCTCATCTATGTCCGCGACAAGGGCATCGTGCTCAACGAGCCGTCCGTCGTCGCGGTGCAGGACGAGCCCGGACGGGGCGGCAAAATCATTGTCGCAGTCGGCTCCGAGGCCAAAGCCATGCTCGGCCGCACACCAGGTCACATCACCGCGGTGCGTCCGATGAAGGACGGCGTGATCGCCGACTTCACGTATACCGAAAAAATGCTTCAGCACTTCATCAACAAAGTGCATGGCAACCGCATGTTGAAGCCGTCCCCGCGCGTGCTCGTCTGCGTGCCCTTCGGCTCGACCCAGGTCGAGCGGCGCGCCATCCGCGAGTCGGCCGAAGGCGCCGGCGCGCGTAACGTGGCGATCGTGAGCGAGCCGATGGCCGCCGCGGTGGGTGCCGGACTTCCGGTGCACGAAGCCCGCGGATCCATGGTACTCGACATCGGCGGTGGTACGTCGGAAGTCGCGGTACTGTCGCTGAATGGCATCGTTTATGCGAACTCCGCCCGCATCGGCGGCGACCGCTTCGACGAAGCGATCATGAACTACGTCCGCCGCAATTACGGCATTCTGATCGGTGAGGCCACCGCCGAGCGAATCAAGATCGAGATCGGCTCGGCCTACCCCGGCCAGCAGGTGCGTGAGCTGTCGGTCAAGGGCCGGAACCTCTCCGAAGGGGTGCCGCGCAGCTTCACTCTCAACAGCAACGAAATTCTCGAAGCACTACAGGAACCCCTGCAGAGCATCGTGAGCGCCGTCAAGCAGGCGCTCGAACAGACACCTCCGGAGCTCGGAGCGGACGTCGCCGAGCGCGGCATCGTCCTCACCGGCGGTGGCGCGCTGCTGCGCGATATCGACAAGCTTCTCACCGAGGAGACCGGCCTTCCCGTGGTGGTAGCGGATGACCCTCTCACCTGCGTGGCACGTGGCGGCGGGCGCGTCCTCGAACTAATGGATGAACTGGGTCCCGGCCACTTTGGCTTGGAATAACCTGCGCACCGGAAGGAATTGAGTGGCCTTCGGCACGGGAGGGCATAGATCGCAAGCCCGCGGACCCTCACTGGGTTTCCGTTTCACCCTGTATGCGATTCTTTCGATGGTGGTCATGTTCCTCGACCAGCGTCACGGCTGGATGGAGCGCGCCCGCTTCGTTCTTCAGGCCGCTGCCTATCCTGTCCAGGTTGCGGTGAGCTCACCTTCGTCCGCGTGGAGCTGGTTCCAGGAGGTGATCCAGACTCGGGACGCCCTCCAAACTGAGAACGCACGCCTGCGCAAACAGCAGCACGAGCTCGAGCTGCGCAGCATGCGATATGAGGCGCTCGCCCGCGAGAACGGCGAGTTACGGGGACTTCGGGAAGCGTTACCTCCGGTCGCCGAAAAATGGCTGGCCGCAGAGATCGTGAACATCCACCTCGACAGCCTGCGCCAGCGCATCCTGATAAACCGGGGCAGCACCAACGGAGTCTTCAAAGCTCAAGCGGTGCTGGACGACAAAGGCGTCATTGGCCAAACCACCCACGTGGGCCCGTGGAGCGCCGAGGTCATCCTCATCACCGACCCAGAACACGCGATTCCGGTGCAAGTCGAGCGCACGGGTCTGCGGACGATTGCGGTCGGCGCGGGGGATACCACTTCTTTGGCACTGCCCTACCTACCCGGAAACGCCGACGTCAAACCGGGCGACGTGCTGGTCACTTCCGGACTTGGAGGAGTGTTCCCCACCGGGTACCCCGTAGCGCGGGTCTCGGAAGTCCACCGCGACGCGGTACAACCGCTCGCGCAGGTAAGGGCGATACCATTCGCGAATGTCGATACCGATGGTGAGGTCCTCCTCGTCTGGTTTCGAGCGGATCATCCTGCGGCGCCAGCTGCCACCAGTACCGGTGACCTCCCGACCGGCAACAAAAACCTCCAACCTCAAGCGGCACCGCCGCGACCGAAAGTACCGTCAGCCTCGCAAGCCGATTCCGCCCCAACACCGCCGGCTGCCGCAGGGCCGGCCCCCGGGTCGCCGGCCCCTCAAAGCCCGAATGCGTCGGCTAGCGCACGGAAACCAACCTCACCTTCCGGCACAGTGAACCCAACCGGTACGCCGGCCGCCGCGCCTGTCAATTCCACGGATTCCGCTGTCGGTGAAGCGCCACCTGCCACGTCCAAGAAACCGCCGGCAGAACAGCCACCCAACGCGACCCCGAGGGGACAATGAGCTCGGAATTGCCGCGTGGCCGGATCATAGTGAGCGCCATCGTCGCCCTGGTGCTGACGGTACTGCCGCTGCCCCCTTATCTGGATTTGGCGCGCCCCTCGTTTCTGGTCATGACGGTGCTCTACTGGTCGATTGCGGCTCCGTGGGCGGGCGGGATCGGGCTGGGTTGGTTCTCGGGCCTGCTCCTGGATGTCTTTCAGGGTCCGGTACTGGGGGAGCACGCCCTGGCGCTGGCCGCCGTAACCTATGTGACCGCCCGCGAGCATCAGAGAATTCGCTCCAAACCGCTGTTCCAGCAATCGCTCATTGTGTTGGCGGTGCTCGCGGCCTACGAGGGCTTGGTCTTCCTGATCGATGGTTGGACCGGGCATCCGCTGACCAGCCCGCTGCGCTGGATCCACGCGCTCACTGGCGCAATCATCTGGGCACCGGCCAGTATCATTCTCGCGCAGGGAAGGCGCTCATGAGCGCTCGACCTGGCGCCGGTAACCGGCAGAGCGGCAGGCCGAGAAGTAGACCAAGAAGTAGACCATAGCCGTGCCGGCAGGCCGCATCAAAGACCACTGGGGCGAGCAACGCCTTTTCGATCAGCGATCGCTCATCGCCGGCGTGCTGATGGTGTTGCTGACAGTCCTGCTGCTGGGGCGCCTGTATCTGCTCCAGGTAGTGCGGCATGACTACTACGCCGACCTGTCGCAGGGTAACCGCGTACGCACCGAGCCCATCCCCGCCAGCCGCGGCCTGATCTTGGACCGCAACGGGACGGTGCTGGTGAACAACGAGCCGGCCTATCAGCTCGAGCTCACCCGCGAACAGGTCCCCGATCTCAATGACACGCTCAATCGCCTGGCGGACCTCGGGCTCATCGATAAGGAGGACCTCGATGAGACCAAGCACATGATCCTCTCGCGTCGCAGCTTCGACACCGTGCCGCTGCGGCTGCGACTGACGGACGAGGAAATCGGACGCTTTGCCGTCCATCGCTTCGAGTTTCCCGGCGTCGACCTGGCGACTCGCCAGACGCGTCACTACCCCTTCGGCGAGCTCGGCGTGCATGCATTGGGCTATGTCGGTGCCATCAGCGAGTCGGATCTCGAGCACATTGATCGCGCGGCCTATGCCGGGACAGCGCTGATCGGCAAGCTCGGGGTCGAGGCCTCTTACGAGAAGCCGCTGCACGGCAAAAACGGCTATCGCGAGATCCTGGTCAATGCGCAGGGACGATCCGTCCAACGCCAGGGCGCCTACGCGCCGCAGCTTCGGGCGACCGCGCCGACGGCCGGCGAGGATGTGATCCTGTCCATTGATCTGCCGACCCAAAAGGTCGCCGAACAGGTGTTTGGTGACCATCGCGGCGCTGTCGTGGCGATTGATCCAACCAACGGCGATGTGTTGGCTCTTGTCAGCAAGCCGGGGTTCGACCCTTCGGTCTTCGCGCGCGGCATCACTCGCACAGAATTTGCGGTGCTGAACGAGAACATCGACAAACCCCTGTTTAATCGCGCGTTGCGCGGAACGTACCCGTCGGGGTCGACGATCAAACCGGTCATCTCTCTGGCCGCGCTGGTCAACCATATGCTCGACCCGCACAAGGACGAATTCTGCGCCGGGGTCTACTATCTGCCCGGCAGCCGGCTGGCATTCCGCGAGGGCAAATTCGGGCGGCATGGCAATCTCGACCTGGTTCATGCGATCTCGAAGTCGTGCGACGTCTACTTTTATCGGCTCGCGGCGACGCTCGGCATCGACAAGATTTCGGCCTTCATGGCGCCGTTCGGCTATGGCTCCCTGACAGGAATCGACATCGGCGGGGAAAAGCCCGGCATTCTGCCAGTCGGCGGAATGGAAACGGCGGGTCTACAAACAAGCCTGGTATCCCGGTGAAACCGTGAACGTCGGTATCGGCCAGGGATATCTGCTGGTAACCCCACTACAGCTCGCCCACATGGTCTCGGTGATCGCCGACCGCGGCCGCAGTTTCCGGCCACGCCTGGTGCGTGCTGTGCGCGATGCCAACGGCGAGGTGCACCAGCTCGCGCCTGTCGAGAACCCATCTATCCAGGGCGTGACGGACGAAGACTGGAATCTGGTGATTGAAGGCATGATCGGCGCCACGAAGCCGGGTGGTACCGCAGGAGCGTTCCTCCACGACGTGACGGCCTACACGATGGCCGGAAAAACCGGCACGGCGGAAGTCGTCACGGTCGGACGCAACCAGAGCCTCACGGCGAAAAAGACCGACGAGCGCCTGAAAGACCACGCCTGGTTCGTAGCCTTTGCTCCGGCGGAAGCACCCCGGATCGCTGTGGCCGTACTGGCAGAGAATGCCGGCTTCGGCGCGACAACCTCATCGCCCATCGCGCGCAAGGTGATCGACGCCTACCTGTTGGGACCCGATGGCAAGCTCAAACCTTCGATGGTACCCGGCGCCAATCCTCCGCAGGGCAAGCCGGCCGAGCCCGAGCATCCTGAGGCACCGACGCCCCAACAGAAGCAGGCGGAGGCCCCGCCGGCGCCCGGGCAAGGGCACAAGCAGTCATGATCTACGAAGAAGTCAACTCGGAATCACGCGCCCGCCGCACACTCACCGGCGCCGCGCGAATCCTCTCGGCCCTGAAGATCGACGGTCCCCTGGTTACCGGGCTGGCATTGATTTCGCTCTACGGACTGGTCGTCCTGTACAGCGCCTCCGGCCAGAGTGTCCCGACGATCATCCGCACCGTCATGCGCATCCTGCTCGGCACCGTGGCGATGCTGGTACTCGCCCGCGTCAATCCCAACTTCCTGCGACGCACCACGCCATGGCTGTATGTCATCGGCGTCTTCCTGCTGATTGTCGTGGCCGCGTTCGGACACATCGGGTTGGGTGCGCAACGTTGGTTGAGCCTCGGCTTCATCCGCTTCCAACCCTCCGAGCTTATGAAGCTCGCGGTGCCGATGATGTGCGCCTGGTACCTGCACGAGCGGCCGTTGCCCCCGAGCGTCCCGTCGTTGTTGCTGCTGGCAGGCCTCATTCTGCTTCCTGTCGGCCTGGTCGCGGTCGAACCTGACCTCGGCACCGCCGCACTGATTGGAGTCGCCGGTGCGCTGGTGGTCGTCATGGCGGGCCTGCAGACGCGCGTGATGGCGGCTCTGATGGCCCTGGCGGCAATAGGCGCCTGGGTGGGCTGGGACTTCATGCACGACTACCAGCGCAAGCGCGTGCTCACCTTCATCGATCCTCAGACCGATCCGTTGGGTGCCGGCTATCACATCATCCAATCGCAGATCGCAATCGGCTCCGGCGGCATTTTCGGCAAGGGCTGGATGAACGGCAGCCAGGCCCAGCTGGACTTCCTTCCCGAGCGCTCCACCGATTTCATTTTCGCGGTGATCGGTGAGGAGTTCGGCATGTTGGGCGTCTCGCTGCTGCTGGTGCTGTACATGTTTGTCACCGCACGCGCCATCTATCTGGCCATGCAGACTCAGGACACATTCGCACGCCTGCTGGCCGGCAGTCTCGCGCTCACCTTCTTCGTCTACGTTTTCATCAACGCGGGCATGGTGACCGGGCTGCTCCCGGTGGTCGGAGTTCCGCTACCGTTGGTGAGCTACGGCGGAACCTCGGTCGTGACGCTGTTGGCTGGCTTCGGTATTCTGATGGCGCTGTATTCCCATCGAAAGCTCATCAGTTCGTAGCCTTAAGATTTGAACCGACTTCTCGCTCTTCTGCTCGCCGCCGTTCTCGCGCCTGTCGCAGCGCAGAGCGCGCGCGCGGCGCGCCACTCGCATCACAAGCACTCGAGCTTCGACCTGAAGCGTCCGGAAATCGTCAGCTTCGTGGACGAGGTGGTGGAGCGCGATGCCCTCAAACGCAAGGCGGTGCTCGCACTGTTGGCTAAGGCCGAGCCGCAGCCGAAGATTGTCGAGCTCATGACCCGGCCGGCGGAGAAAGTCACGCCCTGGTGGCAGTACCACGATCAGTTTCTCACGCCGGAGCGTATCGAGTTGGGCGTGCAGTTCTGGAAGGACCACCGCGACTCCCTCGAACGGGTTGCCGCCGAGCGCGGGGTGCCGGCCGAATACCTGATCGCCATCATTGGCGTGGAGACGCGTTATGGCCGCTCCACGGGCAAATTTCGGGTGCTGGATGCGCTTGCCACGCTCGCGTTCGACTATCCCGCGCGCGGCGACTACTTCCGTGGCGAGCTCGAGCAGTTTCTCCTTCTGGCCAACGAAGACAAACTGAACCCGCTGACCACGACCGGGTCCTATGCAGGAGCCATGGGAGCGCCACAGTTCATGCCTTCGACCTACCGCCGCTACGCCGTCGACGCCGATACCGACAACAAACGCGACCTGTGGGGAGATTGGGACGACATTATTGCCAGCGTGGCCAATTACCTGCAGGAGCATGGGTGGCAGCCGGACGGTCCGGTGCTAGCGGAAGCCCATCTCGAGCCTGATCCGACATTTCAGATCAACCCCGGTAAGGTAGACCTGAACGAGACGGTGGATAGCCTCAACGCCCACGGGGTCAAGATCGACTTGCCCCTGCCCGGAGAAACCCCAGCCGTACTGATTTCCGCAGAGCAGCACGACGGCCCGGCCTACCGTGTCGGGTTCAAAAACTTTTACGTGATCACCCGATATAACGGCAGCGCCCGCTACGCGATGTCGGTGTACGACCTCGCGCAGGCAATCGCACAACGCGTCCACGAGGCGCAGCCGTGAAAGCCAGGCGTGCCCTCATGGCCTGCCACGTAGGTAACGTGGGAAGCCATGAATTGTGCCGCGCGGGATTCATTTCGATCATCATCTGCGTGTTGGCTGGATGCTCCACGCTGGGTCGTCCGGTGGCCGAGAAGCCAGGTGTTCCTGTCGCGCCTCCGCCGCCGCCTTCCAACATCACATCCATTCCTGACGCCGTTCCCCGCGTTGAGCCGCGCAGCGCCCATGGCAACCCGCCGTTCTATGACGTCATGGGGAAACGTTACTTTGTGCTTGGGTCGGCTGATGGTTATGTCGAGCGGGGTGTTGCGTCATGGTATGGTCCGACATTCCACGGCGTCAACACTTCGAGCGGCGAGCGCTACGACATGTACGCGATGACGGCCGCTCATAAGACGCTGCCGCTGCCAACGTACGCACGCGTCACGAATTTGCGCAACGGCCGCAGCATTACAGTTCGCATCAACGACCGCGGACCGTTTGTCTCGAACCGCCTGATCGACCTCTCGTACACGGCCGCGGCGAAGTTGGACATGCTGCGCGACGGCACCACCTTTGTGGAAGTGCAGGCACTGGAGCCGGGACAACCGGATAACCTGACCCGAAGCGCCGAAACGCCGCCGCCAACACTCTATGTGCAAGCCGGAGCGTTCGCGGATCAGCATAACGCGGAACGCGCGGTCACACGTTTGCGCGCCGGCGGCCTGGCCAACACCTTCATCGCGCCGCCGGCCAGTGACAAGCCGCTGTTATATAGGGTCCGCATCGGTCCGTTGAGCGATGTGGCGCAATTCGACCAAATCTCGGCGAAGCTTGCCTCCCTCGGCTTTCCCGGGGCACGGCTCGGGATGGATTGAGGGCCTACTCCAATGCAGCCTGGCCTCACCATCGCAAGTGCGAGCCAACAGCTGCTGGCGCGGCGCCCTCTATGGATCCTGGCATTCAGCTGCGTGTTGCTGGCAATGCTGGCCATCGGTTTCGTGAGCTACACCGAGATGAGCGTGCTGGCGAACTCCAGCGCCCGGGTGCAGCGCACTTACGATGTTCTCCAGACTCTGCACGATCTCAACACCGCGCTCGGCGACACTGAGACCAACCAGCGCGGCTATCTTCTGACGCAGGACACGTCTTACCTGATCCACTACGACGCCGCGATCGCGCAGATCCGCATGGCGTTGGACGAGCTGCGGCGCCTCACCGGTGCGGAACCGACCGGCGGCGACGCCATCGGCCACCTCGCGCAGCTCGCCGGCGCCAAGCTCGACGAAATGCAAAATGCGATCCACGCCATCCAGCGGGGTGAGCAGCATGGCGCCCTGCTCGCTTTCAGCACCGGCGCGGGCCGGCAGATCATGGATGATTTCCGGCGCGACACTCAGGAGCTCGAGGCGGACCAACACCAGCTGCTCGACATGCACCGGCAGCGCGAGTATCGCGCGCGTGTCGCGGCCGAGGGAGTTCTCATCGCCACCGTGCTCTTGAGTTTATTGTTTGTCGGCGCGGCGACGCTGATCAGCCGTCGCTTCGATGAGCGACGGCGCATGCTCGAAAGAGAAGTGGCCGAACGCAAACGCGCCGAGGAACGGCGCGAGGCTCTGCTGACAAGCGAGCGGGCCGCACGCTCGGAAGCCGAGCGCGCCACGCGTTTGAAAGACGAATTTGTCGCGACCATGAGCCATGAGCTGCGCACACCGCTGAACGCCATCGTCGGCTGGGCCAGCATCCTGCACCGCGACCGTCGCCCGGACACCATCAGACAGGGCGTCGAAGTCATCGAGCGCAACGCCAAACTCCAGGCGCGCATGGTGGAGGACCTGCTCGACATGAGCCGCATCTTGTCCGGCAAGCTGGCCATGGAGCTGCAAAGAACGGATCTATGCGGGGTGATCGAGGCCGCGGTGGCGGCGGTACGACCCACGGCCGATGCGAAGAACGTCCGCCTGCACACCGCAATCGGTCCGACGGGACACGTCAACGCCGATCCGGGCCGGCTGCAGCAAGTGCTGTGGAACTTGTTGACCAATGCGATCAAGTTCACGCCCCCTAACGGCATGGTGACGATTCTGGCGCGCGCGATCGAGCGCGCGGATCAACACAACATCGAGATCAGCGTCAGCGATACCGGGCAAGGGATCGACCCGAAGTTTCTGCCTTTCGTCTTCGATCGTTTCCGGCAAGCGGATGCTTCCACCACCCGCCGCCACGGCGGCCTGGGACTCGGCCTGTCCATCGTCAAGAGTCTGGTCGAGATGCACCTGGGCACGGTCGAGGCGCTGAGTCCTGGCGAAGGCCAGGGCGCCACCTTCATAGTCTCCCTGCCGCTCGCCGACGGACACATCAGCGCCGAGCCGCTCGAGCACGCCAAACACGAAGCTTCGAGGGAAACTGCGCTCCTTGCGGGCTTGCGTATACTCGTCGTCGATGATGAAGCGGACGCCCGGACGTTGGCGCGCAGAGTGCTGGAGGAGCGCGGTGCCGAAGTCGTAGCCGTAGGCTCAGCAGCCGAAGCGCTCAAAGCCGTGGATGCCGATGAGGGCAAGCTGAGCGTCGTCATTAGCGACATCGGAATGCCGGGCCACGATGGCTACGAACTCATCGCCCGCATGCGCGCAATGCCCGGCAATGCCGCCCGTGTCCCGGCCATCGCGCTCACGGCCCTCGCGCGCGACGAGGACCGCAAGCGGACCCTTCTCGCCGGTTATCAGATGCACATCAGTAAGCCTGTCGATCCGGCCGAGTTAGTGGCAGTGATCGCGACTCTAGCGGGCCGCGGAGCCAAGGCTAGTGCCACCGCAAATCCTCAGTTTTCCTGAGAAGCGCATCCGGCGCCGCGCTCTCGATTTACGTTAGAATCGCCGCCTTCCAATACACCAGGAGCCTGGCTGACCAACGATCGCCTACTGCGGACGACCCGCAGCGGCATCTTTCGCCGATCGTTTCCCTTACATAGTGTCGACTATGCGCGGTCAACGATCGCCGAAATCTGCTCGCTGGGGGTCGCCCTCGCTACGGCGATCATTGGTCAGCCAGGCTCCACCGTCTACCGGGGGATCTCTAGGGATGTTTCGCTCGTCCACAGCTGTGCTGAGTCTGTCCTGCCTCCTAATGCTTGCCGCACTCGACCGCGCGAACGCGGCCGCGGCGCCGATCCCGAAGGCGCCCGACGTCAGCGCGCGCGCTTATATTCTCTCGGACTACCAAAGCGGTCGCGTGCTTGCGCAGGATCATGCGGACGATCGCGAGGAGCCGGCGAGTCTCACGAAGCTCATGACGGCATACGTCGTGTTCACCGCGCTGAAAGAAGGGCGTCTGAAGCTGACCGACATGGTCACAATCAGTGAGCACGCGTGGCGCGCTGAAGGCTCACGCACCTTTGTGCAAGTAGGGACCCAGATTCCCGTCGACATTTTGATCAAGGGCATGATCATCCAGTCGGGGAACGACGCCACCATCGCGCTCGCCGAGAAAGTCGGGGGCACCGAGCAGGCGTTCGCGCAGATGATGAACGAGTACGCCAAACGGCTTGGCATGAAAGCCAGCCACTTCGAGAATGCCGACGGCCTGCCCTCGCCGAATCACTATGTCACGGCACGCGACATGACCACTCTGGCGAAGGCCTTGATCCGGGACTTCCCCGAGTACTACCCGCTGTTCAGCATGCACGAGTTCCTTTGGAACAACATCAAGCAGCAGAATCGCAACGGATTGCTCACGCGCGATCCGACGGTCGATGGCCTGAAGACGGGGCACACCGACGCCGCCGGCTATTGCCTGGTCACCTCCGCCAAGCGTGACAACATGCGACTCATTTCCGTCGTCATGGGATCCCAGAGCATCAAAGCACGCGAGGACGCCAGCTCGGCCCTGCTGAACTACGGCTACACCTTCTACGAAACGGCACGTATCAAACAAGCTCACGAGTCTGTGCTGAACCCGCGCGTCTATAAGGGCACCGAGAACTTCGTCCAGGTGGGGCTGGCTAGTGACATCGTGATCACCGTCGGACGTGGGCAGGTGTCGAGCCTGACTACGGCTTGGAAGCTCACCAAAGAGCCGCTGATTGCACCGCTGGCTGTAAACCAACCTGTCGGCGAGCTCACCGTGACGGACTCGAGCGGTGAAGTGGTCGTACGCGCCCCGCTGGTTCCGCTCAAGGCCGTGCCGGAGGGCGGGCTGTTCTCGCGCGGGATCGATGATGTGAAGCTCTGGTTCCATTGAGGTAGCGTCATCGCGCGCACCCCCGCGCAAGATTCGCACTTGCGGCGCGCACATTGCGCGCTCACAAGCAGCATAGGTAACTTGGAGGCCCTCGCATTGGCCGAACCGTTTCCGATCTGTTATCTCAACGGCGAACAGCTGCCGCTGGATGAGGCGCGCATCTCGCCGTTCGATCGCGGCTTCCTGTATGCGGACGGCGCCTACGAGCTGATGCCGGTCTATGGCGGTCGGCCGTTTCGTTTCGCCGCCCACCGTGAACGACTAACACGCAGTCTTGCTGAGATCCGGATGGCGGATCCGCACACTCATGAGCAGTGGCGCGAGATTCTCGGTAGGTTGGTTGAGGTGAATGGCGGCGGCGAGCAGTACGTTTATTGGCAAGTCACCCGCGGCGCCGAGCGTGGCCGCAACCACGCGCCGCTGCCGGACATCGCGCGCACCGTGTTTGCATTCTGTGCACCGCTGCCTGTCGCGCCTCCCAGCGTCTTCGAGAACGGTGTGGCGTGCATCACCACGACCGACTCGCGTTGGGCTCGCTGCGACATCAAGTCGATTTCACTCCTCGCCAACGTACTGCTGCGCCAGCAATCAATTGACGCCAACGCGACAGAAACGATTCTGCTGCGTGACGGCGACCTCATGGAGGCTTCATCCTCCGCTGTGCACGTCGTCATCGGCGGAGAAATCCGCACCCCGCCCCGCTCACCCAGGATCCTTCCAGGCACAACGCGTGGTGTGATGGAGGAAATGGCATCGCGCCTTGGCATAGTGTTTCGCTCCGCGCGGGTGAGCGAAGCCGAGCTGCGGGGTGCCGACGAGGTCTGGATATCGGCCTCAACCCGTGAGGTCCAGCCCGTCACAACCCTCGACGGGCGACCGGTCGGATCGGGGAAACCCGGCCCAGTGTGGCACCGTGTGCACGAAGAGCTGCAACGGTACAAGCGCGAACTCTCGGGTACGCCGTGGTAGAGGAAACCACCCCTCTGCTGCAGTTCCCGACCGACTACCCCATCAAAGTCGTCGGTCGCCCCTCGGACGAGTTTCGGGCCCGCGTCCACGCCATCATGCTTCGCCACGTCCCCGGCCTCGACCCCGACCGGGTGTCGGAGCGGCTGAGCGAAAACGGCACGTACTTGTCGATTTCCTACACCATCGTGGCGGAAAGCCGCGAGCAAGTCGTGGCCCTGGCGAATGATTTGAAGGCGTGCGAAGGCGTGCTGATGATCATTTAACGGACATTTGCTCGATTTATTGATGAGCGTCCACTCGATGCGGCGCAGGCACGAGCGAAAAAGGCTCCTTCCGGGGGACGCTGCAAGTCCAAGGGCGCAGGCAGCCGCCTGCTTTTGATCCGGTGTTGTCCCTCGCGGGCTGGGCGCCCCCGGCCAACCCGCGTGACGCATGCGTCACGCCCATATATGTAGGCTCTGGCGCTGTTCCATACAGCGCAAGCCCCCGGAAGGAGCCTTTTTCGCTCGTGCCTGCGCCGCCACTCGCGTTTTCGTGGCCTTTTCAGCGCTTTGACCGCGGCTTCAGCCTGATCTCGGCTCGCTTATATCCTTATAACCCCTTTGTGACTGACGCTAAGGCTCGGAGGCCGGTAGCATTGGTCGTTTTGCCGTCGCCGCTAAGTCCGAGAACATGTCAATTAGTTTAGACCAGGTGACCAAGCGCTATCAGGGCGTACCGGTCGTCAACGATGTCTCGATCGATATCGGCGACGGCGAATTCTTCGTTCTTCTCGGTCCCAGCGGCAGCGGCAAGAGCACCTTGTTACGTGCGATTGCCGGTCTTTCCGGGGTCGATCACGGTCGGATCGCGCTGCATGGGCGCGATGTCACCTACGTTGCCGCCCGCGGCCGCGGTGTCGGCCTCGTCTTTCAGAACTACGCCCTGTTTCGTCACATGACAGTGGCGGAAAACATCGAATTCGCCTTGCGGGTCCGGCGCGTCAAGGCCGCTGAGCGCAGGAGGCGCCGGCAGGAGCTGCTGCGCCTGGTGTCCCTTGAGGGAATGGACCAGCGCCTGCCCGCGCAACTCTCCGGCGGACAGCAGCAACGCGTTGCGGTGGCACGCGCGCTCGCGCACAAGCCGGAAGTTCTGCTGTTGGACGAACCGTTCGGTGCTCTGGACGCGAAGATCCGCGAAGAACTGCGGCGAACCATCCGCGAAGTGCAGCGTGAGCTTGGCATTACTACCGTGCTGGTCACGCACGACCAGGAAGAGGCGTTCGCGCTCGCCGACCGCATCGGCGTGATGAACCTCGGACGCCTGCTCGAGATCGGCCGACCCCATGAGCTCTACACGCGCCCAGCGACACGTTTCGTAGCCACCTTCCTCGGCGCGGCGAATCTGATTCTCGCGCAGCAAACAAAGGACGGCATTCGGTTTGGCGAACGGCCGGTCAGTGCACGCGTCGCCGCCGCTCCGGTGCACGGTACGCGCGAACACGAAGTCGTTGCTGTAGTACGGCCGGAGGAAATCGAGGTTGCGCGGACGCGCGAGTCTCTCTCCTCAGGCTACATGTGCAAAGGCGCTGTCGATGAAATCGTCTTCACTGGCGCACTGGAGCGCATGCGAATTCGCCTCGAAGCTGGGGCCGAGGGCCTGTCGCTCGCCTATTCCAACGGTGACGGCACACCCTATCTCGAAGTCACCCGCACCCAACACGAGCAGCGAGCCTTCGAGGTCACAAGGGGGCAGACTGTTGCGATCGGCGTGCGTCGAGTGCACGTACTACCGACACCCCTCTCGAGCTTCACTGTTTGTGCCACAAACGAAGCGCTCGCCGTTGCCCTGACGCAGCAACCGTTGCTCGCGGAGCTTGCGACGCGCATGAAGACGCGCATTTCCATGCGCGTCGAGCCCCTGTTAGGGGTTCCGGGTGCCGAATGCGGCGACGGCCCCGCGTTTCCGGGCACGACGGTCCTCGCCTCGCAACCTGACGTTGCACATCAGGCGCAGTGGCTGTTGCAGCGCGGAGCGGATGAAGTGCTCATTCTTCCCGGGAATGCGACACCTCCGCAACGGGTACTGATTCACTGGGCTGACGAAGCGGTCCGCAGCGCGACGCTCGCCGTGTCAGCGAGCGTGCTGCGGCACGTGTCCGCGGAAGCGGTCTACATCGGGATCATGCCTGACATGACACCCACGGCGCAGCGGCCGCACGGCGTGCGCGCACTGTTGGATGCGCGGTCTGAGGCGCAGGCGGTACACGGATTGGAGATGCGCACGGAGTTGCGGTTTGGTGAGGTCGAGCATGAGCTCGCGCGCCAGCTCGGGGAAGCACCAGGACAGATGTTGATCCTCGGCGTATGCGAGGTAGACCGGCTCGTCGAGCGCTTTGGGACGCTATTGGAGTCCGCGCGCTGGCCAGTACTGATCGTACGTCGTGAGGACGAGCGCTGAATGGCCCTCCGCCAGCCTAATATCTTGCCGGGCTTCGGGTTGACCTTCGGGTTCACCACGTTCTTCCTGAGCGCCCTCGTGCTACTGCCTCTGTGCGCACTGGTTCTCATGGCGGCGTCGATGCGATGGCACGACTTCATCCACGTCGTGCTCAGTGCTCGCGCGCTCGGCTCATATCGGCTGTCGTTCGGCGCAAGCTTCCTCGCCGCCACCATCAACCTGGTGTTCGGCTTCATCATTGCCTGGACGCTGGTTCGTTATGACTTCCCCGGGCGTAAGCTGATCGATGCGCTCATCGATATGCCGTTCGCGCTGCCGACCGCCGTCTCCGGTATCGCGCTCACGACGGTGTTCGCGCAGAACGGCTGGATCGGCCAATACTTGGAGCCCCTCGGCATCAAAGTGGCGTACACCTGGATCGGTGTGACGGTTGCCATGACCTTGATCGGAATGCCGTTCGTGGTGCGCTCCGTCCAACCTGCCCTGCTCGAAGTGCAACGTGACCTCGAGGATGCCGCCGAGACTCTCGGCGCAGGCCGGTTCTATGTATTCCGGCGCATCATTCTTCCGACGGTATTGCCCGCGCTACTGACGGGATTCACGCTCGCATTCGCACGCGCCGTTGGCGAATACGGCTCGGTGATCTTCATCTCCGGCAACCTCCCGATGAAGACGGAGATCACACCGCTGCTCATCGTGATCCATCTGGAGGAATTCGACTACCAGGGCGCCGCCGCACTCGGCTTCGTCATGCTGGTGATCTCCTTCGTCATGCTCCTCACCATCAACCTGCTGCAGGCCTGGGGCCGGCGGCGTCACGTACAGGCGGCACGCTAATGGCCGCCGTCCCGCAAATCGCCGCCTTGGAAGACATCGCGACACGCCCTGGCCGCGCCTCTATCCAAAGCTCGCTGGCGCGCTGGGCGTTCATCAGTATTTCGCTCCTGTTTCTCGCAGCGTTGCTGTTGGCGCCGCTCGCCACAATCTTCACGATGGCCCTCGAGAAGGGGCTGCATGCCTATTTCGCAAGCTTCTCAGACCCTGACACGGCCGCCGCGCTGCGCCTTACCCTGATTACCGCGCTGGTCGTCGTTCCTGCCAACACCGTGTTCGGTCTCGCCGCCTCGTACGCCATTGCCAAGTTCGAATTTCGGGGCAAGAGCTTCCTCATCACCCTGATCGACCTGCCGCTCGCCATTTCGCCGGTCATCTCGGGTCTGATTTTTGTGTTGCTGTTCGGCCTGCACGGTTGGTTCGGGCCGTGGCTGCAGGACCACGACATCAGCATCATTTTCGCCTTGCCCGGCATCATCCTCGCCACCATGTTCGTGACCTTCCCGTATGTCGCGCGCGAGCTCATCCCTCTCATGCAACAGCTCGGCAACGACGAGGAGGAAGCGGCGATCACACTTGGCGCCGGCGGCTGGCTTACCTTCTTCAGCGTAACCTTGCCAAAAGTCCGTTGGGGCCTCGTCTACGGCGTGATTCTCTGTAACGCGCGCGCGATGGGCGAGTTCGGCGCCGTATCGGTTGTGTCCGGACACGTCCGGGGCGTCACGAATACCATGCCCCTGCACATCGAGATCCTCTACAACGAATACAACTTCGTCGGCGCATTCGCCGTGGCCTCCATCCTCACACTACTGGCGGTCTTGACGCTAGTCGTAAAGACGCTGGTGGAACGCACGGGGTATCGGCGGCGGTAACGCAAATGCTCGAGCGCATCCAAAAGCTGTGGAGCACGTTATGGCCCGAACCCGGCAAGACGAGCCTCGGCTGGTGGCTTGTCGCCATCCACGTGGCGATAGTCCTCGTAGTGGGCGGAGGCATTTCCTACTCCGCCATCGGCATGTTGCGCGATCTGGCGGATGACCAAGGCAAAGCCCGGGTGCAACTCGCCGGTGCGATGGCGCGCGAGGATTTGCGCCGCATGGTCGAAGATGCCGGCACGGCTGCTCGCGTACTGGCGGACCAACCAACACTGCAACGCTTGCTGGCTCAAGGCCGCACCGACGCGATTCCACCCGCTTTGCGACGTGCCTGCGAGACTGGCGGCATGGATGCCTGCGCGATCTTCTCCGGTACTCAGTTGACCTCGCAGACAGGCCCGCCGTTGGATTGGCAGAGCATTGTTACAGGCAGCACGGAGCAGGGAGCGAGCTTCATGGCACTCCCATCGAATGTGCGTGTGCCTGTTTTGGGCGCCTATGCCTCCCTCGGCGATACCGAGGGCACAAGGGTGTTCGTCGTGCGCCTGTTGAATGACAAACTGGCCCGTGCCTTGAGCCAGCAGGTCGGTCTGGAGGTGAAGCTCATCGACTATCGCTCATTCACGAATGATCCAGTCAATGCCTTCACTCCGTTGTATTCCGCGGCGCTCGCGGATGGCCGCTCGGCAGTTCAGCGGATTAACGCACAAGCTATGTACGCCTCCGCCGTACCGGTCTTCGCATCCACCGGTGAGGCGATAGCGCTGATCGAGTCGCTGCTGCCTACGGCGGCAATTGACACCTCGTCGCAGCACCTCACCCACAAGCTGCTGGTGACGGCTCTGATTCTGGCGGTATTGGCTGTATTTGCCGGCGTCATTCTCAGTGAGTTGATCGCAGGTCCCGTCAAAGCGCTCACGGAGGCCTCCGTACGTCTCGGCCAAGGAGACTTCTCGGCGTCCATACCCGTCGGGGGTGCCGCCGAAGTGGGGGCGCTGGCACGAACCATGGAAGATATGCGACGCAACCTCGTCGACCTGACGGGCACACTGCGTCGAAGAGAGGCTGAGGCGCAGGCCGTGCTCAGCGGGATTGTCGAGGGTGTCTATGCCGTCGACAAGGACCGGGTCATCCGCTATCTCAACCCGCAGGCGGCACGCCTGTTGGGAGTGACACCGGAACAGGCGGTTGGGCGATTTTGCGGCGACATTCTGAAGCCGCGGAACGAGGACGGCCGCCGTCCGTGTGAGCAGCGCTGCCCTATCCTGCAGGCGCGCACGGACAACAGCGCAAAAGCCATCGAGCACCTCCAAGTCGGCTCATCGGACGCGCGCACCACGGTGATTACCAGCTCCGGGATCGTGGATGGCCTGCAGGTGCAGGTGATCCGGGACGAGACGGAGCTCGAAGCCGTTCGGCGTGCTCGCGATTCGGTCCTGGCCAACATCTCCCACGAGTTCCGCACACCTCTGGCGGCGCAGTTGGCTTCGATCGAGCTGCTGCTGGAAGGCATGGAGACCTTGGAGCCGGCGCAACAGAAAGAGCTGGTGATGTCGCTGGAGCGGGGCGCGTTGCGCTTGACACGCCTGATCGACAATCTCCTGGAAAGCGTACGGATCGAATCCGGGCAACTCAACATCCGGCACCAGAGCGTCGACATGGCGGAGGTCGTCGAGGACGCACAGGCACTGGTCGGGTCCTTGCTCAAACTGCGACGGCAGACGCTCGAGGTGTCACTGCCGGAGAATCTTCCCTACGTCGAAGGCGACATGCCGCGCCTCACCCAGGTATTCGTCAACCTCCTGGCGAATGCCAACAAATTCGCACCCGAAGGCAGCACCGTTCACATCGGCGCCGAAGTGGAGAGCGAACACGTGCTAACCTGGGTGGAGGATGAGGGACCCGGGCCCGCCGAGGGCGAAAGTGACGCCATCTTTGCTCGCTTTCAGCGCGGCTCGGGCGAAGAGCCCGAGCCCGGGGGTCTGGGTCTGGGCCTTTGGATAGTGAAATCGATCATTGACCGTCATGCCGGCACCATCGCCTTGGTGCGCACCGCGCAGGGACGTACGAGATTTGCCATCAGACTACCAATTGAGGTTACTGCATGAAGATGCTGATCGCGGATGACGATCGCGATCTACGCGAGCTCATCGGCTTCACGCTCACCCAGGCGGGCTATCTCGTCCTGAAATCGGGGGATGGTCCGAGCGCGCTGCAGACTTTCGAGGCCGAGTCGCCCGACCTGGTCGTGCTCGATATCAACATGCCCGGAATGAGCGGCTTCCAGGTGTGTGAGAACATCCGCAAACGCTCGCGTGTACCGGTAATCATGTTGACGGTGCGCGGCGAAGAGGAGGATCTGGTGCGGGCGCTGGAGCTGGGCGCCGATGACTACTTAACCAAGCCCTTCAGCCCACGGACACTGCTCGCCAGGATCAAGGCGCTGCTGCGGCGCGCCGGGATGGAAAACGCCGCGCCCCTCGCTGCGGGACGAGTCACCCTCGACATCGAAGAACACACAGTGCAGATCGGTCAAGGCGAGGCGGTGCGCCTTACAAAGCTCGAGCTGCGCCTCCTGCAGATGCTCCTGGCGAATGCGGGGCACACGGTGAGCTCCGACCGCCTCCTGATCCAGGTCTGGGGACACCGCAATTCAGGCGATCGTCAGCTTTTGAAGCAGCTGGTACATCGGCTGCGGCAGAAGATCGAGACCGATCCGGCCACGCCACAGCTGCTGCAAACCGCCTCGGGAGCGGGTTACAAACTCGTCGTCGACTGAGGCACCCCGTTTTGGAGGCCTTCCGGAGCCCCACGCGGCCTCAGGGACCATCGGCGGTCGCGCGGCCCGGCGCGCCCATCGCCACCTGAGCGTTTATCCTACGGCCAAGGTAACAAAACGCACCCCATTTGTTACCGACCCGCTACTGGCTTGATATCGAGCTTTCGCTAGTCTGGTTTCCATGGCAATTATGGAAACCTCGACAGTGACACGCCTACCGCGAACCATCGTTATTGTGGGCGCCGGATTCAGCGGCACCGCCGTGGCCATCAATCTGCTGCGCCTGTCTTATTGGAAGCCAGTGCGCATCGTGCTCGTGGAGCGCGCTACGCAGATGTGCCGCGGCGCGGCCTACGCCGAGCGATCCTTTCCATACTTGCTGAATGTCCCCGCCGGACGGATGTCGCTGAACTCCGGCGACCCGTTGGAGTTCTTGAAGTTCGCACAGGGACGTTTTCCCGAGGCCACCGCGGACGATTTCCTGCCACGCTCGCTGTACGGCGAGTACCTGGAAGTCCACCCTCCGCAACACCGAGATTGCCTCACCGTCTCATGTACACCTCCACAGGGTTCAGGGCGATGTTTGTGCCCTCGAACGCTGCGGCGGCACCTCGGCATTTCGTGTCGAGTTGGATGATGGCAGCAGCTTCGTCGCGGACGATGTAGTGCTCGCCCTGGGCAATCCTCCGCCAGAGCCCTTTCCCGGAACGCAGTCTCTGCGCGAGTCATCACGCTATGTCGCCGATCCGTGGAGCGCGCCGGCGAACTTTCAGCCAGGGGAAACGGCACTCATCATCGGTACCGGACTCACCATGGCGGATAAGGTCGTGGCGGGCAGTGCCGGAACCCGGGACCGCGTGACTTTCCACGCGATCTCCCGCCGCGGGTTGGTTCCGCCCTCGCAAACAGCATTTCGTCACGCGGGCTGCGATGAAGAGGGCAGCACGCTACTACGCGCCGCCTCCGTGTCTGCAAGACAGCTGCTGCGCGCCGTTCGCGAACTGACCGACGAAGTGCAACATCGTGGTGGCGACTGGCGCGAGGCCATCACTTGCGTGCGCAATCTGGCGCCAGCTCTTTGGCAGCGTCTGTCCCATTGCGAGCGAAAGCGCTTCCTGCGGCACGCCCGGCCCTACTGGGACGTTCATCGCCACAGACTCCCTCAGGAGACCTTGACGAAGCTCCAGGAGCTGCAACGAGCCAACAAACTGCATGTTCACGCGGGACGTATCGTCAAATTCGAGCTGGCCGGAGAGAAGATCCAGGTCAGCTGGCGCGCACGCGGTAGCGACGAAATTCAGACGCTGCTCGTCGATCGCGTGATCAACTGCACCGGCGCCGACTACGACCCGCGTCGCTCGCGCGACCGTCTAATGGGTTCGTTGCTGGAACAGGGGATTGCCACCGCTGATGCGCTCGGCCTCGGCGTTCGCACCGCCGCCCACGGTGCCCTGATCGACTCACGCAACCGCATCGTTGAGAACCTGTACTACATCGGCCCGATGCTTCGCGCCGATCATTGGGAATCCACCGCAGCGCAGGAGCTACGTATCCATGCCGAGCGGCTGGCGCACTACCTCACAACTTCGGCGGTAACGCCTGTGTTTCCAGCCCGACACACGGCCGAGCAAGCTACAAAGCACATTATGGCACCGTCGGCAAAAGCCACACTTTTCGTTCCGGGGCGCGTAGCCCGCGGCGCGTAACCCGTCCGACAAACGCGTAGGGCGCAAAGCGGCTGGCCACGGGCGCCCCGGACCCCTTCGGGTCGCGGGCCACTTCTTCCAATCAGCTCACGGCGCGTAAATCTGGTCGAACACCCCGCCTTCGCCGAAGTGCTCCTGCTGGGCCTTGGCCCAACCGCCAAAGTCCGCGATAGTCACCAGATTCAACTTCGGATACCGGTCGGCGTATTTCGCGGCGATCTCGGGATCACGCGGCCGGTAGTAGTTATGCGCCACGATCTCCTGACCTTCCTTGCTGTACAGATACTGCAGGTAGGCTGTCGCGACCTCGCGTGTTCCCCGCTTCAGTACGACCTTGTCCACTACCGCCACCGGCGGCTCGGCCAGGATACTCACGGTCGGCACCACGATCTGCAGCTTGTCGTCGCCCAACTCCTTGATCGCGAGCAAGGCCTCGTTCTCCCATGCGACCAGCACATCGCCGAGCCCGCGTTGTACAAACGTCGTCGTAGAACCGCGCGAACCGGTATCCAACACTGGCACGTTCTTGTAGAGCTTGCGCACGAACTCCTTCGCGGCAGCAGGGCTGCCACCAGGCTGCTTCAGCGCCCAGGCCCAAGCGGCAAGATAGTTCCAACGCGCCCCGCCTGAAGTCTTCGGGTTGGGCGTGATGACGGCCACCCCGGGCTTGACCAGATCGTTCCAGTCACGAATTCCCTTCGGGTTGCCCTTGCGTACCAGGAAAACGATGGTGGAAGTGTAGGGCGAGCTGTTGTCAGCGTAGCGACTCTGCCAGTTGATCGGCAGCAGCTTGCCCTGTGCCGCCACCGCGTCGATGTCCGCTGCAAGAGCGAGAGTGACGACATCGGCCTTGAGACCGTCGATCACGGATCGAGCTTGCTTGCCCGAGCCGCCATGCGACTGATTGACTTTGACATCCTGCCCGGTTTTCGCCTTCCAATACTTGGCGAACGCCGCGTTGTAATCCACATACAACTCGCGCGTCGGATCGTAGGAGACGTTCAACAACGTCACCTCGGCTGCGCTCGCCAGCGATGAGCCCAACAGCACAGCCGTGAAAAGCGCGGCCGCCACCAACCGCCCTAGGCGCGGGAGCATCGACCGTTCAACCCGCAGCGCCGCTCCAGCCAAGGCCGGCCCGTTACTCGATTGCATTAAATACTCCGGTGAGGAATGACCCGATTGTAGCCGGACACCGGTTATTCAGGGGTTATAGGAAGTTATACGCATATAGCCGCTGGTTGCGGCACAAAACCCAAGGCGCGCAACAGGTGGGGCTCGAGCGCCCGGGCCGCTGCGTCGACGCAGCCGGGACCCGCCAAGTCTGCGAAACGGATCATCTGGAGGCCTTCATAACCGCAGGCGTTGATGCGCGAGAAGGGCTCGAGATCGAGGTTTACGTTCACCGCAAGTCCGTGATAGCTCGCGCCACGGCGAACGCGGATGCCTACGCTCGCCAGCTTCCGGCCGTCCACGTAGACCCCCGGCGCACTTCGACGGCTCTCGGCCGTCACGCCGTGCTCAGCGGCGAGATCAATGACACTGCGCTCGAGCGCAGTCACCAGATCACGAATTCCAAGTCCCGACCGACGCAGGTCAATGAGCGGATACACCACAAGTTGCCCGGGCCCGTGATAAGTCACCTGGCCGCCGCGGTCGGTCTGCACCACGGGAATGTCGCCTGGTGTCAAAACATGGACCAGACTTGCGTTCATCCCGAGGGTGAATACCGGCGGATGCTCGAGGAACCAAACTTCGTCCGGCGTCGTCGCATCGCGCTCGTCCGTAAAGCGTTGCATCGAGCGCCAAGTAGGCTCGTGGTCGACCAACCCAAGATGGCGGATCACCGGCCGGGGCACTTCGGTGGCAACGCGTTTTCTGTTCGCGGTGCCGGTCGCCTGCGTCAGCTCGGCACCCGACTCCGCAGCATTGCTGTCCACGCCGTTCACTTTGCCAGACTGCGATTGTCCAGGCCCGCATTGTTCCTGTTGAGAGCCTGCTCCGCCCGATAACTCGAGCGCACCAGACGGTCCGGACACGCACTCCAGAAACCCTTTCGCCAACGCTCGCTCGCGAAAGGCATCAAACTCCATCGGCGTAACGAAGCGCTGCACCGGCAGATGATTGAGCGTCGGGCGCAAATACTGCCCCAAGGTCACGATGTCGACGCCAGCCGCTCGCAGGTCATCGAGCGCCTCGTCAACCTCCTGCTCCGTCTCTCCCAGGCCGAGCATCACGCTGCTCTTGGTCAAAACACCCGGCTTATGGCGCTTGGCGTGCTCCAACACTCGCAGGGTCTGCTCGTACCCAGCGCGCGGATCGCGCACCGGATGCGTGAGGCGCCGCACGGTCTCGACGTTCTGCGCGAACACCTCGAGACCCGAATCGACGACAACCTCCACATCCTTCAGCACACCCTGGAAGTCAGGAGTCAGTGCCTCAACCGCTGTATGTGGATTGCGCCGCTTGATGGCGCGGACGCACGCCGCGTAGTGCGAAGCGCCCCCGTCCGCCAGGTCGTCACGATTGACCGACGTGAGCACAACATACTTGAGCTTCATCAACTCAACGGTGTGTGCAGCGTTCTCCGGCTCGTCCGGATCCAGCCAACCATGCGGGTTACCGGTATCGACCGAGCAGAACCGGCACGCTCGCGTGCAAACGGCCCCCATGAGCATGATCGTGGCCGTGCCCGCGTTCCAGCATTCGCCAATGTTCGGGCACTTGGCTTCCTCGCACACGGTCGCGAGTCGATGTTCCTTGACGATAGCTTTGACGCCCTGGAAGCCCGCACCGGTCGGTGCCTTCGCCCGCAGCCAGGAGGGCTTCCCTGAAGAAAGGGGAGCGCCGACGACGCTTCCACCCTGCGCCTTGACACCGTCTCGAATCGCCGTAAACCCTTGTGGCGTAACGTATTTTTCGCCGCTTCGCGCCCGGGTCACTTCCTGAACGACGGGGATATCTTTGAGGTTCGACATGACGGCATTGTACGGCTAAACCTCACCAGCACCGAATCCGCGGCCCCAGCCTGCCGTGTGCCGTCCCGCGACCCCGGCGTTCAATGCAACCAGCCGAACACTTTGGCCATCAGCGTCGACAGGCCCAAGGCGACCGAAATAAGAGCACCGAACAATAAGCGAAAATCCCGCTCCTGGTGCTCGCGAACGCCACGCACCTCCACGCGCATCTCAGAAATGTCACCTTTGATATGCGCGACGTCGTTTTTGAGCACAGCGATATCAGCCCTTACATCAATCTCATTCCGCTTGAGCTCACGGACATCGTGCTTGAGCTCAGCGACATCCCGCTTGAGCACGCCCACATCCTGCTTGAGCTCCCCAACATCCGCCTCGATCTTTGAGAATTTCTCGTCCATTCAGGCACCTCGCCGCACGCCACGAGGCACACCATAACTCAACCACACCGCCCCAACAAGCGACAACAACATCACTTATCCGCCAAATCTGCAGCAGTAGCGCAATTTCTCGTTGTTATTATTGAGCCGTTCGCGAGCGAACTTCAGCGTCAAGAGTGGCTAGGCGCTGAGGCGTCCCAACATCACACCATTCTCCGCGGTGAATCTCACCGCGGAGAAGCCGTGAGGAGATCGCACGCTTCAACAGCGGCAGCATAGGAAACTTACCGGGCGAGCATCCAGCGAAGAATTCCGGGCGGTACACACCGACGCCGGAGTAAGTGAATCGGTCGACATCATGTTCGACAACGAAGCCACCCTCGACGCCGAAATCACCACGGGCGTGATGCGTCGGATTCGGCACGAGAACGATGCGTCCGTTCGCACCGTCTTCCAACGCGAGGTGACCGTAGTCGATATCACTCCACGTGTCGCCATTGACGACCAGAAAGGGCCCTGGTCCCAACAGAGGCAACGCATTGAAAATGCCTCCTCCGGTCTCGAGCGGCTCCGGACCTTCCTCGCTATAGAAAATGGAGAGCCCGTAATCGCGTCCATTGCTCAGCGCAGCGCGGATCCGATCCCCGAGCCAGGAGATGTTGATCACCACTTCCGAAAATCCCGCCCGCGCGAGACGCTCGAGGTGATAGCCAATCAGCGGTTTTCCGGCAACGGGCACCAACGGTTTGGGGAGCGTGTCCGTGATCGGGCGCATCCTCTCTCCGCGCCCTGCCGCCAGAACCATCGCCCTCACGATGCGGCCTTGCGAACGCCGGCCACCCGCGCGTTCGCGCGAGGCAGCTCCGGCACAACCTGCTCCTCCAAAAACTCCCTCATCGCAGCCAACTCGGAATAGCGCGAGCAGGTGTCCCTGACATACTCCAACGTCAGCGGCAGATCGTTCAAATACCCAGCCTTGCCATCCCGATACCAGAGCCGCGCGAAAATCCCCAACACCTTGATGTGCCGCTGCACCCCGATGAGATCGAACCAGCGCAGAAACTCGGTCTCATTCGCGCCGCTCAACCGCACCCCGGCATCACCCAGTGAGCGCAGCAGCGCACGGTACTCGCCAACCCAACGCACCACCCGCTCACGCGGCCACGAGATGTAACAATCCTTCAGCAAGGACACCAGATCGTAACCAATCGGCCCGCGCAACGCGTCCTGGAAATCCAGGATGCCGGGATTACGATCATTCACCACCATGAGGTTGCGCGAATGGAAATCGCGATGGACAAACACCGTCGGCTGAGCCAGCGCCTCGGCGATGAGGAATTCAAACGCAGCCGAGATCATCCGCTGCTTCGCTGACACATCGAGCCCTAGATGCCTGCCGAGGAACCATTCCGGCATCAGCGCAAGCTCACGCGCAAGAGGCTCGCGGTCGTAGGGAGCGAGCTCAGTTGCCGCGTCTTGCCCCCGCACCTGGATGTCGGCGAGCACGCGCAGGGCGTCACCGTAGAGCCGCTCTGGATCGTCACCGGCGTTGAGCCGGGCAAGGTAATGCGTCCCCCCGAGGTCCTCGAGAAGTAGCAGACCGCGATCGATATCCGCCTCGTGCACATGAGGAACGTGCGCCCCCAGGGATTCGAGAAGCCGCGTCACCTTAAGATAAGGGCGCACGTCCTCTTTTCCCGGCGGCGCGTCCATGACCACCAGTGTGGCGCCATTGTTAAAGGCTCGAAAATAGCGCCGGAAGCTTGCGTCGGCCGAGGCGGGCTCGACCCGCTCCGGTCGCAAACCCAGCTGGCGCGACAACCATTCGTGTATAAGTTCCAGTCGCGCGTCGGTCTCGGGCATGCGGTGTCGAGTTTTTTCGCACCCTCGGAACGAGGGCGCACCATTATAATGCCGCCCCTCATGCTACGCCCGAACCCCCTCTCACTTATCGCACTGTCGCTTGGTGTGCTCACACCGATCGCACATGCCGACCCGAGCTGCCCATCACAGACCGTGCCTTCGCTGCTTCCGCAGCAGCCGCCCGCTTCGCAGAAGCCGAAGGGGGAGAAAAGCGTCGCGTCCGGTGGTGAGATCAGCGTAGATACCGACCATACCGACTATGACGTCACCCGTGATACGGCGATCTTCACGGGTCATGTCGTAATCCGCCAGGGCGACCGCGAGATCAAGGCGGACCGGGTCGAGATCGACACAAAAAAGAACGTGAAAGGCCAAGGCGGTGTCGACTACACCGACCCCATTGTTCACGTCCTCGGCGCGGGCGGCGACTATTCCCCAACGGGTGGCGCGGATTTCAAGGACGCGCAGTTCCAGCTGCTGCAGCGCTCGGCGCGCGGCTCAGCGCAAACCATGAACCTCACGCCGGAGGGCATCCTCAATCTAAAAGAGGTGACCTACACGACCTGCCCCGCGAACGACAAGTCATGGCAGCTCGACGCGGACACCATCACGCTCGATACCCGCGCCAAGGAAGGCACCGCACGCAATACCAAAATCGACTTCATGGGCGTGCCGATTCTCTACTTGCCCTACGTCTCGTTTCCGTTGGGCGATCAGCGCAAGAGCGGCTTTCTCTACCCAACACCTGGATTCTCATCCAGGGGTGGCTTCGTGCTCTCGGTTCCGTATTACTGGAACATCGCGCCGAACATGGATTTCACGGCCGAGCCCATCTACTACACCAAGCGCGGCATCGATCTGGGCGGCGACTTCCGCTACCTCGAACCCGGCACTCACGGCGAGTTGGCATGGCACTATCTCCCCGACGACAGCGTGTTTGGTGGTAGCCGCAGCGCCGTAAGGCTGCGCAACACCACCGACCTGAGCGAATATCTGCGCCTGGGAGTCGATGCCGCGAACGTGAGCGACGCGCAGTACTTTCAGGACTTCTCGCAAGGGCCGGAAGGCACGAGCACGGCGTTCGTCGAGCGCCGCGCGACGCTTTCCTATCGTGACGATCACTGGCGCATCGACGGCGAAGCGCAGCACTACCAGACGATCGACGATACACTCATCCTGGCCAACCGCCCGTACGAGCGCGTTCCGAGCCTGACGGCGAGCTCAGATTTCGGGTGGGGGCCGGGCAGTCTGTTGCGCTATGGCTTCGACTCCGAGATCGTGAATTTCGACCGCGACGTCACCAATATTGCCAACTGCGCCTCGGCCACGATCATCAATCCTCTAGCTGGTGTATACGTCTCACCTTGCGTAACAGGTTGGCGCATGGACCTCATGCCGACCGTGTCGCTCAACCTGAGCGATCCGGGTTATTTCTTCCGCCCCGCGCTGGCCTTTCGCGCCACGCAGTACGAGTTGAAAAACACACTCCCGGGAGAGGAGTCCGCACCCTCGCGCACCTTGCCAATCGCCAGTGTCGACTTGGGATTGCAACTCGAGCGCGATTTGGGCGCGGCCGCCAAACGCCGGCTGACACTCGAGCCGCGCATGATGTACCTGTACGTCCCGTATCGGAATCAGAATCAACTGCCGGTATTCGACACGGCTTTGCCGGATCTGGTCCCCATCGAGCTGTTCCGCACCAACCGCTACGTTGGGGCGGACCGCGTGAGTGATGCCAACCAGCTCGCCATGGGCCTCACCAGCCGCCTGCTTGACGGCCATGACGGCAGGCAATTCATCGCGGTCACGGTCGGCCAGATCTACTACTTCGAGACGCCCAAGGTCGTGTTGCCTTACGAGATGCCGCAAAGC
Organism: uncultured Pseudomonadota bacterium; assembly: GCA_963752125.1. Taxonomy (GTDB): domain Bacteria; phylum Pseudomonadota; class Gammaproteobacteria; order Steroidobacterales; family Steroidobacteraceae; genus 13-2-20CM-66-19. Next base: position 25,894 of record CAVVXG010000030.1, on the reverse strand, counting down.
GGCGCACGCTCCGACTTCGTCACCCAACTTGCGATCAACGCTTTCCAGGACTGGAACTCCACGGTCGGGCTGCAGTGGAATCCGCAGCAGTCCGAGTTCGAGCGCGCCGATGTCAACATCCAGTACAAGCCGGACGTGGACAAGGTGATCAATCTCGCCTACCGCTTCGAGCGCGGCACCGTTCACCCGGCGAGCCAATGCAACATCCTCGATGCCACTGGCGCGGGCGCCAATATGGTCACCGCCGCGCAATACTCCCAAGCGGGCATTTGCGGTTTCGAGCAGGTGGAGATCTCCGGAACCTGGCCGATCGCCGGCCACTGGAACCTCTTTGCCCGAGAGGTCTACTCCTTGCAGGACAAGCAGCCTCTGGAGAGTTTCGCCGGCTTCCAGTACGGTTCGTGCTGCTGGCGGGTTCGATTCGGGGCACGTCGCTACATCAGCAGGCGCCCGTTGCCGCCCGAGAGCACCGGGACAGGGCCCCAGCAGACCGCCGCGACAGGGCTCCAGGACACCGCAGCTTGGCTGCAACTGGAACTCACCGGTCTTGCAAGTGTCGGATCTGCGTCGGATACCTTCCTGATCGACGAGATCCGGGGTTACACGCCCGCGGAAACGACCTCGCAAAAACTATTCAAGAGCCCTTAGAGCTCGATTTGAACGTAGGAAATTAAGCTCATGCGCCGGATTTTGTCCCGATTGACCACTGCCATTGCCTGCGGATGTACCGCCGCCCTGTTGCTCCAGGCCGAGGCAGGCGCCCAGACCCGCGAGCTGGCCACCAAGGGTGTACTGCTGGACCGTGTCGCCGCCGTGGTGAATGACGGCGTGGTGCTCAATAGCGAGCTCGAAGACCAGATTGGGCTCGTGGGCGAGCGCTTGAAGCAGCAGAAGCTCGAGCTGCCGCCGCAGAACGTGCTGCGCCAGCAGGTGCTGGAGCGGCTCGTCCTGCAGGAGATCGAGGCACAGCGTGCCAACAAGGCTGGCCTGAAGGTGCCGGACGAGACCCTGAACACCGCACTGACGGACGTGGCACAGCGCAACGGCATCCCCCTGTCGCAGCTGCCGGAAGCTCTGTCGCAGCAAGGCATCGATTACGCCGCTTACCGCGAGGACATGCGCAAGGAGCTCACACTGGGCTTGCTACGCCAGCGCGATGTCCTACAGCGGATCAGCATCACCCCTCGCGAAATCGATCAGTATTTGGACAGGGAAGCGAAGGCGCCGGCGGCTGACGAGGAATACAACGTCTCCCACATCCTGATCTCCGTCCCCGAAGAGGCCACGCCAGCGCAGCTCGACGCCGCCGCGAAGCAGGCGGCTGACGTCTCCACCCGCGCCAAAGGGGGCGAAGACTTCGCCAAGCTCGCGCTGGCCTACTCCAAGAGCCAGACAGCCCTGGAGGGCGGCGCACTCGGCTGGCGCAAGGGTGGCGAGCTGCCCACCTTCTTGACGGACACTATTGCCAAGCTAAAGCCAGGCGAGGTGAGCGAGCCCCTGCGCACCCCCACGGGCTTCCACATCATCCGCCTGAACAATGTCCGCGGCGCTGATCATAAGGCCATGGAAAATCAGGCACATGTGCGCCACATCCTCATGAAAACCACTGAGCTCGCCGACGATGCGACCGTGAAGCAGAAGCTGACCCAAATCCGGGAGCGCATCCTCAAAGGCGAGGACTTTGCCGGACTTGCGCAGACGACTTCCGAGGACCCCGGATCCGGCTCTCAAGGAGGCGATCTGGGCTGGACCGGCCCCGGCACCTTCGTTCCCGAATTCGAGGCGGCCCTCGCGAACCTGAAGGATGGCGAGATCAGCCAGCCCTTCCACACCCAGTACGGTTGGCACATTGCGCAAATCCTCGGTCGTCGCCAGGTCGACAACACCGACGAGCTCAAGCGGCGGCAGGCGATCGAAGCCATCCGCGCCAGTAAGGCTGACGAGGAAACCGAGTTGTGGCTGCGCCGCCTGCGCGACGAGGCTTACGTGGAATACAAGTCCTGAGTGCCCACCTTCCTAGGAGCCTGCATGAGCAATGATCGCCTGCTGCGGACGACCCGCAGCGGCATCTTCCGGCGATCGTTTCCCTTACATAGTGACGGCTATGCGCGGGAAACGATCACCGAAATCTGCTCGCTGGGGGTCGCCCTCGCTACGGCGATCATCACTCATGCAGGCTCCTAGCATTGCGCTGACCTGCGGCGAGCCGGCCGGGGTTGGGCCGGAGATCTGCCTCGCCATCGCGCGTCGCGTGCTCCCGTGCGCGTTGGTCTGCCTCGCCGATCGCGATCTGCTCGCCGAGCGTGCCGCGCAGCTCGGTTGGGATATCGAGCTGCGCGCTTACGACGGAACCCCAAGCGCCCACGAACCGGGCTCGCTGACAGTTGAACACTATCCGCTCGCGGTGCCGAGCAAGCCCGGGCGACTCGATACGGCCAACGCCCCATATGTTCTCGAGCTCCTGAATCGCGCCACCGACGGCGCAATGTCAGGCGAATTCACGGCGATGGTGACAGCGCCGGTTCACAAGAGTGTGATCAAAGACTCCGGCGTTGCCTTTATGGGCCACACGGAGTATCTGGCACAGCGCACGGGTGCACCGTTGCCCGTAATGATGTTGGCCTCGAGAGCGATGCGCGTCGCCCTGGCAACAACACATCTGCCGTTGCGAGAGGTTAGCGCGGCAATCACGATCGACTCATTGATCCGGATCGTCACCATCATCCATCACGACCTCATCCGGTGGTGGGGCATTCCCGAGCCGCGCATCGCTGTCTGCGGCCTCAACCCACACGCCGGCGAAAGTGGACACCTCGGCGATGAGGAAATCCGCGTGATTGGCCCGGCCATCGAACAGCTCGCCCAGCGCGACATTCGGGTCAGCGGACCGCTACCGGCCGATACGGCGTTCGTACCCCGCATCCTGGCCAACTTCGACGCCGTGCTGGCCATGTATCACGACCAGGGTCTGCCGGTGATCAAACATGCCGGCTTCGATACCGCAGTCAACATCACCCTCGGGCTGCCGATTCTGCGCACCTCGGTGGACCACGGCACGGCGCTCGACCTCGCCGGCACCGGCCGCGCCGATCCGCGCAGCCTGATCTCGGCCATCGAGCTTGCCATCGAGCTGTCGCCTCGTGAACATCGCGGCTCCTCAACCCACTGAGCATCAGGCTCACCCTTAAGCCATGAGCCGCTTCCCTGTGCGCCGCAAGCGCTTTGGCCAGCATTTCCTCCACGACCCCGCGGTGCGGGATAACATCGTGGCCGCAATCGGCCCACGCCCCGAGCAGCACCTGGTGGAGATCGGCCCCGGTCGCGGCGCGCTCACTCGCCTGCTGTTGGCAGCGACACACGGCAAGCTCGACGCGATCGAGATCGATCGCGACCTCGCCACACTTCTGCGCGGCGAGCTGACCGAGTATCCGCGCTTGGTCTTGCACGAGGTGGATGCACTCGAATTCGACTTCGGCGCGCTTGCCCGGGATCGGGGTGGGCGGCTGCGCGTGGTGGGCAACCTCCCTTACAACATCTCGACACCTCTCCTCTTTCACCTCCTGAAGCATTGGCGGGCCATCGAAGACCTCCACGTCATGCTGCAGAAGGAGGTCGTGGCTCGCATGGCGGCCCAGCCGGACGATCCCGACTACGGACGACTCACCGTCATGCTGGCACCTTGGGTGGTCATTGAGCACCTCTTCGACGTAGGCCCTGGCGCGTTCCAGCCACCCCCGCGCGTCTGGTCCGCAGTGGTACGGCTGTCGGTGCGACCGGAGCCCGCCTTCGATGTGAGCCCGCGTTTCGCTCAGATCGTCGCGGCGGCTTTCTCCCACCGCCGTAAAACGCTGCGCAACGCGCTGCGCAATCTCGTGAGCCTGGAACAGATCGAACGCACCGGCCTGGACCCGGGAGCGCGGCCTGAGACGTTAGCCCCGCGGTCATTCAACGATCTCGCCAAAACACTTGACAGTGACACCCGTGCTGCCGACGCGTAGTCTCTAGCATGGGCTTGCGTGCTACGAGGATCGCCGAATGTCTGTGTATCGTCGCCTCCTGGTCGTGGTGGATCTCACCGAAGACAGCATCGTGATTGGACGGCGCGCGCAGACGTTGGCCAACGCCGTCGGCGCCGAAATGGAGTTGCTGCACGTGGTGGAGTTCGTACCCGTCGAGCCGATGGGCGAGACATTAATGCCCTCGGTGCAAATTGAGGACGAGTTACTCGAGAGAGCGCGGCAACGGCTGGCTACACTGGCCGGCGATCTTGGTCTACCGGTCACCGCGGCCCGTGTCGAAGCTGGCAATGTAAAGTCGGAAATAGTGCGCATCGCCAAAGAGCGCAGCGTCGATCTCATCGTGCTGGGCAGCCGCGAGCGCCACGGCCTGTCGATCCTCGTCAATTTCACGGAAGATGCGGTTCTGCACGCGGCCCCTTGCGACGTGCTTGCAATACGCGTCGGCCGCGGCTGAGAACACGGCGTCGCCACTTGCAGCGGTGGGACCCAGCTTCGGTAGAATCAGACAATGTCTTCGGTCGTGAACAAGATAAAGGTGGACGTCGAGACGAGCTACGTCGACGAGCAGTCCGACCCGAGCGAGCGCCGCTACGTGTTCTCGTACACCATCACCATCCGCAACGAAGGTGAGGTTCCCGCGCAGCTCCTGACCCGGCACTGGATCATCACCGACGCAAATGGCAAGGTTGAGGAAGTGCGCGGTGACGGCGTCGTCGGCGAGCAGCCGCACCTGAAGCCGGGACAAGGCTTCCGCTATTCGAGCGGAGCGGTATTGGAAACCCCCGTAGGCGCGATGCAAGGCAGCTACCAGATGATTGATGACGACGGCCAGCGCTTCGATGCACCCATTCCACCCTTCCGTCTGGCGATGCCAGGGATTGTGCAGTGAGCCGCTATGCCATCGGCGACGTCCAAGGCTGTTATACGGAACTGCGCGACTTACTGGCGCAGCTGAAATTCTCGGCCGATCGCGATCGCCTCTGGTTTGTCGGCGACCTGGTGAATCGCGGCCCGCAGTCGCTGGAAGTGCTGCGGTTCGTACGCGCGCTGGGCGACAACGCCGTCACGGTTCTGGGCAATCACGACCTGCACCTGCTCGCGGTCGCTTGTGGCGCTCACCGCAAACGCAAAGCAGCAGACACCCTCGATGAGATTTTCGCCGCGGCCGACTGCGATGACCTGCTGGGTTGGCTGATTACGCGACCGCTCGCCCACTATGAGCACGGCGATCTGATGGTCCACGCCGGACTGGTTCCACAATGGACCGTCGACATGACGCTCTCGTTGGCGCGCGAAGTCGAAACTGCGCTGAGCACCGATCCGCGCACGCTCTTCGACAACATGTATGGCGATGAGCCGCGGCGTTGGAGCACGCAGTTGAGTGGCACGGACCGGCTTCGTTTCGCGATCAACGTATTGACTCGACTACGTGTTTGTACGCCGGACGGCGACGTCGACCTCAAGATGAAAGGCAAGCCACCCGGGAAACACTCAGGACTGCAACCGTGGTTCGAGATAGAAACGCGCCAGAGTGCCGGCACTCGCATCGTGTTCGGCCACTGGTCCGCGCTCGGGCTGATCGTGCGCAAGAACGTCGTGGGGCTCGACTCAGGTTGTGTCTGGGGCGGCGAGCTCACCGCGCTCGATCTCGACTCGGATCGTCCCCCTGTTGGAATCTCGTGCGCGGGTTACCAGAGCCCCGACTCGGAGTGACGCTCGTCGACAGGCCCTCAACTTAGCGAGCAAAAGCCGCGCCTTTTGCTCGCGGGCCGGAACACAGCATAGGGACGCGCTCGCTGGAAGCGCCACGGCGACTTCCAGCCAATCAACCAATAGGCGCCCAGGATACCGCCACCTGCGGCGTCTTCGGCACGTAAATCCCGGGCGCAAGCTCCAACACGATCGGCGTAGTACCGCCCGCGGTCACCGGCAACACGATGCGCTGCGCAGCTTTGACTTGCAGCTCTCCGATCGACCCGGGTGTGACCTTGAACGCAATGCGCACGGGCCAGGCGGTGTGCTCGCGCGGCTTCAGCACGACACTCCCCGAACCACTCGCCCCTTGCAGGTCCACAACCAGGGTGTTTCGCATCCAATACTGTGGGAACGACGCAGTGGCACCCCCATCGCTGACCTCGTCAAGCTCGTGCACCAGCGGCGGGGGCGGAGCGGGCTTGTGGTGCCAAGGCCAGTGCAGGCTCGGAAGGTGACTGCAGCCAGCGAGCGACACGGCCATCGCCAGGACGGCGGCAGACATCAGCCCTCGATTCACCATTACCGTACTCCAAAGTCACCCTACGGCGCTTTTGCGCAGCGCGTAACATACGCGAATGGCGTCCGGGACACACCGTATGGAACCGTTGCAGTCTCTCAATTTCAAGCGCTGGATTGACGAAAATCGCCACCTGCTCAAGCCCCCCGTAGGCAACAAACGGGTTTTTCGCGACGGCGATTTCGTGATCATGGTGGTGGGCGGACCGAACTCCCGCAAGGACTACCACGTCGATCCGGGGCAGGAGTTCTTCTACCAGCTCGAAGGCGACATGGTGCTGAAAACCAGGCAGGACGGGAAACCGGTCGACGTGCCGATCCGCGCCGGCGAGCTGCTGCTCCTGCCGGCAAACGTCCCGCACTCACCCCAGCGCTTCCCGAACACCATCGGCCTCGTCATCGAGCGGCAACGCCGGCCGGGCGAGCTCGACGGCTTTCAGTGGTACTGCGAAAACTGCGGCAACCTCCTGTACGAAGAGTTTTTTGAGCTCAAGGATATCGAGACGCAGTTTCCACCCATCTTCGAGCGCTTTTTCTCCAGTACCGAACACCGCACCTGCAAACACTGCGGGACGGTGATGGAGCGCAAGAGTTGAAAGCCCGGATCAGCGCCGGCCAGTGCGAGATCGACTTCGACCTTTCAAACCCGATCAGCTTAGGGATCGACCTCGACTTCTCGGAGCGGCAGCCGCGGCATTTCGGCGCTCCGGCCGCGACCTCGCAACCCTACGCCGTGCCCGGGTTTTCAGGCTCTGTGGAACACGGCGCGAGTTGTAACTGCCGGGTGCTCACGCTGAATCCGCACTGCAATGGCACACATACCGAATGCGTCGGACATCTGACGCGCGAGCGTGCTGACGCATACAAAGTAGTCCCTTTTGGATGGATCCCCACAGTGCTCCTGAGTATCGAGCCCGCGGCTGCCGAAGTATCGGGCGAAAGCACAGAGCCTGTGCCGCACCCCGGTGATCTCCTCATCACCCGACGCGCGTTGGAAGCCAGTTGGAGCAAAACCCCTACACCCGGGCCAAAGGATGAAGAAGAGCGTCGCCAGCGTCTGGTGCGCGCGCTGCAGGCGCAACACAATGCTGCCGCAATTGCGCAGTCACGACCGGCCGCATCTTTCGAGCAGACGATGTCGCGCGGGACAGCGGTAGCACTCAATATCCGTGGCCTGGTGATCCGAACGCTACCCAACAGCCCGGAAAAGCTGCATCAGGACTATAGCAACCAAACACCACCTTACCTGTCACGCGAAGCCGCCGAGTGGCTCGTCGCGCGCGGCATCGAGCATCTGGTCGTGGACCTGCCGTCGATCGACCGGTCGCATGACGAGGGTCGTCTCACCGCGCATCGTGTCTTTTTCGGCCTGCCGAGCGCGTCCGTAACGCTGTCGCAAGCGAAGCGCGCGAGCGCGACTATCACCGAGCTGGCGTACATTCCCGACACTGCCGCTGACGGCCAGTACCTCATGCAACTGCAAGTTCCGGCGCTCGGAGGCGATGCCGTGCCAAGCCGCCCGTTACTCTATCCGCTGTTGCCCAGCTGATGCCGACATGACCTACGAAGCTACTCTCCAACACGCGCGCCGTCGCGACGAAGCCGACCCCATGGGCGTCTACCGTCAGCGCTTCGCTCTACCACGCGACGATCGAGGGCAACCAACACTCTTCCTCTGCGGACATTCCCTCGGTTTGATGCCTCTGGAGACTCGCAAGTTTGTCACGGAAGAGCTCGACGACTGGGCGCGGCTGGCGGTCCTGGGGCATGAGCAGGCACGACGGCCATGGATTCCGTACCACGAGAACCTGACCGCAGGCCTCTCGCATCTGACCGGAGCCAAGCCGACAGAAGTGATTGCGATGAACTCGCTGACGGTGAACCTACACCTCATGTTGGCGAGCTTCTTCCGCCCGCAGGGGCAACGGACGAAAATCCTCATTGAAACCGGCGCCTTCTCTTCCGACCGGCACGCCGTCACCTCGCAGCTCGCCTGGCATGGCCTCGACCCCAACCAGCACCTGATCGAACTGACAGCACCCGCGGGCAGCGACTCCATTCCGGAAGACGCCATCGAGTCATGCCTCGCCGAGCACGGCGCGGAAATCGCGCTACTGCTCTGGCCCGGCGTGCAGTTCCGTACCGGGCAGGCGTTCGATCTCCCGCGCCTAGCGCGCGCCGGCCGCAAGGCAGGCTGCATCGTCGGCTTCGATCTCGCGCACTCGATCGGCAACATGCCTCTTGCGCTGCATGACTACGACGCGGATTTCGCAGTCTGGTGCAGCTACAAGTACCTGAACGCGGGCCCCGGAGCGATTGGCGGGTGCTTCGTGCACGAGCGCCATTTCGCCGGCCAGCCTCATCTGATGGGCTGGTGGGGGCACGAGGAGCCCAGTCGCTTTCGCATGGAGCCACTGTTTCGTCCGGCAGTTGGCGTTGCGGCCTGGCAAATCAGCAACCCGCCGATTCTTGCCGCCGCGCCGCTCATCGCATCCCTCTCGGTCTTCCAGGAAGCAGGCATCGAGCGGCTGCGCGCGAAGTCGGTGGAGTTGACCGGCTTCCTGGAGTTTCTGATCGACCGGCTGCGCCCCGACGCGCAATTCATCACACCCCGCGCCGTCGACGCGCGCGGGTGTCAGATATCTATTCGTATCACCGACACGCCGGGCCGTGGTCGTCGTGTATTCGAGCGCCTTGGTGAGCGTGGCGTCATATGCGACTGGCGCGACCCTGACGTCATCCGAGTGGCGCCCGTGCCGCTGTACAACACGTTCGAAGAGGCCTTCCGTTTCGGCGAACACCTGCGCGAAGTACTGCAGGAAATCCGGTGAACACCGGTCAACCCACCCCGCCCGGCGCCACCGCAGTTCGCGCTGGCCCGCACGCCGACGCCCCTGGCTCGCGCACGGCCGCCGCCAGCCGACACGCCGCCACCGCCGACCCACGCGCAGCTGCTTGTGGTCCGTTGCCGGCCACTAACAACCCTCGCGCGATCAACATTGTCGGCGCCGGCCTGGCTGGCGCACTCCTCGCTGTGCTCCTGGCGCGCCGCGGCTTCCAAGTCACCCTCTACGACCGCCGCCCCGACCCGCGACATGCCACCGCGGAAGGCGGCCGTTCGATCAACCTCGCTCTCGCCGCACGCGGGATCCGAGCCCTGGAGCGCGCGGGCGTTATGGACCGCATCCGCCCCCTCCTCATCCCGATGCGTGGCCGAATGGTCCACGACCCATCCGGCTCAGTGTCATTACAGCCATACGGCCAACGCGAGCACGAAGTCATCCACTCCGTCAGTCGCGCTGCCCTCAACCGCGTGCTCATCGAAGACGCCGCACGTTACGGCACCGTCGCGATGCGATTCGACCAAACCTGTCTCGCCGCATCGATCGAGCGCAACGCCCTAAGCTTCCGTAACAACGCAAGCGGCGCCGAATACGAAACACCACTCACCCCGACCATAGCCACCGACGGTGCCGGCTCCGCCGTCCGCACAAGCCTCGCCGGTGCGAAACATCTCACCGTTGGCGAAGATTGGCTCGACCACGACTACAAAGAGCTCACCATCCCCGCCACAGCTGGCCGGCATGCGATGGATAGCAACTCACTCCACATCTGGCCACGCGGCGGCTTCATGCTCATCGCGTTGCCGAACACAGATGGCAGCTTCACCGCGACACTGTTCCTCGCCCGCACCGGAGCAAACAGCTTCGCGTCTCTCACTGACGCCACAGCGGTAAATGACTTCTTCCAGCGGGAGTTCCCTGACGTCGTCCCGCTCATGCCGGACCTGGCGCAGGAATTTCAGGCGCACCCCCAAGGCCAGTTAGGCACCGTCCACCTCACCCCGTGGCACGTCGGCGGCAATGTGCTCTTGTTAGGCGATGCAGCCCACGCCATCGTGCCGTTCCACGGCCAAGGCATGAACGCCGCGTTCGAGGACTGCTCCGTGTTGGACGCCCTGTTGGATCAGCGTGCCGGCGAGGCCTCACACGATCACAGCACGGCCGCCAACCCACCCATCAACTGGGGCTCACTCTTCACCGACTTCTCCAAATCCCGCCGCCCAAACGCCGCCGCCATCGCGCAGATGGCCCTCGAGAACTACACAGAAATGCGCGACACGGTGCGCGACGCAGGCTTCGTACGGAGGAAGGCCATCGCAATGGACCTCGAGCGGCACTTTCCCGACCGCTTCATCCCACGTTATTCAATGGTGATGTTCCACCCGGAAATCCCCTACGCCGATGCGCTGCGCCGGGGCGCAATTCAGGAGGAGATCCTGCTGGAGCTGGACACGAAGCGCGACGCTTCAAGCGCGCCCAATGCAGCGCTCGCGGAGACGTTGATCAACGACCGCCTGACGCCGGTTAGCCTCGACTATTCACGAGAACGCAAGTAGCAGCGCAGTCGCGAGTAGAACTTCATAAGTGATCAGTTCTAGTTAGACCTCGGCGACAACGGAGCACTCTTGCGCTCCAACGTCACGAACGTCACGTCGTACGCATTCTTCTCATCCGCCGGATACTCACTGTATTCAGCGTCGACCCACTGCGTCGGATCGAAGTCCGGAAAAATCGTATCCCCCGGCACCTCGGCATGAACCTGCGTCAGATAGATGCGCCGCGCGAACGGCATGAACAACCGATAGATCTCAGCGCCCCCGATTGCGATGACCTCGTCGGTCTCGCGCACCTGGCGCAGCGCTTCATCCACCGAGTTCACGACAATCACGCCGTCAGCGCGCCAGTCACGGTTGCGCGTGAGTACAAAATTCAAACGCCCGGGCAATGGTTTGCCGATCGACTCGAAGGTCTTGCGGCCCATGAGAATGGATTTGCCGAGTGTGATGGCTTTGAAACGCCGCAGGTCTTCAGGAAGACGCCACGGCAAGGTGTTGTCGCGTCCGATGACACCGTTTTGTGCCATCGCGACAATCATGGAAACGAGAGGGTAGCCCATGCCCCACATTATAGGGGTTATAGGACCTCACTCGGCGGCAATGCTCTGCAGTGCCCCTACCGCGTCCACCAATCCATAGCCGGTGTCATAATCAAAGCCACCGTTGGCGCTGACCGGCTGTGGCCCGAGATCGCCGCCCAGGTTACGAAGCTGCATGTCGCTGGCGGTCCGGCGCAATACGTTATATAGCGCCCCTGGCGTAAGGTTATGCGGCGCCGGAATTTGACGATGCGCGGCGAGGTCGCGCGCGCGCTTGTCGAGCAACAGGGCCGCCACACCGGCTACATGGGGCGCGGCGGCCGATGTTCCGGAGAAGTTTGGAAACAGATCATCCTCGGAGCTGCCTGGCACATTGAATCCCAGCTTGAAATAAAAAAAGCTGGTATTGCCGGCATCCGGTCCGATCACGCCCGGCTTGGCGCGAGTCTGTGGCGCATCGAGCCGGCGCCCGGCGCGATCGAACAGAATGGGGGTGCCGCCGGCGGACGAAAAACTGTCGAGACAGCCGGGCACGCATTTCGGCCGCAACGGACTACCCCACGCCTGCGTCTGATACCACGCCGCCGCGCCGACCGCCTCGGCGCCCGCTGCATTGGCATGGCCGACGATGGTGCCATCGGCGGTGTCAAAGGTGTCGACGACGAGGCCGGCCGCACCCAGGTCATACCAGACATATTTGAGCAATCCGGGCGGCGGCCCGGAGACCAGCTCGATGCCCAGCTGCACCTGCAGCTCCTGCCCGGATAAATTGACAATCACAGGGAGCTCGACGGCGTCACCGCCAATGTTATTGGCGATCCCCGGTTCCTGACATACGAGCTGCGCGGGACTATCGGTGCAAGGCGCCACCGGCGTGCCGTCCATGTTGTAGAAAATGGCGTCGACATCGCTTTGCGAGCCGCGCGTGCCATTTGCCGAGAGCGATGGCTGGTCCCATTGCACTGACAACAGAGAGATCGTTCCAGGCGGCGCCACGAGGTGCTGCAGGTCGCTGACACCCTGACCAGGATCAAAGTCGTGACGCACGCCGGCCAGTCCCCTGCGTCCCGAGGAGCGGAACGCCGACTGATACGATTGCCGCCCTTCGTTACCCGCCGCGGAGAAATAAGCGACGCCCCGCGCGACGACCTGATCGACGGCGGCGGCGACGACACCATCCTCGAACATCGGCTCGTCGAAATACTCGACATCGTCGACTATGACCTTCGCGCCATCATTCGCCAGCGCACCAATGCCGTCGGCGAAATCTTCCTCGCTCCGTAGCGCGGAATTGAATGAAAGCGAGGCCCCGGGAGCGATGTCGTGCACAATCTGCATCATGGCGCGACCTTCGTCGGTGCACTCGCTGTCAGGCACGGTGTGCAGGTCCGTCAACACGCGGACACCTAACGGGAGATCGCCGTTCACGGCATCCTGGCCGGCGCGCGTGAAGTTCTGTCCGCTTGCGAACGCCCCGGGCGCGCAATCGAAGCTATCGGACAACACCCCCACACGAACCCCCGTACCGTCGACGCCGAATTGCGCGCGGGCACGATCGCTGCGCAGCGAGTGATCGCCTTGCGTGGTCGTCAATCCCACGCGGGTCGTAGCCAACACGGGCTTGATGAATTTCAACCCCGGGATGCCCGCGATATCGCTCAACGCGGCAATCGGAACACGGCCGGTCACGGCTCGCTCATGCGACTTCGCATCCAGCATGCCCTGACCGACGAGCTGAACTTTCAACGCGGCGACATCGTCTGCGTAGGCGCTTATCCGTACATAGCCGTCCTGCATCCGCAGGGGCGGCAGCTTCGCCCGCAGCCCCCCGTCATGCCACAGCGGCTGCGCGCCGTAGGCCTTCTGTAGCAGGAGCAAATGAGGACCGAGCTTGGCACCAACGCCCGTTTTGGTGTCGAGCAGGAGCTGCTTGAGAGCCGCCGCGCTGTTCTTGTCGGTCATGGTGGGAGTGGCCACGGGCGCCAGACCAATCAGCGTGCTGGCCGCCGCGTGCGCACGGGTCGCAAGGGCGACCATTGCCGCCGCCGCCGCTACAGCCGTCATGGCTGCCAAAATGGCCCTCATGGTGTCTCCCTGCCGCCTTATTCGCCGCTAAGCGTACGACATCCCCATTACACCGCGGCGAACGTCAGATCTCCACTGCCGTGTTGAGCACTACCACCCCGCGGAACGGCATCCGGAAGAATTCGGCTGCCTGAGTGCTGTGCTGCTGCATGCGGGCAAAGAGGCGTCGCTGCAATCCCTTCAGCCCCGGCCGGGGACGGGCGCGGACGATATGTCGGCCGACGAAGAAGGAACTGTCTTCGGTGAACACGCGCAAGCCCCGGGTCCGGCACGATTTCAGCGCTTCACTCACATCGGGCGTTTCCATGAAGCCAAAACGCGCGGTGATCGAATACACCCCGGGGAGGATTTCCTCGATGCTCACCCGCCGCACCGGATCCAATCGTGGCGTGTGAGCGATCTCGATCTGCAGAATGATGACCCGCTCGTGCACCACACCGTTGTGCTCAATGTTTCGGATCAATGCCGAGGGCACGAGGGCAGGGTCGCTGGCGAGAAACACACCAGTGCCGGGAACCCTGTAAGCGCCCTGGATCAACTTGGGCAGCTCACTGCGCGGCACCGCCATCTTGGCGAGCGCCTCACGCAGATCGAGCCGACCGCTGCGCCAGGTGAGAAACACCAGGAACAACAACGCGCTCAACGTCAACGGAATCCAGCCGCCGGCGGGGACCTTGGTCATGTTGCCGAACACAAACACCAGATCGACCAGGAATATCAGGCCGAATACCACCGCCACCACCGGCTTCGGCCAACCCCACTGTGTGTAGGCCACGAAGGACCCCAGGACGGAGGTGATGACCATCGTGCCTACGACGGCGGCTCCATAAGCCCCCGAGAGGGCATCGGAGGAGCCGAAGCCGACCACGAACAGCACCACGGCAACAAACACCACCCAATTGACGATGGGAACGTATATCTGTCCCTGCTCCTGCGCCGAAGTCTGCAACACCCGGATGCGCGGCAACAGATCGAGCTGCACCGCCTGCCGCGCCATGGAAAACGCACCGGAAATCGTGGCCTGCGACGCAATGACCGTTGCCGCCGTCGCAAGAGCCACCATCCAGGGCAACATCGAGGGCGGCACCAGAACGTAAAGGGGATGAATGACCGCATGCCCGGTCTGCAGCAGCAGCGCCCCCTGGCCGAAGTAGTTGATGATCAGCGCTGGCCACACGATGGTGAACCAGGCTATGCGCACGGGATTACGGCCGAAGTGCCCCATGTCCGCATACAGAGCCTCACCGCCGGTCATCGACAGGAACACCGCACCGATGATCGCGAGCGCAAACCCCGGTCGATGTGCCAACAGGCTCACCCCATACACGGGGTTGCACGCCAGCAATACCTGCGGCGCGCGCCCGATCGCAAGCGCCCCAGTGACCGCCAGGACGAGGAACCAGACAATCATGATCGGGCCGAACAGGCTGGCCACGCTCGCCGTGCCGCGGCTTTGCACGAAGAAAAGGAGGAACAGCACCGCAATCGTCACCGGAATCACGTATTGCGTAAATCCCGGATTGACCAGCTCCATGCCCTCCACAGCGCTCAACACCGAGACCGCGGGCGTAATCAGGGCGTCGCAGAAAAAGAATGCGGTACCCGCCAGCGCCAACGCAACGACCGTCTTGACCCAAGGGCCTCCACCGACCAACTTGCGCTTGGCCAACGCGAACAGAGCCAGAATGCCGCCTTCGCCATCGTTGTCGGCGCGCATGATGATGGTCACGTACTTCAACGTAACCGAGATCGCGAGCGCCCAAAAAATGAGCGACAACACACCCATCACCGCTTCGCTGCCGAACGGGCCGGCGTTGGCAAGCGACTGCTCGAACGCATACAGCGGGCTGGTACCGATATCGCCATAGACGATTCCGGTTGCGCTGACGACCGTCGCTACGCTCCAGCGATGTGAGTTGCTGCTCATGGTTGGATCGGCGGCACGCCTTTTTAGCGACGCCGCTTCTTCTTTTTGGTTACCTTGGCGTTCGATTTGCCGGATTTCCCAGCCGCGGACTTCCGATCGGCAACAGACTTCCCACCGGGAGCAGACTTGCGGCCCGCCGCCGTCTTGCCGCCGGACTCGCGACCTGCCGAACTCCTCCTGGCCGCTGCGCTGCCACTACCCGCCCCATTGCGTTTTGCCGCTGCCGACACTTTCTTTTTCGGCTTTTTGGCCTTTCTCGGCTTCTTCGGCTCCGGCGGCCACAACATGGTACCGCGGCAGTTGGCAAACCCGCAGCGGCAGGCAAACACCTCGTCGATGTTCTCCGGATCGCCCTCTTCCTTGTAGATCTGGTAGTCGTAGGTCATTTCCTCGCCGGGCTCGATGGCGCGAATCGCCTCGATGTACACCCGTCGCTTCTCCACCACCGACTCGCAATTCGGGTCGCAGGAATGGTTGAAAAAGCGCGCGTCGTTGCCGTCGACACCGGCGTCGATCACCGTCTTGGAATCGACAATGAAGAGGAACGTATGGCTGTCGTTCTCTTCTTTCGACTCGTAACGGCGGTCCGCTTCTTCATGCGAAACACGATCACCGAGATACTCCATGATGCGCTCGCCCTTCGCGATGCGGCGCGTCGCGAACACACCGCGGCCGTGCACGCTGGAATTGCGCACCTTGATCGGCGGCGAAACCGCCCTTTCACTGACGTCTGCCATGCGCTAAACCGCCACCGGCGCCTTGATCGCCGCATGATGTTGGTAGTTCACAAATTCAAAATCCTCGTACTCATAGTCGAAAATCGTGGCCGGGCGACGCCGCATGGCGAGCCGTGGCAACGGCAGCGGGTCGCGGGTGAGCTGCAGGTCCGCCTGGCTCAGGTGATTCAGGTATAGGTGGGTGTCGCCACCGGTCCAGATGAACTCACCCGGCTCGAGGTCACACTGCTGCGCGAGCATGTGGGTGAGCAATGCGTAGCTGGCGATGTTGAATGGCACGCCGAGGAAGGCATCAGCGCTGCGCTGGTAGAGCTGACAGGACAGGCGGCCGCAAGCCACGTAAAACTGAAAAAGGGCATGGCAGGGCATGAGTTTCATGCGATCCAACTCGCCCACATTCCACGCATTCACCACAATCCGCCGCGAATCGGGGTTGCGCCGCAGTTGCTCCACCGCCTGCGCGATCTGGTCGATGGTGCGGCCGTCGGGGGCGAGCCACGCTCGCCACTGTTTGCCGTACACCGGCCCGAGCTCGCCACGCTCATCCGCCCACTCGTCCCAGATGGTGACGCCATGCTCACGCAGCCACGCAACGTTGGTATCGCCGCGCAGGAACCACAGCAGCTCGTAAACCACCGAGCGCAGATGGACCTTCTTGGTAGTGACGAGTGGAAAGCCTTCCTGGAGATCGAAACGCAACTGCGGCCCGAACAGCGACAACGTGCCCGTGCCGGTGCGGTCCTCTTTGCGCGCGCCGTGCTGTCGAATCCGGCGCAGGAGGTCCAGGTACTGTTTCATTGCGCGACGGCGAAATTACCCGAGGGGGTGCGCGAGCGGTAAGCGTACAGCAGGAAGATCAGACCGGTAATGATCATGGGAAACGACAGCACCTGACCCATGGTCAACCAACCGTCCCAAAGATACCCGATGTGGTCATCCGGCAGCCGCAGGAATTCGAGAACAAAGCGCGAGAGGCCGTAGGTGATCATGAACAAGCCGGAGACGCCCAAGCGCGGTCGCGGCTTCGATGAGAACCACCAGACGACCGTGAACAACAGCACGCCCTCGAGACACGCCTCGTAGAGCTGCGAGGGATGGCGCACGACACCGTTGACGTTGAAGCCCCACGGCACCGTCGTTGGCTTGCCCCACAGCTCGCTGTTGATGAAATTGCCGATGCGGCCGAAAAACAGGCCGAGCGCCGGCAGCGGAACGGTGAAGTCGTACACATCCGCCACATGGCGCTGATGCCGCCAGGCGTACAGGGTCGCGGCGACAATCACCCCGAGGAGCCCGCCGTGGAAGGACATGCCGCCTTCCCAGATCTTCAACGGATACCACAGATCCTTGGCCCAGAACCCCAAGCCATAAAACAGCACGTAGCCGATCCGGCCGCCCAGGATCACCCCGAGCATGGCGTAGAAAATCAGGTCGTCGACATCGCTGGCCCTCCAGGTCGAGCCGGGCTTGCCGCGCGCGCAGGCGCGCCAGCCACCAGGCGCTCGGCGAAACCGATGAGGTACATGATCCCGTACCAATGGACTTTGATCGGGCCGACCTCGATGGCGATCGGATTGAAGCCGGGATACTGCAGCATAGCGGCGACAGTTTAGCTAAACCTCGCGCGTCACGCGGCAGAAGAACGCCTTCAGGTAGCGGGTCTCGGGAATTGCCGGATGAATCGGATGGTCGGGCGACTGGCCGCCGGACTCGAGGATCTGCACGAACCGCCCGCAATGGCGCGCGGCCAACTGGATGGCGCTCACCAGCTCATCGGCGGCCAGGTGGTAGGAGCACGAGCAGGACACCAGCAAGCCATCCCCGTCGATGAGCTCGAGCGCCAGCTGATTCAGCTTGCGGTAAGCCGCTTGTCCCTGCGGAATGTCCTTCTTGCGCTTGATGAAGGCCGGCGGATCGAGAATCACGACATCGAAGCGTGCCCCTTGCGCATGCAGCGCCTTCAGCGCATCGAATGCGTCCTCACGCACAGTCTCGAGCGCAACACCGTTCTGCGCCGCATTGCGCTGTGCGAAATCCAGCGACAACTGGGAAGAGTCGACGCAACGCGCTGCGGAGGCGCCATTGCGGAGCGCGGTGACAGCCCACGCGCCCGACGTAACTGCAAACGTCCAGTACGCGCGCGCCCGGCGAGAGGTACCGGATAAGCCGCTGCCGGTTGGCCGTTTGGTCGTAGAACCAACCTGTTTTCTGCCCCTCCGCCAGGGGCGCGTGGAAGCGCAGCCCCGGCTCCACGATCTCGATCTCGTCCGGGACCGTGCCGAAAGCAACTTCGGTCGAGGCAGCTCAGGTGCTCCAGATCGCGCGCGCCGGAGTCATTCTTCCAAAACAGGCCGGCCGGGATGCAGCACCTCACGCACAGCCGCCTCGACATCGGCCTTCAGCGCCTCCATACCGGCGGTCGCGATCTGGCCCACTATGACATCGCCGTAGCGGTCGAGCACCAGACCCGGCAGCTGATCGGACTCACCAAATACCAACCGGTAGTAGGGCACCTGGCTCAGCCGCTCGCGCAACGCGAGCGCCACCTTGAGCCGATGCTCGATGAGCGCGCGGTCCAGCGGCCGTGCGACATCGCGCCCCACGATGCGCGCGCAGATCAACGCATGCGGATTGACATAAGCGTGGCCGAGAAACTGATCGCGGTCGGAAAGCACGCGTGCGCGCGCACCCGCGGAGAACCCGGCCAGCGGAGTCGCCGCGTTGTCGATCTCATTGCTGAAAATCCACAAGTGGCCGGAGCGGATGCGGCGATCCTCGCCGCGCTTGAGCTTCAAAATGGAGACATCGGATGACATTGCGCTCGTGTCCTACGCACTCAACCGCAACGCGGGTGACATAGAAACCATGGGGCCAAACTGTGGGGCTATAGTGGGGGCGCATATTACTCGAAACCAGCCCGAGTTCCTTATGGACCCCGCCAGCGCATCCGCTCCCGCCAATCGACTGGCGCACGAAACGAGCCCATACCTGCGCCAGCACGCGCACAACCCGGTCGACTGGCATCCCTGGGGCCGCGCGGCCCTGGAAAAGGCGCGCGCGGAACACAAACCGATTTTACTGTCGATCGGTTACTCGGCCTGTCACTGGTGCCACGTCATGGCCCACGAATCCTTCGAGGATCCGGACACTGCGAAAGTCATGAATGAGCTGTTCGTCAACATCAAGGTCGATCGCGAAGAGCGCCCGGACATCGATCGCATCTACCAGATTGCACAGCAGATGTTGACCCAGCGCTCCGGCGGCTGGCCGCTCACCATGTTTCTGACACACGACGACCAGCGGCCGTTTTTCGGTGGCACGTATTTCCCGCGCGAGGCTCGCTTCGGCCTGCCGTCGTTCCGCGACCTGCTGCAGCGCGTGTCGGATTTCTACCGTGAACGCGAAACCGAGTTGCGCAACCAGAACGTCGCGCTCATGTCGGCGTTCTCCGACTTGAACCCGCCGCCGGGCTCGGCCAACCTGCTCCTGAGCGACAAACCCCTGCAGGCTGCGCGGGCGATGCTGGCGAAAACGTTCGACGCCCAAAACGGCGGCTTCGGCGGCGCACCGAAGTTTCCTCACCCGAAGACGCTGGAAAGGCTGTTGCGCGACTGGCATGCGAGCGCGCACGCACTGGAGCCGGACCTGCACGCGTTGTACATGGCCACCCTGACACTGCGGCGCATGGGCGAAGGCGGCATCAACGACCACTTAGGCGGCGGCTTCGCGCGCTACTCGGTCGATCGACTTCTGGATGATCCCGCATTTCGAAAAGATGCTGTACGACAATGGCGCGCTGCTGGCGCTCTATGCGGATGCGGCGGTGGCGACGGGTGATACTTTCTTCGCGCACATTGCCGCGACCACGGCGGATTGGACGATCCGCGAAATGCAGGCTGCCGAAGGCGGCTATTACTCCAGCTACGACGCCGACTCCGAGGGGCACGAAGGCAAATTTTACGTCTGGGACAAGGAAGCCGTACGGCAAGCACTGACAGAAGCGCAATACGCGGTCTTCTCACCCGCGCTTTGGGCTGGATCGCGCAGCCTAACTTCGAAGAGTCATTGGCATCTGCACGTGTTTCAATCCGAGGAGGACATCGCGGAGAGCCTCGGGCACACGCTCGAGGAAGTCGCGTAGCCTGCTCGAATCCGCGCGTCGCAAGCTACTTGCGATCCGCAGCGCCCGCATCTGGCCCGGCCGTGACGACAAGATCCTCACCTCGTGGAACGCCCTGATGATCCGCGGCATGGCCATCGCCGCGCGGGCGCTCGATCGTCCCGAGCTGGCCGCATCGGCCACCAAGGCACTCGACTTCATCCGCGCAACCCTCTGGCGGGACGGCCGATTGTTGGCGACCTACAAGGATGGCCGCGCGCATCTGAACGCCTATCTCGATGACTACGTTTATCTCGCCGATGCCGTGCTCGAGTTACAGCAGGTGCGATTCCGAAGTGATGAGCTGGCCTTCGCCCGTGAGCTTCTGGATGTGGTGCTCCAGCATTTTACGGACCCCGACGGCGGCTTCTTCTTTACCTCGGACGATCACGAGAGTCTGTTCCATCGCTCGAAATCATTCGGCGATGACGCGACTCCGGCCGGAAACGGCATCGCTGCATTCGTACTGCAACGCATGGGGCACCTGCTCGGCGATAGCCGCTATCTGGCAGCCGCGGAAAAGACGCTGCGCGCGGCGTGGACCGTGATGGAGAAGTATCCCCAGGGCCACACCAGCCTGCTCATCGCACTGGAAGAGCTATTGAATCCCCCGGAAACGGTGATTCTGCGCGGCGACCTCGCAACGATCGATTCCTGGAGGCGCGAGCTGGCCAAGGTCTACGCGCCTCGCAGGTTGGTGCTTGCGGTTGCCGCGAATGCGCGCGACTTACCGCCGGCGCTGGCGGACAAGCCCGCGCGAAGCACCCCGGCTGCTTATGTCTGCGCCGGAAGTGTTTGCTCTGCTGCGCTGGATACGTTCAGCGCCCTGACAACCCACCTTCGTAGCCGCGCCTCATGAGAGCAACTCGACGTTTCCGCCGATCGCCACGGTGTTGATGGTAAGGGTGCGCTCGGTCGCGAATCGCAACAGATAGTGCGGACCGCCCGCCTTCGGGCCGGTCCCAGAGAGCCCCTGCCCTCCGAAGGGCTGTACACCCACTACCGCACCGATCATGTTTCGATTGACGTAGGTGTTGCCGACAGCCAGCGAACGGTAGACGTACTCGGAGACGCTCTCAAGACGGCTGTGCACTCCGAGTGTGAGACCGAAGCCCGTGCTGCGAATCGCATCGATGACCTGCGGCAGTTGGTCGGCGCGGTAGCTTGCCACGTGAAGGACGGGCCCGAACTCCTCGGTCTTCACCTGGTCGAGCGAGCGCAGCTGGAATAAATGCGGCGCAAAGAAGTAACCCTTGTCATGCTGCGGGCCGAGCTCGCAGGCATACAACAGGTTGGCGTCGCCGCGCATGCGGGTTACGTATTGACGCAATCGCTCGCGCGCCTGCTCGGAAATGACCGGGCCCAGGTCCGACGCCAACTGCGCCGGATCGCCAATGGTCAGGCACTTCATGGCGCCGATGAGCATGTTGATGACGCGCTCGGCGATCTCCTCTTGCACATACAGCACCCGTAGCGCCGAGCACCGCTGGCCGGCACTAGTGAATGCCGACGTGATGGCGTCGTCGACCACTTGCTCCGGCAGCGCCGTTGCGTCGACCACCATCGCATTGACTCCGCCTGTCTCCGCGATGAGCGGCACGATGGCTCCCTCGCGATTAGCGAGCGCGCGGTTGATGGTGGTCGCCGTGGCAGTAGAGCCGGTGAAAGCCACTCCAGCGAGGGCCGGATGACTCAACGCAACCTTACCGAAGGCCGGCCCGTCTGCCGGCGTAAGGTGCAACACGTCGACAGGAACCCCCGCCTGATGCAGCAGCCGGGTCATCGCATGGGCGACGAGCGGCGTTGCGGGCGCCGGCTTGGCGATCACCGCATTCCCCGCCATCAGTGCCGCAACCACCTGGCCGGTGAAAATCGCGAGTGGAAAATTCCAGGGACTGATGCAGACAAACACGCCTCGCCCCTGCAGCGCGAGCAGATTGCGCTCGCCCGTCGGACCCTGCAGCTCCTGCGGCTGCCCGAAGAGCTCGCGGCCGCGCGCGGCATAGTAGCGGCAGAAATCGATCGCTTCGCGCAACTCCGCGACCGCGTCCGGCAGTGTCTTACCGGCCTCCTTCACCAACAGACGCAAAAACACACCACGTTGCTCTTCCAACATCTGAGCCGCGCGCTCCAGGCACGCCGCGCGCTTATCCGCAGGTGTAGCATCCCACCCTGGTTGACCGCGGGAAGCGATATCCATCGCCTGCGTAATCTCAGCGTCGCTGGCATCGCGCGAGTTGCCGACTGTGTCCTGGAGGTTTGACGGCGACACAACCGGCACACCAGCATCCGCACCGCTCTTGCCGCCGATGATCGGGCCCCCGACGGCGACGGCCGCGTTGGTCCGCAGCTCGGCCTCGAGCGCCGCGATTTCCACCGGATCACCCCAATCGGCGCCCTCCGAGTTAGGCCGCTCAGTACCGTAGAGCGCCAGCGGCTCGCGGATGCGACCGTACGGCATCTTCGGGTCGGAAGACGTACTCAAGGAGGAAATGGGGTCACGCACGACCTGCTCCACGGGAATCTGGGGGTTGAGAAATTGATGCACGAAGGACGTGTTGGCGCCGTTCTCCAGTAAGCGGCGTACGAGGTACGGAAGCAGGTCCTCATGCGTGCCGACCGGCGCGTACACACGCACAGGAGGAAGAATCGGGACATCAGCGCGCACCGCCTCATAGAGCAACTCGCCCATGCCATGCAGCCGTTGGAACTCGTATGCCGCCCCCGCTGGCGCGAGATCTAGGACGGCGGCGATGGTGTATGCGTTGTGAGTGGCAAACTGCGGGTAAATGGCATCGTTCGCCGCCAGCAGCCGCTGTGCGCAGATCAGGTAGCTTGCATCGGTCGCGGCCTTCGAGGTGTAGACCGGGAAGCTCGGCAAGCCGCGCTCCTGCGCGCGCTTGATCTCGCTGTCCCAGTAAGCTCCCTTGACGAGGCGCACTGTCATCCGGCGCCCGGTTTCCCGAGCCAGCTCGGCAATCCAGTCCATCACCAGGGGTGCGCGGCGGCCGTACGCCTGCACGGCAAGACCGAGGCCAGGCCAGGCGTGAGTCTCGACGTCGCGGGCAAGGGCCTCCATGATGTCTAGCGATAGATCGAGCCTGTCCGCTTCTTCAGCGTCAATGGTCAGACCGATTCCGGCGCGGGCGGCGCGGCGCGCAAGATCCAACATACGCGGCACGAGACGCTCTGCGACGCGTGCGCTCTGCAATAGCGAATAGCGCGGCTCCAGTGCCGACAGTTTTATGCACAGGGTGCGGTCACCCTTGCTACCACGCTGCAGCGTTTGCTGAGCCAACCGGTCATGCTCGAAGGTCAGCAGTTGCGCACACAGGCAAGCATCGGCGTCGCGCTGTACCCGGACCACGGGACCGACGCCATCGCACTCCTGCAACATGCCGAGGTGGCCATGTACCAGGCCGAACGCGTGCGGCGGACGTCTATGCTCTATGTGCCTGAGCAGGACCTGCATTCTCTTGACCGCACCGCCTTGATTGAAGACCTGCGGGAAGCTATTGAGCGCGGACAATTGCGCTTGTACTACCAGCCTATCGTAGAAATAGCCAGCGGGGAGGTCACGGCGGTAGAGGCCCTGGTACGCTGGGCGCATCCCCAGCGGGGGTTGCTGTATCCCGACACCTTCCTCCCGCTGCTGGACTATGCGGGCCTGCAGCGAGCACTGACGCGGTGGGTACTGGGCCTGCGCCAGCAAAGGGACTGGCGGTTGCATGACATGGAACTCAAGATGAAAATCAATCTGGCTGCATCGGATCTCCAGGATGACACGCTGCTTGCAGACATTTCACGCCAACTCAGCGCCCGCGATCACCAGGGGCGCCTCTGTTTGGAACTCACGGAGGGTGCGTTACAGGCCGACCTTGCACACACCCGCGAGATCTTGCTGCAGCTGGCCGCAGCGGGCGCGCTGATCTCTATCGACGACTACGGCACCGGGTTTTCCTCACTCTCGCGGCTGGCGCGCTTTCCGGTAGACGAATTGAAGATCGACCGGCTGTTCGTCCAGACCATGGTCCAGAATCCGGTGGATCTGGCGATCGTCGCGTCGACGATCGGCTTGGCACACAGCATCGGCGTACCGGTGGTGGCGGAAGGGGTCGAGGACGAGGCGACGCTGCAACACCTGCAGGAGTTGGGTTGTGACCTGGTGCAGGGGTATTACTATAGCCGCCCGCTGCCGCCGGAGCACCTTGAGCGCTGGCTGGTAGCACGCAACACTCCCCTCCCCTGATCACGCTTTCCAGGGCATGCCACCACCGCGCTGGTTTCACGCTTGGTGCGCCTCATCGCCGCTGACCGCCCAGTTGAGCGTATCGCCCGAGTTGTGTGATTCCTCCAGTGCAATGGTACTATGATACAGATGGTGGTCACTCTACGGCTGCTCGCAGATGAGGTCAGGCTTAAGCCACCGCTGAAGTGGGCGGGAGGCAAACGCTGGCTCGTGCCACATCTGGAGCCACTTTGGCAACCATACCAGCAGCGGCGCCTGGTGGAACCGTTCTGTGGAGGCATGGCCGCCACTCTTGGTCTATTACCACAGGATGCGCTCCTCAATGACATCAATGCACACCTGATCTGGTTCTATCTCTGGTTGCGCCAAGGCTTTACCATTAGCATCCCCATGGAAAATGATGAAAAGCTCTACTATGCCCATCGCGCCACCTTTAACCGCTTGCATAAGGAAGGCATGGGGAACAGCCAGGAGGCGGCATCGTTGTTCTATTACCTTAACCGCACGGGATATAACGGTCTCTGTCGCTTTAACAGCAGCGGCGGCTTCAATGTCCCCTTCGGCAAGTACAAGACCATTCGCTATCGGCGCGATTTCAGTCCGTATCGTACGGTGCTCTCAGGATGGGATTTTAGCTCCGGTTCGTTCGAGACGCTGAAGCTTGCGCAGGACGATTTCATTTATGCCGATCCGCCGTATGATGTGGAGTTCACGCGCTACGCTAAGGAGGGCTTCACCTGGGACGACCAGGTGCGTCTGGCGCAATGGCTGGTGCGGCATCCCGGTCCGGTGGTACTCTCCAACCAAGCAACGCCACGTATTCTGGATCTCTATGAGCGACTCGGCTTCACGCTCCGTGTACTGGATGCGCCACGATTGATCAACTTCACGGGGGATCGCACGCCCGCGCAAGAGGTGTTGGCTACACGGGGAATAGATGGACAGCATCAAGCAGCTTTAGGTGAGCGGCGGCCTCAGTAAGCACATGCAGCACGTGGAATCAGTCAAGGTATTAACGCTCGATGCCTTCGTGAAGCAGGCAAACCGCCGTACGCACCAGCAAGCGTGGGGCAGAGGCGCATCCCTGCCACCGGATGGCGCGCAACGACTGCTTGCCGCGTATCAAACGTGGTGCACACGGGTGTCACTTGAGCAGTAGCCGGCTCCCACAACCGAAGCGATCGCACGGTATAGATCGGCTATCTTACCGGTGATGCGTCACATCAACGAGCTCATACCGGCGCTCATGCCGCACCGGCACCAGTATATTTCCGCGTGCACGGTACCGTCGGAGCGTCGCCGGGAATCACTTAACGGCGACGGAGTATCCTGAAAGAGCGGGTATCGTGAAAGCCCTGCAGCCGAGTACAACGATGTTGGCGGCGCACAGGCTGGAGTCCAGGCCTGATTGGGCCCGCGCACTGTGAAGTTACTGCCAAAGACAAGGTCAAAATTGGCGTTGTCGGCCGGCCGCATGGGCGGCGCCCTGACGCGGGCTCCCAATACGTC
>CAVVXG010000029.1:0-103326 GCA_963752125.1 uncultured Pseudomonadota bacterium | reverse complement strand
CCTGGAATCCGCCTTCATTTCCCCCCTCCCCGCATTTTTGAGCCGCCCCCCATGAGCGAGGCGCGTATCCGATGTGGGATAGACGCAGAGGCTTGGAATTTCCCCCAGGCTGCGGCGCACCGTGTGTGTCAGCGGCTGAGCTGGACTTCGTCGGCTTTGACTTGGACGTGCAGATTCAAACTGAGCGCCACGGCCTTGGCGAAGCCCACAGCGTCGTTCGAGACGAACAAGCCGGTAATAGTCTCGGCAGCGAGTTGTGGGTCACGGATCACAATGCGCGTATTGCTGTAGCGTGCGAAGGTATCCGCCGCTTCCTGCAGAGTCTCTCCTTCGAACGCAATCCTGCCGTCTCGCCAGGACAACTCGCGGGTAACCTCCGTAGGCGCCACGGCGTAGGTGTCGATTCTTGCATCGTCGCGTGCCGTTACGCGGCTATTTGCGACGACGCGCACCGCAGAGGATTCCTGTCCTGCCTCCTTGACCTCGATAACGCCCTCGCGCACGAGAACTTGAACGGGCTGGCCTGACAATCGCGCTACGGTGAAACTGGTGCCGATGGCGCGAACGCGCGTGTTGCCGGCGTTCACCGAAAATGGGTGCTGTGGATCTTTTGCCACCTCGAACAACGCCTCTCCTGCGATAAGCTCCACGTTCCGTTGTGTTTGCGTGTAGCTTACATTGACCCGCGAGGCGGTATTCAAGGTGACGACCGATCCGTCCTGCAGCGGAACGATCAGTGTCTCTCCCAACCGTGTGCTGAAGTGCTTCCCGCCGGTATTCAGTGTCAGTCCGGCAGCGATCGCTACACACACCGCTGCCGCCACACTGCTTACCCACAGCATCTGTCTGCGCCAGGGCGTTGGCGCTTGCAAGTCGGCAAACACCTGCGGCTCGAAGCCTGGACCGAGCGCGCGGGCGCGTTCGGTGAGCATGCAGATCGCACGCGCTTTGGCGTATGCGCCGTTATGACGGACGTCTTGGTCGAGCCACGCTTGCAGCGTGGTCTCCTCGGCGGCCGTCATCTGTCCGCCATCTACCTTTGCCGCCCAGTGAGCGGCAGCGTCATCGATTTCTTGGCCGGATTGCTGGTTTGTCATGTTCCACCTGCACGTCGGTGCTCGACGCATGAGCGGGCACTTTCCCCCCTTTACCGTAGACATCCATGAGATGCCGGATTCCGCGCGCCATATGTTTCTCGACGGTGCCTTCAGACACGCCAAGGCGCAGCGCAACCTCGCGTTGCGACAAACCGTCCACACGCCGCAGGATGAATACTTCTCGGCACTTATCCGGGAGCGAGGCGATCACTTCACCCAATCGCTGTAATTCGTCCACGCCTTCGAGCTCGCGCTCGGGTGAGACATCGAGCGCCATGGCCCATTCTTCCAGGTCTTCGCCCGAACGGATTGAGACGATGCGCGAGCGGCGCAAGAAGGTCAGAATCACGGATTGAGCCGTTTGAAATGTGTAAGTCCTCGGATCGCGTACATCGGCGACGGACTCCTTGGCTGCGAGCCGAGCATAGGTCTCCTGCACAATGTCATCGACATCGAGCCCGGCCACCCGACGCCTTCTCAACCAGGAGCGCAGCGCAGGCTCATGCGGCAGGACATAGCGGGAGAGCCACAGAGCCCTCTGGTCGCAGATGCGGGTCATTACGGGAAGATGACGCCAAGAGGCGTGAGTTGGCAAGTGCAGTAGCCGGCTTCAGGCCTCGGAATGGGCTGCACGAGCGGGCTAGCCAAGAAAATCGTGTCAGGATGGGGGAAGGGCGGCGCTCGTGCGTCTAAGCAAGCTCTCAGGAGCGGGTCCTCAAAGTGTGGTGTTGAGGCGCCGCCGCTGCCCACCCTGCTCGAACAGACCCGATGCTATCGCTCATTCGCTACGATCGCTGATCCTACGGGCAGTTGCCGTAAGGCCGTGGAGTTTTGATTAACCGCGTGAGAAGTCGGAGTCGGCATCGAAACGTCCCAAGGGTCCGGCCACGGTGCCTAAAAACAGAGAATCAGAATTCGGCTGATGCGGGCGAAGTTCGGGCCTTGTTCAGCGAGCTCATCGGCAAGAAGGTGGATGAGAGCTTCCTGCTGATTCCCCCGTTCTATACCGCCCACAGGGACGAAATTCGCGTCGGGCGTAATGTCTTCGTAAATCAGAACTGCACTTTCTATGACCTTGGCGGACTCGACATTGCCGACGACGTGATGATCGGGCCGAATGTGAGCATCATCACGAGCGGCCATCCCCTTGAGCCTTCGCAACGCCGCGCCGTGACAATCGGGAAGCCCATCGTCATTGAAAGGAACGTCTGGATCGCAACCGGAGCCACGATCATTGGTGGGGTAACGGTAGGGGAAAACTCGGTTGTGGCTGCAGGTTCGGTCGTCACTAAGGACGTTCCAGCCAATACCCTTGTCGGAGGAAATCCGGCGCGGATCATTCGCTCAGTTGGCGGCGACTGAAGAAGGTCGGTTCCGTTGCGGCGATTCGATTGCCGGCATCGAGTTTTGGCCGCGAAGCCAATAAATTGCAATCATGGGAAGCGATGATGCCAAGAGCATCGCCACCTGCAAATTCGGCGAGTGACATGCGCTTCGGATGACTACCGCGCCGCTGTCAACGTCCCTGAGCGAACACCGAGAGCAAATCGGGCGCAACAACCGCACGCTTGAACCAGCATTCAACCGTGGCCAGGTTCGCTCCGCTGATTCGCTTGCGCAAGGACGGCGTCACGGCGCCGAATCTCTCCGTCAGAAGACAAACGAGCGCCTCAGCTTTCCCTCTGAAAAGCCCCCTGGCTTCGCCCTCGACAAGTCCGTCAGCCAACCCCTCAGCCAACCCCTCAGCCAACCCCTCAGCCAACCCCTCAGCCCGACCCTCGGCCAGACCGTCGGCCTTCCATTGTTGCTTCCAGACTTCTCCGAGTGTCGAAATTCTGGTCTTCATCTGTAACATGTCCTCTGCTATCGGTACGGCCATGCCGAGCCCCGCGAACGCCTCGCGAACCAACTCGGCGAACAACGCGCGCAAGCGCTCATAGCCCTCGTGCTCCCGGAACCAGCCGATCACCTCCCCGAGTAAGCAATCGAGATCGTGGGGTGCATGCGGCTGTTCCAGACGAAATAGCAGCGCCGCCAGGCTGGTGCGCCGCGCTAGATTGTCCTTGGGGAAAGCGCCTATGTTCAGCAAATAGTACTGGACTTGTGGCTGCCAAAGCCACAGGGGGGAGTCCGCTGATAGTGCGATCAGCTCGCTAATCCGGGTTGGGGCTGTCCAATCCGGCACTCCGTTGTAGAGCACCAGGAGCAGAAGTGGCGGTAGCCGCGCACCCGTCTTGAGTCTCTTTTCCTCGATCACTTGCTGCCATAGAAGACCCGTGTAAACCTGCGTGCGCACGGCCATCCACCAGTCGATCTCGCTCTGAAATTCGATCATCAGGTACAAGTAGATGTCTGTGCCTCCGCAGGTCGGCAGTCTCCAAATGACATCACCCTCACGGCGTCGCGCCGATTGCCGGCGGAAGTGAAACTTGGGGTTAACGCGCTGCAATCTGGAAAAATCAAGCCCAGCGGTCAACGGCTCTGGAACAAACTCGCGCATGAGTGCCTCCACCATCAGCGGGTGAGAAAACAGCCGGTGATACAACGAGTCCGAGTCGCGCACAGGGAGCGGTAGAGTGCATGAGAGCCAAAGGTGAACTGACATTGTCAACGCGAGCCGGTGCGGAAATCAATGCTATATTTGTGCGGAAATCCTGTTGATATCACGAGTAATGGCTGAGACTCCAACAGAATGCAGGCTGATCGTCCGTGGGAAATCGCGCACAAAACACGCGTCCGAACTCGGCACTCATCTTGCAACCATTGTGAATACGCCACTTTGTCCTCGCGTTCCGCCACGGTGAATCGCACGCGGCTGGCGCGAGACATTGCGCACATCAAATGCACACGCCGCGGAGCCCCCCCTGTGCCACGGCACTCCCATCTGGCACCGCCTGTGTGACGCAGGTGTCGTACAAGGGGTCCGATACAGGTTCGCCATTCCAGGGAGCGAGCGTTGGCACTAAAGTACTCGACCTGACACAAAATCCCCATGGCGCTCCCAGCCGGAAGGGGTCGACCGTCGGATCTGTCTGAGCACATTTTTGAAATCTGAAGGAACAGACATGGCCCCCAATGCCCCTGACTTTGCCGCGCGTCGCTTCAAATCCGCGGCCGCTCACTATCTGGCGGGCCGACCGCCTTATCCGACGGCACTGATTCGCCGAACGGCTCAACTGCTTGAACTGCGCGACTGCGACCGCCTGCTCGACCTCGGATGCGGCCCCGCGCAATTGGCAATCGCTTTCGCACCGCTCGTGCGTGAAGTCGTGGCGATGGACCCCGAAGCGGAGATGCTGGCGCTGGCCCGCGAAGGGTCGGCGGGCTTGCCCAATGTAAAGGTTGTTGCGGGCAGCTCGACCGACCTCGGAATCCAACTCGGGTCATTCCGTGCCGCCCTCATCGGGCGGGCCTTTCACTGGATGGACCGGGTCGAGACCTTGCGACGCCTCGAGGACCTGATTACACCTGACGGAGCCGTAGTGCTTTTTGGGACTGTCGGGATTGCGGTTCCAACAAACACCTGGGGGCAGGCCTATAGGGATATCCTCAGGCGCTACGCCGAGGGCTATGACAAATGCCGCCCCCCGCGCTCCGAGGACATGCAGGCGCATGTCCCCATTTTTCTCGACTCGGCTTTCAGCCAGGTGGAGCAGATCAGCGTTTTCTGGCAGTGGCGCTTTGGGCCCGAGCTTCTAATTAATCAGGCGCTGTCCATGTCCAGCACCTCGCGGGCACGCCTGGGCGAGCGAGCGGACGAGATGGTAGCCGAGCTTCGAGCGTCGATCCCCGCATGGAGCCAAGATGGGGCTTTCACCGAAATCCAGGCTTCTAACGCATTGATTGCGCGGCGACCCGCTGCGGGTGATGGTCCGGTCAAGGATGATCACATTAACGTCAGTTAACTACGTGTCCTGAGCGAACCGATTCGATGAATGCCCGCAGCGGTGGCGCCATTTGTCGCTGCGTCGGGTAGCAAAGATAATACCCCGGAAACGGCGCTGACCAGGGCTCGAGCAGCGGCACCAGGCGGCCCGCGGCGACATGTGGTGCGATCAGTTGTTGACTGGCGAACGCGATTCCCAGTCCGTCAACGGCGGCCTGCAATCCGAAGTCCTTGAGGTTGGTAATGACCGGTCCCACGACAGCAACCTCGAACCACTTGTCATTTTCCATGAACTCCCATTTGTAAGGGGTTTGGTGACCGGGCCAGCGCCAGCCGATGCAGCGGTGGGATACGAGGTCACGCGGATGTTGGGGCGTGCCGTGCTCGGCAAGATAGTCAGGGGAGGCGACGGCAATCTGACGCAAGTCGGGACTGAGTTTAATGGCTACCATATCCTGCTCGATGACTTCACCGATGCGGATAGCGGCGTCATAGCCGCCGGCCACGATATCCACGACCTCATCGTCCAGCGTGATGTCGAGCACGACGTCGGGATAGGCGTCATGAAAGGGTCGCAGGAGGGGCCTCAGCAATAGGTCGGCGGCCGTCCGGAAGCAGTGAATTCGAACGACGCCGGCCGCGCGTGCGCGCAGCTCGCTTGTCCGACCGATTGCGGCAACAAGCTCCTGGACCGCGGGCCTGACCCGCTGAAGCAGCTTGTCCCCGGCTTCGGTCAAAGAGACACTTCGAGTGGTGCGATGGAGCAGGCGGACGCCGACGCTCTCCTCGAGCCCGCGAACCATTTGACTCAGCGCCGAGGAAGAGACACCGAGTCTCTCGGCCGCACGACTGAAGTTGAGTGCCTCCGCGACCGCGACAAAAGCGCGGAGCTGCCCGAAATCGCCGCTGGAGAGGAGGGTATCGTTCGTGCTCATGGTGATGATTGCTTAGCCCAGCTTACAGGGGCACTAAGCGCCAGGATATTAACCCATCCAGCTCCGAGGGGTAGAGTCGAGCATGTCCCCGGCAGTCGGGCGGGGCGGTCAATCGTTCTACTTTACGGGAGCCCCATGGACACCGATATTCGCTCTTTGCTCGTTCTAGCGCAGACGTATTTTGACGCTGCCTATGAAATGGATGCAGACAAGTTTGCATCCCTATTTCACCACTCTGGCTCCGTGACAAAAGTCGGCGATGACGGCAACGTGAGCGTGACGCCTGTTCAGATGTGGCTGGCAACCGTTCGGAACATGCAAGCTCCGAAGCAACTGGGCTTGGACCGCCACGATGAGATCTTGTCCATGGACGTTGTAAGCGAGCTCGCTCTTTTGAAGTTGAAATTTCAGATTCCGCCGCGCTATTTGACTGACATGTTGTCATGCCTGAAAGTCAATGGAACCTGGAAAATTGCTCAGAAAGTGATGACTACGGAAACTCGTTGAGCGCCAATCTGCGCAAACATTTAAAAATGAGCCTTCATGGTAAAAGGCCTATCCGGCGGGTTGGAACAAGGTCTTCACTTGGGTCTGCGCGTCGATACCGCCCCCATTTGGGGCGCTCAACCCGAAGACAGTCAGCAGACAGTCTCCAGGTTGTACGCTCACGTTCACCTGTTGATAGACAGCCTGCGTCGCCGCGGCCAGCTGTACACCGTTGAGGGTCACGGTGAGCAGATGTTGGGCATTTGCCGGAATGTCGGCATAGTAAGGTCCAGCCTCATTCGTGTACCCGGAGGAGTTGACAGGAATTTGGTTCGGACACCCGCCGGGAACCAGATAGATGTCATTCATTGTTTGCCACGGGCCGGGTGGAGGAGGTACCGGGGTGGCACCGTTCGAAAAGGCACTGTCACTGATCGACTGACGGTTGATGGAGATGTTTGACGCGCGATGACTGGCGACACGAGGTCGATTGCGCGGCACGTGCGCCCAAGCGGCTTGACGAGCTGGGTTTTAGTGTGCCTACGGCATCGAATCTCGAGCTCGGCCAGCGTCGTGCCGAGACGCATCACGGGCGTTTTTGGACATCCGCCGCGCCGATCTATACATCCACGGCAACACTCCCGGCGCCAGAGATCAGCAACCGCGTGTTGATCAGTGTGGGTGTGGACTGTGGCGGTGCGAACGTCCGCCGAGGAGCTGATGCCCTCAACTGTGGCCGCTTGCGCGGCATTCGGGTATCGTTTGCCGCAATCCGGCCATTGCGGTCGTGACCGATGAGCTTTGCGATCGATCCCAGTATTTTGCTGCAGACCAAGATCCGCCCGCCGCGGCTGCGTTCAGGCCTCCATTGGCGGGCGCGGCTGCAGGTTCAACTGGAGCGGATTCTCGCGACGCGTCTCACGCTGGTGCGGGCACCGGCCGGCTACGGCAAGACGACATTTCTCCGGCAATGCGCCGAGCTTCTGGAAAGGCGTGACGAAATCGTCGCCTGGGTCAGTTTCGATCGTAGCGACAATCGCCCGGACCTGGCCCTGGCGTACCTCTCGGCCGCTTTCGGCGTGCACGATCCCGACATCAACGATCGCATGGCGCCGCACTTCGAGCGTCTGCGCGACGGCCGGGAGATCGAACTTGTATCGGCGCTCATCAATGTGCTCGCAGGCTGGAACCGAAATGTCGTCCTGATCCTTGACGATCTACACGCTCTGAGTCATCCGGCGCTGCACGAGGCCCTGCGCTTTTTCATCAAGAACAGCCCGGCCGCCGTGCGTTTCGTGCTGTCGAGCCGCGAGACGCTGCCATTGGATCTCGATCGTTTGCCCGATCCCGCCGACGTGGCGGTCATAGACGCGGGCATTTTGAAGTTCACCGAGGCTGAAACGATCGACCTCGTCACAACAGCCGGAGGCATCGCGAAGGACGCAACGATCCTGCGTGTCCTCGTTGAAAAGACCGAGGGCTGGATCGCCGCCATCCAGTTGGTGATGTCCTCGGTCGGAGAAGCGAATTTCGATATCCGCAACTGTCTGAGCGGCAGCAACCCGTTGCTCTTTGATTACCTTGCGAGCGCGGTGCTGAGCCGGCAGGACCCGCAGATCCAGTCGTTCCTGTTGCAAACCGCGCCACTCGGCCGGTTCACCGCCAATCTGTGCGAGGCGATCACGGCCAACACAAATGCGCACCGGATACTCAAGCTCCTGGAAGACCAGAACGTGTTCCTGATCCCGCTCGACAACAAGCGCGAGTGGTTCCGTTATCACGCTTTGTTCGCCGAATTCCTGCTCGCGAAGTTGGAGCTGGAAGACTCCCACGACCGGGCGCGGATTCACGCAGCGGCGAGCCGCTGGTTTCAGGGGCATGGGCTGGCAATGGAGGCATTACAACACGCGCTGGCTGCCGAGGACGCTGACCAGGTGACGACGCTGTTGGACGGCGCCGCGCGGCAATCTTTGCGCTACAGTCAGCTCAACCTGCTCGTCGGCTGGCTCGACCAACTTCCACCCGATGCTATTTTGCGCGCCGGTGTCAACGCTACCTTGGCCGTAATCTGGGCCTACATATTCACCCGCCACTTCGACAAGGCCCAGGCGCTGATCGACAAGGTCAGCTCCATACTGGACGGCCAGTCGCACCCCGCGGGGGGTGACCTATCACCCAAGGACCGCCCCTGCCTGGAGCTCGCCAAGATTGCGCTCGAACGCTTTCTGGCGCCGGATCGGGATCGTTACGCGTACGTCAATGAAATCCGTGGCCAGCTCGGCGCCAATTGGAATCTTGAACGCGCGCTCGCGGACATCGAGCTCGGACACATCTACTGGCGGCGCGACGAACTGGAAAAGGCCTATGTCTCGATGCTCGAAGCGCGCGCGCAGGCGGAAGCGGCGCGCTACCTGTTCCTGATGGCGGATGTTCTGTCTTTCATGGCGGAGATCCGCCTGCAACAGGGGCGGCTGGCCGACAGCCAGCGGTTGTGCGAAGAGGTGGTGGCCCGGTTTTCGGCAAGAGCGGACGATGCCATCCCCGCCAGCGGCTTTGCCCATCTCGTCCTGGCCGAGATCCGCTACGAACAGGGTCGCCTGGAGGATGCGCTCGAAAACCTGCGTGTCGCAGATCGCCTCAACCGCCAGCGCAACAGTCCCGACCTCATTCTGCGCGGCAAGTTGCTCGAAGCCAGGGTGGGTATGACCGCGTTGCAGCCGCAGGAGTGTGCCGAGCATCTGCTGGAAATCACCAACACCGCCATCCACGAGAAAACCAGTGAGGTGGCGAACCAACTCTACGGTATGCAGATCAGCGCGCTCGCGCGCGCGCAGAACCTCGACGCCGCGGAGGCCTTACTTATCAGCCACGGGGTCCCGGTCCGTAGCCCCGGACCGCCGCCGCAAATGGCGATCAGCCGCGCCGAAGAGCCCCTCTACCTCGCGCTCGGCGTTTTTCATCTCGCCTCGGGCAAGCTGGCAACCGCGCTCAACTGGTTGCGCTTCTTGATGAACTGGCATCGCTTCACCGGCCGCGAGATCGCACAGGCGCGCTCGATCGGCATGGTGGCGTTGTGCCATCGTGCGCAAGGCCGAACGGAGGATTCGATGCGCCTGGTGCGCGAGCTGTTGCAGATGGGCGAGCGCCTCGGGCTCTGCCAAACCATCCTCGATCTGGGCAGCGAGGTGCGGCCTCTGCTGCAGCAGTATTGCGAGTTCCGGGATATGCAATTCGCTCGCGGTGAGGTCAGGCAATCTGCCGCGTACGCCCGCGCGCTGCTGGACCGGGAGGGCATCCCGACACCGACTCGTGCCAGGCAGAGCGACCCGAACCTTGCGGAAACGGGCCGGGCGGCGACTGCTGATCTGGGCAAGCTGCTGTCGCGCCGCGAGCATGAAGTCCTTCGACTCGTTGGCAAGGGCATGACGAATCAGGAAATCGCGGACGAGTTGCTGATTGCCGTCACCAGCGTGAAATGGCACGTCAAGAACATCTTCTCGAAGCTCGACGTCAGTAGCCGCACACACGCCGTGGCGCGGGCGCGAGATGCCGGGGTCATCGGATGACTATCGCGGGCCTCGACGACATCCCACTCCGGCCCCTCATTAGGAATGGGGTGTCAAGCGAGCCTCCTGGGCACACTTGCCGGACTCAGGAGATTCTGTCCAATGCCCGGGTACCGTCGCCGTGTCGGAGTGCTTCTCGCAACTTGCATACTCGCAAGCTGGCCGGCCACCTCACACCAGGTGGTCGTCAAGGCGGCACGTTATTTCGACACTGCCTCGGGAAAGCTCGTTTCACCGGCGGTGATCGTGGTGTCGGACGGCATGATCGCGGCGGTCAACCCGGGCTCGGTTCCGGACCAGGTTCCTGCGATCGATCTTGGTGAGCTCACGCTCCTGCCAGGTCTGATCGACGTTCACACGCACCTGACCCAGGATTTCACGGGCAATTGGCGCCTCGACACCTATGCTGCCAGCGCAGCAGATTTGGCACTGCGCGGCGCCGCTGCAGCTCGCAAGACACTCCAAGCGGGGTTTACTACGGTACGCGACCTCGGGGCCAACGAGTTTGCCGATATCGCTCTGATGAATGCGGTGGATCAAGACCTCGTGCCGGGTCCTGACATCATCGCCGCAGGGCACGCCATCGGCATCAGCGGTGGCCATTGTGACGGCATCCCCGTCGGTCACCGCCTCGGCGAGTCAGGTCCGTTGTCGGGCGCGGCCGACGGTGTTGACGAGGTGGTGAAGGCGGTGCGCTTACAGCTCAAGCACGGCGCCAAAGTCATCAAGATCTGCGTGACTGCCGGCGTGATATCGATGGGCAAGTCGAACGAGGCCACGCAGATGAGTGCCGCCGAAATCGCCGCCGCGGTGGAAGAGGCGCATCGCCAGGGTGTCCGCGTCGCCGCGCACGCACATGGCGCTGCCGGGATACTGGCCGCCGCAAATGGCGGGGTTGATTCGATCGAACATGCCTCATTCATGACACCCGAGGCACTGCGGGTCGTCTTGCGGAAGAGAATCGTTCTGGTTCCCAACCTCTACCTGTTGCAAGCATTTGACATCAGCGTCTTACCAGCAGACTTACGCGAACAGGCATTGCGACTGAAGCAAAGCGCCCAGCTCAGCTTTCGCCAGGAGATCGCAGCAGGCGTGATGCTCGCGCTTGGCACCGACGCGGCTGTAGTTCCGCACGGCAGCAATGCACGTGAGCTTACAGCCCGGGTTGCTCAGGGCGAGCCCGCCAAGGATGCGCTGCTCGACGCCACTATCCACGGCGCCGAGCTTCTCGGGCTCGATGACCGTGGCACGATTGCGCACGGCAAGCGCGCCGATCTCATTGCGGTCGCGGGCGATCCGCTAGCCGATATCAGCACGGCTGAGCGCGTCCTGTTTGTGATGAAGAAAGGCAGGGTGATCAGGCCCTGCTGCGACGTCGAGTGAGAGTCAATACCGGGCATTGCGCCGGTGACACGAGGAGACCCTGAGTGACGTGTCTGATCAAGGTGCTTCGCGGCAGCCTACGTGGGTTGCTGACCGGCCTGGCGCTCGCCGCCACCTGCTTCACCAACATGGGAATGGCCGCCGACGGACCGTATGATCTGGTGATCCGACACGGTCGGGTGATGGACCCCGAGAGCGGCTTCGATGCAATCGCCGACCTCGCGATCCGTGGCGATCGGATCGTCGCCATCGCCGACAAGCTGTCCACCGGCAAGCGCGAAATAGACGCCACCGGGCTCGTCGTCGCGCCAGGCTTCATCGATCTGCACACGCACGACATCAACGCGAACACCAGTCGGCTCCATGCGCTCGATGGCGTGACCACCGTGCTCGAGCTGGAGATCGGCGCCTTTCCGGTCCGGGCCTGGTACCGCGCACGGGAGAACCACTGGCCAGTCAATTTCGGCGCTTCGGTCAGTCACGGGGTCGCGCGAGCTGTCGCCATGGGCGTACTCGATCCCGCGGGGCTCTCCGGCGACCCCTTGGACGCGCAAACCAGGCTCGGTGAGCAGATGGACTGGGCCAATCAGCCGCTCTCACGCCCGCAGCTCAGTCGCCTCAAGCAGCTGCTTCGCGAGGGGCTGGACGAGGGTGGGATCGGCTTTGGTTACCACCTCGCCAACACACCCGGAGCGGACCGCAGTGAGATGCGCGAGCTCTACGCTTTTTCGGTTCAGCAACGGGTGCCGAACTTCATTCATATCCGCTCATTGGGTGCAGCGACGCCCACGGAGGCGGCGCAGGAAGTGATTACCGCGGCGCGCGACACTGGAGCTTCGATTCATATGATGCACGTCAACAGCAGTGCACTGTGGGAGACGAAGGAGGTCATCGCAATGGTGGACGACGCACGACGCGCAGGGCTCGATGTCACCACCGAGGTCTATCCCTATACCGCAGCGTCTTCCAGCATGGACGATCCGCGCGCCACGCCGGAGGGACTTGCGCTCTTTCACGCACAGTTCAGTGATATAGAGCTCGTCGAGACCGGCGAGCGGCTCACCGAGCACAGCTACAACACCTATAAGCGAACCAAACCGAAGGCTGAACTGATCGTGCACATCATGAAGCAGGAGGATGTTGATTTCGCGGTGCGACACCCGCTGGTGATGATTGCCAGCGACGGCGGCGACTTTCAAGACGGCAAGGGGCATCCACGCAGCGCTGGCACCTTCGCGCGGATCCTGGGCCACTACGTACGCGAGCTCAAGGCACTCAGTCTGATGGAGGCGCTTGCGAAGATGACATGGTTGCCCGCGCGCAGATTAGAGGTCAGCGCTCCTGAGATGCGCCTGCGCGGCCGGCTCAAGCCGGGTATGGTGGCGGATATCACGATATTCGACCCGGATCGCGTCCTGGACCGGGCGACCTATGGCGATCCGATGCGCCCCTCGGCGGGTATTGCCTATGTCCTGGTCGGCGGCACGCCCGTCGTCGAGAACTACCAGTTTCAGGAAAAACGCTTTCCGGGGCGCGCAATTATGGGACAGTCTCGCCCAGCAAAAGCAACGCAGTCCAATGAGCCCCGGTAGGACTGCGGTGAGCGGCACCCCCATCTGCGATCGCCGCACGGCCCTGCTTGGACTGTCTTCGAGCCTCGGGTTGCCGTTGCTCGCTGGCAACCCTTCTGCCGCCGCGAGAACGATGCAGGGCAGCGGGGGCAGCGGACTGAACTGGGACAGTATCAAACAGGCCTTTCCCTTCGCGCCCGGCGATGTGGCGCTCAATGCCGCCAATCTGTGCCCTGCGAGCCAACCGGTGCGCGATGTTCAGTACCGGATCATGCAGGCCATCGATCGCAACCCTTCGTTCGAGAATCGGCTGCAATTCGAGGCATTGCGCGAAGCCTCGCGGACACGGCTTGCCCAACTGCTCGGCGCGAGCGGCGAGGAAATTGCCATCACCCGCAATACGAGTGAGAGCAACGCGACCGTGATCCGCGGCCTGGGTCTGAAGCCGGGCGACCAGGTGGTCATCTGGGATCAAAACCATGAATCCAACCGGCTGGCCTGGCAGGTCGCCGCCGAGCGCGACGGCTTCGAAGTCAAGACGGTGTCGACTCCCGGCGAACCCGTCGACGTGGACCAGCTGTTGACGCCATTCCGCGCGGCTGTCGGCCCGAGCACCCGAGTGATCGCGTTCAGCCATATCGCAAACATGTTGGGCGTACGGCTTCCCGCGCGCGAACTGTGCGCCTTCGCGCGCGAGCGCGGCGTCTGGACTTTGGTAGACGGCGCGCAAAGCTTGGGCGTCCTGCAGCTGGACCTGCACGCGATGGGATGCGATTTCTTCACTGCCAGCACCCACAAATGGCTCGCGGGGCCACGCGAGTGCGGTGTTCTATATGTACGAGCGTCTGCGATCGGCCGGCTCTGGCCCTCGACCGTTTCCCATGGCTGGTCGGATGAGCGCCAGAGGAGCGCGCGCAAGTTCGACTGTCTGGGTCAACAGGATGATGCCCGCATCGCCGCGATCGCCGCCGCGGTGGAGTTCCATGACGCGGCCGGCGGGGCAAGAGTGGAAGCGCGGATCCTGAGTTTGAACACGCATCTGAAGCAGGCGCTGTTGCAGCGGGTACCCGGGATCAAAATCCTGACTCCTATGTCCGAGGG
Source organism: uncultured Pseudomonadota bacterium (assembly GCA_963752125.1). Taxonomy (GTDB): domain Bacteria; phylum Pseudomonadota; class Gammaproteobacteria; order Steroidobacterales; family Steroidobacteraceae; genus 13-2-20CM-66-19. The sequence goes on along the minus strand of CAVVXG010000029.1, from coordinate 89,301 downwards.
CCTGTCGGGTGGGATATGTGTTTTCACCGTCCCCAGCGCCGACGCGCAAGGTCTGGGCCGCAGTCTTTACAAAAAGCACCGCGTTTCGGCGGCCGTCATACCTTTTGAAGGTCGCACTCTCGTGCGCTTTTGCCCGCACATCTACAACCTGACGGGCGAAGTCGAACACGCCGCGGACAGCGTCGCGCGGTCGCTCTAGCGCGGGACGTGCGCACGCGCCCGGCGCGACCGGGGCCCCCTCTTAGTGAGGGGTAATCCGGACTCGACCTGTCCTATGCTCAAGACTCAACTGAGGTTCCGGCGGCAAACGGGGCAGCCGCCGGCAACAGGCATCAAATGTTCCAGAACGTGAAAAACGGGGGAATAATGCAATGCAGGGTGACGGCAAATCGTCTTGTCCGCGTCTGTTCACGGCGTCGCGCAACGATGCGCGGCGTGCAACTGGGGCTGTGCTGTTGGCTGCGGGCGGTATTTTCGTGATACAACCTGTTGTCGCTGATGTTGGCACAGAGCCCGAGACCCTGGAGATGGTCGTCGTTACGGCTCGCAAGAGAGAGGAGAACCTCCAACAGATCCCCATGGCCATTACCGCTTTGCCGAAGGATCTCATCGAAGACGGCAATTTCGACGAGCTCAACGAGTACATGGCGCTCGTACCCAACGTCAGCTTCAAGAACGACCAGTTCACCAGTTCCGACATCTCGATTCGTGGCAGCAGCCGCAATTCGAATGCGGAGGATCCCGGCGTCGCCGTTTATCGCGACGGCGTATACGTCGGCGGCTTGTTGACCAACACTTCCACCTTCTACGATGTGGATCGCGTCGAGATCCTGCGCGGCCCACAGGCCGGTCTCTACGGACGAAACGCCGTGGGCGGCGCGGTGAATATCTACACCACGAAACCTTCATTCGACGGCGTGAAAGGATATGCCGAAGGAAAATTCGGCAATCTCGAGCACGGCGAGCTCAAGGGCGCGATCAATTTCCCGCTCATCGCGAACCAGCTGGCGGTCCGTATCAGCGGTCAGTGGGTCGATCAGCCCAGAGGCTTCCAAAGGATCGTCAATCTACATGAATACGCTGACAGCTACAGAAATACCTCGTTCCGGGCCCGCGTGCTGTTTACGCCCGTGGATGACCTGGAGTTTCTGACGACCGTGGAGCATTTCAAATCCAATGGTGCCCCCGGAGGAATGCTGCTGACCGCGCCCTTTGGATCCCCATTCACCATTGGCGGGCTGACCTTCCCGCCGACAAACGGCAGCACCTTGCAGAATATGATGCAGGACCGGCCGTTCGTACAGAACGCCGACCAGACCCAGGCCATTCAGGAGGTCGATTGGAAGGTGGGTCCCGGGACTTTGACGGGAGTAGCCGGCCGCCGCAGCACTCATTTCTTCAACTCAGCCGACAATGACGGGACGATTCTGGATCTCTCCTCAGTCGTCAACGACGACGCGCAACAATCCACTTATGCGGAAGTGCACTACGCGTCCGACAATTTGCGCGGTCTGCATATCGTCGGCGGCGCAAACTACCTGGAGGAGAGCCTGACATTGAACCAGGAATACACTTCCGGAGGACTGTTCAACACCGACCTGGCCAGTTGGTTCACCACAGGACAGGCGACCGCCAACAACTTCGGCATTCCGGTTGGCACCCCGATCAGCGCGTTCGGCTTCACGCCGCTGGGAAACTCCGGTGGCTGGCAAGGCTACCTCGGTGACTCTTTCCCGGTGCGCACCGTCAATGAGCAGCACTTGAAGTCGATGGCCTTGTTTACCGAGCTGAGCTATGAGCTGACCCCGGCGCTGGAGCTGTGGACGAATCTGCGCTACACGCACGATACCAAGCACATTTCCCTCGCCCAGAATTTCGACACGACGTTCTTTACACCGTGTCCGGTCGCTTGCGTGCAGGTATTCGACGCACTGGTTACGAACGGCGTCAGCCCGGTGATCGCCCTCAATACGCCGGCGACGTTCACCCGCTTCTCACCGGGGGGTGGGGTGAACTATACCTTCGATGACGATATGTTGATGTACGCGAAGGTCGTGACCGGCTTCAAGGCCGGCGGATTCAACCCCCTTGCCTCGAGCGCCGCTCTGGTGCCTTTCGGTGAGGAAACCACGATCTCCTACGAGCTTGGCGTGAAGACCTCGTGGCTGCAGAAGCGCATGACGTTCAACACAGCCGTCTTTTATCAACAGCGCAACCATGCCGTCGTCATGGTGCCGGACCCGCTGTTCTCCAGTATCGGCGTTTCGGTCGGCGTGAATGCGGGCAAGATCAACAACAGGGGAGTCGAAGCCGAATTCAGCGTAAAACCGCTGAAACGGCTGGATATCACGCTGGTCGGCGGCTACCTGGATTCCAAATTCGGGCAGTTCGTGTCCAATGGCGTCAACTACAGCGGCAACCAGGTTCCGCAGACATTCAAGTACACCTTCACCGGAATTGTTCGTTACACCGTGCCGCTCACCGCGGCATTGGACGGGTTCGGCTACGTGTCCTACACGAACGCCTGGGACGGATTCACCAATGCCGATAACGCCCGGCCCCTCACCCTGCCACTGTCGATCGATCTGCGCGCGGGTCTGAAGGGCGGAAGTTGGAAAGCGATCGGCTATGTCGACAACCTCACCGACCATCGCTATGCGCCGTATGAGTCCTACACTCCCGGCGCGCCCGAGACCACCCACGTGGGAACCATTTCCCCCGGACGAACCTATGGCGTGCAACTGAGCTACGAATTTTAGAAGGGAGAACAAAAGCGATGAAGTTCCTCACCCACGCCGGAATGTGGCTCATTGCAATCACCGGCGCATGGAGCACCGCCAGGGCCGCCGATGTCAGTGCCTTCACGGCCTGCCGGATGGCAGGCCTATCCGCGCAAGTCGCGGCCAAGGCGCAGTGCGGGACCGTCACGGTTGCGGAAAACCGCGGCGCACCCGAGGGGCGCAAGCTCATCTTGCCGGTTCTCAAAATCCCGGCGAGTGGCAAAAATCCCGGGGTGCCCCTGTTCGTGCTCAATGGAGGTCCCGGAGATCCCAACTTAGGTCAGATCAGGTCCTTGACGCACGTCGCGGCGCGGCACGACGTCTACTATGTTGGTTACCGTGGCGCCGACGGGGCGGTGCTGCTCAACTGCACGGAGATTGCCGACCTGATCGAGGTGCCAGATGTGCTCGGCCCTGCCAATCTGCAGCGGTTGACAGCTGCCAGTGGCGCCTGTGCGAAGCGGCTCGACCATTCCGGACTGGACCTGTCGCACTATACGATGTTCGATGTGATCGAAGACGTGGAAGCGGTGCGCAGCGGCCTGGGCTACGCGAAGATCAATCTGTTCAGTAACAGTTACGGCACGCGCGTGGCGCAATTCTATACACGCCGCCATCCGGGCAGCGTCTGGCGCTCCGTTATGTTGGGAGCCAATCCCCCCGGGCACTTTGTGTTCAGCGCCTATGTCAATGACCGCTCGCTCGATAGGATCGCGCAATTGTGTGCGGCCGATGCCTATTGCGCGGCTCGCACTCCTGATCTGAAGCGAACCATTCTGAAGGCCTTGAGTGCCGGCAAGACGGCGGGTAACCGGCAGATCGACGACGGCAAGACTCGCTTGGCGCTGTTCCTGTCGATGTATAGTCGGGAGCGCATGGTGGCCTTCATCGACGCAGCCATTGCCGCCGAACACAATGATCTCAGCCAACTCGGTGCTCTGGGCAAGCTCGCCGCTGCCGCGACAAAGGGTGCTGTCTGGGGCGATCTGCTTTCGAAAGGCTATACCGATGGCGACCGCTACGCCGAATTCGCGCCTACCTTTGCCGCGACGCCCACTTCCATGGGCTCGCCACTGGATACGCTGTTTGCGGCGTTGCTGGCGCCTTGGCCGAAGGCGGACATGCCGCCCGAATACCACCGCGCAGCGCTCGACCGCACCGAGACACTGATTGTCAACGGCGATCTGGACTCGACCACACCGCTCATATTCGTCGAAGCCGAGCTCATGAATTACTTGCCGAACGGGCAGTTGTTGGTGTTGAAGGACTATGCTCACAGCGACGATCACCGTCAGGCAGACGCACTGGATCAGATCGTCGCGGGCTATCTTGACACCGGGCGGGTGAATGGAACGCTTTTGAAGGACGATCCTTACGTCTTCCGGAAATAGATGAGCGGCGCGAAGTCAGCAGTGGATAAGAAGGGCATGCGCAGATTAATAAGAGCGGTTGTGTGTCAGGTGGCGCTTCTGGTTTTGACTGGTGCCTCAGTGTCGGGCGTCGCACGCGCCGAGAAGCTGGTCAATCCGGCGGATGTGGCGGCGTGGGCTGACCAGTACTATGGGCGGGCGGTCGCGGAGAAGCGCACTGTAGGACTGACCGTGGCGGTCGTCCAGGACGGTGAAGTCATATTCACCAAAGGCTATGGGTACGCGGACTACGCCAAACGGATCCCGGTGGACCCGGAACAGTCGGGATTTATTGTCGGCTCGATCACCAAAACTTTCATCGCAACCGCAATCGGCCAACTGATCGATCGCGGCGTGATCGGTTCATTCGACGATCCGGCGAACAAGTATCTGAAACGGGTGCAGCTGCCGGGCGCGCGCGGGTCGCGGGTCACGCTTCGTTATCTGCTCAGCCATCGCGCGGGTTTCGAAGACGTTGATTTCGGATTCCTCGACCCCCAGGCGCAAGAGGTACCGATACCTTTGAAAGCCTCCGAGATCATGCGCTTCATGCCGCGGTTGGTCCTGGAGCCGGGGGGGTGGGCCAACTACTCGAACTGGAGTTTCTCCCTGCTCGGCTTCCTCATCGAGGATGTGACCGGTCAACGCCTCGACGACTATCTGAAGGCGAATATCTGGGCACCACTGGGCATGACCCACACCAGCTTGATCTACGGCCACATGCCCGCCAACCTCAGTCAGCATTACGTGTTCCGCAAGGACGGAACGGCTGTCGCCGACCCGTCCATTCCACCGCATCCGTGGATTTCGCCCGCGGGAACCATTGTTTCGAGCGCACGAGACATGGCGCGGTATATGAATGCGCAAATCCTGGAAGGCGAAGAGGGCGGCTATCCGCTGGTCAGCAAGCGGATGTTCAAGGAGCTGCATACGGAAGGCTTCCGCAATTCGGCGCTCTCGATTGGTTTTGCGAAGGCATTCTGGACGACGAGTTTGAACGGTGCCGCGACCATCGAACATGGCGGCGGTGCGCCGGGCTTCCAAAGCATGATGACCCTGATCCCGGCAAAGCGGTTCGGCTTCTTCGTATCGGCCATGCAAGGCGGCCTTGCAAACGGGCTCAGCTACTCGGAGGCTGAGGTCAAAGCCGGGAAAGCCTTGGTTCAGGAGCCCACGACGGGATTCGAATTGCGGGAATCGTTTATCGACCGCTTCCTCGTACGCACCGATCCGATCGTGAGCGGCCCACTATCGGATCTGCGCAAGCTCCCAGGCGTTTATTGGACCCAGAAGCGGCCGTTCACGACGGTTGAGGCACTCGCGGATGCGTTCAATCCCGCGGCCGCGCTCACTATCAAGTTGGCCGGCGACGGGCAGGGAGTCCTTCTCAACGGCTGGGGACCCTACAAGGATATCGGCAACGGTGTATTCGCCAGCCCGTCCGACAATAACGTGTGGACCGATCCGTACACGATAGATCGCCTCAAGCCGCCGCGCATCGCGTTCCTGTTCAACCCCGCCGGCGCCGTGAACGGACTGGTCGCGGGTGTGGGCGATCAGGTCTGGGCACCCGCGAGCCCCCTATTCAATCCCCTCATGATGCGCAGCGGCTTTGCACTGTTCGGATTGATCGCAGCGACCGGGGCGCTGCTGTTCCTATGGCCGCAGTCACGCCGCTGGCGCAACCCGAGCAACTATCTCGGTCTGCTCATCGCGCTCGCCGTTATCGCGTTTCCCTATGCGATCCTGGGCGGCTTCGCCCCGACAGACAGTCTTACCAAACAACTCATGATTGGCGATAAGACGCGCTTGTGGATCATGATTGTCGCCGCCAACTCGATGCTGGCGTTCGAGATAGTCCTGCTGATCCGCATGGTTTCCGAGTGGCTGCGCAACACGGCGCACAGCGTGCCTGGCTGGGCGCGCGCAGGGCGCCTGGTGCATCTGAGTCTGGTAGGCCTGTCAACGGCGCTGGTGCTCGTCGTTTGCGGTTTCTTCAATTTTCTCGGCGTGCACATGCCGGGTTGATTGTGGCTGCCACCTCCATTCAGACGGCCGCCGATGTCAGGCGGTGCGAGAACGCTAATCCACCCGCAAGCGTTGCACCGAGCACGTACAGTTTCATCGCTCGGGCCGCGCTGGCGAAACCGGATAAGACGGCGTTCACCTTTCTATCCTCGGGCGATCCGGATGTCACGCCCGTCAAAGTGTCCCGCCGAGCGTTTCTGCAGCGCATGCATCGCGTCGCCAACTCGCTCCATGCGCTCGGAATCGGCCCGGGCGACGTGGTGTCTTTCATTCTGCCGAACCTGATTGATGCACACGCGATCTTCTGGGGTGCGCAGGCGGCCGGCATCGTCAATCCCATCAATTTCCTGCTGGGGCCTGAGCAGATCGCCGCCATCCTGAACACAGTGGGCGCGAAGGTACTCTTCACGCTCGGGCCGCGCCCCGACTTCGACGTCTGGGCGAAGATCGTGGCCGTGCGCGCGCGGGTGCCGTGCCTCGAGGCGGTCATTCTGCTCGACGGCAAGGACGACCCTGCGAACGGGATACACGGCTTTGAAGCGCTATTAGCGCGGGCTCCCGACCGCGAGCTCATCGGTGGACGAACCATCGCGCCCGGGGACACGGCGACGATCTTTCATACCAGCGGCTCCACCGGATGCCCGAAGCTTGTGCGCCATACGCATCACAACGAGGTTTATGCGGCTCTGAGCACGGCTTTGTTGTTTGGGTTCGGGAGTGATGACGTCGTCACCTGTGGCTTACCGCTGTTCCATGTCGCAGGCTCGATTCTCATGTCGCTCGCGCCTCTCGGGAGCGGCGCGCAGGTCCTGATCCCGACCCCGATGGGGATGCGCGAGCCCTTGGTGCTGAAGAATTTCTGGCGAATTGTCGAGCGCCATGGTGTGACAGTTCCGGGCGGCGTGCCAACTTCATTGTTGGATCTCACCCAAGTGCCGGTTGGCTCAGCCGACATCTCCGCGGCGCGCTTTGCGCTGACCGGCGGCGCTCCGCTCCCGACGGGTCTCGCACAGCGCTTCTTCGAGCATTGCGGATTACAAACCAGGCAGGTCTACGGCATGACGGAGACCGCTGGCATCATTGCGGGAGCGCCACCGGGGATGCAGAGCAAACCCGGCCAGCTCGGGCTGTGCGCGCCATTCGTGCAGCTGAAGATCATGACGACCCGGCCGGACGGCACGCGCAGGGACTGCGGGCCGCAGGAGAAGGGCGAGATCTACGTACGCGGCCCCAACGTGGGCGCCTACATCGACGAGGAGGAGGCCAAGGAGCAAGACAACAGCGGATGGCTCGACACCGGCGACATTGGGAGTCTCGACGTGCACGGCGTGCTTTCAGTCTCGGGTCGGACCAAGGACGTCATCATCCGAAGCGGGCACAATATCGAACCCGCCATGATCGAGGAGGCGGCTGAGCGGCACCCAGCAGTCAAGTCCTGTGCCGCAGTGGGCCAGCCGGACAAACGCGCCGGCGAAGTGCCCGTCTTGTTCGTAACGCTTCAGCCAGGCGCCGATACAAACGCGGATCTGCTGAAAGATTTCGTATGCGCACAAGTGGCCGAGCCGCCCGCCAAGCCCGTTGAGCTGTTCATTGTAACGACGCTGCCGTTGAACGCGGTCGGAAAGATCTCCCGCCCCAAGCTTCGATGCGAGGCAATACGGCGTGTACTGGAACGCGAGCTCACGGCTGTCGCGCCTGTTTCCAATATGAGCTGCCGGGTGAGTGTGGAGCTTGATGAAAACTCCCGAATCACGTCGGTCGTCAGGATCGAGAGCGCCGCGGGTAGCACTGCGACACACGACGAGTTGGCAAGCTACGTGCAGCGGGTGCGCGACAAACTTGAGCAGTATTCGATCGATTTCTCGATTGAACAGTATCCGGCCGGCGTGGCGTGACTTCCTTGTGTCGCGCCCTCTTTTAGGAGGGGGCACATCCTGGTCGCTTTGCTGAAACTAGACGGGCCAAGCAGGAGTTCCGCCCCACCATGACGAACAACGTCACGAACCCCATTGTCGACAGTGCGCCCGCGGGCGGCTCACTGGGCGCCAATCAGCATTTGATCGGCTCGCCGGATGCCAGGTCGAGGATCAGCACGCCGGCCCTGCTTCTGGATCTCGACGTATTCGAGGCCAACATCCGGGCGATGGCCGATTTCAGCCGCCGCACGGGAGTGCGGATCCGGCCGCATGTGAAGTGCCACAAGAGCGTTGAAATCGCCCGGCGGCAGATCGCGGCGGGCGCTGTCGGAGTGTGCTGCGCCACTCTCGCCGAGGCCGAACGCATGGGACTTGGCGGGATCCGGAATATCCTGATTACCTCGCCCTTGACCACGGCTGAGAAGATCAAACGCTTCTGCCGCCTGTCGCAGCAGCTCGAGTGGCTGGCGGTAGTCGTGGACCACTCGGTGAATGCGCGTGAGCTCGCTGCGGCGGCACAGGCGAGTGGGCAAAGGCTGCGCGTGTTGGTCGAGCTCGACGCCGGTATGCAGCGAACTGGCGCGGCCTCCAGGGAAGAATGCATCCAACTCGCGTTGCAATGCGCCAGCACGCCGACGCTGAGCTTCGCAGGGATACAATACTATGCGGGCCTTGCGCAGCATGTGGAGCAGCCTGCGCAGCGCAGTGAGCTTGTGACTCGTCTGCTCGGTGAGGTCCGTGCTGTCTGCACTGAGCTGCGTAACCTCGGTCATGCACCGGGGATCGTGACCGGCGGCGGAACGGGCACCTTCGATATCGATGCTGGATCGGGCGTGCTGAATGAGTTGCAGCCCGGCTCATACGTTTTCATGGATGCCCAGTATCAGCGGATCGAGAGGCACGCAGGCCAGACGCGTTTCGCGCAGTCGCTGTATGTTCAGGCGTGCGTCAGCAGCGCAAATCATGTGGAGTTTGTCACGGTCGATGCCGGCCTGAAGCAGTTTGCTGTCGATGGTGGCGCGCCGCTCGTTGCCCGGGGTACTGATCGCGCGGCGACATTCTCATATATGGGGGACGAACACGGGCGGGTGACGCTGGCGCCGTTTGCACCGTGCCCCGCACTGGGTTCCCGTATCGAGTTCGTCATACCGCACTGCGACCCCACCGTGAATCTGTACAACCATTTCCACTGTTTCCGGGGCGACGAGCTCGTCGATATCTGGCCGGTGGACGCACGCGGATCATAAGACATTGAAGAGCCAAGGCAATCATCATGACATGGCGTAACGACTTATCCCTGCTCGGCGCCGCCAGCGCAGCGTTCATATCGAGGCCGCGCAAGATGCTCATTGATGGAGCATGGGTGAGCGCGGCAGCCGGCGGTACGATTTCAGTATTCGATCCGTCCTCGGGACTCGAGCTCACTACCGTCCCCAATGGAGGCATTGAGGACATCGACACCGCCATCGATGCCGCAAGGACGGCTTTTGACGGCGGCTCCTGGCCGGCGCTGAAGCCCGCCGACCGCGAGAGGCTACTCTGGCGGCTATCCGACTTGATCGAGCAGCACGCACAGGAACTGGCGGAACTGGAGGCATTGGATAACGGCAAGCCCGTTGGCATGGCACTCGCGGTGGATCTGCCGCTGACGATTCAACACTTTCGTTATATGGCCGGGTTCGCCACACGCATCCATGGGCGCACGATCCCGACCAGCGTGCCCTACATGCCGGATCGGAAATTTCTCGCTTACACCACACGCGAGCCGGTTGGTGTGGTGGGCGCAATTATTCCGTGGAACATGCCGCTGATGTTCTGCGCCTGGAAGCTCGGTGCCGCGCTCGCAGCCGGCTGCACCGTGGTGCTGAAGCCTGCCTCCTGGACTCCCTTGACGGCGCTGCGCCTGGGCGAGCTCATTGGCGAAGCCGGGTTTCCTCCGGGTGTTGTCAATATCATCACCGGCGCCGGCAGTGTCGTCGGCGAGCGGCTCGCCCGCCATCCCGACGTCGACAAGATCGCCTTCACCGGCTCCACCCAGGTCGGCCAACATCTGGGCCGTATCTGTGCTGACCGCGTGAAACCCATCTCGCTCGAGCTCGGCGGCAAGTCGCCCTCGATCGTCCTCAAGGATGCCGATCTGCGAACGACCATCCCCGGGATCATTCAAGGAATTTTCATCAACAGCGGCCAGGTGTGCTCCGCCGGTTCACGGCTCTATGTCGAACGACAGCTGTACGAGCCTTTGCTCGAAGCCCTGTCCGCTGCGGCGAAGGCGTTGAAAATAGGGCCCGGGCTGGCACCGGGCACGTTCATGGGCCCGCTCGTCTCCAAGGAACAGCAAGCGACCGTGAACCGGTATATCAACTCGGGTATCGACGAGGGAGCCGTGATGCTCGCCGGCGGTGCTCTCGAAGGTGCCGAAGGGTACTACGTCGCCCCCACGATTCTCGCTGGGGCCCGCCCTCACATGAAAGTCGTACGGGAAGAGATTTTCGGCCCAGTGCTCACTGCCACGCCCTTTGACGAGATCGAACAGGCGGTCGCGCTCGCCAATGACAGCGAGATGGGTCTAGCCGCATCGATCTATTCGCAGGATGTCCAGAAGATCCAGCGGCTGGTGCCTGAGATTCAAGCCGGTACCGTGTGGGTCAATTGCCACAATGTGTTTGACGCCGGGCTTCCGTTCGGCGGCTACAAGCAATCCGGCATCGGGCGTGAGATGGGTTATGAGGCGCTCGAGCTGTATACCCAGGTCAAAGCGGTCTGCATGGCGTCCTAGGCGAGGGGTAGTCAATCATGGCATTGCCGCAAAGGTTGCGGGGACAGTTGACGTTGCCGGTGATCGGCTCGCCGCTGTTCATCATTTCAAACCCGGACCTGGTCATCGCACAGTGTCAGGCTGGCGTCGTCGGATCGTTTCCGGCGTTGAATGCCAGGCCTGCCTCTCTTCTGGAAGACTGGCTGCAGCGCATCACGCGAGAGCTGGCGGCTTACCGCGCGGCCCATCCTGACAAGCGCGTCGCCCCGTTCGCGGTCAACCAGATCATCCATGCCTCCAACGAACGCCTGGCACACGACATGGAGCTGTGCGTCAAGTATGAAGTGCCGATCATCATCTCCAGTCTCAAGGCTCCCGATGAGCTGGTCGGACCCGTGCATTCCTATGGCGGCCTCATCTTTCACGACGTGACCAACATCCGGCATGCCAAACGCGCTATCAGCGCGGGAGTGGATGGATTGATTCTGGTCTGCGCCGGGGCGGGGGGCCACGCCGGGACGCTCAGCCCCTTCGCGCTCTTACAGGAAGTCCGGGAGTTTTATGATGGCCCAATCATCCTGGGCGGCAGTATCGCTTCGGGAACCGCGATCGTGGCCGCCGAGGCCATGGGCGCCGATCTTGCCTATATGGGCACCCGCTTCATCGCGACGCAGGAGGCGAACGCGGTTCCAGAGTACAAGAAAATGCTGGTGGCGTCGGCGGCTCAAGACATCGTCTACACCAATCTCTTTACGGGTGTACACGGCAACTACTTGCAGCCGAGCATCCTCGGCAGCGGGCTCGATCCCAACAACCTGCCGACATCGGACAAGTCAAAAATGAATTTCGGCAGCTCGGGAAATCTCGACAAGAAGGTTTGGCGCGATATTTGGGGTGCCGGCCAGGGTATCGGTGTGATCAAGGACGTACCGGCAACGGCCGAGCTGATCGGGCGCTTGCGCCAGGAATACAAGCAAGCAAGCGACGCGCTGCGACGCAAACAGCAGCAGGAGCAGTATTTGGAGCTGGCCGAATGATCAACCGCCGCGGCCGCAGCGGACAAGGCGGAGCTGTCGGGGCTGACATGGCCCGCATGACTTCAGGTAGCTGGCACGGAAAGGACTGACTGAAAATGCTCAGCCGGCAGACTCTCGTCGCGGTCATCGTTCCGGGCTGCGTGTTCCAGGCGGTCATGATTGGCGGCGGCTATTGCACTGGCCGGGAGGTGGTGCAGTACTTCACCCGCTACGGGGCTTGGGGCGGTATCGGCGCGATCGCTGTCGCCGCTGTGCTGCTGGCTGTTTTCCTGGCCTTTGTGTTCGAGGCCGCCCGTTTCTTTGCAGCTTATGACTATAACACGCTGCTCCGGCCCATTCTGGGTCCGTTGTTCCCGGTGTTGGAGGCGCTCAACGTCCTGATGCTGGTGTTGGTGCTGTCAATTCTGGGTGCCGCCGCAGGCCACATCTTCGAGGATCGGGCAGGGGTGCCCGCATGGCTCGGGCTCATGGGATTGACCCTACCGATTGCCATTCTCAATTACTGCGGCAGAGAGGTCATCACGCGGATCCTGTCCTGCTCGACAGTGCTCCTCTATATGATCTTCATCGCCTTCCTGATTTTCGCGCTCAGACACAACGATAAAAGTTTTACCGAGCTCGCTGCCAATGCAAGCAGCCGCGACGGCTGGGCGGTGAGTGGCTGCCAGTTCGCGCTCTACAACTGCGCCGCGGCGATGTTCATCCTCTATGCGGCGCGGCCAATCCGAACCCGCTCACACGCCATCATCGCGGGTGCCGTGGGCGGATTCACCGCCATGTTGCCCGCGGTGTTGCTGCACGTTTCACTACTAACACGGTACCAGGAGGTCGTCGGTCAAGACTTGCCGACCTACTGGATGCTCGAACGCTTCGGCTCAGGAGTGTTCACGCTGCTGTTCACCGCAATGCTGCTTTTCAAATTGGTGGAAACGGGAGCCGGCATCCTGCAAGGGGTGAATGACCGACTGGACATACTCGTTGCTGCCTGGCGTGGCTACGGCCTCAGCCGCGGTGCACGTGCCGCAACTGCGGGCGGCGCCGTGCTGTTAAGCACGGCTTTGTCCACGTTCGGCGTCAAGGATCTGATTGGCCGTGGCTACGGCACCATCGCCTGGGTCTATCTGGCTGTACTGATTCTGCCGTTGTTCGTGCGCGGTACGCTGAAGATGCGTGCCGGGGCTGCTAGCGAGTAGCCATCGCTCAATTGCAATCATGGCGAGCGATGATGCCAAGAGCATCATCGCCGTCAAGTCTTGCGAGCCGACATGCGCGTCTACAGCTTCTTGAGTCTTGTCGCCCTCAGCTTCGGGTCGGTCCATACAGCTTACGGCTGGGGAGAGGAGGGTCATTCGATTATCGCTGAAATCGCACAGCGGCGCCTCGATGCCGCGGCCGTTAACCTGATCAGTGAACTGCTGGGTCCGAACCGCTCGTTGTCTTCGGTGGCGAGTTGGGCAGATGATTATCGCAGCTCCCATCCAGAGACGGCCAACTGGCACTTCATCGACATTCCACGCGATAGCAATGAGTACGACGAGGCGCGTGACTGTGCCGACAGCCCCGCGGGTGATTGCATCGTCAAAGAGCTCTCGCGCCTCAAAAATACCCTGACCTGTTCGCCGGATGCGCAGGCGAGGCGCGATGCGCTGCGCTTCGCGGTCCATTTCGTCGGCGATATCCACCAGCCTCTGCACGCCATCAAAGAGCAACGCGGCGCCAATCTGGTCAAAGTGCAGGGAGAAATACACGGTGCCACATGTCAATCGCAGTGCCAGCTGGGCGGATTGGACGCCGCGAATTTGCATATGATTTGGGACACCACGCTGATCCGGCGCACGTTCTTTGATTGGGGTGCCTATGTCGATCGGCTGGAGCAGGGGTGGCTCAAGACCGAGGGATTTCAGCTACGCGTCAACAGTGAGTCGCCAGTCGACTGGGCACTGCAATCGCATGCATTGGCGCCGCTCATCTGGAACGATACGTTGGTGCCGCGCGACGGAACGCTCAGCGACAACTACTACACGGCGGTGCTGCCGATTCTCGATCAGCAGCTCGCGTTGGCGGGCGTACGGCTCGCGCGCTTTCTCAATGACGTGGCGGACACCGGGTGCGGCCCCGGATCGACTCCGCCGACCGGGGCGCCAGGCAGTGAATCGGGCTTGCAGCGCTATACCAACGTTGGTGATGCGGAGATTCAGGCGACTGCCTATCACGCGGCAGCCGCTGACGGCGGACCATCACGCTATCAGCAAGATCAAGCGACGGTGGGAGAGGCGGCGATCGCGTATCTCAAGCAACGTGTTGGTGCAACGACCCGGCCCGCGATCGTGCTCGACATCGATGAAACCTCGCTCGACAATTGGGCGCAGATCCAGGCTAACAATTACGGATACATTCCAGAAGGCGAGTGCGATCTGACCAAGCCCGGTACGGCATGCGGCGTCAAAGCCTGGGACAAATCGCTCAAAGCCCCGGCGATTGCCGCGACGCTGAAGCTCTTCAAGGTGGCGCGCGAGCGCGCAGTAGCAGTGTTTTTCATCACCGGCCGCAAGGAGGCTGAGCGCGCGGCCACCGAGGAAAACCTCAAACGCGCCGGCTACGAAGGCTGGACTCAACTCATCATGGAATCCACGAACGGCAAGTCGCCGCCGTCCGCGGCCGATTTCAAGGCACCCCAGCGCGCGAGCATCGTCATGCAGGGGTACACCGTTCTAGTCAACGTCGGCGATCAACCGAGCGATCTAGGGGGCGGTTACGCCGAGAAGTCCTTTTTGATGCCGAATCCCTTTTATAGGATCCCGTGAAGGGAACCAGGCTTAACCCGTGCCTCCTCATAAGGACTGACCATTGATGTCACGGGGGCCGATCACCGCTGTAAATCGTTGAATTGGCTGTAAAAGCGGACGCCCCCATTCTCGCCGAGCGCTCGTTGGAAGATCGCGGTACGCTAGGGCTGGAAGAGATGGAAGCTTTCCCACACGGCAGGAAGATGTCAGTGGAACGAGGCCCCGATAAAGAAGAATCGATAGATCTGCGCAAGGTCCTTGAGGGGAGAATCGTCAGGCATTTCGGCCGCCGTGGCCTGATCGTCTTTGCCTGCCTGATTGCCATACTGGGTCTGTGGTGGAAGTGGAAGGACGTGAAGGAAGTGCCCGGGGTGGCGTTCCTCGTCGACCGTATCGCCGAAAGATCTCTGCCGAAAGCAGTTCCTGGCAAGTTCAACATCGCAATCGCTCACCTCGACGGCGACGACAACAAACATAGCAATGAGGATTTGATTCGCGAGTCTCTCAAGGAGGAATTCCCGGGCGTCGTGACGTTGTCGTTCGATCGACTCATCGCTCCGGACGAAAGCAATTCCGAACAATCGGCGCATGAGGGCGACGCGCGCGCTCGCGGTTTTCTAGCCAAATCCGGAGCGGACGTGCTGATTTGGGGGAAGATTCTCCAACATGACGGAAAGAGCCTGCCGAAGCTTTTCTGGACGCCCGCGCTGAATGTGGCGAAGTTTCATGCCGCACGGCGTTATCAGACCACTGAAGTGCTCAGCCTTCCACCTGTGTTTTGGCAGGATTTGACCACCTTACTAGGGCTACTGGTGGCGACCAAAGAAACCGAATTGTCCTCGCAAGATGGGCGATACACCGCGGACAAGCTCAAACCATTCATTCAGCGCGTGCGCGATTTGATCGCGAATAGCAAAGCTGAACAGTGGAATTCGGTCGCGCGTGCGCAAGTGCTGATCATTTTTGCCGATTCACTGTCCACGTATGGAGACCAGTCGGGAGAGGTTCAGCCGTTGCAGGAAGCAGTCGCTGTCTATCACGAAGTGCTCGAGGAATACACGCGCGAGAAAGTCCCGCTCAATTGGGCGATGACACAGAATAAGTTGGGCCAAGCACTTGGACGCCTGGGTTCGCGATCATCGGATACCGCGCAGCTCACTGGCGCGGTAAATGCTTTTCGGGAAGCGCTCAAAGAGCGCACGCGCGAGAAGGTCCCGCTCGACTGGGCGATGACACAGAACGACTTGGGCAGTGCCCTCCTAGCCTTGGGGGAGCGGTCTTGGGAGACCGCGCAAATCACCGACGCGACAAGGGCATTTCGCGAAGCGCTCATGGAATACACGCGTGAGAAGGCCCCGCGCGCTTGGGCGTGGACACAAAATAACCTGGGGCTCGCGTTCATGGCCTGGGGACAACTGTCGCCCGACACCGCACAACTCACCGATGCGGTGGCCGCGTATCGAGAGGCGCTCAAGGAATACACCCGCGAGAAAGCCCCGCTGGACTGGGCGATGGTACAGGCCAACTTAGGCGCCGCACTTGTTCTCTTGGGTAGGCGTTCGTCGGACGCTGCGCAGCTCAAAGACGCAGTGACTGCCTACCGCGAGGCGCTCAAGGAGTTCACGCGCGAGAAAGTCCCGCTCAGCTGGGCGCTGGCACAGAATGGCTTGGGGATTGCGCTCGAGAGCTTGGGGGATCAGTCATCTGATATCGCGCAGCTCACCGATGCGATGATCGCGTGTCGCGAGGCGCTCAAAGAATACACCCGCGACAAAGTTCCGCTCGATTGGGCGATGGCGCAAAATAACCTGGGTGTTGCACTCCAGGCCCTTGGCGAGCGGTCGTCAGACACCGTGCAGCTCACCGAGGCGGTGGTCGCATATCACGAGGCGCTCAAAGAGCGCACGCGCGAGAAAGTCCCGCTTGATTGGGCAGACACGCAGAGCAATTTGGGCAACACGCTCGACTCCCTCGGGCAGCGGACATCAGACAGTGCGCAGTTTACCGAAGCGGTAATCGCGTTGCGCGAAGCGCTCAAAGTGCGCACCCCTCAGAAGAACCCGCTCGATTGGGCGAGGACACAGAACAATCTAGGCATCGCGCTCAGGCACTTGGGGATGCGGACATCAGACAGCGCGCAGCTCACCGACGCGGTGAGCGCGTTTCACGAAGCGCTCAAAGTGCGCACGCGTGAGAGAGTTCCGCTCGATTGGGCGCAAACGCAGAGCAATTTGGGCGCCGCGCTCCAGGTCCTCGGAGAGCGGACATCAGACAGCACGCAGCTCACCGACGCGGTGACCGCCTACCGCGAGGCGCTCAAAGAGTACACGCGCGAGAACGACCCGCTCGGTTGGGGAATGACCCAAAATAACCTGGGCACCGCGCTCCAGGCCCTCGGACAACGGTCATCAGATAGCGCGCAGCTCAAAGAGGCGGTGCTCGCCTATCGCGAGGCGCTTAAGGAGCACACCCGCCAGAAAGTCCCGCTCGATTGGGCGATGACCCAAAATCACTTGGGCAACGTACTCCAGATCCTGGGGGAGCGGTCATCGGACAGCGCGCAGCTCACCGACGCGGCAGTCGCCTATCGAGAGGCGCTCAAGGAATACACGCGTGAGACAGCCCCGCAGGCTTGGGCGGAAACGCAAAGCAATTTGGGCAACGCGCTTCGGGCTCTCGGGGAGCTGTCGTCAGACCCGGCGCAGCTCACCGGCGCCGCGAGCGCGTATCGGGAGGCGCTTAAGGTGTACACCCGCGAGAAAGCCCCGTCCGATTGGGCGGAGTTGCAGAATAACCTGGGAACTGTGCTCCAGATTCTCGGCGACCGATCATCAAACAGCGCCCAGCTCACCGACGCGGTGGTGGCGTATCGAGAGGCGCTCAAGGAATACACTCGCGAAAAAGCCCCGCTCGAATGGGCGATGACGCAAAACAACTTGGGGAACGCGCTCATGCTCTTGGGGGTTCCGTCGCTAGACCGGGTACAACTCGCTGAGGCGGCGAAAGCGTATCGTGAGGCACTCAAAGTGCGCACGCGTGAGAAATTTCCGCTCAAATGGGCGATGGGGCAGATTGATTTGGGCATCGTAGTTGAGACTTTAGGGGAAGTCTCATCGGACCGCGCGCTGCTGAAAGAAGCCCAAAACGCGTTCGAATCGGCACTTGTTGTTTTCCGGACTCAAAATGCAAAGGCCTACATCCCAAGCGCTGAACGTAATTTGCGGGGAGTCCAAGAGCGCCTTGAAGCACTGAAAACTCCAAAAAACCGCGCAGTCATCTCCTCATCGAATCGCTCTGTCACTCAGGCCGAAACTGCCAGTCACTAGTTGTTTGACTTGATTCTCAGGGCCCACCTCTGCAAGATGACTTTGGAGCTGTTTCGACGCGGTAGACCATCAATGGTCCAGCGGAGGGAACTCGCATGGATACCGACTTCTTTGACTACGTGCACGTGCGCCACTTTGATGTCTTCGTAGAAGCGGCGCACCGTTTCCGCTACCACATCCTGGTACGCAAGACTGGACGGGCGTCGCTGCAGTACTGCGGCCTGTCGGGCTACACCGGCAAGCGCGGTGACATGAAAGCCAAGACTGCTGCGAAGGACGTTGCACCCTACAAGTTACAGGGCCTGGTGTGTTCGCCGCTCATTCATCCTGGCGCCTGCAAGCCGGACGCACGTCAGTATTGGAGGCAGAGCGCGCACCTGATTACTACACCCAAGAATGGGTTTGACGACAACGTGCAGCCCCGAGGCTGCTTAACACCTTACATGTTACAGACCAATCGAAACCACAAACACTACGGCTGCATAGCCTGGGTCGAGAACGGATTGCTCCTGCCGCGTTACGTACACGGTGACTACGATCTGTACGCTATTGTCCCCGCCGGCACTCGCTTTGATCCCAGTGCGCAGCCGGTACGTCGCGTGCCGATGACGGGTATCATGGATCCGCCGGGCCAAATGGGATTGGCGCAGCGCTTAGCACGGGATAAGCAGTTGCATCGACACTCAGATGAGAGTGCAATGCTCCTGCAAGTCTCGAGCTATCTGAATTTACGCATTGCCAGAACGGAGCCGGGTCTTCCCAATGCACTCATGGTCAACCATGGGGAACAGATCAGCTTGAAAGGCGCGGCTATTGACCATCAGCCCGTGCTGGCATTCCTGGCCGAACCGCGTGATGGCAAGCTCGCCATGGTGCTCCCCGACCGTGCTGCTCACGATGCGTTTTTCAGATCAGCGTGAAGCCGTCCACCGATTGACCATCGCGGCCTTGACGTTCAATTTCTTCGAGGGGGCGGCACGACAGTGGATCCGGCGGAAGTTATGGTTTGTCTCAATGGACGGTTCCTGCAGGCGAATCCAAAGACCAGCTCCACGGAGTGGGATAGCATATGCGTAGCAAGGGAAGCATGCGCCGGCAGCTCGCGACCGCGCTCTCCGCGACAACGCCCTCTACAACCCGGCGTTCTTTCGCAAGCCGGCAATTGGGGGACTCAGGTTCCCAAGAGCGCCACCGGTTTTTGCGAGATGCCTTGTGCCCACTCTCAACCCGGGACCAGTATGCGAGGGCAACTGCTCACGTCGGATGCTATAGCGCCCTACAGCTGTGCTCGATGATAGCCTTCCTCAACGGTCACGTTAAAATCAGCGGTACCCCCAGGGTTTCTAAACACGCCGCCGAATATCAGATAGCCACGGGAACAACGGCAAATCCGGGTGCCCATGTCTTGCCATGCGCTGTGAGGCTAAATGGCATCTCGGTCCCAACTTTCCTCGCGTCGGAGGAAGCGAGGCAGGAACATGCTCGAATCGCCGGGCGCGTGGTACGTCTTCGCAAGGATTACCCATCGCATCAGGACTGGAAAGCGGTGAGCCCCGCCATCAAGAACAGAGGGGATCGTTGGCTCGAAGGGTTTCGCAGAGACAACGGGGCCGTGTCAGTTTTCGTGCAAACCGTGTCGTCTTGCGTCGAACAGAGCGGCCCGTGGGCGGCCGATGGACAGCGTCAACTGAACGTCGCCTCATGCACGGAGATGATCTACGAGGTTTTCCACGAAACCTGGCTGCCAGGTACTCGTTTCGCGTATAGCGTGGCTCTGGACAGGTTGAATGCGCACCAAAAGCGCGTTGCCAGGTCCTATCGTTCTGACCGCGATCAAGAGTTGCAGAATATCGAGGCTATGGAGGAATCCCTGGAGAGTGGGCGCTCGGAGGTTCTTCTCATTTCGAGTCGATTGGGAAGCATGGCAACAGACGCCGTTGCTGCCATGGATGTCATCATGAAAAGGGAGAAGGACCGAGCATAGTTGAATGCGGCTCTTTGCGCAGTGTCGGGTTAGAGTCAATCGCCGTCCGCGCCGATCGGCATTCCGGGCGGAACTTCGACCCGCCACTTGCGGTCGGCGAGAACTCGCTTCAATTCGTCCTTGTCGCCCAGCAGAGCGGCCAGATGCAGCCGGTGGGCGCGCTCCTGCGGGTCGGTTCCCGGCGCGGCCTTCAGTTTCACCGCAAGCTCTGTGAGGGCCTGCTCGATCTGCGACGCAGCGCCCGGCGAGGTGGCCGGTGCGCGGGCGGCGGCCGCGAGTTGGAGCACCGTGCGCGTTTGGATGCGTCGCGCAATCTCGGCATAGCGACCATTGGCCGGCGCGAACACCGCGCGCAGCAGTCGCTCGGTGAGGTCCGAAATGCCCAACTGATTGGCATTGCGGCGATGTTGGTCGACCAGGCGGTTGAGCCGCTCCGACGCGGTGATCGCGTCGACGACGATACCCGCGCCCACGTCGGCGGCAGCCAGGCTGTCGTAGATCGACCCGCTGGCGGTCGCCATGATCTCGATCTCGGTCTGGCGGTCGGTATCGCCTGACTGAGCGGAAGACAGGAGTGGAATTAACCGCTCCGGTGTATCGAGGACCTCCGGCGTCATAGCCGCCAGTAGGGACGCCAGAGCTGCACGTTGCTTCTCGGGTGAGGTCACCACGGCCGCAGCGTTCTGGTCACCTTTCACGCCGTAGCCGAAATCGACACCGCCAACGGACTTCGCTGCCGCCTCCACTTGGTAGCGATGCAGCAAGTAGATCGGCACGAACTTGCGCCGGAGTGCCTCCAACGGCTCACCCGGCCGCAGCGCCCGCTCGCCAAACTGGTCGATGGCCGCTTTGCGCACCGTCATCATCCGGTCAAGCTCGGCGATGGGGTCAGTGCCGTCGTCCCAGATGGCGCCAGCTGGGTGGCCGGAGCTCACCGGGCGGGCATCGTCGTCCTGCACGAAGCGCAAGCTTTCCGCCGCCGCTTTGGCTTTTGCGGCCAGGGCCTTTTCACCGGCCGCGCCGGTCGGCACGTCGGCGTACAACCAGTCGACTATGAAACGGTCCCAGTCGCCGATGTCGTTGCCATAAGCGTCGGAAAGGTCAATCTTGCCGCCAGTCAGCTTCACTCGTGGTGGCGGATAATCCATCACAGAGTTGCGCCCCTGGATCGAAGCGGCAAAGTTATGTGCAAAGCCCAGAGTGTGGCCCACCTCGTGCGCCGCCAACTCACGTAGGCGTGCCAGCGACACCTGGATCGGGTCGTTTGGGCCACCGTTGCCATCCTGATCGGCGCCTACCAACCCCTCGTAGATCAGCATGTCCTGGCGCACCCGCAATGCGCCCAACAGCACCGAGCCCTTGATGATCTCGCCCGTGCGCGGGTCAACGATCGACCGGCCGTAGGACCAGCCTCGAGTGGCGCGGTCTACCCAGTTGATGATGTTGTAGCGGATGTCCAGCGGGTCAGCTCCCTCGGGCAGGATTTCAACTCGGTAGGCATCCTTGAATCCCGCCGCCTCGAAGGCCTTGGCCCACCAACTCGCGCCCTCACGCAGCGCCGAGCGCACCGGTTCCGGCGCGGCTCGGTCGACGTAGAAGATGATCGGTTTCTTGACTGGCGAGATAGGCTTGGAGGGATCGGTTTTCTCCAGCCGGAAGCGGTGAGCGAAGCGCACAGCAATGTCTTTGTCCAACGGCGCCGCATAGTCGTAGACGATCGAATCGAAGCCGCCCGAGCGTGAGTCGAAAATGCGCGCAACATAGTGCGGCTCGGGTAGCTTGATCAAACTGTGGCGCACTGTCAGTGTGATCAGCTTCGCTTCCGGGGCGATATTGCGTACTTCGGGCCCCGGGGTGTCGGAGGTGAAAGTCTGACGAGCCTCAAACTCGAGGTTTTCCGGGAAGACCTTCACCGCCGCGGGATCGGCCACCGAGAGCTCCGGAACGATCTTGTAGCCCTTCTCGCCGCCGCGCTGCAGATCACCCGCGATATCCTCAGCATCACGCGTCAGGAACTCGGCGAGGTCGACCAGCACCCGGCCGTCGGCGGTTACGCCCTCGACTTTACCCGCCCAGACAGTGGAGACGGCGAAGGCGTCGCGGGCGGCATCCTGTTCGTCGGCTGATGCTCCTGCCGCCACGAAGCGCGGGTTTTCATACTCGGCAATGACCTTCTGACCGATGCGTCGAAAGACCAGGATCTTGCTCTGGCTGACTCGTGCGCGGTCCAG
Source organism: uncultured Pseudomonadota bacterium (assembly GCA_963752125.1). GTDB lineage: Bacteria > Pseudomonadota > Gammaproteobacteria > Steroidobacterales > Steroidobacteraceae > 13-2-20CM-66-19. The sequence goes on along the minus strand of CAVVXG010000029.1, from coordinate 67,046 downwards.
ACCCACCGGCGCTGAGCCCAGGCCGGTCTTCAGTGCCGTCACATAAAGGAACCGGCCGCTCGCGCCGCCTGCGTCCGGCTTCGGAAGGGCCACCAGGATGCGGCCTTTTTCCCCGTCGACGAAGACCGGCAGCAGGCCGTCGCGCCGAGACATGCCGGCGGTTGGATCGGCCGCAGCCGCCTGCGGCAGTGTCGCGGCCGGGGCAATCGTGCGCGCCGCTGCAAATACTGGCGCCATAGCAAACAAGAGCGCCGCCGTCGCGGTGCCAAACAAACTCGAACCCACGTGAATCCTCCATCCCTTGGTATCTGGCATGTGAATACCTGGCGCGATCGTGCCGTCACCGCCGCGCTATTACGGCAAAGCTTATTCAATCACAACGCGTCCGCGACGGGGCAAAACCCGGGCATTAAGGATTAAAAAAGTTTCGGCCCCTTACACTGCGTCCCGCATGGATCGCCTTGCCCCCCTCGCTGCCCACTCTCCCAGGAACGCCCATGACCACAAGCTCACACCTTACGATCCCTACAGCAATCCTTCTCTGCCTTCACATCATTGACGCGCAAGCTGCCCCGTCAACTGCGAACGATCTGCTTCAGGGATGTGCGGCGCAGACCCCGGCCCCATCGCGAGCCGGCAGGATTGGCTCGATCGTCGATAGTCAGGTCACCCATGCGATCAAGTCCCAAGGTCTGCCCGGCATGACCATCGAAATCGCGCGACGCGGCCGGCCTATTTACACTCGGGCATACGGTTATGCCGATCTAGCCCCTTGCGTGAGAGCGCACGACACCACGGTCTATCAGATCGGATCGCTCACGAAGCAATTCACGGCCGCCGCCATACTTCAGTTGCAGAGCGCCGGCAGGCTCGAACTGGACGATGCAGTCACCGCATACCTGCCCGCCTACAAGTTCGATTCGCGCATAACCCTGCGGATGTTGCTGAACCAACTATCAGGTTTGCAGGACTATACCAACTTCCCACCACCACCCGGCGTTGTCGGTGGCGCCCCCGTCGCGGAGCAGACCTTCCTGACGCAGATCGCGCAGGCGCCGCTGGTGTTCCCACCTGGAACCGCGTTCCAGTACAGCAACAGCAACTACTTCCTGCTAGGCGCGGTAATCGAGGCAGTGAGCGGATTGAGCTACTCCGAGTACTTGGATGAGCACATCCTTGGGCCGGCGGGACTTCATCACACTTCATACACCCCGCCGGCACGCGCCGCGGCGCCTTATTCCTATGACAACCAGGCTCAAGCCGGCGCCACCGGGCTTGGACCTGCCATCGTGCTGGATCCGTCGATCTACTTTTCTGCCGGCGCGCTCTGGTCCGATGTCGGCGATCTGGCTCGATGGAACCACGCACTCCTGTCCGGAAGGGTTCTGCCGGCGAAGCAACTGGAACTCATGGTGACACCGCCGGTCGGGGTTCCCACCTTTGGCGCGGCGACTGTACCCTCGACATACGCCATGGGGCTGATGAGGATGACGGTTCTCGGCCATGCCTTTGTGTGGCACAACGGCCTGGTTGTGGCCTACAATTCTTTCAACGGAACCTTTCTCGACAGCGGCTGGTCCATATCGATCCTGACCAATGTTGACATTGAGCAGAGTAGCGGTATTCCCGTCGTCGAATCGTTGGCTGGCTCCTTGATCGAGGCGCTGTGCACGTCGAAGACGCTCGATGCAGAATGTTTCCGCCATGACCACGATTCGGCTGACGACCAAGGCGAGCAAGGCTAGCTCCTCGGACCACGGCGGCTTCGATGTCAGCGGCAAGCCGCCGTTTCTTGCGCGGAAATTCGACGACCGCCGGCTAGGGGAGGGCCAACTGTGGCTCAGAACTCGTATGTCGCTCCGGCGGTGAAGTACCGCCCCACCGCTCCTGCTTGGGCCAGAGCGGCGTCGTAGGGATAGAAGCCGCTGCCGCCGCCATAGGTTTCGGCGTCCACGGGTGGTCGCTTGTTGAACAGGTTCAAGATGGAGGCGTGAAACTGCAGGTGGTCGTTCATCTGGTAGCTTCCATAGAGATCCGTTTCCAGGAAGTACCTTACGTTGCACAGGTTCGTGTTGTACGGAGTCAGGCCCGAGAAGTGGCTCTGGGCGGTGATGGCGATGGCGCAGGTGGTAAAGCCGGATGAGGGATCAGTGATGCTGAAGTGGCTGACGAAGTTCAGCGAGGCTGTCACATCGAAGGGCCCTTTGTCCCAGCTTTCACGCAAGGTCGCTCGATCCTTGGGGTTGCCGGTATCTCCTGAGATACCCGCCGGCCCGTGTGTGCCCGCGAGTTCGTACGTGGCACCGTTGACTGTCAGCTCATACGTCAGCAAATGCGTCCAGGTCAGGTCACTGGTAAACTTTCCGAAGACGCCGGCATCCAGGCGAGCCTTGAGATCCACGTCCCATCCGGACGTACTCGTTGAGCCGGCGTTGACGTACGGGTAGTTGGCCACCAGGATCGGACCGACAGGCGTCTGCTGGCCTACCGTTTGGCCTGCGCTGTTCACATACGGCAGCACCACCTGCGGGCCGCGGATGATGCTGGTGTAGTTGCTCAAGCCTCCAGCCTCGAAAGCAGAGATGATGTCGTTGTTGAGCTTGATGTTGTAGTAGTCCACCGACACGCTGGCCTCGTGGATTGGCTGAAAGATGATGCCGGTCGTCCAGTTGGTCGACTTGACATTTTTCAGACGGACGCCGGGAAGCTGGAACCCCTGCAGAAAGAATGCACACTGGCTGGGGTAGTTGCCCGGCGCGTTTGGGTTGGTCGGATTCGGGCACAGAACAGCGTCGTCGTATGTGCCGGCGCCGAATATCTCACCCGATTGCTGTCCCTCGGCGGCGGACGGGGTGCGGAAGCCTTTGCCCCAGGTGCCCCGCAGCGCCACCCAATCCCATGGGGTGAATTTGACGCCGATCTTGGGCGTAGTAGCAGAGCCGAATGTCTGGTAATCATCGAAACGCACAGCGCCATCGACTTCGAGCTGCTTGATTACCCGTGCGTCCGCCTCGGCAAACGCCGCCGTGTCCTTCTGGGTGCCGATCACGTAGATCGGGCCGCCGTTCTCGTACTGCACGCCCGATTGCGAGCTCGGCGGCGCCGTCTCGTTCTGGACCTTCTTGAACCACTGTACGCCGACTGCGAGATCGAGCGGTCCGCCGGGTAGATCCATGATCTTGTGTGTGGCATTCAAATCGACGAGGTCGAGCGAACTTGTGGGCGTCGTCTCCATCGGCGGCGCAAAGAGCGACGCGCCTTGGCTGCTACCGAGGAGGTAACCGTTGTTGAGCGCGTTCTGCAAGGGCAAGGGCTCGACCTGGCCAAATTCCGAGTAAATCATCCGAGAATACATGGCGCCCGCCGTTGCCTTGAGATCCCAGCCCACGACGTTGCCTGAGAGCGAGACCAACAGCCGTTCGGTCGAGGTATTGGTAGTAATGATGCCGGGCCCGAGCTCGTGAAAGTTGTAAACGAGCGGGGCGGCAACGCCGAACGGGTTGCCGGGGTAGCTGCCCGGTACCGTGATGACGAGCGGCGGATTCGGCACGATAGTCAATGGTTTGCCGGGTCCGAAGGCGAAGTCATAGAGGCCCGTCGGAAAGTTCGTCGTGGCGTAGGGCGAGGTGAAGAGGCTCTGGGGATTGAGGGCCTGGACCTCCTCCGCCTTGCTGTTGAAGTATGAAACCTGGACCCCGAGCTCCCAATTCTCGGAGAGCTTCTTGGTGAACTTGCCGAGCAGGTCGATGTTGGTGGTGGGCGGCTGTAGCTGCGCCTGCGGCGCGGTGAAGGTGCAATAGTTCGCTGCCTGGGCAGCAGCGTTGCAGCCCGTCAGATAGGCGTAGGGCTGACCGCTCGCGGTATTCGGGTTGATGAGGTACCCGGTGATGCTGGGCGGATACGCGACACTGGGAAGCTGGGCGGCCGAGGCGCCCGGGGTGTTGTTGAAGCCGCCCAAGGACACCCAGTCGAGGTTGTTCCACAGTCCGTGGCGATGTGAGTCGAGGATGTCGTCTTGGTGACGGAAGTCGCCCGAGAGGTACCAGTTGTAGCCATCGCTCTCCAGGTTGCCCTGGCCACCGATGAAGCCGATATGCTGCGAAGTGCCGTCGTTCTTCTGGGAGGTGCCAGCCTCGGCGCTGACCTTGAACCCCTGATACTCCTTGCGCAAGATGACGTTCACCACACCCGCGATGGCATCCGCGCCGTAGAGTCCCGAGGCGCCATCCTTCAGCACGTCGATGCGATCGACCGCGGTGAAAGGAATTGAGCTCAGATCGACGAAGCTGCGCTGGTTGTCATCCAGGAGCGGATAGGGCACCGTCCGTTGGCCGTCGATCAACACCAGCGTATCGCCCACGCTGAGGCCCCGTAGAGACACGCCGGAGGCGCCCGCGGCAAACGCAAAGCCAAATGACTGACTCAACGTGCTGGCGCCGTTGGCGCTTAAGTTACGGAGAATGTCGGAAACGTCTGTATATCCAGACTGAGCCAGGTCCTTGGCGTTGAGCACCTGCACCGGGCTCGGCGTCTCGATGTCCGTCCGCGAGATCAGTGATCCGGTGATGACGACCTCTGGAAGCGGCTGGGGACCCTGGTTGCCCTGCGGACCAGGCGGCGCCTGCTGGGCGTACGCAGCGATGCTCGCCGCACAACAAATAGCGAAGGCAAGGGTTGTCAGCGCCCGTCTTCCCGCGCGCAGGACATCACCGTTCAAAGTCATACGATTCTCCCTTCGTGCGACCCCGTTGGCTGCCCCCGCATGGCCGGCGTCGTGCGCTCGCCATGAGCAGGGAGTCCAGTTGGTTCTTTTTAGCTGATCGGAACTGAGCCCGATCCGATCTTGCGCCGTGACGACGACGACTTCAAGAACGGAGTGTTGCCGGGATCCGACATTGCGAAGTGTAATCCCTCGCTGCGCTGCCGCCAGACAGACCGACGCCATGAATAAGTCAGTTGTTATGTTAGCGTATTTTGCCGTGATTTCGAGCGCGAAAGGGCGATTTGCGGCCTCCGAAGAGGAAAGTGATAACTGGCGGTCCCAGGGGCCGGGCAGCTCGGGAACGCGGGGGAACGCACGGGAACGCGAAGCGCAGTGAACCGGGCAGAAGGAAATACCGCGTTATTGCCGTCGATCCGCGCTCACAGGGCGAAAGCGACACGCCGAACTGCGGGCATCTGGCCGAGACCCGAGCTCGCGACTATAAACAGCTCGTCGATCAACTGCGGCTGAAGCAACCGGTGCTGGTCGGCTGGTCGATGGGGTGTGGCGAACTGCTGAGCTACATCGAACAATTTGGTGAAGATGGCATCGGTGGCCTGGTCCTGGTCGACGGATTGATTCGGCCAATTGACAACCCAAGCGTAACCTCAGTTCTGTCGCAATGGACGGTGACTCTTCAGCAAGATCGGCAGAAGGAAGCTGCCGTCTTTGCGCACGCCATGTTCAAGAAACCAGAGCCTGAGGACTACATCAACAAAGTCGCACAGGCTACCCTACCGAACGCTGAATTCGTGAAGGCCCACCTTGGGGATAAAGTTCGGTTGGAACGGTTCGATGGGGACGGACATGCACTGTTCGTGCACGATCCAGTGAAGTTCAATCACATGGTCGACGTGTTCGTACAGAGCTTGCCAAGGCAGTGAGGGGGGCAGGAATTGAACAGCATCAGAGGTCTGCGTTTATAGACCACTCAGTCTGCCGTGGCCCGCGCAGCGAAAATGGCGATTTCTTGCGAAACCTCCGTCACCGTGGCCGGGTTGCAAGGGCGGTCGGTGCAGGGTGGAAAGCCGCGACGGCCTACCACGGCACCAGCCGCCCCCAATCCTCGTGCCACCGGCCATCGCGGTACCTGTGGAAGAGCCGTCAGTTAGAAACGTATACGGCTCTTTTCAATGCTAAGAGAATCATATAAGATTCTTTCCACCTCCCTGGAAGAGACTTTTCCGTGGCCCGCATTCACGATCAGCTCCGATCTCGGCGCCAGCAGCTTGGTTTGCGGCAGAGCGACATGCCCCTTCGCGCCGGAATCGCGCGGCAGCAGTACCACCGCCTGGAGAACGGCGGCAATCCGAACCTCGAAACACTCGAGCTGGCTGCAGCGGGTCTTGATATGGTGCTCATGCTCATTCCCAAGGAACGACTGGGTGCCGTGCGCGCAGTGTTGGCTCAGTCACCTGGAGAAATCCCAGAGGACAATGAGGGGGTCGTTCCACTTGAGAACCCCTGGGACGATCTTCTGGGCAAAGTCGGCGATGAATGAATAACAAGGAGCGCGTCAGCGTTCTGCGTCTGACCCTGGACGGCGTGACTGTGGGCTTTCTCGCCGGCTACCAGGGAGGAAAGAACGTGCTCACGTTCGATCCCACATTTCGCGAGCGCCGCTCACGTCCCACTCTGGGGCTGGTCACTCACCCAAACTTTCCCAAAGCGGCAAAACTGTTGGCCAAGCCCTGGGTTACCCAACAGCGTCTACATCCCGTGCTCTCCAACATGCTACCGGAGGGGGCTCAGCGCGAGCACCTGGCGCAGTCCTTGAAGGTTCATGTTGACAACGAATTTCCCTTGCTGAGCGCTATTGGCTTCGATCTGCCGGGGGCGTTGATCGCTACGCCTGTGGCCCCCGAGGACATCCCCGAATACGCCCTCCAACACCGTACCGACATTCAGCCTGTTCCGGTGCCTCCCGCGGGGTCCTCTCTCAGATTCTCTCTGGCTGGTGTGCAGAACAAATTTTCCATGCGTCTGCGCGAGGGGCGGTATGACATCGCCCCGCCCGGAGAGCTCGGCGAGTGGATCGTCAAACCCCCATCATCGCGCCACCCGTTCGTGCCCTTGAATGAATTCAGCGCCATGTCGCTGGCGCGATCCGCCGGGGTGAACATTCCGGAAATCGCCCTGGTCCCGGTCCCCAGGCTGGACGGTCTGCCGACGCTGAATCTGCCGGCCGAGGAGTACGCCTACGCGGTGCTTCGCTTTGACCGAAACGCAGCTCAGCGGATTCATATCGAAGACTTTGCGCAGGTGTTTGTCCGATATGCTCACGAAAAATACGGCCACGCGAACTATGAGCACATCGGCCAGGTGCTCTACCAATACACTGGGCAGCCGCTCGCCAATGCGCAGCAGTTCGCCCGGCGTCTGCTCGTCAACATCCTGCTCGCGAACGGGGATGCGCATTTGAAGAACTGGAGTCTCATCTATCCGGACGCGATGACTCCCGAGCTCGCCCCCGCCTACGACATCGTTTTCACACGTGCCTACATCGAGAACGAACGGCACTTCGCGCTTAACCTGGGCAAGGCACACGACTGGTATGAAATCGAGTGGAGTCACTTCCAGTCGTGGGCCGAGCACGCCGATATTCCGTGGCGGACCATCAAGCCTCACCTCGAGGATGTGTTGGACAAGGCCCGCTCATTGTGGCCCCAGCAACTGCGCACGTTACCCATGGCTGATGCGCACAAGGAGATGCTCAACGCACATTGGAATCTCCTGCGGCCGGAGTTTCGAATCGGGGAGATAGCGTCGGCTCGCGCGCGGTAGACAGGGGACTCGGTCGGATTCCGCAACCGCAAGCTGCTTTGATGGCATCCACAGGTAGCGCCTGATAGGCAATCGCGAAAGGCGACTCCCATGAGCACAACACCTTCTGCAACTCTGCAGTTCACCTCGACGACGGCCTCCGATCGGCCGAAGTCCGAGCAGGATCAGCCGCAGGTCGACGCGACAAGGCGGGGGTGCGCTGCAGGTGAGCGAGCGTTGGTCCTCCATGGTGGCGGATCGGCTGGCAATGCATGGGAGATCGGCGTTGTCGCCGGCCTGTTCGATGCAGGGTTGGATGTGACCGAGGCCGATCTGATCATCGTTCGTGAGAACCTGAGAAGCTTCGAAAACGACTTCCGATCGGCGAGGACTCGCCTCAATTCACCCTTAGGGATTCAGCCATTGGGGTAGGAGTGGCGCAACGATTTGGCCCCTCGTGAGAGTTTTAACTTCTGCGCGCCAAGTCTGGGCAATCTGTTCAGAGCCTCGTTCCTGCTCGCCTACGTATGTCACCCCGTTGACCGTGTCATATCCTGCGAGCCATCCGATGACAATCCAAACTGGACATCCGTCATAACTCCCGGTTTCTCCTCGACTTCTCAGCGGGAGGTTGCAGCTATGATTCAGCTCGTTCGCGTAGGCGAAATAAGTCGGAAGAAGCGACAGCTGACTAGTTGGGTAGGAATACACTCCGGGAAACAATGCCAACTGCTGACCTGTATACGGCTGGCCGGTAACTGCAGAGTACGTGGCGATCATGGAGTTGAAATTCTGGATGTCGGTGAACGTGTGAGAAGTCGTGTACCAGTCAGCCGAGACGACATCAATATAGTCTCTATTGAATACCTGATAGGCATAAGTGCCCTGATAGGCTTTATTGGCTAGCTCCAACTGCGTGCAAGTGTACATCCAATAAGCCTCATTTCCAGTGAAGTTGACCCAAAAGCGCACCTGCGGAGCGAGGGCTTTGAGCTCCGCCGCCCTGAGGGCCAGTTTCGCATCGATAGGTGCGATGGCGTCGTTGAGTCCCGCCGGCGCGCAGACAGGGGTACCGTCGCCGTTCTTTATAAGATCATCGATCGAACTACCAGGACCATATGGCTCATCGACCTCCACCGCCGTGATCCGTGACCAGTCGTAGTACTTTCTGCTAGTGCTGCTCAGCGGGTCGGTGATGTCGAAGTCTGTCACAACAGAGCGACCTGGCGGTTGCGGATCTTTGTCTCCGAACGACGCAATGTTGGTATCCACACTTGTGGCCGCGCCCCACAAGGTCATTTGAAAAGATCTTGTCGCTGGCTGGGCATGTGCCTTCGCGCCGGGCACGAGAAAAACAAGTGCCGTCAGCAACGCGAGCAGAACCTTTGATGAGAGTTTATTGTGGAGAAGGCTCACGGTACGTTCCTTGATAGTTCGGTCAGCACGTCGAGATACGCGTGGATTGCATGCGCAAAAACAAATACTTCCCTTCATTGAAAGGCATGTTCGAACAACATGCCTCAGTCACTGCCAGCGCGCTTGGTATAGCATAGTGACATTGTCCTGTAATCCGCAATCCCAACGAGATCACAAATATTTTCACCCCGCGGATTGCAACGCACAACAACATGTGTATAGACTCAAGTCAGTCACCGGGCTACTCCGCCATCTGCGGCGGGCACCAGTCATGAAGGCAACAATAGACAGGAGGGATGGTCGTGCTCCGGGAATAGACTAATGACTACAAACGCGCTGCGAAAGGATCCGCCCTGATTCGCTACGCGCCTGCAGGGCAGTGTTGCATCAGGTTACTACCGATGGTCCCGACGGTGGTTAGTTGCCGTTACATGGGTGCGCACGGCTCTTCCTGATCCATTCCGACGTATCAAGCAATCCGCGAGAAAGGAACAATGAAAACCAAACTGCTATGGTTACTGCTGGCGGTTCTTCCTATGGCCGCCAACGCGCAAAGTGGAGACACGACCACTATCATTTCGTTCGTGGTTGACACCGCAGATCAATTGATACGCGTAAACGGCTCGTGGGCCAATCCGGGCGGCTGCGGCCTCTCAAACTTCTTCGTCATACAGATGTCGAGCCCGAACTACAAGGATCTGTTATCTGCGGTGATGATGGCGTCCGCCACTGGGGGCACCGCAGGCCCTTGGTTCAGTGGTTGTGTTAACACGCCTTGGGGAAATGCACCCGTCGCGAGCATTATAGAAGTCAACAGCCCATAATCCCAAAAAACACGCACGCCGCCGGTGCTACGCCCCCGGCACTCGTTGAGTCTTAACCTCTGCCAATGCCGATTCGAAAGTTCAGATCATTGTGGAACGTTGCAATCATCATCTCTCCACATGGCTGCTCGAGTTCCGCGACGCGCGTGATCCAAGGCGCCATGCGAGAGCATGGCAAGCTCATCCTGTCCCTCACGGTCGGAGAGCTGGCAACTTTGCTGGTCGGGAAGGATGAGGATCTGATCCCAATGCATTCCTGTTTGATCGTGTCGATGACTTTCTGATGGGCCTCGGACGGTGTGTGGGCACTAAATGAAATGCCAGTCGCTTCTCCGCAACGGTTGCCGGTTCTTTCAGTGTCAACACGGGGCGCAATGGCAAGCTTTCCGTATCCCAATGGACCCGCGCGTGCCAATTGGGCAGTGACGCGTCCAGAAGGGAAAAAACGCGAGCAGGTCTGACTTCATCCGCGACGGCCGGATCGGCGAGCATTATGGGAAAGCGGAGATCACCCAGCCCGTGCGCAAACCCTGATAGGCGGGACAAGCCTTACCGGGGTGGCCACCGGCTCTGACGGCCGCGAAACCGCGATTTCAGACTGAATTACTTCACAAGCACCAACACCGTCACCTTGAGATCAGGGTGCTGCGGGGTGGAAAGCGTGAACTGTTCGTAGCTGGCCTGCGTGCGTCCTTCGCGTATGAAGGCGCGCAGACCGCCATCGCGACCCAGCACTTTCTGTTGCCGCCAGTAGCGCTTGAAGTCGGGGCTGGCGTTGCACAGTTCCGCCACCAACGCGTCGGTCACCGGGTCGCCGCGCCAACGCGCGGTGTCGGCGCGGAACTCGGCCACGACGCGTTCGGCGCGCTCGGCCCAGTCGGCGATGAACTTGCGTGCCTCTGGGAACAGGAACACGAAGCGCAATAGGTTGCATGGCGCATCACCGCGCGTGAGTGCAGACCTGGCGAGCCAGGGCTTGAAGAGTGTCAACGCGGCGCGGTTCCACGCCACCGGGTCCCAATGACGGTCGAGCACATAGGCAGGCGTCTCGATGGCGTCGACCAGTTTCTGCAGGGACTCACCGCTGGCTGGCGGCGTGGCCGCGCGCGTCGGGTCGGGGCGGCCAGCCAGCTCGAATAGGTGAGCGCGCTCGGCGCGAGAGAGCTTCAACGTCGTAGCCAGCGCGGTCATTGTGGGCACCGAGACCGACTTCACCCGACCCTGCTCGAGCCACGCGATCCAGGTCGGGCTCACGCCGCACAGCTGCGCGAGTTCCTCGCGCCGCAGCCCCGGCGTGCGACGGCGCCTTCCTGCGGGCAGGCCCACTGCGGCAGGGCTCAGTTGCTCACGGCGCGCGCGCAAAAAACTGCCCAGTGATGAGGCATCGCTAGGGTGGTACATGGAAGTAAGAGGATAACGGGACACCTGGTTACAGGATAACGCGCCGCTAGACTGTTGGTAGTCCCCTCGTGTTTGCCTGGAGCCTACCCATGACCTCGCACGACGAACGCGTACTGCGCCAGTTCGACCCGCGCGCTGCGGCCTATCTCGCCAGCACTGTGCATGCTTCGGGCCCTGACCTGAAGATGGCCCTGGCTCTGGTGCAGTCGCTGCCGCGCCGACCGGCGCGCATCCTCGACCTCGGCTGCGGTGCCGGGCACCTGGGCTTCGCACTCAGCTGCGCTGCAGATGAAGTCACCGCCTGCGACCCTGCCGAAGGCATGCTGGCCACGGTGCAACAGGCCGCCCATGATCGCGGGCTCACCAATATTGGCACCGCCCAGGCCCATGCCGAGGCCCTGCCATTTGCGGATGGGTACTTTGACATCGTGGCCACGCGCTACAGTGCCCATCACTGGGGCAACATGCCGGAGGCGCTGCGCGAGGCGCGACGGGTGCTGGCCGACGGCGGCTACCTGCTCGTCTCAGACGTGCTGGGCGCGACTCTGCCGCTCGTTGACACGCACCTGCAGGCCATGGAAGTGCTGCGCGACCCAAGCCACGTGCGCGACTACAGCATCCAGGAGTGGCAGGCGCTGTTGGCCCATGCGCACTTCGAGCTGGAGCATTTCAAGCTGTGGCCTACGCGCATTGATGCCGCCACGTGGGTAGAGCGCATGCGCACGCCGCCGGAATCCGTCGCTGCCATCCGCCGCTTGCAGGATGGTGCGCCTGCCGAGGTGGTGCGAGCGCTAGCCTTCGAGGCCGACGGCTCGTTCACTGTGCAGACCGGGTTGTTCTGGGCACACAAGGCCCACTAGATCGAGGTCCGGGGCCAGGTTCGGACAAAAGCCTGCACCATCCCCTGCCGACGCACTGGCCGGCACGAAGTCTTGGATCAAGACCTCTTGGGCGTTGATCGCCCAGCGCGAAAGCATAGTGTTGGGTGTCCGCCGGAAGCACGGGCTCGTACGACTCGGTTCTGCAGAGCCCAGCCGCGATTCGCAGGCCAAGGAGGAACGGAGCCGGCGGAGCCTCGTTCCCGACGGATGCACAAAATATCGTCGACCTCTATGCTCAAGGAGATCGAGTCACATCACGAGCCCGTTGTATGTCACGAACCCCTTCGCAACGCGTGGCGATTCTTCTACGAGCACTGCTGCTTGCCACGCTAGTTCTCCCCAACATGCTCGTTCGCGCGCGGGCAGTTGAAACGCCTGCAGGACCGCTACCATTCGATATCAAGCCCTTAGGCGGCAACGCTTACGCGGTGATTGATAAGCCTGACAGCATGCGCCTTGCCAACGCGGGATTCATCATCGGCGACGACGGGGTCGCCGTGATTGACACCTTCGTCGATGCTGCCGCGGCGCGGCAGCTTTTGACACAGATTCGCGTCTTGACCAGCCTGCCGATCAAATATGTGATCAATACCCACTACCATCTCGACCATGTCGCGGGCAACGTGGTGTTCGCAGAAGTAGGGGCCGTAGTCATCGCGCACCGCAATGTTCGCGAGTGGATTCATACGGAGAATCTCAAATTCTTCGGTGCGAACATTAAGCCCGAGCAGAAAGCATTGGTGGAAAACCTCACCGCACCTACTGTTGTCTACGACACTAACCTCGAGTTATATCTGGGTAAGCGTCGAATCCTGGTGCAGTCATTCCCGGGGCACACAGGTGGCGATTCCGTTGTGAGCCTGCCCGATGCGGGGGTCGTATACTGCGGCGATCTGTTTTGGCGCCGAACCGTCCCGAACCTGATCGATGCTTCTACGGCTGACTGGATCGCCACGGTTCGCAAGCTGGAGATCGCCAATGCCGTTGCGACCTTTGTGCCCGGGCACGGTGACATCGGTAAGGCTGTAGATGTACACGCGTTTGGCACTTACTTGAGCGATCTGCGCACGCTGGTGGAGTCCGGCTCCCAGCGCGGACTGCAAGGTTCGTCCCTGGTCGATGCGGTGTTGCCCGAACTGAAGCAGCGCTACGGCGATTGGAGCTTATTCGACTATTTCGTCGCTCGGAACATTTCAGACACGGCGAGCGAGCTGGCGGGCGGCAAGCGAATTCCCAGCCACGCCGCGCCTATTGGCTGAGCTCGACGCCGAGCCGGCGTCTGCGTAGATCAACGCGATATCGTCGGCGCCACTCAATCGGCCCTGAGGCGTGCCAGTACCGCGCGCGCGGCTTCCTCCTTGACGAACCCGAAGCCTCGGACATGTTGCGGCTGTGTCGCGAGCGCGACAGCGGCGGGGTGATTGTCGATCGACAACGTTTCACCCATTCGTCGGATCACGGCGATGTATTGCTCGCGTAGGTGTCGCTCGAGCCGGCGCTCGTCCGTATAACCGAAAATGTCGAATCGGCTCTCACGAAGGAATTTGCAGCGGGCGAGGCCGCGGAACAGAACCATTGCCCAGGGACCCAGCGTGATCTTCCGAGGTCGTGAGCCGCGCGCACCACGGGAGAGGAGTGGTGGGGCAAGATGGAACGACAAGCGATAGTCACCCGAGAATTCCTGGGCTAGGGCGGCCCGAAAGCGGCCGTCGGAATATAAGCGCGCGACCTCGTATTCGTCCTTATAGGCCATGAGTTTGTACGCGAAGCGCGCAACGGCCCAGGCCAGAGCGTCGCTGGGTAGCCCGAGTTGGGCTTCCTTGGCGCGAATGTCATTGACGAGATTGGCGTACACACCGGCGTAATCCGCGTTCCAGTAGTGGGTCAGGTCTTCGGTGCGGCGCGCGATGAAGGTATCCAGGTCGTGTTCGGGCGGCTCTGGATCCGCCTCCGCGCCGTTGTTCCACATGCGCATCACCCGGCCAGCCGAGGTTGCTGCCACGGCGCGCCCGATCAGGAAGGCTTGCAGATTGAAGGAAACCGCCACGCCGTTGAGCTCGATCGCGCGCTCGATCGCGGCGCGAGACAGCGGAACCAGCGCGGATTGCCAGGCGAATCCCAACATGATCATGTTGACCGCGAGCGAGTCGCCCAGGGTTCGCTCGGCTACCAGACTCGATGGTACGCTTAGAATGGACGACTTTGCGCAGGCCGTCCGCAGCTTGTTGAGGAATTGCTCGATGCCGAGATCGAGATCCGGGTCGCGCTCGAAGGCGGCGGGCGCGGTCACTTCAGTATTCACAACGACTGTGGTGCGCTCGGCGCCGATTGTTTGCAGTGCGTCGGTCTGCGTCGCGGCAATGGCGTCGCATGCGAGGACGAGGGCCGCTTCAGCCGCGCCGAGCTTCGCGGGGGCCAAGCCGTCAACTTGCGGAAACAGCCGGACGTGACTGAGGACGGCACCGCCTTTCTGGCTCAAACCGGTCATGTCATGAACACTGGCACCGCGCCCCTCGAGATGCGCCGCCATGCCGATGATGGCGCCGATGGTAACGATGCCCGTACCACCGACACCTGTAATGAGCAAATCGAAGCGTGCCTCGAGTGGGGGTACTTGCGGGTCCGGCAGGACGGGGAAGTCAACTGGATGGGTCGCTTTGCGACGCTGCAGCGCTCCGTCGTGCACCGTGACGAAAGAGGGGCAGAAGCCCTTCGTACAGGAGAAATCCTTGTTGCATGCGGACTGATCGATTCTGCGCTTGCGTCCCAGGTGGGTCTCCAGCGGCTGGATGGCGCTGCAGCTCGATTGGGTCGAACAGTCGCCGCAGCCTTCGCACACTAGATGATTGATGTAGATACGCTGATTCGGGTCCGGGTAGTTCCCGCGCTTACGCCGCCGCCGCTTTTCGGCGGCACAGGTTTGATCGTAAATCAGTACCGTGACCCCGGGTGTATCGCGCAGCATCCGTTGCACCGGTTCCAGCTCGCTACGGTGCCGGAGTTGGACAGCATCCGGCAACGGATCCTCGTTTGTGAAACGCTCAGGCGCTTCGGAGACGACCACAACGGTGAGCACACCTTCTGCGAGCACCTGCCGCGCGATTCTCCCAACGGTGAGCTCACCTTCCACCGGCTGGCCACCTGTCATCGCGACCGCGTCGTTGTAAAGGATCTTATAGGTGATATTGACCTTTGCCTGTACGGCAGCTCGGATCGCCAGAGAGCCTGAGTGGTTGTATGTGCCGTCACCGAGGTTCTGAAACACGTGTTGGGTGCTGGTGAATGGCGCCATTCCCAGCCACATGGCTCCTTCGCCACCCATGTGGCTGACCGGCAGCGGATTGCGATCGGGGAAGAACATCGTCATGCCGTGGCAGCCGATACCGGTCATGCCAAAAGAGCCCTGAGGTACGACGGTGGAAGTGTTATGGGGGCATCCCGGGCAGAAAGTGGGGCGCCGGGAAACAGCCGCCGGAACCAGCTGCGTGGCACGTTTGCTGAGCGCCTCCGCATGAGCGCAATTGCGAGAAATGTCTGGTAACGCAGCAAATTCGTCAGGCATCGCAGCCGCAAGACGCCGCGCCAGGGCAGTTGCGATGATGGACGGATCGAGACCGACATCACTCGGCAGCAGCCGGACGCCCTGCGGATCGTTTTTGCCCGACAGTCGGGCGCGCTGCCCACCATTGAACAAAATGGCCGCGGCTTGAATCTCCAGGTGTGGGCGCTTCTCTTCGACGACCAGGATCTCCTGCGCGCCCGAACAAACCGCCCGCAAGTTGCCAGCCTCCAGTGGAAAAATCATGCCGACTTTGTAGACCGCGAGTCCCAACCGCTGTGCCGCGGTCGCATCGATTCCCAACAGCGCCAGAGCCTGCATCACATCAGCGAAGGGCTTCCCGGCGGTGACAATGACGAAGCGCGCTCGCTCGGTGCCGAAGACAACACGATCGAGGCCGTTTAGCCTGGCGAACGCTCGCGCTCGCGGTAACTTGTGATCGACCATGCGCCTGTCCTGGCGCTGCAGAGCCATGAACTCCTTGCGAATGTTCACTCCGTCCGCGGGAGCCGCGAGCTGCGGCTGCGCGCAAGCGAAGGTATCGAGGTCGATTGTTGCAACGCTGGTCGTCTCCGCGGTCTCGTTGACGATCTTCAGTCCCACGAGCAAACCGGAATAGCGCGAGAGGGCAATGCCGGCCAGGCCGAACTGGAGGATTTCCGCGACCGTGGCAGGATATAGGATGGGAATCTCGTGCGCGGCCAGTGCCAGATCGCTCTGATGCGCCAGGGAGGAGGACTTGCCCGAATGGTCATCACCAAACACGAGCAGGACGCCGCCGTGAGGCGCGGTCCCGGCCATATTCGCATGCTTGAGCGCATCACCGGAGCGGTCCACGCCCGGGCCCTTGCCGTACCAGATTGCGAACACGCCATCGACCTTGCGGCCGGGAAGGAAGTCGAGCTGCTGCGTCCCCCAGATGGCCGTCGCGGCGAGATCCTCATTCAACCCCGGGTGAAACACAATGTCGTTTTGCTCCAGTAACCGCCGTGCCTTCCACAACTCCATGTCGTACCCCGCCAGGGGTGAGCCTCGATAACCGGAAATGTATCCGGCCGTCCTGAGTCCTTGCTGGCGATCGAGCTGGCGCTGCAGCAGTGGTAAACGCACCAACGCCTGGCGGCCGGAGATCAGTATTCGCCCACGCTCGACGCTGTACTTATCGTCGAGGGACACTGGGTCAAGAGCTTGGGTCGGCATCGATCGAGCGCCTCATTTCGCAAGATTCAGACAAACAGTGATGATCAACGCATTGATGAAGTCGAGGAAGAATGCGCCAACCAGCGGCGCCACCAGAAAGGCCCGCGGTGCCGGGCCGAATCGCTCGGTGAGGGAGTGCATCACCGCCATGGCGTTTGCGGTTATGCCGAGCATGAAGCCGGCAAAGCCGCTGGTCATGACGGCTGACTCATAGTCAGCGCCCATCAGTCCGAAAACGGGCCATAGGCACACTGCCACGACCAATGCGGTCTGTACCAGCAGGATCGCCAGCAACGGCAAGGCGAGTGCGCTCAATTCGCGCAGGTTCAAAGTCATCAGGGCGAGCACGAGAAAGAAGGACAGTGCCACCGTACCGATGCCGCGGATGGTGCGGTGATGCAAGCCGATCCAACCCGTAGCATCGTCGATGTTGCGAATCACAGCGGCTACCATCATGGCGCCTATGTAGCCTGGCAAAGTGACTCCCAGCGCCGTAATGCCAGAGCTGACTCTGGCTCCAACGGCGATTGTCAGCAGAACCACTACACCGCTCTTCAAGAGCAGGTGGAGGGTCGCGCCGTCGTTGTCGCTGTCCTGACTCCTGACCTCGCTGGAGTGAGCATCGCGTATGACCGGATCACCTGCGTCAGCGCCAGCGCCGGAGGCGGCCCGTTCCAGCGCGTGCCGCCGGATCAGATACGCCCCCAGTGGTCCGCCAATGATGCTGCCGACAATAATGCCAGCCATTGCCGTTGCCATGGCTGCGGAGGCGGCGCCGCTGATCCCGGCCTGCTCGAACAGCGGGGCGAATGCCAGCCCCGTCGCCGGACCTCCCGCCAATGTCACCGATCCCGCAAGCACTCCAAACAGCGGTGGCAGACCGAACAAGACTGCCCCGATGAGGCCCACCACGTTCTGCAAAACAGCGAGCACGCCGGCGAGCAACAGCATCAGCAGAACCTGCGGGCCGCCGGCGCGCAGCAAAGGTACGCTGGCCGAAAAGCCGATCGAGGCGAAGAAACCCATCATGAGGCTTGCTTGTGGAGCGGTGTCGAGGTGGATGAGCGTGGTTGTGTGGGAGCGGCCGACAAACAGAACCATGGACACCGCGAGCCCGCCCACGACGGCGGGCGGCAAATTGAATCGACGCAGCGGCCTCCAGGCGCGGCAGGCGATACTGGTAGCCAGTAGGGTCCCGCCAGCCAGCGCCAGAGTGTCGATGGCACTCAGTTCGAGCACGCCGGTTCCTGCCGCCGGCCGAGTAGCTCTTTTGCCATCTGCAGCGCTACGGTCTGCGGCGGCAGATCGCGCGCGGCGGCCGTATTGAAAATGTCGAGTAGCCGGTGATAAATGTGCAGCAGCCGCTTTTCAAGTGGCGCGTAGGTATGCTGCACCCGTCCCGGCGTGCGCGCCAACTCCTCGAGAGCGCCGAGGACGCCTCCGGCATTGATCACGTAGTCGGGCGCGAACAGGATACCCCGTCGGTGCAGCTCTTCCCCAATCCACGCCGCTGCAAGTTGATTGTTGGCCGCCCCGGCTATTGCTTTCGCCGCGAGCCCTTCCAGGGTGGTTGGGTGGATTGCGCCCCCGAGAGCACACGGGGAAAACACGTCGGCAGATACAGCATGAATGGCGTTGGTGTGAACGATATCCGCCGCAAAGGTCTGTTGTGCCGCGCTGGCGCGTTCACCCCGAACGTCAGCTACCGTCAAACGAGCCCCGGCCCCGTGCAGCAACTCGCACAACCGCCAACCCACGCTTCCCAGGCCTTGTATGGCCACGTGAATTCCCGCCAGGTCGTCCCGGTTCATGCGCGCCTTGACGACCGCTCGTAAGCCGTGGAAAACACCCTGCGCGGTATGTATCGAGGGGTCACCCGCGCCCGCGCTGTTCGTTCCACCAACATAGGGCGAGACCTCACGGATGACCTCGCAGTCCGCAACGGACGTCCCGACGTCCTCTCCCGTAGAGAAGCTGCTACCGATCCGATTCAAACAGCGACCATAAGCGTGCAACAGTTGCGGTGTCTTGAGGGCACCGGGGTCGCCGATGATGACCGCCTTGCCTCCGCCAAACGGTACTCCGGCGAGGGCACACTTGTAGGACATTGCACGGGACAGCCGCAGCGCGTCGTCGAGGGCGGCGTTGTAGCTCGTGTAAGGATAGAACCGGGTGCCGCCGACGGCCGGGCCCAGTGCGGTGCTGTGTACGCAGATGATGGTCTTCAGTCCAGTGTCACAGTCCCCAAAGGCGCAGACCTGCTCGTGCTGATCGAATTCAAGAGATTCCCATGGAGTCACGCGTGCAGCCCTCCTATTAGGCAGTGCGTTGAGTAAGAAAGGCGGCAAACCCGGCGGCATCGACGTTGCCGCCGCTCACAACAATGCCGACACGTTCACCTTTGCAAGAGTAACGGCCGCTCAATACGGCCGCGGCCGCAAGACAACCTGTCGGCTCTACGACGATTTTCATGCGCGCGGCAAAAAATCGCATAGCTTGCAACAGGGCGGCGTCCGCAACGGTGATGATGTCATCGACCAGGTCGCGGAAGATCGCGAAATTGTGGTGGCCGATACTGGGCACGAGCGCTCCGTCGGCGATTGACTCAGGCAAGGCAATGCGCGCGATTTTTCCTGTGCGAAGCGACTGTTGGGCATCGTTGGCCCCTTCCGGCTCCACACCGACAATCCGGCACGCCGGCGACAGTGCCTGCGCGGCCAGGGCGCAGCCTGCAAGCAACCCCCCGCCGCCTACCGGGACGAGCAGTGAGTCGAGCTCCCCGAGCTCTTCGAACAGCTCCCTTGCGACAGTTCCTTGTCCAGCGATGACATGAGGGTGATCGAACGGTGGCACGAGGGTGAACCCATGTGTGGCGATGAGCGCCGCACAGAGCTCCTCCCGATGCTCATTGCAGCGGTCATAAAAGATGACATCGGCGCCGTACGAGCGCGTAGCTGCGATTTTGGCGACAGATGCATCGCTAGGCATCAGCACAGTTGTTTTCAGACTGAGGATGCGGCCGGCCGCCGCTAGTGCCTGTGCGTGGTTTCCCGATGAGTACGTAATGACACCACGGCGCCGCTCAACCTCCGAAAGTGTGCTTGCCGCATTGTAGGCGCCGCGGAATTTGAACGCTCCGGTGTTCTGAAAGGTCTCGCATTTAAAGAAGAGTGAGCCGCCCGCCAGCTCGTTCGCGGTCCTGGACGTTAGAACCGGCGTTCGGCGAGCGACACCCTTCAGCCGGGCGGCCGCAATCAGCACGTCTTCGTAGGTTGGATCAGATCGGGTTGGCATGAAGGCATTCTGCGCTGCCCGTGCCACCACATGATTGCGTTCTGGCCCCAAGACGGTATCGTAGCTTGCGTCCTTCAGCCGGGAGGACCGTGTTTTGGAGCAGATCATGCCAACTGTGAACCTGGATGCCATTGATCGCCGAATCCTCGCGGCGCTGCAGAAGGACGGCCGGCTGACGAACCTCGAATTGGCTGAGCGGGTCGGACTGTCTCCCTCGCCATGCTTGCGACGGTTGAGGCGTCTCGAGGACTTGAAAGTGATCGAGGGCTTTGGAGCGCGACTCAACCGACAGAAAGTCGGACTCGGACTGACGGCCTTCGTTGCCGTCAGCATGGAAAGGCATCGGGAAGAGGACGCTATCCGGTTTCGTGAGGCGGTGCTCGGCATGTCCGAGGTCGTCTCCTGCTATTTCACCTCCGGTGATCACGACTTTTTGCTGGAAGTCGTTGTGCCGGGACTCGTGGAGTATCGCCGCTTTTCCATGGAGACCCTGCCGCGCGTGCCGGGTATCAAGAGCATTCATAGCAGCTTCGCGGTTGACACTATCAAAGACAACGTGCCCCTTCCGCTCGATCACCTGGGGTGAGTTGCAGCGGGCGGTGGCACACAGGTCATGCGCCTTGAGTCCGGATTGGAATCTTTGACTGGTTTGGACACCAAGGCGCGCTCAAGAACGCAATCCATTGCGCCGTGATTACCTGGATCATTGTGTCTGTCGGTGCGCTCAGCGCGCACCGCAGCGAGTGACCTGGAATGGCTTTTGCGGAGGGTGAAGCATTGGACTGTGGGTTGACGCATAAGCTGCGACTCACTGGCGTGCAAAATCAACTAGTTGCAGACCCCCTGCACACCATAAGGTGCAACCAATTCACCCCATAAGCTGCGACTTTCACCATCAATTTACGCATAAAGCCGCGACTTCCCTCCCAACGGCTCCACGGCTAGCACGGTGCACTCGAAAACTCCTTGTCCACCACCGCAGCGGGCTGGAAATTCGTAGAGTCGAGATGTGGTGACGCCTTCTCCAGCGCCGTCAGCCACCACGGCAGCCGACGGAACCGGCTCGGCCATCTTTACCGGCAGTAGCGCCGTGCGCTTCTCGGCTCTGGGCTCTCTGCCGACGGCCGACTCGCCGCCATACCGCTTGATCCAGTGACCCAACAGGTTCGCATTAATCCCATGCGCCAGAGCCAGGCCCGCGACCGATGCGCCCGGCGCCTTGCACAGCTCCACTAGTGCCCGCTTACCTTTGCGGCTATACGTGCGCCGACTGTGTGCGGCAGGCTTTACGATCAGTTCTTCAACAAACTCAACGGATCCCACTGTCCCGAGCGGTTACCCGCGCACACTCAGGTAGCGAGCAACTGTTGCCTTCGACGTCCCGCCTCCGGTTGAAACATCAAACCCTCGCTCCCTGTTGTCGAACTCCTCCAGTACTTTGGCGAGGGATGGATATGAACGGAAAGCATGTTGACGGAAATTGCACGCTTTCGAGATCGCCTTTTTGTTCGGCCGACCCGCGCGTCTGGGCAGCCGCTCTGCGTTCGCATGAAGGCGCTCGAGATACGTACGCAAGCCCTTCTCGTAGCGCGTGGCGGGGTCCACTCGGACGTACCGTCTCCCTTGCGATTTCGTCTCCCACCACAGAGCGATCAGTCTTTGCTCGTCAGTGCGAAGCAGAAGAGGCTGAGGACTGGGGTGGACCTCGCGGGGGACAGCGACGATCGGAAGTCCGACGTTCCTACAAATCCGCCTCATGCGCCTAGTAGAGCTCCCCAGCCTCTTTGCTATTTTCGCAAGCGGGACGTATTCAGACTTGAATCGCTCGACAGACACGGCTGTAACGCGCACGCGCCCGCCCTGTTCACGTTCGTCCAGGAGGCCCGCCTTGAGCGCGTTGGCGACCGAATCCAGACAAAGACCCGTAGCCGCAGCACACTGCGGCAGTGAGTAGCTATCCCCCTCGATTTGTCTCTTTTTCTGTAAAACGAAGTCATCCACTTGCACCTTGTCCAGAAGCAGTCCACCCAGAGCCCCGCCCGAGCGACCCAGCAGCGACAGTCTGCCGTCAAACACGGCTGCAACGATGTCGGCTTTCGCTCCTGTATCTCTGAACTTAAGTTGAATCACCTCTTTCAAGGGGACGGTTTCGCTACCGCTGATGTACCCCTGCGCAAGAGGCAGAGTCAGGGCGCGCTCTCGAAATGCTTCGACATCATCCACATGCCAGGACTGTATGGGCCCACGGCGGCGGGGTTTGCTTCGGAACACCTGTATTTCCCGAAGGTACTTGAGCACATCTACGGGGAGCCCGAGGCGGTCCGCCGCTTGCCGCCCGTTGATGATTCCTGTCGAATCATCGGGAATCTGGCTGCTCTGGATGTCAATCAGGACTCTCGCGTCCGCGCCGGCCTTGATCGTTTTACTCACGATCATGCCGTCGGCGATCAGCCGCTTCAGCGTCGTCGACCCGATGCGAAATCGCCGGACAAACTCCGACTTCGAGACAAAGCGCTGCGTGCCTTCCGCGTTGTGAGGCCGCCATAGCTTGCGGTGGATCAGTGCATTTCCCCAATACCGTTGCCCGAACTCGAGGAACTCTTGCCTCAGAAATGCGGCATGCTCAGAAAATGCTCGCCACCTGAACATCGCGTCGTAGAAAGGACCAAACTGCGTTGCCATTCCACCTGCGGAGGATCCCTCGTCCAAGAACCTGCGGCCCAGCATCGACAGCAAGCGGTGATACCCTGAAGGCCAGTCCGCAAGAGCCTCGGCTGCTGCGTTGACCACCGCGGAGCCCTCTGCATCGGGCGCGACAGCGCGGGCCTTAAGTGCCTGCGCACCCAGCGCTTGCACGAGTGCCAGCAACGACTCTAGCGGCACGTCTGTCAGAAACTCGATAGGGAAATGAGATGTGTTCGGTATGCTCTTCGCGGAGCGGCCATGGAGTTTCTCCTTGATGATTTCCATCAGCTCGAATGTAGCCCTGTCCGGTGGTCGGGGTGTGGTGTCACATAGCAAGGCACCACAACTACAGGTGAGCAAGGCCGGCCTGCGCCACATGAGCGGCTGGCCACACGCAGCGCAGCTTCGCACGACCTCACATCGGTGGGTTGGGCACGCTACTGCCACGGTGAGATCCCAGAACGCGTCGATGTAGCCCTCGTCCGCCACACATTGAGGGCAGAATGCGGGACGACGCAGCCTGAGCGGGGCGGACCGGAGAGTTTCTCCGAGGAAGTGGTCAAGGATCTTGAATGGCCGGCCGCTGGTTTCCTCGGCCCGATAGGCGATGCGACGCAGGTCCGAAGGGTCCTGACCGAGAATCTTGGCGAGCCTTTCAACGGGAAACCCCGGCGCGCGTTCCATGCGGCGTGGAATCTGCGCCAGCTGGAAGACATACACTGGCGACTCGTAGCCGTTGCTCTCGGACACACGCAGTACGAATCCCAGCAAGCTCTCCGTGGCGTGCGGCTTGGGTGTTCGGACGAGCATCTCTACCCCTCAATTAGGTCGCAGCGAGCACCTCGCGCACGGTGTGCGACGGCACAGACAGCCGTCGGGACCTCTTGGATGTCGCGACATCCTGCGTAGGTGTACCAATCCGGGCGATCCTGCTCAACAGGTCTTCGGACGAGAGGGCCGCGAATCGCCGGCTAAACGGACTAGTGACATCGGACAATCCCTCTCTCGCCCAGACGGCTTCGTCATTCGCCCTTGCGAGGTCTTCAAGTGAAATCGCCTTGCGGCTCTCGTCGATGGCGTTCCAGACAGCCTGGCGAAGAAACTTGGTCACGTAGCCGATCAGTCCGCCGGTACCGCAATAGCAGCGGAACGCGATCTCGGGCGAATCGAGAGCTGGCAGATCAAAGTACTGTCCGAGCGATTCCTGAAATGCTCCCAGGATGCCAAGAAACTCTTCACGGTGGACGTCCACTCTCCAGTCGAATCTCGGCATGCGGATGGGGGCCAGAAAGCGGCCAGCAAGTTGCTCGTTTTGGTCCACAACGGCGGCGCAGCTCGGCAGACCCGCGACAACGAGCGCCACCTTGCTGTCATCGACCAGGATCTTCAGCCAGTCGGCGACGTGATGCATCACTGTGTGTGAACCCTTGTCGTAGAAGTGTTGGAATTCGTCGATCATGACCATTCGGGTTTCGGCATTGCGCATCAGCGTTCGCAGCCGCTCGGTCTTCCCGTTTTCAGTCCCCTTGTCAAACTTCGGATCCGTCATCGCTCTCAACATCAGCTCCGCCAATCCTTTGACAGTGGGCTTTGAGGGTGTCTTGACACGCAATATCGGAACCGATAGGCCTTCCGGCTTACGCACGTACGGGTGCCTCGTGGAGCACTCCTCCAGAACTCGGCTCTTGCCCGTGCGGGACTCACCAATCACCGCTATGCAGACAGATTCGGTCGTCCCATCCGCATTTCGAAAACACTGCTCCAGACGAGAGCAGGCATTCGCAAACGCGGAATGCGGTACTAGGGTATTGTCGATAATATCCTTGAGGTTGCTCATCCCGCTATGGCTCGATCTCGCCGGCCTGGGCAATCTCGATTGTTCTCTCCCTATAGATTGGTTTGAACTGCTTTGTTGGGATGTGCACGCTGGGCAAGCTCTGCGGTGCTGTTGCCTCCCCGAGTGTCTCCGGAGTCGTCTCCGTCAGCGATTCCCGCGGACCCTCGCTGCGAGGGTGAGCGGATCGATCATTCCCCAGCAGCCCTGAGTCGCCCTTGTAGCGTGCAATCCGGGTTCGCGTTCGTTGCCTCTTGTGCATGAGCTCGGCATCGATGATCTGCGCGATACGCGCTTTTGCCTCTAGCCATCCCTTGGCGCAGTACTGAAGGCTCTCGCGCGAGGCGAAGCGCTTGCAGATACGGTGCTGCCATTGAGAAAGTCCGTTCGCGTACTCGCTGTCGATGGCTGAAACTGAAAACATTTGTCGGTTGTCGGGCGAGAGGACGATGATCTTCCCGATATCTGCCGCATCCACTCGCACCTCGACATCAATCTTGTCGCCGAGTCTGCGTCGAAGAGCCGTCATCTCGAACGAGTTATAAAACAGACCATCAAGCTCGATACCCTTGTGTGTCAGACGACGCATGTCGCTCCGACCGAGAATGGCGTCTAGTCGCGCGGGATCATCTGGCACCAGAATATCCTCCGGCGCCACGCTCCTGACCCACATTACTGCAGGAGGCATCCGGAGCGCGCGATGAGGCCTCTGTTGGTAGACATCGGCGATCCAGGTGTAGACAACCTCCTTGAAGACGCTATAGCGGACGACTGCGTGCTTCGATGGATCGTACTCCTCTCTCTCGAGGACGTTGTGGAACGTAGTACCGGGTGTGCCATGGGCCACACCGCGATTGAGCGTGCCCAGGAAGCGCTCGATCTTGCCCTTGAACCAAGGAGTTTTGCGGGCTGCATAGTGAATCTCGATCCCGAGGGCGTAGCAGGCATTCTCAAGGCTCGAGCTGTGGAACTCGGCGCCGTTGTCAACGACGAGCTCACGCATGACACCGTGCGCCTCCCATGAGTTCTTGATTGCAGGGTACGCCTGGCGTAGCCACGTCTTTGGAAGGACGGCTTGCTTGAGGCAGCGAGCCACCGTGAAGTAGCTCGGCGGCTCGAAGCTGACGTAGAGGCCGAGCGCATTGCGAGTATGATCATCGATGCACCCGGTCAGCGACGGACGGCCAAGAGGCAACCGGGTCCGGTCATCGATCACCAATACGTCCGCCAGTGAATGGTCCATTTCCGCGCGCTCGAGCGCAGCTGCTGTGGTGCGGTGAGTCTGGACCGCGCGGAAGCGCTTCACTGCCGCGGTACGACCATATCGGGCAGCGCAACGATCGAACGCCGGGATAGCCTCAATCATACGCTTTACTAGGCGGCGCGTCGGCGATGGCAGCATGATCGACTCTGGCCGAAGGGCGTTTTCCCTTTGGATGACGGCCTCTGCTTGATCGAGGGCATCTTGGATAGTGCCCCGCTCTTGAGTCAGATATTGGGTGTCGATCGCGTCCTCTACGATCCGCTCAACTTCGACAGGATAACGTGAGTGTTTGTTTCCCTTTCGATCGTTCTGCTCAATTAAGGCCGTGATGTCCTTGCCGGCGTGCAGAAATCTCTGTCGCCAGCGATATACGGTTACAGCGTTAGGAATGGTTTTGGGTTGCTGTAGTTTCTGCCAAGTCTCTTGAATAGTCGGGATAAGGCGAGCGCTGGTGCTGGGAAGGTCGAGTGTCGCCATGACATAGGTCCGACGGATCTTGGCCCTGTCCCATTGCTCGGCGCTGTAACTGACGACTCGTGCCCCCTTGGACGCCACGTGACCTGCCGCTCCTGTTGAAGGGAACTTTAGCTTCCCTTCAACATAGAAGCTGCGAAGCTGTTGCCCCGTAATTTCCTCGATTCGCTTTGTGCGACACTCCTCCGCCTGCCAGAGATCGCTTTCAATTTGTCTAATCAGCTGGTAACTTCTGCCTTCGATCTCAACAACCACGCCTTGTTTGAATGCAGACGTACTCATGTGAAACTCTCCTTGGAGGCATGGAGCCGAAAAGAAGTTGTCGCCGTGAGCTTTTGATTGATGTCGAAAGACAGAACGCCTTCGAGAGCAAGGCGGGACAATAGGCCGTAGCCCTTTGGACCGAGGTCGCCGCTTGTTGCCGCGCCCCAAGAGATCTCAGGGACGCTCGAGAGAATCTGTCGGACGCGTTCACGAGCCAAGTCGCTTACCGGTTCACGACCGTACTTCAGTAATAGGAGAGTGTTTGATAGGCGCGGCTGTTTTGCTAGATCTTCGGCAACGACCAGACGATAGGCGAAGCCAAACCGGGGCAGCTCGGACTCCAGCAGCCGAGTCCGAGCGACAAATGCTGGCTTAACCGCTTCGGACTGAGGTTTGATTTCCCAGAGTTCGTGGGAGTGATCCCGCTGGATGAGGACGTCAGGATAGTGAAGATGGGTTTCCCCGTTGAGAACGAAACGAACAGTCAACGGCTGTTCGCTATACGCACTTGCCGAGGGGTCCGCATCCAAGAGGCGAAAGGCATTAAGTTCGTTCGCAGATTCCCATTGGATCATTCGACCCATTTTCCAACTTGGGTACTTGCCAGTAGGCCGAGCGCGGGATCGGGTGACGACCCTTCGAGAGCGAACCTTGCCTGGCTCCGGGAAGACAATCTCCAGAACTGCATCGCCCACTAACCCTAGCTCCCCTGTGCGCGCCTTGGTTGGGATGTTCGCTGGCCTTTCCTCGCGTCACCTGGTCGAATCGAGCTTATATAATCTCAGATATGAGATTAATATACCAGTAATGAGGATGTCAATCTCGCAGCGCCAATGATAGCGTTCTCCCATGAACTGGGAAAACGAGGCTCGGCGAATACTCCGTGCTGAGCTTGTGCGTCGAGGACTCACCTACCAGCAATTGGCTGGCCGCCTCCAAGCCATCGGTATCGAGGAGACGGAGCGGTCTATCGCGAACAAGATGTCGCGAGGAACCTTCACGTTTGTTTTCTTTCTTCAGTGCGTGAAGGCGGTGGGTGCCAACTCAATCAGCTTTGATGTGACAGTAGAGACTCTGCCTGTTGCAGGACCAACTTCACGACAGGCGATCCACTCTGGTCGCTCATGAAGGGGCCCGCGAGCGCGTACGTTGGCCGAACGGAAGCGTTTCATCGCAAGGCCCGCAAAAACGGCGGCGAAGACTTGCGTCCTCGCCGGAGATGACCCTCCATCAACACTTTAATCAAAGGGCCTGAGCCTGTCAGGACAGAGGATTGAACAATCACAGGCGTTTTCCTCAAGAGCGGATCGTCGCTAGGCCTTTGGTTGCCCTTTGAATGCTGTGAGGAACTGCAGTTTATGGGGTCCAAAACTGCAACTTATGGGGCGCAAGTTGCAGCTTATGGGGTCTCCCACAAACATTTCGCGAGCGGGCAACCGGGCGCCCCTAGCCGCACTTGGAATCCCCGCAATTCAAACAAGTCATACACCCATCCATCATCACGACCGCAGCCGTGCTGCATTTCCCACACAGCTGCGCCCCTTCCGGGAAGTGCGACTTCGAAAACGCATCCGTTTGCTTGGCCCGCGCCTCAAACTCCGCCCGCTTCTCATCCACCATCTTCTGTTGGTGCTGATCCAACGTCGGCTTGCGCATCAAGCCGATCATCTGCAGGTGTCGCTCGATCACGTGCCCGAGTTCCGCAATGATCGACGGCATGAACTTCCCGCCCGGCTGCCAATAACCGCCGCGAGGATCGAATACCGCTTTCAACTCATCCACCAGGAACGTGGTGTCGCCGCCCTTGCGAAACACGGCGGAAATAATTCGCGTGAGCGCGACAATCCACTGGAAGTGGTCGAGGTTCTTCGAGTTGATGAAGATCTCGAACGGACGGCGTTGCTCGTACTCGGTGCCTTCATTCAGCACGATGTCGTTGATGGTGACGTACATCGCGTGATCGGAGATCGGTGTTTTGATCTTGTAGGTCGAGCCGATCAGCATTTCCGGACGCTCGAGCTTCTCGTGCATCCGGATGACTTTGGCGGTCTTGCCGTTCTTGTCGCGAACGATCTCGTCCTCGCCGGAAGCGCTCAATGCCGCCAGGTTCGCAACCTTGTCGGCGGCGGATTTGTCGTCCGGCTTCTGGACGCGGTACTTGACGATCTTGCGATCGATTTTGGTGCTCATTTAAGAAATCCTCGCGTTAGGGAAATTCAAGCGCCGACGAGGCGTCAGAACTTCCCGTAGTAGCCTTCCTTCATGGCGTCGAAGAGGTTCGCGGCGCTATGCTTCTCGCCGTCGTATTCGATCTCTTCGTCGCCTTTCACCTCGACTTCGCTGCCGTCGTCGAGGGTGAACACGTAGGTCGTGTTCTTCAGGTCGGCCTCCTTCACGAGCACACCCTGGAACGCTTCGGGGTTGAAGCGGAAGGTCGTGCAACCTTTCAGGCCCTGCTCGTGGGCGTAGAGGTAGATGTCCTTGAACTTGTCGTAGTTGTAATTGGTCGGGACGTTCGCTGTCTTCGAGATCGAGGAGTCCACCCATTTCTGAGCGGCCGCCTGGATGTCGACATGCTGTTGCGGCGTCACCTCGTCCGCGACCGTGAAGTAATCCGGAAGCTTCTCGCCCGGTGCGGTCGCGCTCGGGAAGGCCTTCTTGTTGACCAGTTCACGGTAGGCGAGCAGCTCGAACGAGAAGACGTCCACCTTCTCTTTCGTCTTGCGGCCCGGAACGATCACGTTACGGAAATAATGATGCGCGAACGAAGGCTCAATGCCGTTCGACGCATTGTTCGCCAGCGACAGCGAGATCGTCCCAGTTGGCGCAATCGAGGAGTGGTGCGTGAAGCGCGCACCGACTTCGGCAAGCTCGTGCACGAGTTGCGGCGCGACCTGCGAGACACGCTGCATGTAACGGCTGTACTTCGCGTGCAGCAGGCGGCCGGCGATCTTCGCGCCCGGCTTCCAGCCGTCGCGAGCCATCTCGGGACGCTTCCTCAACATCTCCTTCGTGACCGTGAACTCCTCGTTCATGATCGGCGCCGGTCCCTTCTCGCGCGCGAGATCGAGTCCCGCTTCCCAACCGGCTACCGCCATCTCACGCGAAACATCTTCGGTGAACCTCACCGACTCGGGTGAACCGTACTTCATGCCAAGGCAGGTAATAGTGCTTCCCAGCCCGAGAAAGCCCATGCCGTGGCGGCGCTTGCGCAGGATCTCATCACGCTGCTTCTCGAGCGGCAGGCCGTTCACTTCCACGACGTTGTCGAGCATGCGGGTGAAGACCCGCACCACCTCGCGGTACTCGCTCCAGTCAAATTCGGCGAATTCGGTGAAAGGATGCTTCACGAAGCGGGTGAGGTTCACCGAGCCCAGCAGACAGGAGCCATAGGGCGGCAACGGCTGCTCGCCGCACGGGTTGGTGGCGCGGATGTTCTCGCACCACCAATTGTTGTTCATCTCATTCACGCGGTCGATGAGAATGAAGCCCGGTTCGGCGAAGTCGTACGTGGAAGTCATGATGACATCCCACATGCGGCGCGCCGGTAATGTCTTGTAGATCTTGCAGGCGGCGAGGCCCTCGTCGTTCACCACATAGCTCTCGTGCACCGGCCACTCGCGCCAGACGAACTTCGTCGCATCCTTCAGGTCGGGAGCCTCGGCTTCGTATTCCGTCTTCGACAGCGGGAAAGCCAACTTCCACTCGCGGTCGGCGCGCACGGCCTGCATGAACTCATCGGTGATCAGCAGCGAGAGATTGAATTGCCGCAGGCGGCCGTTCTCGCGCTTCGAGCGGATGAATTCCATCGCATCCGGATGACCGACATCGAATGTGCCCATCTGCGCGCCACGCCGGCCGCCGGCGGAGGACACGGTGAAACACATCTTGTCGTATATGTCCATGAACGACAGCGGGCCCGAGGTGTAGGCGCCGGCTCCGGACACGTACGCACCGCGGGGGCGCAAGGTCGAGAACTCGTAACCGATGCCGCAGCCGGCCTTCAGAGTCAGCCCCGCCTCATGGACCTTCTTCAGGATGTCGTCCATGGAGTCGCGGATCGTACCGGAGACCGTGCAATTGATGGTCGAGGTCGCGGGCTTGTGCTCCAGGGCGCCGGCGTTCGAGGTCACTCGGCCGGCCGGAATCGCCCCACGGCGCAGGGCCCAAAGGAAGCGCTCATTCCAGTGCTCGCGCATTTCCTCGCGCTCCACATCTGCCAATGCTCGCGCGACGCGCTTGTAGGTATCGTCCATCGACTTGTCGATGGGCGTGCCATCCTTCGCGGTCAGCCGGTATTTCTTATCCCATATGTCCAGCGATGCGTCCTGGAACGGTACGGCATCGATGTCCTTGGGTGCGATCTTCACGACGGTATTCATGGATCGGCGGCGCTCCGACTATTTTATTCGCCTATTGCATTGCCCATTTCCACGGAAATGCTTTTGGAGCCAGACGCTGTCACGCCCGCCGCTACTTGCCGTGAAAACCTCCCCCGACCGCGCGATATTGGATCGCCTGCGCGAAACACAAGATCTTGTGTCGGGGTCAAAAGATTAGTGACGAGTGCGGCCCTCGTCAATATGTTCGGGCAGATTCTGTCATGCCGAAAATACCAATGTAATACATGTACTTACATCGTTTCAAGCCGTGGCAAACCCCTGCGGATGACCGAAATTGGCGGCGTTCGCAATCGAGCGACTACCCCAATATCTTGTACTCAAAGGGTGCACAGCTTGTGCACAGGGTTGCTCACAGGCGACGGTTGAGCTGACGTCGTGGAAGGCATTTCAGAAGCACCCCTTCGCAGCACCGTCACACCGGGTTGCGAGGCATGCTTCCTATGCGCCCGGATTCAATGGGCATAGCTCGTGGCGCAGCAGCTGAACGCCCGTGCCAATCGTTGCGCCGCAGCACCATACCGCAGTTTCCGGGCACGCAGGAAAATGGGGACAGCGCCTTCGTTCTGCAAGCGGGGCCGCACGCTCATGCGCGCATCCGCCCAGTCCATCGCGACGTGCCGGCCGCAATGTTGGAATCTTTCCTCCAACACCACTTGAAACCGTGCCGGCCACCCGCAAATCCGGTGGCATGCGCAATGTAAGCGCAATGACAAATCTGGAATCGAAATAGGAGGCCTTATGACATTGGTAAGTTACGAGCCCTGGTCGCTCTTTAATCGCCTGAATCGGCAACTCGATCAGGCATTCAACAAAACATCTGACACTGCAGTGGCGGGCGCGCCCAGTGTTTCCTGGATTCCGCGCGTCGACATTTACGAGGAAGCCGAGCGTTTCGTAGTGCTCGCCGACGTCCCCGGAGTCGAGGCGAAGGACATCGACATCACCGCCGAGAGCGGCGTGTTGACTATCCGCGGCGAGCGCGGCGCGCAGAAGAAGGAAACTGACAAGAATGGCTACGGGCGCGTCGAGCGCACGAGCGGTTCCTTCCTGCGCCGCTTCACGCTGCCGGAGAGCGCCAACACTGAGAGCATCACGGCGAAGCAAACCAACGGCGTGCTGGAGGTCAGCATTCCGAAGCACCCGCAGGTCCAGGCGCGACGCATCTCCGTCCAGGCCGCCTGAAGATCGCACTGACAGCAAAGGAAGCGTCCCACAACGACGGTCGGGCCATCGGTCACGGTGGCCCGACTCCCGTCGGACGATGGCCTGGGACCGGCCCGTAGGCACCGCGGCCCCGTCCATCATCTGCACCCTGACCATGGCTGCCGGACGGCACTTTCGTCTGGCATCGAACATCAGTTGCGCACCACAGCACTGGAATGAGCCCCACGCACAGCGTCGGCCGCCCAAGACCGCTGTAGAATCGCATCTGCTGCGGAACCTCCCCCGGCATCGTCCGACCGGAATCCACCATGAAATGTGCAGATCTTGCTCTCGCCGCGCTCATGCTTGTTGCGGTGATAGCCCCGCCCGCTCAGGCCGCGATGCCGGCCGCCGTGGGCGACACTCCTGTCCCCTCCCTGTCGCCTATCGTGAAGAAGGTGTCTCCCACCGTGGTGAATATCGCCACCCGGGGCACGATCAAGGATCGAGGACCGCAGAATCCGCTACTGGACGATCCCTTCTTCCGCCGCTTCTTCGATGTACCGCCCGACAACAACGGCCCGCGGGAACGTCCCTTTCAGAGTGCCGGCTCCGGTGTCATTTTCGACGCCAAAGCGGGCTACATCGTCACCAACGCCCACGTCGTCGAGAACGCCAACGAAATTACCGTCACGCTGCAAGACGGTCGCGATCTCAAGGCTGAAGTAGTCGGCAGCGACGAGCCGTCGGACGTCGCCGTGTTGAAAGTGAAGAGCGACGGAACGCTGGTGCAAATCGGATTGGGCGACTCAGCCAAAGTGGAGGTCGGCGATTTCGTGCTGGCCATCGGCAACCCCTTCGGACTGCAACACACGGTAACCTCGGGAATCATCAGCGGCCTGTCCCGCTCCGGCATCAATCCCGACGGCTACGAGGATTTTATTCAGACCGATGCCTCCATCAACCCGGGCAACTCCGGCGGCGCGCTCGTGAATCTGCGCGGCGAGCTCATCGGGATCAACACCGCCATTCTCTCGCGCAGCGGTGGCAACATCGGCATCGGCTTTGCAATTCCCGTGAATATGGCCCACAGCGTAATGGACCAACTCATCAAGTACGGCTCGGTGAAACGCGGGCAGCTCGGCGTGAGCATGTATACCGTTACGCCCGACATCGCGCACTCCCTCGGCCTGGCTAACGCCATGGGCGCGCTGGTATCGCAAGTAGCGGAAGGCTCGCCAGCGGAAAAGGCGGGCATCCGCACAGGAGATGTCATCACAGCCGTAAACGGACTGCCGGTGAAATCCAACAGCGAGCTCCGCAATAGCATCGGCCTGATGCGGGTGGGCGACAAGGTCGAGA
The DNA here is from genome assembly GCA_963752125.1 of uncultured Pseudomonadota bacterium. GTDB lineage: Bacteria > Pseudomonadota > Gammaproteobacteria > Steroidobacterales > Steroidobacteraceae > 13-2-20CM-66-19. The sequence continues at coordinate 33,517 of CAVVXG010000029.1, read as the reverse complement.
TCGGGCTGTTACGCGATGGCAAGCCGTTGAAGCTCACGGCCATCATCGCCGACACCACCGCATCGACCGCGCAAGTCGGACCGGCTGAGAATATTCACAAAGCATTCGAAGGCGCCACGCTGGCGGATGCGCCCGATGGTGGCGGCGCCTTGGTGAAGAGCGTTGAGCCCGGTAGCGCGGCCGCGCAATCGGGGCTTCGCAACAATGACGTCATCATGGGCGCCAACCGGGGCCGCATCACTAACGTCCAACAACTGCGCGAGCGCGCCAAGGGAGCGGCGGTGCTGGTGTTGGAGGTGCGGCGGGGCAACTCGGTGATCATCATCCCGCTGCGCTGACGCCAAGCGTCTCTACCGAAACACGGCCTTAAACCAAGTCGCGCCGGGCTGACCCGAGCGCGACTGCCCGCTTATCGGTCAGTGCACCACCCCCGCCCCAATCATCCCCAGCAACGCGACACCCAACACGATCCGATACCACGCAAACACCGTGAACCGATGCGACTGCACATACCGCAGCAACCACTTCACGGCAATGAAAGCCACTATCCCGGAGACCACGAACCCGATCGTGAGCGCCTGCATGTCCTCCGGCGCGCCACCGGCATGGCGGGTCTTCAGAAACTCATACCCCGTAGCCGCAAACATCGTGGGTATACCAACGAGGAAAGCAAACTCCGTTGCCGCCGGGCGCAAAGTGAGCCCCGCGAGCATGGCGGCGAAAATAGTCGACGCCGAGCGTGAGGTGCCTGGGAACACGGCCGCGAGGATCTGACACAGCCCCACCCAGATCGCGACCTTCCAGGTGACGGCAGCGGCCTCAGGCTTTTTGGCGACGTAAGCCTCGATGACCAGGATCAGCACTCCGCCGATGAGCTCAGCCAGCGCGATAGGCAGCACCTTCTCGGGCAACTTGAAGCCGAGTTTGGTGGCCGCCAAACCCAGCACCGCGGTGATCAGAAACGCCACCGTCAGCTTGAACAAGTAATCGCGGTTCTGCGGCTCGTTGAAACGCGTGAACAGCCCCAACAACCGCCGCCAATAAATCAGCACGATCGCCAGAATCGCCCCCGACTGAATGGCGACATTGAACAACTCCGAGCGCTCCCCAAGCCACTGCTCCGCCACCAGCAGATGCCCCGTACTGGAGATCGGCAGAAACTCGGTGATGCCTTCGATAACACCCAGGGCGATAGTATTAATTGTGTCAGCCACGTGTAATCTCGCTGCTAAAGAAGAACTCGGAAATCTGAGGGTTGGTTACCTCGATTATTCACGAAAATTTGAGTGGGGGCGCAGCGTCGATCGAAAAAGGCTCTTTCCGGGGGCTTGCGCTGTAGGGAACAGCGCCAGAGTTTCACTTACGGTCCATCCACTCGTAGGACCGTCCTGGAGCCGACACCCGGCCCGCCATCCATGGCGGGCGCGCGCCGCATGCGGCGCGCCCCGGAAAGAGCCTTTTTCGATTGGCGCTGCGCTTGCCTCGAGTGGACCTTCATTCGCGCGCATTACAACGAATGCCGCAGATCCTGAACCCCAAAGCCAACCGGCGCGACATCATACCCGCGCGTCAGCGCCATGACCTTGAACGCCTCCCCCATTTCGCCCGGCATCAGCAAGCGCCGCGCCTCCCCCGCCAGCCGCGCTTGCTCAACGACACCGACCGCCTCCGCCACAAACCCCTCAATCCCCGTCGCCAGCAAAAAAGCCGCCTGCGTACAGAATCCCGTAACGTCCAGCCCCGCAGCCAGCCCCGCCTCGGCAACACGCGTAAAGTCGACCCAGGCCGTAATGTCCTGCACGCCGACATTGATATAGGGATCGTCATGAGCGCGCTGTTTGAAGTGACAGCGCAGAGTGCCGCTGACACGCTGCGGATGGTAGTAGTGCGGCCGCGGCAACCCGTAGTCGAATAGTAGGATGAGCCCGCGCTGCAGACACTCACCAACGCCGGCGATCCACGGGTCCAGGCGAAGGCAAACCTCCGAGGTGTAGCCGGAAGGCAAGGGTTGCGGCAGCCCGCGAAGCAACGCGTCGCAGGCGCCGCGCCAACGCATCATCAGCCGGTGCCGCGCGCTCGACAAACAGCTCGTCCTGAACGCAAACGCCCAACTCGAGCACCGGCGACCTGACACCGTCCGGACTCGCCGCCGTCCGACCGAGTAAGCACCTGCGGCCAACCCGGGCACTCCCCCACCACAAACCGCCGACACGGCAACGCATCCATCACCTCATTCGCCAGCACCACTCCATTGAGTGGTCGCTCAGGCAACCGATCAAGCCACACGACACGCTGACGTAACAATCCCGGCAGCGAGCTCAATCGCTCGCGCTGACGCTCCGCAAGGTCCGCGCTCACCTCAAGAATGAAATACCGCCCCGGCAACACACCGTCGGCGGCAAGTGACTCGAGGACCGTCGCCGCCATGCGACCCGTTCCCGCGCCCAGCTCCAGAATGTCACCGCCGGTAGTGGATAACACCTGCGCGCACTGTCGCGCGACACAGCGGCTGAAAAGATCGGAAATCTCCGGTGCCGTCACGAAGTCGCCAGCGGCACCAAGCTTGGCGCTCCCGGCACTGTAATAACCCAGTCCCGGTGCATACAGCGCAAGGTCCATGAAGCGCTCGAAAGACAACCATCCGCCACTGGAGACGATCGCTTCACGCAGAAACGCCGCGACAGCCGCGGAATGCTGTTGCTCATCCGCTGACAGCGGTGGGAGGATTGAGTGCGGGACAGATGAGGTCATAATCGCGCGCCATGCCAAACGAAGAATCCACCGACCCTACAATGCACCCGGACACCCGACTGTCCGGAAAGACCGCGCTCATTACCGGGGCCGCGCGGCGCGTAGGCTCTGCCATTGCCCGGACATTGCACGGCGCCGGTGCGAATGTCGTACTCCACTATAGAAGCTCGGCGGAGGATGCAGCAGCGCTTGCCCGGGAGTTGAACGAGGCGCGGCCGGGCACGGCGGCACTTGTGAGCGGTGACCTTCTCGAAATTGACAATCTGCCAGCGCTCGCGCACTCGGCCGCGGAAGCGTTCCGCGGTCTGGACATTCTCGTCAACAACGCCTCTTCGTTCTATCCGACCCCCGTTGGCGACATCACCGCAATGGATTGGGACGATCTCATCGGCACCAACCTGAAGGCTCCGCTGTTCCTGTCGCAAGCCGCGGCGCCGGCACTGCACGCCAGTCAAGGTCTCATCCTGAATCTTGCGGACATTCATGGAATGCGTCCCTTGCGCCGCCATCCGGTGTATAGCGTCGCGAAAGCAGGCCTCATCATGCTGACGAGATCCCTCGCCCGCGAGCTCGGGCCGCACATCAGAGTGAACGCGATCGCACCCGGGCCGGTCATGTGGCCCGAAGACGGTCTCGACAAGGCGTTGCAAGCAGAAATCATCGATCGCACGGCGCTCAAACGCCCGGGGTCGGCAACGGACGTTGCGCGCGCCGCGTTGTTTTTCGCCGCGGAAGCGCCGTACGTCACCGGACAGGTCCTGGCCATCGATGGGGGACGAAGCGTCGGTTGGTGAGCAAACGCTCAAGCATCGACGCTCCAGCTCGGCGCAACCTCAAGCAGCGGATGGGCCGCACGATCAAACCGCTGCCATAACTCACCGATGCTCAACTGCTCCGTCGGATGTACCAGATCCGGCACCAACGCTGCCAGCGGTCCGAGCATGAACGCACGTTTCAGAAGATCCGGACGCGGCAGCTTCAACCGGGGCTCATTGCAAACCAGATCCCCGTAAAGCAACACGTCGAGATCCATCGTGCGCGGAGCCCAACGCGGGGCCTCCCTCGGTCGACCACACAAAGCCTCGATCGCATGCAGGCACGAGAGCACCCCGTCAATGGGCAACTCGGTTGTGAACCCGGCGACGAAATTGATGAAGTCCTGGCCCTCGAACCCGACGGCGCGGTTGCGATACCAAGGGGAGAAACGAACATCCGGAAAGTGCCGATGCAACTCGCGCGCCGCCAGCGCGAGGTTGCGCTCGGGCTCAACGTTACTGCCAACGGCGACATAAACAGCGGGCACGCGGTCTCAAACCCTATTGGCGGCCGCGGATGTCAGATCGGCACGGCTCCTCTGGATCCTGACGCCGACATCGCGCGAGTTACGGATCGCACCCGGCTTATTGACCTCCAATCGCACCCACTCGATGCCGAACTCCTCCAGCAGCGCAACGGCGAGCCGATGTGCCAAAGTCTCAACGAGCTTGAACTCCGAAGCCTCAATAAAGGCAAGCACCCGCTTGGCAACCTTTTTGTAGTCGGTCGTATCGGCGACTTCGTCCGTCAAAGAAGCCCGCGCGCAATCGACGGGTACCTCGAGATCGACAACGATGGTCTGCCTGACGCGGCGCTCCCAGTCGATGAAGCCGATGATGCATTCAGCAGTGAGGCCCCGCAGAAAAACGCGATCGCCGGAATACAACGGGTCGGTCAAGTGAGCTCCTGGAGTGTCGAGGGTATCCGAGAAGGACGGATGGTTCGCGGCCGGCTCTTGCCGGTCTCAAGGCGTAACAGGTTGCAGCGACTCGAGAGCCCAACGGGCTCGCGCCTGAATACCGAGATCGTCATGCTCACCCGCCTTCAGCCGCGCAAGGCCGGCGACCGCAATCATGGCCGCATTGTCGGTGCAAAACTCAATGCGAGGATAGTACACGCGGGCGCCCTGCCGCCGCGCTGCTTCGGCCAACTTCTCCCGCAGGCTTCGGTTCGCACTGACGCCCCCCGAGACGACGAGGGTATCGAGGCCAGTCTCCTCCAGCGCCCGCAGGGCCTTGGTGGTGAGCGTCTCGACGATCGAAAGCTGCACGCCCTCGGCGACGTCGGCTTTCAGGGCGTCCGTCATCTCACGTCCGCGAATGGCATGCACAACCGCGGTCTTCAAACCAGAGAAGCTGAACTCGAGGCCCGGGCGATCGAGCATGGGGCGGGGAAAGTGGAACGTACCCGGCCTGCCGCGCTCGGCCAGGCGCGCCAGCTCCGGCCCTCCGGGGTAGGGCAATCCCAGCAATTTGGCGGTCTTGTCGAATGCCTCGCCCGCCGCATCGTCCCGGGTCTCCCCGAGAAGACGATAGCCACCGATCGCTCGGACCTCGATCAGCATGGTGTGCCCCCCGGAGACCAGTAGCGCTACGTGGGGAAATGGCGGCTGATCCGCCTCGAGCAGCGGCGCCAGAAGGTGCCCCTCCAGATGGTGAACCCCCAGTGCCGGGATCTTCCAGGCGTAGGCGAGACTGCGCGCCAGGGATGCGCCGGTCAGTAAAGCACCAATCAAACCGGGACCCGCTGTATAGGCGACGCCATGGAGCTCCGCGGGCGTCACACCGGCCTTCACCAGAACGCCACGAACCAGCGGGAGAAGCCGGCGGACGTGGTCGCGCGAAGCTAATTCCGGTACCACCCCGCCATAGACCCGGTGGAGCTCGATCTGGCTGAAGATTTCATGCGCCAACAAGCCCTGCGAGGCGTCTAAAACCGCCGCGGCGCTCTCGTCGCAAGAGGATTCAATTGCTAGAATTCGCATGTCGCCTTAGAATCCCCGCCCCCCGTGTCAATGGGCTTTGTGGGCGCGGGTAATTTTCCCTTACGCATCAATGAATTGAGGTTTCGATGCCGAGCGTTCGTGTTCGTGAGAACGAGTATTTCGATGCCGCCTTGCGGCGTTTCAAACGCGCTTGCGAGAAGGCCGGGATTCTCACCGAGCTGCGCCGACGCGAATTCTACGAGAAGCCCACCCAAGAGCGGAAACGCAAGAAGGCTGCTGCGGTGAAACGCCACATGAAGCGCCTCTCCCGCGACGTCCTGCGGGCTCCGCGGTAACACGACCAATGACCCTCAAGGAGCGCATCACCGACGACATGAAGGGCGCGATGCGAGCCGGTGAGAAAGAGCGATTGGGCACGATCCGCCTGGTCCTCGCCGCGATCAAGCAGCGTGAAGTCGACGAGCGCATCACCCTGGACGACATTCAGGTGTTGGCAGTGCTCGAGAAGATGGTCAAGCAACGCAAGGAAGCCATCACCCAGTTCGAGAGCGGCGGTCGTGCGGACCTGGTCGCCAAAGAACAGGCTGAACTCCACCTCCTGCAGACCTATCTGCCGGCGCAAATGAGCGATGCCGAGCTCGACGCCCTCATTGTAGAAGCTGTCGCCGCTACGGGCGCCGCGTCGATCAAGGACATGGGCAAGGTCATGGGCATCGTCAAAACGAAGGCCCAGGGCAGAGCCGACATGGGCGTCGTCAGCGCCCGAATTAAACAGAAGCTCAGTTGATTGCCAGGGAAGGGACTTCTGTCAGCGGCGGCGCTCATTGCGATCGCCCTCGCCTGCCTGACAGTCAGCCGTAAGCTCGAACGCGAACGTCGCCTTCTGGCAAAACTACGTAAGCGAGGTGCCGTCGATCCGGCGAGCGCGATTGCCCTCGACGATTTAACGGACGACGAGCGCGACGCCGCCGAGTCACTGACCCGCGGTGGAGTGCTTGAGATCCGGCAACGACGCTGCTCCATCCGGGGTGCCGAGCTTGGTATGTTTCGCCGCAAGCGGCTGCGGCTGATGGTGGCGGGCGGACTAGGGGCTTTTTTGCTGGCTTGCCTGGTGGCGGTGTTGATTTTGCGGCGCTGACGAACCATATCAGGAGCGTTCAAGACCATGGGACGCATCCCTCAAAGCTTCATCGACGAGTTGATCGCGCGCGCGGATATCGTCGAGATCATTGGTTTGCGGGTACAGCTGAAGAAAGCCGGCCGCGAGTACAAGGCCTGCTGCCCGTTTCATGGGGAAAAAACCCCCTCCTTCTGGGTAAGCCCCGAGAAGCAGTTCTACCACTGCTTCGGTTGCGGGGCGCACGGCACGGTGCTGCGGTTTCTGATGGAGCATGACCGGATGGCCTTTCCGGAGGCCGTCGAGGAGCTCGCGCAACGCCTCGGATTGGAAGTCCCGCACGAAGGTGGCCCGGGCATCGCTAACACCAAACGCGCGGACGAACCGTTATATGAGCTGATGGCAAAAGTTGCTGGCTTCTACGTCGAAACCCTCGGGCGGGATGCCCGCGCGCCCCAATATCTCGAGCGGCGTGGGCTCGAGCGCGCCACGATCGAGCATTTCGGCATCGGCTATGCGCCGAATTCCTGGAACGAGGTACTGCGGCGCTTCGGCGCAACCGAGGCGGAGCGCCGGGCGCTGGCGGAGTTGGGTTTGATCATCGAGCGCGAGCGCGGTTCGATCCGCGAAGGCGAGCACTACTACGACCGCTTTCGAGACCGCGTCATGTTCCCGATCCGCGATGTGCGCGGGCGAGTCATTGCATTCGGAGGTCGAATCATTGAGCAGGGCGAGCCCAAATACCTCAACTCACCCGAGACGGCGCTCTTCCACAAGGGCCGCGAACTCTACGGACTATATGAGACGCGCCGGGCGCGTTCCAACCTAAAGCGCCTGCTGATCGTCGAAGGCTATATGGATGCTGTGCGCTTGCATCAAGCAGGAATTAACTACGCCGTGGCCACACTGGGCACGGCGACGACACCTGAGCATTTCAAGCGTATCTTCCGGCTCGTGAATGAAGTTGTATTTGCCTTCGACGGCGATAAGGCTGGCCGCGCAGCCGCGTGGCGCGCCCTCCAACACGCCTTGCCGGAGGCACGCGAGGGGCGCGAGATCAGGTTCCTCTTTCTCCCCGAGGGCCACGACCCTGACACCCTGGTCGGCGAGGAAGGGCGCGAAGCGTTCGAGAAGCGACTCGATACGACTTTACCGCTGTCGGAGTACCTGATCAGCGAGCTCAAGGGGCAAGCAACCGAGCTGTGGCACGCGGACGGCCGGGGGCGATTCTCGGCGCTGGTCCGGCCCTTGCTCGCTAAATTGTCCGAGGGCCTCTACCGGGAGCTTGTCCTCAAGGGAGTCGCGGAAGCACTGGGAATCGCGCGGGCGCGTCTGGAAGAGCTGATGGATCTAGCACCACCTCCCCCTACCAACAGAGCTGTGCCGGAAACATCGGAGGCCGACGCCGAATCGTATCGTTCGCGCCCAAGCATGCAGTCGGGGACACGCACGAGCGCGGGCCGCGGGACGGTCGTCCGGCAAGCAATCGCCAGATTGGTGAGATTTCCGGTAATGGCCGCGCAGATAACCGTTGAGGAGCGCGCCGGCTTGAATGCCTGCGAAGAGCCGGGGACCGAGCTGCTGCGGGCTCTCTTGGATGACCTGAGGGACCGACCAGCACAGATTCCCGCTCAGGTTATTCAAAGATGGGCCGACAAACCGGAAGGGGACATCTTGGAGAAGCTGCTGCAGCGCGAGGAAATCATCACCGACGCCGCCGGAGCGCTGGAAGAGGTCCGGGCCATTCTGGCCAAGCTCGCGACCACGGTGGATGCGAAGCGGCTCAAGGCGCTGGAGGACAAAAGTCGCTGGACGCGGCTCGGACCTGAAGAACTGAAGGAGTTTCAGGAACTTATGCTTAAGAAGGTGCGCTCATGAAGCAGCCGCGAGCAGCTCCGCCCACGGAGATGAATTTGGCGTTTCGCCCCTTGTCAAATACAATTGCCCGCTTTGCTTTGGCGCCCCTTGAGTTGACCCCTCCCGGTCAGCACATAGGGGAAATGCTAGCCCATCGCCGCCCCCGCTAATCATGACGACACGTAAGCACAAGCCCGCTCCCGCCGCCGCTGCCAAGAAGCGGTCGTCCGCGCACGCCAGCAAGCCGGTGAAAACCGTTGCCGCTGAGAAAACCGTGGCCGTCGCCTCCGTAGCGCGCGACAAGGATAAGTCCAAAACCGCCGCGCCCAAAAAGGCCGCGGCGACCGAAGGCAGTCACGTCCACGTGAAGCCCGTTGAAATCAAGGCCACCGAGCCTGCGCCGGTGCCGGAATCCGCGAAAAGCGCTCCGGCCACGGATGGCAAGAATGGTGGCGCGAAGTCTGCTGCTGTTATCGACAAGAAACCACTGGGTATCGAGCGCCGTGTTCCTGTAATGCCTGAAGATCGCCAATCACAACTTAAGCTGCTCATTGCCCGTGGCAAGGAGCAGGGGTACCTCACGTACTCGCAAGTGAATGATCACTTGCCATCGGAAATCGTCGATCCCGAACAGATCGAGGATATTGTCAACACCATCAACGACATGGGCATCCCGGTGTACGAGAAGGCACCAGATACCGAGTCGTTGTTGCAGACCGAGCCGTCCGCGCCGGCCGACGAGGAGGCGATCGAGGAGGCTGCCGCCGCGCTCGCCGCGCTCGATGCCGAGCTCGGCCGCACTACCGACCCGGTCCGCATGTACATGCGCGAAATGGGGACGGTGGAACTCCTCACCCGTGAAGGCGAGATCCGCATCGCCAAGCGTATTGAGGAAGGCCTCGACGCCGTGCGCCGCGCGCTCGCTATGTATCCGGCCACTTACGACTTCATCCACAAAGCGTACGAGCCGGTGAAATCAGGACAGTCGCGCCTGGTCGACGTGATCGTCGGCTTCATCGATCCGAACGCGCCCGACGTCATCGCGCAGCCCCAGAACCCGACAAAGATGGAGCTCGTCGAGGCCGAAGAGGAAGTGGAGGAGAACGACGAGGAACGCGAGGAAGGCGAGGGCAGCGAGGAAGAGGCCGTCGACACCGGTCCGGATCCGGAAGAGGCTGCCAGGCGTTTCGCTTCGATCGCGAAGGGCTACGTGGGTGTGCTCGCGGCGATCGAAAAGACCGGCGCGAAGGATCCCAAGACACTCAAGCTGCGCTCGAAGCTGGCTGACGAGTTCATGGAGCTCAAGCTGGCGCCGCGCATGTTCGACGCGATCATTCTCAACCTGCGCACGCACGTGTCCGAAGTGCGCCAGCTCGAGAAGGAGATCATGGTCATCGCCGTGCGCGATGCCGGCATGCCGCGCAAGGACTTCATCGCCTCATTCCCGAAGAATGAGACCAACCCGCGCTGGCTGCAGAAGCACATCAAGGCCGCGAAGAAGTACTCCGCGCTGCTGACGAAGTTCAAGGACGAGATCGAGCGCCGGCAGAAGAAGCTCGAAGTCCTCGAGCAGCTCTATCACCTCACCATCAACGACTTGAAGGAAGTGAACCGTGAGGTCTCGATCGGCGAGGCGAAGGCGCGCCGGGCGAAGAAGGAGATGGTCGAGGCCAACCTGCGCCTCGTGATCTCCATTGCGAAGAAATACACCAATCGCGGCCTGCAGTTCCTGGACCTCATCCAAGAGGGCAACATCGGCCTGATGAAGGCGGTGGACAAGTTCGAATACCGCCGTGGCTACAAGTTCAGCACCTATGCGACGTGGTGGATTCGCCAAGCGATCACGCGCTCGATCGCCGACCAGGCACGCACCATCCGCATCCCGGTGCACATGATCGAGACGATCAACAAGTTGAACCGCATCTCGCGCCAGATGTTGCAGGAGATGGGGCGCGAGCCCACGCCGGAAGAGCTGGCCGTGCGCATGGAAATGCCTGAGGACAAGGTGCGTAAGGTCCTCAAAATCGCCAAAGAGCCGATCTCCATGGAGACGCCGATCGGCGACGACGAGGACTCACACCTTGGCGATTTCATCGAGGATACCTCGGTGGCCTCGCCAATCGATCAGGCGACCATGGAGTCACTGCGTGAGACGACGCACTCCGTCCTCGCCCAGCTCACGCCGCGCGAGGCGAAGGTTCTTCGCATGCGCTTTGGCATCGACATGAACACGGACCACACGCTCGAGGAAGTTGGCAAACAGTTCGACGTCACGCGCGAGCGGATCCGCCAGATCGAAGCCAAGGCGTTGCGCAAGCTGCGTCATCCGAGCCGCAGCGAGCAGCTGCGCAGCTTCCTGATGGATGACTGAGAGAGTCGACCGCTAAGCTAAAAGGCCCGGCTGCTTTCAAAAAGCGCCGGGCCTTTTTGTTTGCGTGATTGCGGCGCCGCGCCGAGCTCCCGCCGCCGCGGTCAGATCCCTGCTTTGCCGAGCAGATCAACCAGCCGCCGCAGCAGCGCCGCCAGCGACGGATGATCGGCCTCAAACTGAACCGCGAGCGCTTCCAGCCGCGGGGTGTGAGCTTCCGCGGCTGCGGCTACCGTCTCAGCCACCGCCGGGCTACCACCGCCCGCGCCGCCCTGCCGCAGCGCTCGCTCGATGTCGCCCATCACTTGGCCCAGCAGCTCCCGCGAGCCCGTATCGGCGGACCCCGCCTCATTGAGCCGCTCATGGACCTTGGCCAACAAGACCTGAAGGCTTTCACGATCGGAGGACGGCTGGCTCATCTAGGAATCCCGGCAGCGAATCTCGCCATGATTCTAAACGAGAACGCCCTCCCGGGTGTGCCGGGGCCGAGCGCAGGGTCACAACAGGTTGGCAAAGGACGCCAACTCAGCGGTGAAGTGTCCGGCGTGCTCCGGCAACGCCGCCACAAAACGGAAGTCCTCAAACTCAAAACCCGGGCCAACGGTGCAACCGACGAGCGAATACTCACCCAGGGAGCGCGCGGCTTGCCAGACCCCGGACGGAATCACCGCCACCGTTTCGTTCCCGTCGTGTACCGCTCCTAACACATGACGCGAAAGACGGCGTTTTGCCGGATCGTACTCGAGCAGCTCGAGAGCCTCTCCGCCATAGAAATGCCACGCCTCGTCCGCATCCACGACATGCCAACGACTCAACTGCTGTCGTTCCAGCAGATAGTGAATCGTGGTCAAGGCGGAACGAGTACCGCGCGCGGTTTGCACACGCTCGCGCGATCGATACAGCTCGCGGTACCACCCACCTTCGGGATGCGGCAACAACGACAGGCGGGTGACGAGATCAGCGGCTCTCATGGAGGGAATGATACGTTGCCGCTCGATCCGCTAACACATAAGTACTCACTTATGTCTCGTCCGGTGCGCTCGCGGCGGCAGAGTTGTCAGGCTTCCGCCGCCGCTGCTTCAGAAGATCAATAGAACCCGCACCGTCCGACAGTACCACCCACGCACGCACAGAGGACTCGAGGCCCTCTGTCGCGCCGGGCACTCACTCGGCCTCGGTAGCCTCTTCGGTCCCAGCATTGAGCACGGTGGCCTGGGCGGCCTGACCGGCGAGGAGATTTTTCCAGGAGAGTTCCTGGCCCTTGCGCTTGCCTTTCTCCGTGAGCTTCAGGCCCTCGGGAGTGATCGCAAGCATGTACGGCTTGCCATCCACGTCAATCTCGCGCTTGAGCTGTTTATCGAGCTTAGTTGCCATTGCACCCTCATTAGACTGGTCAAATCAAAATCGCCTTACGAATCGTAACCTTAGATCGCGTTCCGTGCTGCACGGAAGAGCGGCCGCACCGCTTCCGCCACACTGAAGGCGAACCTCAAGTTTCCGCATTTCCGGCAACGGAACGACCTTTCTGGATAGGACTTCAGTTTGAGTGTCGAAACGTCGCCAAAGCTAAGTTTACCTTGGCTGACGGCCGTTGCGGTCTTGGCCGTCAGCATCTGGTGGGCCTGGGTGCAGCGGCGCAGCCGGCTCGCCCCACGGCGGTGAAATGGTGAATCGCAGGATCATGGGTGCCATTTTGGGGGCGCTGCTACCGCTCACCGCCCGGGCACAAGCCTCCTGGGTCGAAGATCCGACCGTGCAGCAACAGTTGGCCGCCGGCGAGGTCGCGGTGGAGGTTCTCTCCGCGGGCGAGGGGTCGCGGACGCGGCTGCGCGCGGCTGTCAAAGTCAACGCGGCCCCCGACGCGATCTGGAGTGTGCTCACCGATTGCGACCATGCCGCAGGCTTCATCCCCGGCGTGAAACACTGCCAGCGGCTGCAGACGGCGCCCGATGGCTCGTGGGAAATCATCGAGCAAGAGGCGAGGTATTCGTGGTACATGCCAACCATAAAGTGCGTCGTGCGACTGGACTACAAGCGCCCGCAACGCATTGACTTCAAGCGTATCGGCGGCGATCTCAAAGAAGGCAGCGGCGACTGGGTGTTGATCCCGCAGCGGCATACGAATCCGCCGACAGGGGCGACCGGGTCGCCCGCCGGCGAGACCACGATTGTTGAGTACGAGCTGAATGTTGAGCCGGGATTTTGGGTCCCGCCTGTACTACTACGTCACTCACTGCGATTAGAGCTGCCAGCCGCACTGACGGCGTTGCGAGAACGATCTGAGAGCGTCGCTGCCGCGCATACTCACTGACTTTCCGTTGGTGCTTTTGGGCCGTTGGCGGTTTTTGCCTGCACAATGACGCTTCCTGGCGTGCCGGCGGATCCGCGACCGCGGTACAACAGTATCCGTATGATCTCACGGCGACAGGCTCTAGGCGGCCTCATTGGCACACTGGCGGCAACGCTGCCCAAAGCGCTTTGCGCCGCGCAGCCCGCGCTACCCTCCGCGGTCGCAGGTATCGCACTCCCGACTTCCTCCATCACACAGGCAGCAGCGCGATTCTCCCGCGAGCACTGCCCTGACTACCTCTTCAACCACTGTATGCGCACCTTCCTGTTCGGCGCCGTCGCCCTGCAAACGCAGGCTCGCGCCTATGACGCGGACAAGGCTTTCGCGGCCGCAGCGCTGCACGACTTGGGGCTGTTGGAGGAGTTCGAGAGCAAAAGCAGCTCCTTCGAGGTGGATGGAGCCAACCGCGCGGAGCAATTGATGCTCCAAAGTGGCCTGTCACCCCCGGAAGCCGACATTATCTGGCACGCGATCGTGTTGCACGATGTCAGATTCGCGCTGACCCGGCGCCAGGGACCGGAAGCTATGTTGGTCGCCATCGGCGCCGGCAGCGACGTCGACGGTCCCGACCCTGGAACGATCGACGCCGCGCGCACGGCCGAAATCGTCGCCGCATTCCCGCGACTACAATTCAAAAAGCGTTTCAGCGCCCTCGCCATCGGGCACTGCAGGCGCAAGCCGCTATCACAACGCGGCACCTGGCTGGAGGGACTATGCCGCGAACAAGTCCCCGCCGCCTGGACCGACACCGTGGAGCACGAGATCGCCGCGGCGCCGTTTACTGAGTAACAGATCCACGCGTGATGCGCGTGGCGCATGCAGAGCTGCGGTACACGCGTTCACCGGCACGCACTGTGCAGCGGAACGCTCGGCTACAAATTCATACGGGTTAGTACAAATCCACGACAGGTTCCATCCGACCCCGAGGATAGTATTCGCCCCGTGCGAGCTACTCCATCCATTTTCGCTGCGGCACTCCTGGCGCTATCGGGCGGCCGGGCGTGGGCCGCCATTTCTCCCGGGTTGTATGTTGGTGGTGGATTCGGCCAATCAGAGCTGGATGCCTCCGTTTCGACCTCAGGCCCTTTTGACCTCGGCCAATACAACGGAGAATTCAAAGCGCATCGCTCGGCCTTCCAGGTCGTTGCCGGTGCACGGCCGATTTCGCTCGTGGGCGCTGAGATCGCCTACATCGACTTTGGTCACCCCAACGGAACGTTATTTGGACAGCCGGCCAGCGCGTCGATGCGTGGCGGCGCCGCATTCGCGATGGGATATCTGCCACTACCGCTACCCTTGATCGAGATATACGCAAAGGCGGGCGTCGCACGGCTGCAGAGTCACGTCAGCGGGCTCACCCCACCGAACGGCGTTACGTGCGCGATCGGAGCATGTCCCTACCCCCTCGGGATCAAGTACTACCACATCGACCGCACCGACACCGCGTTTGCCGCCGGCGCGGGTGCGCAGGTCAAACTGGGCCCCATGGCCGTGCGTGCCGAATACGAGCGCTTCACCGCAGCCGGCGAGCATCCGAGTCTGGTATCGATCGTGGTCACTTGGACTATTTTGTGACCGGCGCTAGCCTCTTGATGGCTTCGCGCAAGATCCGCTCCGTTAACATCGAAAATCCCAACAGATAGTCATTGCCCGGGGCCTTCCCCAGATAGTACGAACCGAGCTCGCGCAACTGAACTTTGTTGCGCCTGGCGCGGCTGGCGACCTCGGGATCGTGGAAGCGCACGTAGGCATGCAAACCGGCGGCCTCTCCCAACACCGAAGCCGCCTCGCCAAAGTATGAATGCAGCGCCTCCATCAGCGCCGTACGTCGCAAGCCGTAGACGCGGCGCATGCGCCGAATGTGGCGCTCGAGATGACCGTCTCTCATGAACAGATGCAGGGCGGCCTGTTGGTGGATCGGTGTCTGACGGTCCACCAGCCATTTCGCGCGCGTGAAAGCTTCGACCATGGAACGAGGCACGATCAGGTAGCCGACCCGAAGACCCGGGAACATCACCTTCGAGAACGTCCCGCAATAGATGACCGGCACCGCGCTTGCCAGTCCTTGCAGCGCCGGCATAGGCGCGCCGCTGTAGCGATATTCGCTGTCGTAGTCATCCTCAATGATGACCACACCATGTTGGCGCGCCCAGCCAATCAACTCCAGGCGCCGTCGTAATGACAAAGAGACGCCAGTTGGAAACTGGTGCGCCGGCGTGACATAAACCAGCTTCGCCGCGGGCCCGAGCCGGCTGCATACGATCCCTTCCACATCGACGGGAACTGGGCGCAGCCGGGCGCCGCAGGCTTCAAACACCCGGCTCGCGCCGGTGTAACCGGGATTCTCGACAGCGACATCGTCATCCGCTTCGAGTAGGAGACGAGCGCACAGATCCAGTCCCTGCTGCGACCCATTGACCACAATGACCTGATCCGCGGCACAGCTCACCGCCCTCGAGCGCGCGACGTATTTTGCAATTTCCTCGCAGAGCGGCTCGTAGCCTCGCTCGTGCTCTGTGTAGTCCAGCGCGTCAGCGCCGAGGTTGCGCAGGCTGCGTGCATACAACCGGTGCCAGATTTCGAGGGGAAACAGACTTAAGTCCGGTCCCCAGTGAGACAGACAGATATGGCCCGCCTGCTTGCCGGGGTACGGGAGATCCTTGGGAAGCCTTTTGGCGAAGCTGGAGAGGGGAACCGTGGTATTGGGTACGGCGTGTCGCGTCGCGGCGGGTGCATTTAACAACTCGTCGGGTAGCTGCCGGCACACGAACGTGCCGGAGCCGCGCGTCGACTGAAAATACCCCTCGCTTACTAACTGGTCGTAGGCCTGGGCGATTGTGCCGCGCGATACGCTCAGCGCCACGGCAACCTCGCGCGTTGATGGAACACGCTCGCCGCCGGCAAACCGGCCGTTGAGGATACCGAAGCGCCAGAAATCATAAATCTGCCGGCTCAGTGGCACAGAGGACGAGCGATCAATGACGAGGGCGGTACGCATGGGCCGAAAGCAAAGTGGACCAGTCCAATTATCGAAAAGTGGCCAGTGTGTGCTGCCACTAGTCTATCTAAGATTTGGCGCCATGAGCACTTACCCACAGACCCCGCGCACCAAGGTTCGGCGCCTGGCGAAGCGCGCCGTGTACGACAAGACGCAGGTGCATGCAATCCTGGACGAAGGATTTCTTTGTCACGTTGGATTCACCCAGGACGAGCAGCCGTTTGTCATTCCGACCCTGTATGCGCGAGCCGGCGAAACGCTCTATATGCACGGGTCCGTGGCCAGCCGGATGGTGAAGACTCTCGCGCAGGGCCTGAATGTCTGCGTGACCGTCACGTTGGTCGACGGGTACGTCCTGGCGCGATCGGCCTTTCATCATTCGATGAACTATCGGTCGGTAACGGCTCTCGGTCGCGCACGCCTGGTGAGCGAAGAATCAGAGAAAATGGAAGCGCTGCGCCTGCTCACGAACCACATCGTGCCGCAACGTTGGGATGAAGTCCGTGGGCCCAGCGAGTTGGAAATGCGCCAAACCGTGGTACTGGCGCTCCCCTTGGAAGAAGTCTCCGCGAAGGTGCGCGTCGGACCGCCCGTAGATGACGAGGATGACTACACGCGGCCGGTTTGGGCCGGAGTTGTGCCCGTTCGCACTCAGGTCGGGCCCGCGGTGGCGGACGAACGGAGCGTGCCGGGTATCCCTGAGTTTCAGGTGTCGCGATTCGCCTTGCGCTCACAAAAGACAGACGGCGGCGGCTGATCCGCGCCAGCGACGACGCGCCCAACGGTTCGAAACGCGCGACTAAATCTGTTGTGACGCCGGCCATCCGGTCCTGCGCTGTGCGCGAATCACGTATTCTTGCGCCCTTCACCCTTCGCCAGGAACAGCCCGATGACCACCCGACCCTCGGCGGCGCGACGGCATGCCTGTCGCTCCTGCTGGCAGCCGCCGCAACGCAAGCAGCACCCACGGACCAGGCGGCGCCCAAAGTCACGCCCATGACATCCGACTCGGTTGCAACTTACGACAGCACCCGCGCAGAAGCCGACTACATCAAACGCGTCGAGATGGTCCCAATGCGGGACGGCGTGAAACTGTACACCGTGATTGTCATGAAGAAGGGCACCGCTGGCGGCCCGATTCTCCTGTCGCGCACACCGTATGATGCGAAGGGATCGGCCTCTCGCGCGCACTCGCAGTTGACCACGGAAATCCTACCCGTCATGGACAAGGAGTTCGTGGAGGACAACTACATCCGCGTCTACCAGGACATCCGCGGGGAACATCACTCCGAAGGTGACTTCATCCTGACTCGCCCGATCGTCGGGCCGTTGAACTCCACTGGCATCGACGAGTCGACCGACGCGTATGACACCATCGACTGGCTGGTAAAGAATGTTCATGAGAGCAACGGCAAGGTCGGTGTCATTGGCAGCAGCTATCTCGGCTTCACCACTTTGATGGCGGAAATCAATCCGCATCCGGCCTTGAAGGCGGCTGTTCCGCAAAGTCCGATGGTTGACACCTGGATCGGCGACGACGCCTTCCACAACGGCGCCTTCCGCGTTCCGCAGCTCGACTACGCGGTGGGACAGAGCACGGCGAAGGCCGAAGGCGAGGGACTGGCGGTCGGAGTCGGCGATGACTACACCCGCTATCTGGAGACAGGATCGGCCGGTGACTATGCGCGTCGCTGGGGCATGGATAAGTACCCCTTCGTGCAGAAACTGATGCAGAACCCGGCCTACACGGATTTCTGGTCGCTGCAAGCAGTCGACAAGTGGATGGCCGCTCGCCCGCTCACCGTACCGACAATGCTGGTAGTGGGACAGTGGGACCAGGAAGATTCCTACGGCGCTCCCGCCGTATACAAAGCTCTGAAAGACAAGTACGGCGACATCGTGTCGCTCGTCATCGGCCCGTGGCGGCACTCTGGTGTCAATCACTATGGATACGACCTGGGACCGCTGACCTTCACCGGCGACACGGCACGCGAATTTCGGGTCAACTATCTAAAGCCGTTCCTGGACCACTATCTGAAGGATGCTCCAGACCCTCACACGCCTCGGGTTCTAACTTACGCCACCGGTGTCAACCGCTGGGAGCAATCCCCTCGATGGCCCATGGGAACACTGACCCCGCTCTATCTCGGCGAGGGATTTACCGCAAGCTTCAAGGCTCCCGCCGCCAGTGGCCATGACGACTACGTCTCCAATCCGCTGAAACCGGTGCCTTTCATTCCACGACCCATCGATATGGCCGACCACCAACAGTGGACGACGTGGTTGGTCCACGATCAACGCTTCGTGTCGGATCGTCCCGACGTGTTGGTCTACCAGAGCGCCGTGCTCGATAAGCCGGTGCACATCATGGGCGCACCTCAGGTGGACCTCTTCGCCGCCACATCGGGGACGGACAGCGACTGGGTGGTGAAGCTCATTGACGTGTATCCCGACACCTCCCCTGAAACCGAACAGAACTCCAGACTCCGACTGGCCGGCCTCGAGCTCCCCATCGGCATCGAAATCTTCCGCGGCCGCTACGTGCATGCCCTGGACAAGCCGCAGCCCCTGAAGCCCGGCAAGGCGGAGGAATACAAGTTCGGCCTCCCCAACGTGGACCACGTGTTCCTGCCCGGCCACAAGATCATGGTACAGGTGCAGTCCACCCTCTTCCCGTTGTACGACCGCAATCCGCAAACCTACGTCGACAACATTTTCAACGCCAAGCCCAGCGACTACAAAACCGCCACGCAAAGCGTCTACCACGGCGCGAAGACTCCCAGCAGCGTACAACTTCCCGTCGTACCCTAACACCACCCTCCATGGCGACCGCGCGCGCAACCGCGCGGTCGCCGCGCGTGGTGATTGCTCACGCGTGCACAGCGGCGATTTACACGTCGGGTTACGCGTGTTGGTTCGCACGGTAGAGACGCTCCGCGCTTTAGAACACTCGGTGCACCCGAAGACATCTTTAGTCTTGACAGCGCCCACAGCGCGGCGTAGGTTGGCTTTCAGCAGTGTAGACCCGCTGCTTTTATAGAGGGCTTGGGTGCGTCCTGAGCTGATCTCGACTCGAGGCGAGGAATGACAAATAGTCTCCTCGCCTTTTTGCTTTTGGAGGTACGTGCAATGAACTGGACTATGGACGATTACCAAGGGCTGTAACTACAACACTTCTCTGCCCACGAGGGCCTTCGCGGCCCTCGTTTCACTTCGAGGGATTGATGGCACAGCTAATTTGTGGCGCCGAACATCCAGACACGCCGAAGTTACTCGGAGAAACGTACGCGTTCTGGTGCCAGACCTTGGTCCTCTTGGCTGCAGCGATCGCTGGATTCCTTGCAATCAGAACATCTCGCGCCATCGAACGTCGGAAAGCTGCCGCGGAGGCAATATTCGCGAGCGGCAGGGATGAGGAGCTGACAAAGGCAATTCGGCACATCGCCACCCTCCATGACGGAGAGAAAAACATGGCGGCGTTTGCCCGAAAGGAGAATATTGACTGCGATGATTCGAAGCATATTCGCTATGCCTTGAATCACTACGAGTATGTGAGCGTAGCAATTGCGCAGGACATATATGACGAAAAGATCATCAAGAGCGGTAGCTATACAACCATCATCAGACTATATATTCGCGCCAAGGCGTATATAGAGGAAGTTAGAAAACAACCCGGCGCGGGCGTGACGACCTACCAGGAGCTGGAGTGCCTCGCTTGCAGATGGATCGCCGATCCGCTCAAACACAAACCAGTGAAGACCATTCCTGCATAAGTATCATTGCCCGACCCAAAAAACGCCCGCCTACGGTCAGGCGGGCAATGCAGGTTCCAGGGAGTCGACTAGAAAAAACCGTGCAGCTCCACGAAGTAAATCTTCTTGTGCTCCGTATCGATCTGCGGAATGCCGTCGCTGATACGAGCGCCGCCGCGGATCTGCACGAACTGAATCGGCGTCCATTCGTACACCGCGCTCCAGCGAGTCTGGTCGTTGTGTGACACATTGCGATCCGGGTCGAACCACTCGCTGGTGATCTTCAGGTTGTTGCCTTTGGCGATCAGCCAGTTTGCCTCGACCAGGCTTGCGAGCTGTCGCTGACCGTTGATGGTCGTACCTTCGACGACCGACTGGTCGTGAATGAGCTCGCCCTGCGCCAGCCAGGCAATCGGGCCCGTGCGCAGGCCGGCGAACAAGGCGAACTGGGTCTTGTTGCCAACCTGCTTGTTATTGAAATTGGCGGCGGCGCCGACACGAAAGACGGAGTCGACCCAAGCCAGCTGGCCGCTGAACTGTTTACCGTTCTCGCTGGAGCTGGCCCCGGGCGTGCCGTTGCTGATCACGAACTGCGCATCCCAGTTGCCTCGCTCCCAGCCGAACTCCACGCCCTGGTCCGGCGCGGTCATGTTAATGCCGGAGGCGGTCTGTATGAGTGCCGTCTGGTCCTGCAGCCGCAGACCGAACGGCAAATACATCTGCCCGGCCTTGAGGTACCAATCGTGGTTGGCCGACCAGTACACACCATAGGCCTCGCGGTTCAGCGCGCCGTTGGGTGCCACCTGCTCATCGACATACACGAGGAGGCGCTCGGGTATGACGTTGGCTTCGAGATAGACACGCACCCCCTGATCGAGGTTGAATGTGTTGACCGTTTTGGTGTGGGGCATCTCGGTCGCGGTCTCGTCGAAACGCAGATCGCCGCCGATACGCAGGAATTTCGCGACTTCCCCGGTCCAGGTGTCCGCTCCAGTTCCCGTATCGATGTGATCGTGTGGCAACTGCGTCTGCGCGAAAATGTCACCGAAAGTTGTGCGTAGACCGCCACCGGTCGGATTGACGTGACATTGACCGCACTTCAGGCCGGTCTGCACCGCCAGATAGGGCTCCGCCTCGGCACGCAGAGCGACAAAACACAGCACCATCGCCAGGCACTGCAGCAAACGCCGGAACATCGGCTTGATCATGGAGCGGCATCCGTAGTGAATGTGAAGGAATAGTCGCTGCCGAGCGGTTGCGCGTTCAGGCCCGCTAAGGCGCCACCGCCAGCGCCGCGCACCGTCACGCGGTAGGTACCCGGCAACAACGGCGCCGCAGGTTTGATAATGATGGCGGCGGGGTTGCCCTCGGCGAGCGCGGCATAACTCGGGATGCGCACCGTCTGGATATCGCCGGCCGCTGGCACCTGCGCCGAACCCACTCTCTCTACCGTCAGGTTCGTATAGTTGACCAGCGTGGCATCGACCTCCTGGTTGAAGGCCACCATGATGTGACTGATCGGCGTATCCACGACCGCTCCGTCGAGCGGCGACGTCTGGGTCACGTTGAAAGGAGCAGGCGTTGCATTGGCCAACGCCTGGATTCTCTGCATAGCCTTGAGGTTGCCCGACGCGGCGGCGGGCGTGCCCTGCGGGGCGCCGTTCGCGATCCATTGGCGGATGACATCAATGGTGCTTTGCGGCAGGGGAGTCTCGTCGAACGGCATGCGCGCGCCGACGATCCCGGGGCTGCCCTGAATCTTGAGAATGATATAACTGTTATCCGGGTCGCCAGCCTTCACCCGATCCAGGGTGGGCACCTCGGTGCTCGGCACTCCGACCAGTAGGTTGTAGCTGTGAGCGGCATCGAGCATCAGGCCTTCGGGAGCGCCCCCGCCGCTATGACAGGGCGAGCAAATAGGCGTAAAGACGTGCTCCTGAATGGACTCAAAGTCCGCAGTGAGCTCGCCGCTGGACGAAGAGGACGAGGAGCCCTTGGGCAAACCGTCGTCATTGAGGCCTTCGCCACTGCCCGCGCAGCCCGCCAGGCTGGCGGCCACGGCCAACATTACAGCCAGTGGCGCAGATCTAGGTTTGTGTTGAGAAGACGACATCGGGGGTCACTCAGTGCGGTGAAGTCTGCCGTAGGTGCCACTGGACAGCCCCCCGGTTTCCGTTCCCGGCGAACTCTCAGAAACGGGACCGAAGCGCATCGCAAAACCGCAGGCGCGTTCCCGCGTTTGAACCCGAGGAGGCGAGCGATGAACTCACCCTGCAGAGCGTTCGCGTCGGGATCGCGGGAACAGACGTAAGTCGGCGGTGCGCTTATCAGTTTTCTGCCGATGCAACGGAAAAACGACAGTGCCGGGCCGCCGCCGGCGCGAGGGGCTCGCCGACAATGCTCTCCATCCTGGTTTGTCACTCCTATTTCCTGCGTTTCGACCAGAAACAACAGGAACGTGCCAAACCGTACCCGCCGCTGGCGACCCTGCAAGTTGCGGCGCAACTACGCGAGGCGGGTCATCGCGTGTCTCTTTTCGACGCCATGCTTGCGGAGGGGACTGCCGAATACGACCGTCTCCTGCAGGCCGTCAATCCGCAGTTGGTGCTCTTCTACGAAGACAACTTCAACTTTCTGAGCAAGATGTGCCTCGGCAAGATGCGCGATGCGTGCTGCCAGATGGTCGCGAGCGCACGCCAAGCCGGCGCACGAGTTGTCGCAGCAGGATCCGACGCGACCGACGCTCCCGAGCCGTACCTCCGTGCTGGCGCCGATCTGGTACTCCTGAGAGAGGGGCTCGAGACCCTTGGAGCGCTGGTGCTGCGCTTGGATGAGGATTCAGCTAAGGAAACGGCGCAGTTCGTGGAAGGCTTATCGGGGTGCGCCACACTCGACGGTGACAGGGTGACGACCGCTCGATCCGTCGGTCTCCCGCGTTCCTCCTGGCAAACAGCTCCGCCCGCCTGGGATTTGATCGACATAGAGCGCTACCGCGCGGTGTGGCAGAAGGCACACGGCTTCTTCAGCCTCAACATGGCCGCCTCGAAAGGGTGTTCGTTCCGCTGCACTTGGTGTGCGAAACCGATCTGGGGAAATCAGTACCTGCAGCGCAGCGCCGCGGATGTGGCCGCGGAAATGACCCTTCTGAAGCGGACGCATGGGCCCGACCACGTCTGGTTCGCGGACGATATTTTCGGTTTTCGCGTGGACTGGGTCGACGAGCTTGCGAATGCCCTGCGGGCCACCGGGGGGTCTATCCCGTTCACCATCCAGACGCGTGCCGATCTCATCAGCGAGCGGATGGCACAGGCCCTGCGCGAGGCGGGTTGTAAGGAAGCCTGGATCGGAGCGGAAAGCGGCAGCCAGCGAGTGCTGGATGCCATGAACAAAGGCACGACCGTCGCCGAGATCCTGAGCGCGCGAACCCGACTGAAGGCTGTCGGAATCCGGGTTGGATTCTTCATTCAACTCGGCTACCTGGGGGAAGAGTTGATGGACGTGCTCGCCACCCGCAAATTGCTCGACACGGCACGCCCGGATGACGTTGGAGTGAGCGTCTCCTACCCACTCCCGGGCACGAAGTTCCATGAGCTCGTAAAAGAGCAGCTGCGCGGCAAGACCCATTGGCGCGAGAGCGATGATCTGGACATGATGTTTCAGGGGACCTACACATCGCAGTTCTACCGCGCCGTGCGCGATCTCCTCCATGACCAGGTCAACCTAGACCAGCGGCGGAGCAAAGGTGACACCCGAGGGTACACGCACAGTCGCCGCCTGCTGGACTCCCGCTGGAACGAGCTCATTTCACACGAGCGCCTGTATCGTTCGGTGCTCAGCCCCACGACGGCGACAGGATGAGTATGGATACACGAATTCCGAGTCCCCTGATCGTGCAACACGCGTTGCGCACGACCACCGAGCGATTGGCCCGCGAGCTGGCACAGCCAACGGAGTTGGCGCCGGATTGGTCGGATTTCGAGTGGCGGGTTGCACGCGCCGTCGCTGCGATGCATGGCGTCTCGCCGCTGTTGTCGGCCAAGCTGCGCTGGCAAGGGCCCGCGAGCTGGAACGAGTTTCTGCGCGATCAAAGGGCGCACACTGCCGCACGGCATCCGCGCATCATGGAGTTCCTGCAACTCATCGATGCCCGCGCCCGCGATGAGGGGATTCCCTTGGTCGCGCTAAAGGGCGCTGAGTTGCACTCATCAGGTCTCTATGCGCCGGGTGAGCGGCCCATGGCTGACGTCGATCTTCTCGTACAAGGAGAGGACTTGAGCCGGGCGGTGCGAATGCTCGAGTCGCTCGGCCTGCGCCAATCCCTGTCAACCTGGAGGGAGCGGATTTTCGTGCCGACGGATAAGCAGCCGCCCGGCCACCTAGGTGAGCACGCTGACAACTACCTCAAAGTTGAATTGCACGAGCGGCTCCAGGAGGCACTTCCCTTCGAGCGAGTCGACGTCTCGGATCGGGTATTCCCATCACAGCCGCAGCCTGGCTTGAACCGCTACCCTTCCAGGGCATCTCTCATGACCCACTTGTTGCTGCACGCAGCCGGTGCCATGGTGACCCGCGCCCTCCGACTCCTCCATGTGAACGATCTCGCGCTACTGTCCTCCCGCATGACGGACGCCGACTGGGATCAAGTGCTCGCACGCCACGCAAGCGGCCGAGGGCTCTGGTGGGCGCTACCGCCGCTGCAATTGACACATCGGTACTATCCCACGGTGGTTCCCGCGCGAGTCTTCAACCGGCTCGCCAGGGAAACACCCTCATTGTTACGGATGATCGCCCGACGCCGGACGATGACTGATGTCTCTCTATCATACGTTTGGATAGAAGCGTTTCCAGGCATCGAGTGGTCACAATCGTTCGCCGAGACCGCGCGCTACATGATGCATCGCATAGCGCCGCGCGCCGATGTGTTTGAAATTCGCAAGCAACTGGCGCAAAGCGAGGTCGCGAAGGGAGCGAGCGAGTGGCAGCACCTGCCCCAAGGGCGGCGGATGTGGCGCTGGGTGACGTCCCGGCCAACTCGGGTGGACACGATGTATGCGATTCAGATGGCGCTCGGCCAACAACAACTGGCGACATGACGGAGGCACCTGCATCAGCCGGCCTGCTCGGCGACACACCAAGCCGAGACTATTCGCACAAGCTCAGACAGTTCAACGCGTTCGCCGCGCCCGAGATACGGCGGGCCATTGCAAGCCTGGACCTCAAGCCCGGAATGAGTGTGCTGGATGCCGGTTGCGGCACCGGGGAAACTTTGCGTTGGCTTGCGCAGGAAGTCGGACCGAACGGCAAGGTGGTGGGTATCGATCTCTCGACGGCGCACGTGGCCGCGGCTCGCGCCCAAGTGTCGCCTGAGATCCACGTGTTTCAGGCTGACGTTCTCGAGGCACCGCTTCAGCCCGAGAGCTTCGACGTGATCTGGTGTGTCAACACGATCAATCACTTGCGGGACCCGGTCCGCGGCGCGCAGGCACTGACAAGCCTCCTGCGCCCCGGCAGCGGCCGCATCGTCCTCGGCCAGAGCGCACTGGTTCCCGACATGTACTTTGCATGGGATTCCAGGCTCGAACGACTCATCAATGAAGCCGTGCGCCAGTACTACCGGGATCGCTACGGCCTCAGCGAATTCGATCTAACCGCCATCAGGGCCATTGTGGGTCTGTTGCGGCAAGCGCGGCTGCGCGACGTCACAGCGCAAACGTTCATGATCGAGCGCCTGTCGCCGTTGGCCCCGGCGGATAAAACCTACCTGGAGGAGGCCATCTTTCGGGATACTTGGGGAGAGCGGCTCCGTCCTTACCTGTCGGATGCGGACTTCACAGCGCTGGCCCGGCTGTGCGACGGAGCAGACCCGCGGTTCGCCTTGCGACGCCCGGATTTCCATTTCATGCAGAGTTTCACTGTCGCGATCGGTCGATTCCAACCATGAGCGAGCTACACAACCCACACAGGATGTCCAGCGATTCCGCCCTTCCGCAATTGCGCGAGACTCAGGATGCCTTTGACAGCGTCGCCGCGGACTACGACGGCCCGCGCGGCAACAACTCGTTGATTCAGGACATGCGTTGCGAAATGTGGCGCTGGCTGGATGCCACATTCGCGCCAGGCAGCCGATTAATCGATATCGGCTGTGGCACGGGACTCGATGCCATTCGCATGGCGGAGCTGGGAAATCACGTGACGGCCACGGACTGGTCGCCGCGGATGGTACAACGGACAAGTGAGCGCGCAGCAGGTAAACAGTTGACGCAACGGGTACGGGTACTGCCGTTGGGCGCCCATGAGCTGCAGAGGTTGGACGGCCAGGGCGGCTACGATGGCGCATATTCCAATCTCGGCCCACTCAACTGTGTACCCAACCTCAGCCAAGTGGCGCACCAATGTGCCCGCCTGCTCAAGCCGGGCGGAGCGCTCGTGTTTACCGTGATCGGCCGCGTCTGCCCGTGGGAGATCGCGCACTACTTGTGGCGGGGCAAATGGGCGCGGGTCGGCGTGCGCTTTGCCCGGGGCCTCGTGCCCGTCGGCATGAACAAGCACACCATCTGGACCCGCTACTACCAACCGCGCGAGTTCTATCGGGCTTTCGCGGAGCACTTTCATCTCGCGCACTATCGTGGACTGTGCGTTTTCGCCCCACCGCCCTATCTGACATCGATCCGCGAAAAACATCCCCTCACCTACGAGCGTCTGTGGCGTCTGGACCGGCGCGTCGCCGGTTGGCCTGCCTTGCGCGCCGCGGGCGATCACTTTTTGATCGTGATGAAGAGGAGATGAGCGGCTCGTTCGATCATCGCGGCGCCACCCCGCTCGTGACGGGCGCCCGCTACGTCGAGCAGATTACCGCGTTGGAATCGGACCGCCGCGCCCGCTCGGCGTTTCGCGACCTGGTGCTGAGAGTGGCCTCACCGGGCGCCACCTTGTTCGACTTCGGCTCGGGCACGGGAATGGATGCCCGCTTCTACGCCGAGCGCGGCTTCAAAGTCGTGGCCTACGACGTCGATCCGCAAATGTGCGAATTTTTCGCGGAGTATTGCCGGGACCTCATCGAGGCTCGACGAATCACCCTGGAACGCGGCGCATACAGCGACTTCCTAGCCCGCAACGAACCGGGAGAGGCGCGGGATATTGACGTCGTTACCGCGAATTTTGCGCCGCTCAACTTGATCGACGACCTGCAGGGACTGTTCGCGAAGTTTCACGCTCTGACCCACCCCGGCGGCCGGGTGCTCGCCAGCGTCCTCAGTCCCTACTTCGTCGGCGACATGAGGTATCGCTGGTGGTGGCGAAACTCACTGCGACTGTGGCGCACGGGCCATTATTCGGTGCCGGGCGTCCAGGCCCCGATTGTCAGACGGCGGCTTGCCGACTTCGCCAGGCAAAGCGAACCCTACTTCACACTCAAGCGGGTTTTCCGCGGGCTACCCTCATCCAGCGAACGCGACGTGGTGAGCGACGATACCCAGGCGGGTGCTTTCCACACCGGCTTGCGAGTGAGTACCTGCCGCTTCATGTTTCTAATGTTTGAAAAGCGGCAGCTGGGTAACGCCGGCGGACGCCGGGGTGGCTAACAGCGCATCCGGCCCCAAGAGCATCTGGTCCACGAACGATGCGCGCTCGCGTGCCGCAAACCCGCTGAGGTGATTCGAGTCTAAGTACAGTGGAATACCGTCTGCACCCACTGCCGGGCAGAACATTCGATCGCACAACGTGGTGAGAGGATCGACGACCCGTGCACCAGAGCGCGCAGCAACAGCACGCAACCTGCTCGTCACCGGCTCTACGAAAGCGCCGAACGCCGCCACATCGATTCGCGACCCGGCGCTCGCGGGGAGACTCGCGGGCAGATGCGGTAAGAGTCGGATCCAGGACGGGAAAGCCGGCTCGAATCGCGGCGAAGTCGGATTCGAGAGCACGATGAACACCCGCCGGCCGCTTAAGACCAGTCTCGCAAGGACTTCTTCGAACTGCTCGAAAGCCCTGCGCACTTCGGGAGAGTCGATCTTTAGCGGCGCTCCCGGGCGGGCTCGCAAGCCACCTTCCGCCTGTGGATCATGAACGCTGGAGTATTCCCCGAGGAAATAGCTTTCCCAGAAAGCGCCAAACACCACAGTATCAACATCCGGTCGAAAAGCTTGTTGCAGGGCATAATCGAACGAATGGCAGTCCCAGCCTGGCCAGGTTGTGTCGATTCCGGGCATTGCGGGGCAACCCAGGCGGATCACGAACTCGGCCGAGCGTGCGGAGTTGGGCTGCGTGTCGATGATCCAGCGCACACGCGGCCAGTACTGTTGGATGTGCGAATCGCCGATAAACACAGTGGAGCGCTCACCATGACTCGGCACAATGACCGTACCGAACCTGGAGCGCTGATCGCGGCTCGTATCGTGGGGATAATGCCAATCGGTCACGGCGGAGTCCCATTTTGCGAACAGCGGTCCGGACAATCGCCCCGGGATGGCGCCCTTGCCTGCGGCTGCCCCGATCAACGCCAAGATGGCGAGCCCGACGAGCAATCCCGGAACGGCGCGCCGGCCAAGCTCACCGAAGCGGATCGGTGACTCCAACAGCCGATAGGTGGCGTAAGCGGCAAGGAAGGCGATCGCGATCTCTGCTGCCGCAAGGAGTGGCTGGGGCGCACGCATGGTAATGATGCGCGTGAACGCGAGCAGCGGCCAATGCCAAAGATAGAGCGGATAGCTGATTTTTCCGACAAACTGAAGTGGCGAGCTGGCGAGAAACGCTCGATTGAGCGGCGCATACGGTCCGGCTGCGATGATCATCGCAGCGCCTGCTGCCGGAATGACACTCCAGCCCCCCGGAATGGGCTGGTCTACGGTCCAACACACGCAGCCGGCGAGGATCAACGCCAGTCCCGCAACTGACAGCGCGGGCATTCCACCGTCCGCGCCCGGACCGCGCGGGCGTTGCATCTGCCATGCGGCCAGTAGTCCTCCAGACGCCAGTTCCCACGCCCTCGCCGCCGGATAGTAGAAGTGCAGCGCCGGGGAGTGCCAGACGCCCCAGATCGAGATTGCCAGCGAGGTTGCGATCACGGCGAGCAGAATTTGCAGCGTCAGGTGGCGCCTCGCCGCCATGATCAACAAGACAGGCCAGAGCAGATAGAATTGCTCCTCCACGCCCAGCGACCACAGGTGCAGCAGCGGATTGAACTCCGCGGCTTTGTGGAAGTAGTCGCCAACCGATCTTGCGATGAATGCGTTTGCCAGAAAACCGGCGCTGTACGCCGTCGACTTGCCGAGCCACCGCAGCTCGTTGGGCAACAATACGAGCCAGCCGAAGATACAGCATGCCAGCATCACCACGAGCAGCGCCGGAGCGAGGCGCCGGACGCGCCGCCGATAGAACTCAGTGACGCTGAACGTTTCTGCTTGCAGGCCTGTCAGGATGAGCTGCGTGATCAAATAGCCGGAGATGACGAAGAAAACATCGACACCGAGGAACCCACCCGTGTGCAGTCCAGGGAAAGCGTGGTAGACGACAACCAATATGACCGCCACCCCCCGCAGCCCATCAATGTCGGGCCGGTAGGTCAGGCCGGTACTAGAGGCCCGCTCAGACCGCGAGGCGTCCATGCGCATCTCCGGCGAGGCCCGCGTAAATCGCCTCGAAGCCTCGTGCGGTGTTATCTGCGTCCTCGCACGTTGCGCGGCGCAATGCTTCCCGAGCGATCTGCAGGCGCAGCTCTTCATTGCCGAGCAACTCGGACGTCGCGCGAGCCAGACCCACCGGGTCCCCGACGGGAACAGCTGTCGCCGCGTGGGGGGCCCATTCCGCGATATGTCCGACGGAAGTTCCAACGGTTGGAACACCCGCGACGCCGGCCTCGAGCAGTGCAAGCGGCCCAGCCTCATGGCGCGAGGAAAGCATCATCAAGTGCGCCCGCTGCACTAGTGGGTAAAGCTGCCGTTGAGTGAGAAACCCGTGAAATCTCACCGTCGCAGACAACCCAAGACGGACCGCCAACGCCTGAACTTCACCACCCAGCGTATCCTCCCCGATCACGTCCATCCGGAATTTCACTCCCGTCTGTGCGAGTGTGGCGAGGGCCCGCAATAGGGTGCTTTGGTCCTTGACTCGATTGAGGCTGGCAACGTGAATCAGCCTCGCGGGCTTGCTGGTGTCGCGGGGCACTGGATCACACGGGGGCCAGACTTCGAGATCGACGCCCAGCGGCACGCGCTTCGCGGCGATTCCGATCTGCTCGAGCGCCGCGATCATGGCAGAGCTCGCCGCTGTAACGACCGTCGCGGACCGTAGAACCAGCGCCTCCCGGAGGCGACTCTTCCAGCTGAGCCGACCGCCGTAAC
The DNA here is from genome assembly GCA_963752125.1 of uncultured Pseudomonadota bacterium. GTDB lineage: Bacteria > Pseudomonadota > Gammaproteobacteria > Steroidobacterales > Steroidobacteraceae > 13-2-20CM-66-19. The sequence goes on along the minus strand of CAVVXG010000029.1, from coordinate 3,223 downwards.
CAATGTCCGCAAGCCGAACCAACTCACCGCCGGCGACGTGGATAAGGCTCGGCAGATGCAAGATCCTCGCGGCGGTCACGGCAATGAGGCCCGGGCTGCCGGACCAGATGGAATGCACGGCGTGAAAGGGGGCTACGCGGTGTTGTGCGCAAATCGCCCGAATTGCCCGCGCCCGCGTGTAACCCCGGCCGATGTTGTGAATACGCGCGCCAACCAGATCCCAACTCGCCGGCCGGGCCTCCTGCTCCAGCGCAAATACATGGACCTCATTGCGCACCGACAGACGGGCGAACAGCGCCAGGAGCGCGGGAATGACCTGGTACTGCCCCGAACGACCCACTCCTCCAGGTATGACGAAAGCGATCTTCACGGCCTACCTCGGGAGCCTGGACGAGATGGCAGCAGCTTCTCGAGAGCCTCGACCGCCTGCAGCGGATGGCGTCCGCGGCGCAGCTCGAACGCGGGTAGCTGGCACACTTGCCGGCTGAAGTCACCCCATCCCGACTGATTGGCCGCATACGGCTGGCTGGCTGCGAGTTGTTGTCGCAGGGGCGCCATGCGCAGCGGCGTGAGGAGTGCATGCGCGGGCGCACTCCGCGGTGAAAGAAAAACCACCGCGCCGATCTGCAACGGGGTACTCGCAAGCCTGTACTGCGGATGTCTCAGATCAATCTCGAACTTCTCCACACCGCTGCGTCGTCGGATGACGGGCGACTTCCGAATCGCCGTGACGCAGCCGGGATCCGTGACAAAACGCAGCGAGTCCGCGCGAGCGTGCAGGAAGTTTGCAACACCCGTTGCCAGCAGGCCGTCAGGCCTTACCAGCACGCTGTCCTCCGCCAGGAAGTCCAGACCCTGCAACAAACAGTGCAGCGACAGCGTCGACTTTCCCGCGCCGCTCGGGCCTAACAGCAGAATCCCTTGCCCGCCGCGCCCCAGGCAGGCGGCATGCAGAGCGACCAATCCCTGCGCGCGCGAGGCCAACAGATACACCGCAAACTCCAACATCTCGTACCGGACGTGATACGGAAACTCGAGCATCTGCGCAGAAACCACGACCAGTGCGGAGCGCTGATCCGGTGACACCGTTACGAAGTTTGCTCCGTCCATGGCGCCACATGGGATTCCAGCACCGGCAACGGGTCTAAACGGCGGCGGCTCACCTTCCGTCCGGCTGGAGGGATGTGCAACGCAGGTCAGCACGAGCCTCACGACAAACCGAGGTGCGGCGGCGGTGAATCTGTGCGGTGGCAACCGCGAATACGCCTGCTGCACGATCCGCAGCAGGCGCGCATCGTCTGTCTCGAAACTAAACTGCCCACCCAATAACCCGAAGCGCTCGCGCAGGGACGCACGCCGCCTCTCCAGGAACGGATCTCTCGAAATGTCGTCAGACTTCCGCACAGCCTTGGCGCTCATGGAAGCTTGCCCGTGATTCGCAGACCGAAGCGGGCTAGCCGCAGGCGCCATGGAGCGACGCCATCGAGCTCATAACCTAAGCGTGCCGCTGCAATTCCGACGGCAGCAGCGACGCGCTCACGCTCGACACGCGTCAACGTCTCATTCCATCGGACTCGATCCGACGTGGAGTAAACGCGACCAGGCATCGCATCGACCGGGAAAGAGCTATTGCTGATTGTGGGCAGGCCGGCGCAGGTCGGTTGCATCAGGCTCGCCAGCGGTTCGATGTTGGCGATTGTTGGGCAGGATGTTGACGTCAGCGACCGGATCACCATCCACCAGCAGAAGGTCGGCGAGGAAACCTTCGCGCACCTGACCGGCCTCATGACCCATGCCCATCAGTTCCGCGCCGTAGCGGGTTGCGCAGACCAGAGCCTCGGCCGGGCTGTAGCCCAGGTAACGCACGAAATGAGCGATGTCCCGGGCGTTCTCGCCCTGAGGCGTTCGGGCAAAGCCGTAATCGCCGCCGTGCTTCCATCCACCCTGCGGTCGCATCATATTCCCATGTCTTACAATGGCAAGGTGCATTATCCGCATGGCGAAATCGCGAATCATCGTCGAATCTCCAAGCCAAAACCAAGACGCTGAAGAACTTCCTGGCCCTTTGGACCAACAAAAACAAAGTAACTCAAGCCAAAATTCAACGTGAAGAAGTAATTGAAACTAAAAACATCACTGTTGATAACGTTAAAAAAGAAGTAAACCAGCGATTATCAGAACTATCAGCATGGCGCTGGATAAGATAAAGCTTTTGCAAACATCAATTGACCAGGCTGGTGAAAACAATAAAATCCTGGAATCAAAATACAAAAGCAATATCGCTTCGGCTACCGACCGGGCAGATGCTGAAACATTGCTTTACCAGGCACAAATAAACCTTGAATTGGCAAAAGCTGATGCAGGACTGGCTTATTATACCCTATTAAAATCAACCGGAAAACTTAACAAATAATTAGAAAATCCTCACAATACATCAAAACATACATAACAATGGCAAAGGCACACGAAACACAGGAAAACGAAACCAAAAAGAAACCTAACAAAGTACTTCCTATTATATTGGGTATGCATACTTGTAGTAGGTATTATTTTCGGGATAAAAGAATATATTTATTATGGCAAACATGTTGATACTGATGATGCGCAGATTGATGGCGATATCAGCCCGGTAGTGGCCCGCGTAGGCGGATATGTTGACAGCATTTATTTTGAAGAAAACACACATGTAACAAAGACCAGGTACTGGTAAAAATTGACGACCGCGACTATAAAGTAAAATTAGAACAAGCAATGGCTGCAAAAACAGGCGCAAGTGCAAATATAAATGTTGGCGAATCGCAAATTTATGCAAACGCTGCAAATTCATCAAGCGCAAAAGCGCAGGTTGAATCGGCTGCTGCAAGTTTGATAAAACTCAATAAAGATTATGCGCGTTATGCAAACCTGGTAAAAGACGGATCAATTACCCAGCAACAATTTGACCAGGCTAAAGCTGATCTGGAAGTTGCACAAGCTACTTACAGGGCTGCACAGGATCAATATAAAGCTGCTTAGGAACAAGTTGGCACTACCAAAAGCCAATTGAACGTTACCCATACCGGTGTTGATCAAAGACAAGTTGATGTTGATTATGCAAAACTACAGTTATCATACACTAATGTTAAATCGCCGGCAAGCGGTATTGTTTCAAAAAAGAATGTTCAGGTAGGTCAGTTGGTACAGGCCGGTCAAACATTATTCTCAGTAGTAAATGATAACAGTA